>CAJULV010000010.1:8015-83229 GCA_910587555.1 uncultured Acetatifactor sp.
GGGTGCTGCATTACCTACTGCTTAAGTATTCGTCTATCCCTTTCGCAGCCGCCTTTCCGGCACCCATGGCCAGAATTACGGTAGCTGCGCCTGTGACGGCATCACCGCCGGCATAGACACCTGCCTTGCTGGTCTGTCCGTTTTCCTCCTCGGCCACGATACATTTCCACTTATTCGTCTCCAGCCCTTCCGTAGTGGAAGAAATCAGGGGATTCGGAGAGGTTCCCAGTGACATAATCACGGTATCCAGCTCCATGGTAAATTCCGAATCCGGAATCTCCACCGGACGCCTGCGCCCGGAAGCATCCGGCTCACCCAGCTCCATCCGTATGCATTTCATCCCGGTTACCCAGCCTTTCTCATCCGCCAGGATCTCAGTAGGATTGGTTAGCAGGTCAAATATAATTCCTTCCTCTTTCGCATGATGGACTTCCTCCACCCTGGCCGGAAGCTCTTCCTCACTGCGGCGGTATACGATATGGACCTCCGCTCCCAGCCGAAGTGCAGTTCTCGCCGCGTCCATGGCAACGTTCCCGCCGCCCACCACAGCAACCTTTTTGCTGTTCATAATAGGCGTATTGGAATTACTGTCAAAGGCTTTCATCAGATTGCTCCTGGTAAGGTACTCGTTTGCGGAGAATACACCATTGGAATTCTCCCCCGGAATACCCATAAACTTGGGAAGCCCGGCACCGGATCCGATAAACACGGCCTCAAATCCTTCCTCCTGAATCAGGGCATCGATGGTGACGGATTTTCCTACCACCACATTCGTCTCTATCTTAACGCCCAGAGCCTTTACATTCTCGATCTCCTCCGCCACAACGGCTTTTTTCGGAAGGCGAAACTCCGGAATACCATATACCAGCACACCGCCCGGCTCGTGAAGCGCTTCGAATATCGTGACGTCATATCCCATTTTCGCCAGATCTCCCGCACAGGTTAATCCTGCAGGACCGGAACCGATGACTGCAACCTTCCTGCCCTTCTTCTGAGCTGCCCCCCGGGGCTTGATTCCGTTCTCCTTTGCCCAGTCCGCCACGAAGCGTTCCAGCTTGCCGATGGAAATGGGGTCACCCTTAATGCCTCGGATGCATTTCCCCTCGCACTGAGTCTCCTGAGGGCATACCCGCCCGCAGACTGCCGGAAGCGCACTGGATTTGCTGATAATCTGGTAAGCCTCTTCAATATTGCCTTCCTTTACCTTCTCAATAAAACCGGGAATGTCGATTGCAACAGGGCATCCCTTTATGCACTGGGCATTCTTACAATTAATGCACCGATCCGCCTCGGCCTGGGCCTCCTCCTGGTTATATCCCAGGCAAACTTCCTCAAAATTGGCTGCACGTTCCCTGGCATCCTGCTCCCTCACCGGGATTTTTGTTAAAACATCCATTTATTACCGTCCCTCCGTTTGTCCTTAATAGTCTCCCGAAAACTCTGAATCCTGCTTTATCAGACTTCCGGTTTTACAGATTCCCATCGCTTTGGCAAAGCACGGATTAAAACCTCCGTTTTCCGGCAAAAGATTCGTCACTGGCAATTCCCGCACCTGCCCTGATGGGTATCCCCCTCCTGAAGCTTCAGCATAGCCCTGCCTTCCTCTGTCTTATACAACGTCTGCCGCCTCATGGCTTCGTCAAAATTCACCCCATGCCCGTCAAACTCCGGGCCGTCCACACATGCAAACTTCACCTTTCCGTCTACAGTCACACGGCAGGCGCCGCACATGCCCGTACCGTCCACCATAATGGGATTCAGGCTGACAACGGTGGGAATACCCAGCTCCTTTGTCAGGAGACAGACAAATTTCATCATAATCATAGGGCCGATGGCAATGCACACATCATAATGCTTTCCTTCCGTCACCAGCTCCTGAATGGTCTGTGTTACCATACCGCTTCTGCCATAAGAACCGTCGTCCGTGGTTATGTAGAGATTGCCCGCTACGGCTTCCATCTCCTTCTCCAGAATCAGCAGATCCCTGGTCTTGCTGCCCACGATTACATCCGCAGCCACACCATGCTCATGCAGCCATTTCACCTGGGGATACACGGGAGCCGCACCGACACCTCCCGCCACAAACAGGATCTTCTTTTTCTGCAGCGCTTCCGCCGATTCATTCACCAGCTCAGAAGGGCATCCCAGCGGTCCTACAAAATCATGGAAAGCATCTCCTTCCTTAAGCCCTGCCATGATATGAGTAGCAGCGCCCACACACTGGAATACGATTGTCACGGTCCCTTTGTCCCTGTCATAGTCGCAGATGGTAAGCGGAATCCGCTCTGCCTCCGCATCTGTACGTACAATGACAAACTGTCCCGGCTGGCAGGTCTTCGCTACCCTGACCGCTTCCACATCCATGAGAAAAATGTTCGTGGTAAGTTCTTCTTTCTTTACGATTTTGTACATAATCCACCTCTCTACTCTCCATCCGGAGAATCCTCATTTTCTTCAAAATCAATCAGGTCCAGACGGCCCCTTTCATCCCGCTGAAGCTTAAAAAGCTTTCCTGTGTAGGCATTCACCGCAAAATTATTTCCGGTTCTTGTCGTCTTTCCGTCCGCTGTCCTGTAAAGTTCCACAATGACATAGAAATCGTCTATCTTCTTAATATTTGTCACATAAAGGTATTGGTACACATACGAATCTCCCGACTCGTCAAAATGCCCTTCCATATCATAAATCTTTCCGATAGACATGGAATATTCCGTCACATCTGTCACAGCCTCTTCCGGTGTGTATTCCGTATTCATGACAAGCCGGTAAGTCCGTTCCGCAATGGTACCTGTTACGCCTTCCACAATTCTAGCAAATTTGAAATTCGATTTTCCAAGAGGCATGGGAATCGGCCCGGTATACGCCGTAGACGAATAGGTCGGGTCACTGCCGTCTGTGGTATAATAGACATCCTCCGTATCGCCGGTAATCTCAATATTCATCGGAAAATTATATTCTCCGCTGATGGCATTGACCTCAGGGGGCGGGATTTCCTTGTTTTCTATATGATATTCCTTTGTCACCACTTCACTGGCAATTCCCCGTTCATTGACAACAAAGGCCTTTACAACATAATCACCATTTTCCAGAATGATGGGAGCGGTATACTGGCTGCTCTCCGCTGTAGGCTCACTTCCGTCCAGCGTATAATAAATATTTCCGGAGCCGGCTGCCGTCAGCTTCAAGGGCTGTATACTGGTATAATATCCCTCATTGACACTGAATTCAGGCACCTTTACAATGTAATTCTGATAAGTGGACAGCAAAACGTCGTTCTGGCTTGCCAACAGCAGCTCGTTAATCGTCTGATAGTCTTCCCTGTCTCTGTATATGGCTATCAGTTTCCCGTACGCACCGTTCAGCTGCTCCGCAGTAGCCTTTTCACTTCTCACAATCTCCCGCAGAAGGTATTCGTATTCCACTTTATTGTTTTTCAGCAGATAGACATCCGCCAAGCTGAAAATCAGTTCGATATTCTCCGCATCAAGCTCCAAAGCCCGGTTATAACAGGAAATTGCCTGGTCATATTTTCCCTGCGCAACATATTCCGTTGCCCTGTCCACCTGGTACTCCTCGGAATTATAGCTATATATATACCACCCCACGGCCCCGGCGGCAAAAAGAAGCATAAACACAAAAGTCAGTAATATTTTGGGCCAAAGCCTTTTTTTATGTACTACACCTCTGTCGTCTTCAGGTTCCTCATACTCCGACTCCCCTTCTGGCCCGCTCTCTCCGCCTCCGGCCATGCCTTCATGCAGTTCCTCCAAAACATTGCTGATTGTCTGTTCCATAGTTTCTTCCAGATTCCGTTCCAGCTCAGGTTCGAAATCCGGTACAATGTGAATATCCTCACCGCAATGCTCACAATACAGAACGCCCTCGGGCATTTCAAAACCACAATTAGGACATTTCATATCCGTATTACCTCATTAAAATAAACCGGTAATTACACCATTTTCATTGACATCTATCCCTATGGCCGACGGCTTTTTGGACAGTCCCGGCATTGTCACTACATCTCCTGTCAGCGCAACCACAAATCCTGCGCCTGCCGATACATATACTTCCCTGACGGTAAGCTCAAAACCGGACGGACGCCCAAGGCGCTTTGGATTATCCGAAAGGGAATACTGGTTTTTTGCCATGCATACCGGAAACTGTCCGAACCCAAGTTCCGTCAGCTTCTTCAGCTGTTTTTTCGCAGCCGGCGTAAACGTGACGCTGCCTGCACCATATATTTCCGTTGCCACTGTGCGAATCTTGTCCTCCAAAGGCAGCGAATCCTCATACAGGACCCTGAAATGGCTCTCCTTTTCCGCCAGCGTGGCCAACACCTTTTCCGCCAGTTCCCTGCCGCCTTCGCCGCCCTTCTCCCACACCTCGGACAGCGAAAATTCACAATTTCTGTCCTGGCAGAATTCCCGAATAAAACGGACCTCAGCCTCTGTATCGCTGACAAAGGAGTTCAGTGTCACTACCACAGGCACACCATATCTATGCAGATTCTCAATATGCTTCTCCAGGTTCACGATTCCCTGTTCCAGGGCTTCCAGATTTTCAACCCCCAAATCAGGCTTCGCCACACCTCCGTTGTATTTTAAAGCACGGACTGTTGCAACAATCACCACGGCGTCCGGCTTCAGCCCCGCCATCCGGCACTTAATGTCGAAAAATTTCTCGGCACCCAGATCCGCTCCAAATCCGGCTTCCGTAATACAATAATCCGCCATCTTCAAGGCCGTTCGTGTCGCCCTGACGGAATTGCAGCCATGCGCAATATTTGCAAAAGGGCCTCCGTGTACCAGCACAGGCGTGTGTTCCAGCGTCTGAATCAGATTCGGCTTCATGGCATCCTTCAGAAGAGCCGCCATGGAGCCGACTGCCTGCAAATCGCCTGCCGTCACAGGCTCTCCCGCATAATTATATGCGACAATAATCCTGGACAGGCGCTCCTTTAAATCTTTCATATCTTCCGCCAGACACAGAATCGCCATAATCTCGCTTGCGACAGTGATGACAAAATGGTCTTCCCTCACGAAACCATCCATTTTGTTTCCCAGCCCTACCACGATGTTGCGCAGGACCCTGTCGTTCATATCCATGCAACGCTTCCAGACAATCTGCCTGCTGTCAATCTGAAGCTCATTTCCCTGCTGGATATGGTTATCCAGCAAAGCGGCCAGAAGATTGTTGGCAGAGGTAATCGCATGAAAATCTCCCGTAAAGTGAAGATTCAGTTCCTCCATGGGTACCACCTGTGCATATCCGCCGCCTGCTGCCCCGCCCTTGATGCCAAAACAGGGTCCCAGAGAAGGCTCCCTCAGGGCAACGACTGCCTTTTTTCCAAGCCTGCCGAAAGCCTGCCCCAGGCCTACGCTTGTCGTCGTCTTCCCTTCTCCTGCCGGAGTCGGATTGATCGCCGTCACTAGAATCAGCTTTCCGTCCGGTTTTTCCTGAATCTGTTCCAGATATTCATCGGAAATCTTCGCCTTATACCTGCCGTACAATTCCAGGGCGTCTTCCGGAATCCCCAGCTTTTCAGCCACCTTGGCGATTGGTTCCATCACAGCTTCCTGAGCAATTTCCAAATCTGTCTTCATGGGTTCTCTCCTTTTTTATCTGTTTTTGACAGCCCCAAGATCAGGCCACTTCCTCGAGCAATTGTTCAAACTGTTCCGGACTCATCAGAATTTTCCTGGGTTTAGTCCCCTCTTCTTCCCCCACTACGCCATACTGGCAAAGCTGATCCATTATCCTTGCGGCCCTGTTAAAGCCAATCTGCAGCGCCCGCTGCAACATGCCGATGGAGGCTTTGTCCTTATCTATAATGAGACGGCCCGCTTTCTCAAACAGTTCATCCACGGAACTCCCCCCGGAGGATTTCTCGCTCTCTCCGGCGCTGCTTCCCATGCTTGTTATTTTCTCTTCTATCTCCATCGCATATGTATTGCCCAGTGCCTGATTTTTCAGGAAATCAACCACATCCGCAACCTCCTGGTCAGAGACGAACGCTCCCTGCACACGGGCCGGCTTGGGATATCCCTGGGGATAAAAGAGCATATCTCCTTTGCCCAGCAGTTTCTCCGCTCCCACCATATCCAATATGGTTCGGGAATCCACCCCGCTGGAGACGGAAAATGCCACACGGCTGGGCATGTTTGCCTTGATCAGGCCCGTAATGACGTCCACACTGGGACGCTGTGTCGCAATGACCAGATGAATACCGCAGGCTCGTGCCAGCTGTGCCAGGCGGCAGATGGATGCTTCCACCTCTCCCGGACATACCATCATCAAGTCCGCAAGCTCGTCTACGATAATGACAATCTGAGGCAGCTTCTTCGGCGCGTTTGCATCGCCCCTCTTTTGCTGCGCCTCCACCTTCTTATTATATTCTTTCAGATTCCGGGCACCATACTCCGCAAACTTCCGGTATCTGTCGTCCATTTCCGTCACTCCCCAGTGAAGCGCGGCAGAGGCCTTCTTTGGATCTGTCACCACCGGAACCAGCAGGTGCGGAATACCGTTGTAAATACTTAATTCCACTACTTTCGGATCTACCATGATCATCTTCACATCATCGGGATGTGCCTTGTACAGGATGCTCATGATCAACGTGTTGATACATACCGATTTACCGGAGCCTGTAGCGCCGGCAATCAGCATATGCGGCATCTTGGCAATATCCGAAACCACTACCTTGCCTGCAATATCCTTTCCCACCGCAAAGGCAAGGCTGGACTGGAAATCACTGAATTCTTTTGTTTCCAGCAAATCCCGCAGCCCCACAGGCATGGTCTCTTTGTTGGGCACCTCGATTCCGATTGCCGCCTTTCCGGGAATGGGTGCTTCGATTCGGATATCCATTGCCGCAAGGTTCAGTTTGATATCGTCTGTCAGCCCCACGATTTTGGATACCTTTACCCCCTGCTCCGGCTGCAGTTCATAGCGGGTCACACTGGGACCCTGGCTGATATCCGTAATCGTCACCTTGACGCCGAACGTACTCAGCGTCTGCTGTAAATGCATTGCCGTCTCTCTCAGTTCACGCTCGGAATCCCCTGTAACCGCCACACCCTTCTGCAAAAGTGAGATGGGCGGGAAATGATATTTCTTCGGTGCCGCCATTTCCGGCTGTACCCGGTTGCCCTGCCCCACTGTGGAGGCGGCAGCATTTCCCGGGAATGTCCCAGGCCCTGTACCGAATTCCGATCCCGGCGCCGGATTGCTCCCCGCGGGTCCATTCGGTTCTCCCCATATTCTCCGGTCCGCTCCCGGTTCAACCCGGTTTTCCCAGACAGACGGATTTCCTGACTCTCCAGAACTCCTTCTGTCTGCCTGCGGTTCCGATTCCCGTCTGATTTCCCGGTCTGCCCCATTCCCAGGCTCTCCAAGACTCCTTCTGTCTGCCTGCGGTTCCGATTCCCGTCTGATTTCCCGGCCTGCCCCATTCCCAGGCTCTGCAGAACTCCTTCTGTCTGCCTGCGGTTCCGATTCCCGTCTGATTTCCCGGTCTGCCCCATTCCCAGGCTCTCCAAGACTCCTTCTGTCTGCCTGCAATTCCGGTTCCCGTCTGATTTCCCGGCCTGCCCCATTCCCAGGTTCTGCCGAATTCCTTTGGTCTGTCTGTATTTCTCCTTGCCGGACAGCCGAAATCCCCTGCTCTGCTCCCTCCGGCATGACCCTGCCGGCATGGCCGCCAAACCCGAAGCGTTCTGCCGTTTCCTCCTTTTCTGCCATCCCGTCTGCCGATGATACAGCCTGTACTTCCTGACATGCATCGGAATCCGCAGCCGAAAAATATGCCTGCCTCTGCATTGCACGCAGTCTGGCTGCATAGATCTCCTCCGCTTCGGACTCCGTTTTTCTTTCTTCTGCAGATACAGGTTCCGGACCGGGCACTGCCGCTTCGCTTTCCGCCCTGTGAATCCGTATGGCAGACAATGCGCGCTCCACGGTTCCTGCGTCTCCATTCCCGTTTTCACCGCCGGCAGACTGCGTTTTCACCGCCCTGTTGTCGGTATCCGCCCTCTTTGTACCATGCGTATGTATCTCTCCCGTTCCGCATGCAGCCGTCTCTTCTGCGGAAGCTGCGGCCGGCGTGTCCTCCTGATTCCGGACGATACCCAGTTCTTCTTCCGAAAGAATAATCTCATGCATATCATTACGGCGATGTGTATCCTCCGAACGAAACAGAACCGTATCCAGCGACACGCCTTCTCTTCTGTCCATCCGCAGTATTTTTTCGTTTTCTTTCTCTTCCGCCTTCAGCCTGCGCTCGGCAGCTTTCTGTGCGCGCTGTTCTTCCTGCGCCTGGCGTCGGGACTTCTCCTCTTCCCTGCGCCGTATCCGATTCTCCTCCTGCTCGGTCCTGCGCTCTTCCGCCATTTCCCGGCGTCTCCGGGTACGTTCCTCCTGCTCCAGGCGACGCTCTTCCGCCATTTCCCGACGCCTCTCCGACTCCTCTCTGGACAGCTCACGCATACGGCTTCCGCCGCGCTTTACGCTGCCCAGCAGAGATTTTTCCGTCAACAGGATCAGGCTGACTACAGTACACAGTAAAACCACCAGAATTGTACCTATGGTCTCCAGATATCCCAACAGCAGGAAACTGATGCTTCCGCCTATGACGCCGCCGCCGCCCTTCGTCTCCCGGCAGTTCTCATATAACGCGCCCGCGCTGTATTCCTCCATGCCGGCAGCGCCTTTTGCAATCAGGTCACACACGATCCCTGCCATCAGAAAAAGCACGATTCCTGCCGTCAGCTTTCTCACTGCACTGGAATTCCCCGCATTTGCAAACCAAAAGGCCACGGCAAAAAAAAGCAGCACCGGAAGCACATAGGCCGTCAGTCCGAATATCCCAAACAAAACCCCGCTGACTGCATCTCCTACAGGGCCTACAAGGCCGAAATTACAACAGAATAAAAATACCATGGCAGCAAGCAATACAACCAGTTCTATCTCGTGAAAGAGGGCACTGTCCTGTGCTGCCGTATTTGTTTTCCGTTTCCGGCCGGAAGCTTTGGCAGCAGTGCTTTTTGTTCTTTTTCTGTTTGAAGATGATGTTTTTCTTCCATTGGAAGCAGCCATCTGATCGACCTCACTTCTTACAAATTTTAAATCTCTCCTCCAGCGATTTTACAATTATATCATTTTTACTCTGAATTGTCACCTAGTATTTTCTTGGCTGCCGTCGGCCGATACGGCAATTCAATCTGCATCCTGTATCATGGAATGCAGTTTTGCAATGGCCCTGTCAATTCCGCCTACCTCGTCAATAATCCCCCGTTTCACAGCCTCTTCTCCGACCAGAATGGTTCCCACATCCTTCGTCAGGACACCTGTCTCCATCATCAGGCTCTCAAGCGTGCTCTTGTCTATTCTGCAGTGACTGCATACAAAGCCTGTGATACGGTCCTGAATCAATTTAAAATATTCAAAGGTCTGCGGCACCCCTATCACCATTCCGCTCATCCGCACCGGATGAATTACCATTGTGCCGGTGGGTACAATGTAGGAATAATCCGTACTCACTGCAATCGGTACGCCTATAGAATGACTCCCTCCAAGCACCAGAGATACGGTGGGCTTGCTCAAAGAGCCAATCATTTCCGCAATCGCCAGCCCCGCCTCCACATCACCGCCCATGGTATTCAAGAGTACCAACACCCCCTGTATGTCCTTGCTGTCCTCTATGGCTGCCAGGCTGGGCAATATATGCTCATACTTGGTGGTCTTGGAATTATTTGACAGATTTTCATGCCCCTCAACTTCTCCGATAATGGAAATGAGATGAATATTTCCCAGTTTCCCGCTGTCATCCAGCGTCACCTGGCCAGTCTGCTCTATTCTTTCGTCCTGATGCTCTTCTTTCTCTATCTTCCTGTCACCTTTCTGCTCAGACATTCCGTTCTCCTTCTCTCAAAACGTCAGATTTTCCCGGCTGCCCTCCTGCCCATTGTGACCGCGTGTTTTCCGCAGACAGAATCCTGTTTTCAGAAAGCAGACCAGGGAGCGCTCCGCCTTTTCCGCTTCTGCACTCCCTGTTAGCATATCCTGAAATTTGATTTTTACACCTGCTTATACATCAAAATCGTCGTTTTCCTCAATCGGATAGTCAAAATCGTCGTCGTTGGAAATCTCCAAAGAATAATCCAGCACCCGTTTTACATGTTTTTTCGGCAGCGGCAGCGGATTATCCAGATACCGGACCTTCGGCGCTTCTTTTCCCGCAGCCGCCCCGGGCAATTCCCCGTACCGGCCCTCCTCATCCTGCCGCACCTCCCCTTCCATTGCGTCCTCCGAATCCGTACCGGACTCTTTTTCCAGTGCCGCACATGTCGGGATACCTTCCGTCAAACCTTCCGCAGCCGCCAAGTGGCTTCCTTCTCTTCCCCCAGCCGTCTCTGCGCAAATCCCCCGGAGGCTTTCCGCCGGAGCCGCACTGCAGATACAGGGCTTCAGGCCTGCTCCCGCCAGCATCGCAAAGATCAGATACAGAGACTGGTAACCGGGCATCTCCTCCGTGTAGATTCCGAAGCAGATCGCCAGCATAACGGCACATGCAGCCCCAACATAGAGTGAATAATATTCCCTTCCCTTATCACACCAGAAGCTGAAGATCCCGAATGCCATCAGTCCGAATAGTCCCAGGCCCTCCCAAACAGAACCGGTCGGTCCCACGGTAAACGGCAGCCGGAAACCTTCCGATTGATACAGCGCAAACCATGCGCCGGCCACTCTCCGGAAATCTTTCCCGCTCATAAAGGCGTCCGCCCAGATAAAAGCCGCAAATCCCAAAATTGCCGCCCCCAGGCAGATCCCCACCGCCGTCACCCTTTTCCTGACGGAAATGCCGCCCGCCTGTTCCGAAAAAGCAATGGCGGCAGCCAGAATCAACAGCAACATTCCACCGATATCGATATAACAGCACAGCCCGGCCAGGATGCCTGCGAACACAAACGCCGGAAGGCGGAGCCTGCCTCCGCAAACCAGGTGTGTCAGCCACGCCGCGATTCCCAGAAAGAGAAAATACAGCGTCCCCGGCGAAAGCACCAATGCGCCCTGCACCATATACGGCGCGCACATACAGAACGTAAAGGTGACAAGGGCGGATATAACGCCCGAAAGCCTTCTCATGACAAAATACAGCACCAGGGAACCGGCAAGCTGCAGGCATATCTGGAGCCATATCCCGGCTGCGTACTGGTTCCCCAGAAAACGGAAGACAACATGCAGAAGCCTGACATAGAAATGCACCGCCCCGTGGACCGTCTGGGGAACGCTTTGCCCGACCACAACCTCCGCCATTTCAAAATACAACGCAACCTCTTCCGCTTCCCCCACCCGGAGTACTCTCTGAAAACAGCCCAATACCAGAAGGCCTGCCGCCAGAATTATCTCCGCTGCCAAAAGCACAGCAGGGTTCTTTTCCGCAAAAATAAAACGTGTCCCGGCTCCTTTATGCAGCAGGAATACAAGTGCCCCCACGATCCCCATGTACAGGGCAGAGGCCAAAATTCCCCACCAGGCGGCAACACCCGTTTCCACGCAAAACATACTTCCCAGGCTGACCAGGGCAGTACCGGTGATAAGTGTATATACAGTCCATATCAGATAACTAAATGCATTCTTTTTCCAAGTCATGTCAGCCTTCCCGGTTTCCCTGGCACTCTTCCCGTATGCTTATTTCTCCGCTGCTTTCCCTTCTCCCGAAAACGGATCCGCACTGCAGAGAACTTTTTCTATATTATAACGGGGCCTCTGCTTGACCTCAATGTAAATCTTCCCGATATACTGTCCCACCATACCAATCGCCAGCAGCTGCAGCCCGCCCAGAAACCAGATGGACAGAATCAGGGAAGTCCACCCCGGCACTACATGGCCTGTACAATAAGAAATCAACGCATATATCAGTGCAAGCACGGAGGCAATGATAATCAAAAGCCCGATTCCCAGTATCATGCTGATGGGCTTTACACTGAATGAGGAAATCCCGTTAAAAGCCAGCGCAAGCATTTTTTTCAGCGGATATTTGGACTCTCCCGCCGCACGCTCCTTGCGATCATAATATACACAGTCCGTCTGATACCCGATCAGCGGCATCATCCCCCGCAGGAACAGATTCGTCTCCTTATATTTCGAGAATTCTTCCACTGCACGTCTGGACATTAAGCGAAAATCCGCATGGTTATATACGGTTTTTACCCCCATCAGACCCATCAGCTTATAAAAAGCCTGTGCCGTGGTGCGCTTAAAAAAAGTATCCGTCTTCCGTTCCTTCCTGACGCCGTACACAATGTCGCTCCCTGCATGAAATTTGTCAATCATTTCCTCAATGACATCCACATCATCCTGCAGGTCGGCATCTATGGAAATCGTTACATCGCTCCGCTCCATGGCCGTGATCAGTCCCGCCGTCAGGGCAAACTGATGCCCCACATTCCCCGCCAGCTTGACGCCGCTTACCTGTACGGGATACGTTTTGTGTTCCTCCTCAATCAGGTCCCAGGTTTTGTCTTTACTGCCGTCATTTACAAACAGGATAAAGCTGTCGGAAGCTATTTTTCCGCTTTGAACCAGCCTGTCCAACACGCTGCGGAGCGCCTGAGAGGCAAGCTTCAGTACTTCCTCCTCGTTATAACAGGGAACCACAATTGCCAGTCTGTCCATAAATTGTTCCTTTCCGAAGTTTCTGCAGGCCATAAACCGTATACCGCAGCTTACTCCTCATCCCAGTTGTGGTAAACTGCCTGGACATCGTCATCGTCATCCAGCAGGTCAAGCGTCTTCTGCAGATTCTTAATCGCAGTCTCATCGGTCAGGACCACATAATTCTGGGGAATCATGGTGACTTCCGCACTCAACATGGGAATTTTCGCATCCTCAAGTGCTTTTCGGACTTCCTCAAAATTGTCGGGATCCGTCAGTACCTCATAGCTGTCCTCTTCTTCGTTGAAATCCTCCGCTCCCGCATCCAGGGCCGTCATCATCAGGTCGTCCGCTTCCGCCTCGCATTCTTCCCTGTCTATGATAATCTGTCCCTTTTTGTCAAACATAAAGGACACGCAACCGGGCGTACCCACGTTTCCCTGTCCCTTCGTGAAGGCGCTTCTCACGTTGGCCGCCGTGCGGTTCTTATTGTCCGTCAGCGCGTCCACAATGATTGCGATTCCGTTGGGTCCGTATCCTTCGTAAGTCACATACTCGTAATTTACATTGCCCACATCCCCGGCCGCTTTCTTGATGCCTCTCTCAATGGTATCGTTTGGCATGTTGTTGGCCTTAGCCTTGGCAACAACGGTTGCAAGCTTAAAGTTGTTATTCGGGTCCGGGCCGCCTTCCTTTACCGCCACGGCGATTTCCCTTCCTATAATGGTAAAAATCTTGCCCTTAGCCGCATCGTTCTTTTCCTTTTTATGCTTAATATTGGCAAACTTTGAATGTCCTGACATACATTTTCTCCTTTTTCGCTCTGTTTATTTTCTGCCGTCCTCCGCTGAAACCGGACGGGCTTTATCATATCACTTTTTATCTTCATCTTCAAGTGCCGGATCCGCTTCCGGCAGTTTCGTCACCGACACGCTTCGAATCATCTTATTTTCAACAGACAATATCTTGAAATGATAGCCGTGGTAATCTATGTCAAACTGCTCATCCGGTTCCGGTATTCTGTCCAGCCTGGAAATCAGGAAGCCGTTCAAAGTCTCAAACTCCTCATCCTCAAACGTAATCCCCAACCGTTTCTCCAGTTCCTCCAGGGGCGTCATCCCCTCAATGACATATTCGTTATTTCCCTTCTCCTCAATATGGTGGCTGATTTCATCATATTCATCCAGTATATTGCCGACAATTTCCTCCAGGATGTCCTCCATGGCCACAAGCCCGTCTGTCTGTCCGTACTCGTCCACAACAACCACCATCTGCTGCTTTCCTGCCTGCATCTCGCGGAACAGTTCGTCAATGTTCCTGGTACGCGGTATAAAAACGGGTTCCCGCATCAGCCCTTCCAGGTTTTTAAGAGGCGTATTTAAATTACCCGCATCAGCATGGTAGCGCAGGGCATCCTTTAAGTGCAGTATCCCGATGATATGGTCAATATTTTCCTCGTAAACGGGATAGCGGCTGTTCTTTCCCTCCATCATAAAAGTAATGGCATCCCGCAGACTCATGTCCGCATCAATTGCCACGATACTCTTCCGGTTGGTCATGATGTCCTGGGCTTCCTTATCCCCAAATTCGAAGATATTGGAAATCATCTCCGCCTCGCTGGCCTGGATGACCCCCTGTTCATGACCTTCATTGACCATATTGATGATCTCTTCCTCCGTTACGTCTGTCTCGCCCGCATTTCCGTGAACGCCGAATATCCTCAGAATTGCCCTGGCCGTAATCCTGACAAGCCCGGTAAAGGGCATCAGCACCTTCATCAGGATGTAAACCGGCGTAATACAGAAATAAGCCCACTTATCAGGCGCCCTTGCCGCTATTGTCTTTGGGAGCAGGACTCCCATGGTAAGCGTTATGTATAAAAGCAGCAGCGCGGATAGTATCGCCGCCAGAACCACTATCACTTCCGCCGGTACTGCCTTCAGCTTCAGCTGATGCTCTGCCACAAACTGCAGACCGCCGGACACATTCCCAAGCAGCAGTCCCAGATGCACCGCTCCGATCACGATATTGATCAGAATCGTAATCAGCTGCACGGTATCTTCATATTCCGCAGGATTGCTGATGATCATTTTTAACCTGATCGATTTCCTGTCCTTTTCCTCCTCGGCCCTCCTTTCCACCTCTTTCTCGTTCAGAGCGGCTATGGCCGCTCCGAAACCATAGAAAAACATGTCGATCAAAAGCAATGCTGCAAAGCAGATAATACTGGCAGTAGGCCCACCGTCATCCATTTTATTTCTTTCCTCCAAATTCCTTTCTTATTGTCTGTCTCCCGGACATTATCCGTGAAATACTCCCATAAATATACCATTTCCCGTTCCGTTCGTCAAGAAGGGGCTTAATCTCACCTGAATTATGTATCCAGTTCCAGGCTGACCATCAATGCCCTGTTCACTCGCCGCATGATATCCCCGTCCAGATGGCACACTTTGTCCTTAAGACGCTTTTTGTCAATGGTTCGAAGCTGCTCCAGCAGAACCACGGAATCTTTATCCATATCATACAGCGTAGAATTCAGTTCGATATGCGTAGGCAGCTTCGCCTTGTTCATCTTGGAAGTAATTGCGGCACAGATGACCGTAGGGCTGTGCTTGTTGCCAATGTCATTCTGAATAATCAGCACCGGCCTGATACCGCCCTGTTCCGACCCGACCACCGGCCTGAGGTCCGCATAATATACATCTCCTCTTCTCATTTTGCCTCCAAATCCATTCCACAAAAAAGTTATTTGTAGGATAGTTTTACCAGTTTTGAGGGAGTTATTCACTGTAGGCCCTTTTTTCCGTCGGAAACCCGGGACAGGCATGAATCTCAAAAGGTTCCTTATCCATTATATGAATGAATTTCAAAAAAGTTCCATTCTGCTGCCCGCAGTACGGCACTTTCGGCAAAAATCCGTATAATACAAGCTCACAATCCGACCGCTTCCGCCAGATCCCACGCCATACAGGCATACATTCCTTTTTCCCGGGATACCCTGTCGCCGGCCAGTCCATGAATATATGCACCCACGGCCGCCGCATCAAAGGCTTCCATTCCCTGGGCCAGCAGCCCCGCAATGACGCCGGCAAGCACATCTCCGCTGCCTGCGGTTGCCATACCGCAGTTGCCGGTGAGGTTCACGCAGAAGCCCCGGCCCTGCTTGCAGATAAAAGTCCTGGCGTCCTTCGCCGCCACCGTGGCATGAAGCAGCTCTGCCAGCTCTCTTCCGGTTCCCGGCAAATCTTCCTTGCACGCGGCTGCCGTCTTTCCCGTAAGCCTTGCCAGCTCGCCCACATGAGGCGTCAGTACTATCTGCCTGCCCGCTGCTCCCTGCTCCGCCAGAATCCCCCTGAGTACGGCATCCTCAGACAGCAGGTTTAATCCGTCTGCATCTGCCAGCAGCGGCTTACCGCTGTTCCGAACCACCTCCTCCAGGCATTGCCGCGCCGCGCATCCTTTGCCCAGTCCCGGACCGATGGCAATGACATCCGCCCATTCCATCCCCTCTGTCAGAAACTCCCATGTTCCGAACAGCGCTTCCGGAACCGACTGCTGTATAATCGTTCTGTTTTCCGCAGGAGAAAGCACCTTCACCATGCCCGCACCAGCCCGGTAAGCGGCTCTTGCCGCCAGCACCGCCGCACCGGCCATATTCATGCTTCCCGCCACCAAAAGCACCTTCCCGAAAGTTCCCTTGTTCCCTCCGCTGTCCCGCTTCGGCATCAGTGCCTGCGGATTCTCGTCATAAGCGTACATCTGCGGAACTTCCCCGTAAAAGCTTCTCTCGGAAATGCCAATCTCCGCCGTAACCACCTCCCCGGCATATCCGCATCCCGGATACAGCATCAGCCCCCTTTTACAGAATCCGAAAGTAACCGTTTTATCCGCCTTTACCGCACATCCCAGGACTTTCCCGGTATCGGAATCAATCCCGCTGGGAAGGTCCAGCGCAAGCTTCCACCCTTTCAAACCGTTAAAAATGCGCACGGACTCCCCGAATTCCCCAGACACCTCCCTGGTAAGCCCCACACCAAACAGCGCGTCCACCAGAACCGTATACGCCGTCCCCGCGGGTTTTTCCGTAAACGCCACCGGATAATTTCTCAAAATCGCCATCTGCTGCTTCCACTGCCCGGAAGCCCTCTCTCGATTTCCCACACACCAGACTTCCACCTGATATCCCTTTTCGGACAGAAGCCGCGATACAGCCAGCCCGTCTCCGCCGTTGTTGCCCGTCCCTGCCATGACGAGTACGGATTTTCCGGCATTCTGCCCTGCACGATACCCTTCTGCCGCTTCCGCCGCCGCAAGGGCAGCCCGCTCCATCAGCACACAGGCCGGAATACCGATTTTTTCTATTGTATTGTTGTCATACCGCCGCATCTCGGACGCAGACACCAGATATTTCATTTTATATGCACACTCCTGCCGCTGTACCTTCCCTTTGCACAGCCTTGTCAATGTTTTTTCGGTTTCGGTTCACATCCCCTGTCCGGATGCTCACTTCTCTCCGGAATCCGGATGCTGCTGGTCTGGATTATACTTCAGATCAAATATGTCAATCACCTCCGCGCCGAACACATCATGCATATAGGAATAAATCGCATGGTTCCGCTGTTCCATTTCCTGCTTTCTGACCAGCTTCTTCTTTAATTCAATACGAATTTCCGATACCCAATTTGCGATTTCCTGAATTTCTTCCGCGTTTTCCTTCATGGTGTCATAACAGCTGTCCATGGTTGCCAGCATCAGCTGAAAATTCGCCTGTTCAATCTGCTTCGGCAGATCCAGAAGCTCATCCTGCCGTCCCTCCAGCAATTCGTTGCACTCTTCCACCTTTGTCTTGTTCTGTTCGATTTTCCGGACATTTTCCGACTCCGCTTCCTGGCCCGCCTCGTCCATCAGGGAAACGATTTCCCCCATCAGCTTCTTTTTCAGTCTCTTGATATCCTTAATCTCATTGTTGAGCCTGCCCTGCTGCTTCAAAAGGATATTCAGCTGCTGCTCCAGTTCGGAAACTTCCTGCCTCTTCTCCTCTGAAAAAAGATGATACCACTTATTATCCAACGTGAGAATCGGGACTTTCTTGCCTTCCAGCGCCTGGGAAAAAGTCTCCTTCTGATTCCTGTCATTCCTGTCCATCGTGTATGTAACCTCCCGTCAAATCTCCCCTTCACCGCCATAGCGCTTTTCTCAGGCCCTGTGGCGGCGCAGGTTTTCTTCTCTTCATCTTCTGCCGCATACCGCGTTTTTACATTCCGCCCTCAGCCGCTTCCGCCGGATTCTGCCCTTTTCGGATATTGTAGGACAGTTTCATCAGGCTGTCCGACAGATGTACATTTTCCACCTGTATGCCTTCCGGAACGTTCAAATCCACATGGGCAAAATTCCAAATGGCGCGAATGCCCGTCCGAACCAGCTTCTCCGCCACGGGAACCGCTCCTGCCTTTGGTATGGTCAAAACCGCGATGTCAATATTATTCTCTCTGACAAACCGCTCCATCTCTTCCATAGGCATCACGGCAATTCCCCTGACATCCGTCCCAACCAGTTCGGGATTACAGTCGAACATCCCTCGAAAAATAAAGCCCCGCCTCTCAAAATTCAGATAATTCCCCAATGCACGGCCCAAATTTCCGGCACCTACTATAATAAAATTATGTTGTCTGTCCAAGCCAAGTATTTTACCGATCTCATTATACAGGTATTCTACATTATAACCGTATCCCTGCTGCCCGAAACCGCCGAAATTATTGAAATCCTGCCGGATCTGGGATGCTGTTACCTTCATCAGGCCACTTAAGTCCTGCGATGATATCCTCTCCACTCCCTGGTCCTTCAGCTCGCCCAGATATCGGAAGTACCTGGGAAGGCGCCCGATGACAGCCTGTGATATTTCCTTCTCTTCCAAATCCTCTACCTCCATTTATACATGGCAAAAGTTTCACCACTTTATTCATCATAGCAAAATGTGAAATTCCTGTCAATGATTTCCATCCGCCGAATTTTCGTCTGCGTGGCTACCCTGCCAGTCTCCCAAGGCGGTTCCGGCCGCCTGGCTGAAGCCGCCATCCGGTGCGGGCATGGGCAGAAGCATCCGTTCCGAAAGCCTGTTTTCCGCTGGACAAATTGCGATATCTACAGTAAAATGGAAAAGATACATTGGGAACGAAAGGATGGACATCTGCATCATGATATTATCCTGTCAGAATATCAGCAAAGCATTTATTGAAAATAAAGTACTGGAAAACGTCAGCTTTCATATTGAAGATTACGAGAAAGCAGCCATTGTGGGAATCAACGGAGCCGGTAAGACCACCTTGCTCCGCATTCTGGTAGGGGAAACGGAGCCTGACGGCGGCTGCGTTACCCTCTCCAAAAACAGGAGCCTGGGGTACCTGGCTCAGGACGGCGCCGTGAATACCGCCAACACGATCTATGAGGAACTTTTATCCGTAAAACAGCATCTGATCGATCTGGAGCGCCGCATCCGGGAATGCGAAAAGGACATGCCTTCCAAACAGGGTGCCGAGCTGGAAGCACTCATGGGACAATATGCCAGGCTGACCCAGGCTTTTGAGGCGGACGGCGGTTACGCCTGTAAAAGCGAAATAACCGGTGTCCTGAAAGGGCTGGGATTTGCCCCGGAGGAATTCCACAAGCCGGTTGCCGCACTCTCCGGCGGCCAGAAGACCCGGGTGGCCCTGAGCAAGCTTCTCCTGAAAAAGCCTGACCTGATCATACTGGACGAACCCACCAACCACCTGGATATGAACTCCATCACATGGCTGGAAACTTACCTCATGAACTATAGGGGCGCCGTAATCGTGGTCTCCCACGACCGCTATTTTCTCAACCGTATAGCCACCAAGGTTATCGAGATTGACCAGACAAAGGCCACAACATTTATGGGGAATTACGCCGATTACGCAGTCAAAAAAGAACGGCTCCGGCAGGCTGCCATGCATGCTTATCTAAACCAGCAGCGGGAAATCAGGCATCAGGAAGCGGTTATTGAGAAGCTGCGGTCCTTTAACCGGGAAAAATTCGTCAGACGGGCACAGAGCCGTGAAAAACTGCTGGAAAAGACGGAAATCCTGGAGAAGCCGACGGAAGTGCGCACAGACATGCATATCAGGCTTGTCCCCGGGAAAAAAAGCGGAAACGACGTGCTGATTCTGGAAGATCTGGGGAAATCCTTCGGCGATTCCCTGCTGTTCGAGCATGTCAATCTGGAGATCCGACGGGGAGAGCATGTGGCGATTATCGGTGACAACGGAACCGGCAAAACCACTCTGCTGAAAATACTGAACGGGCTGCTCCCCGCAGACCAGGGAAGCTTTCGCCTGGGTACAAATGTGGAAATCGGCTATTACGACCAAGAGCATCATGTGCTTCACGCCGAAAAGACATTGTTTGAGGAGATTTCCGACGAGAATCCCACGCTCAGCAACACGGAAATTCGAAATCTGTTAGCCGCTTTTCTGTTTACGGGTGATGATGTCTTTAAGCGGATTGAAGATCTGAGCGGCGGGGAAAGAGGACGGGTCTCCCTGGCCAAGCTGATGTTGGGCAATGCCAATTTCCTGATCCTGGATGAACCAACCAACCACCTGGATATCGTCTCCAAGGAAATTCTGGAGGACGCCTTGAACCGTTATGAGGGGACCGTGCTGTATGTGTCCCATGACCGTTATTTCATTAATAAGACTGCCGGCAGGATACTGGAGCTGAAAGCGAAGCAATTTGTGAACTACATCGGCAACTACGATTATTATCTGGAAAAACAGGATGCCGCTTCTACGACGGATGCCGCCGGAATTCAGGCTTCCGCTTTTGACACTGCCATGCCGGTGTCTGCCTCCGGAACCGCCGCATCCGACGGCAGGCTGGACTGGAAAGCGAAGAAGGAAGAACAGGCCAGAATCCGTAAAAGAGAAAATGATCTCAAAAAATGTGAAGAACGGATTACCGCATTGGAAGAAAGAAATGCTGAAATCGATATGCTCATGGCGGCTCCTTCCGTCGCCACCCAGGCCGCCAGGCTGCAGGAATTTGCGACAGAGCAGGCGGCAATTGGAACGGAGCTGGAGCGATTATATGAGCAGTGGGCGGTCCTGGCCGAATGAGCCGCCCCGAAATTCGCCAGGGCCCCCCAGGGGTATCATTGTCCTGCATGTGCAAAACACGGTAGTAACCGACAGCAGAATGCGTTCGGACTGCCCGGCTTGCACAGGCAGGCTGCAGGCCCTTTACAGTAAACGATGCACCCCGGCAGCCCACATGGCAGGAAATGCCGGACGTCACCGTGGTTGCATCGTAATCAGCAGGGATTATAAGAGGGAATCCAGTGTCTCCCTGATGGCCTTAATGAATTCCAGGCTGTTCAGAATGACAGGATTCTCACAGGTGGAAATCAGGGACAGGCTCTTCGTCATCCTGCCTTCTTCCACGGTTTTGATGCATGCCTGCTCCAATTTTTCCGCAAACGCGGCAAGTTCCTCGATGCCGTCCAGCTCCCCTCTCTTCTTCAAGGCGCCTGTCCAGGCAAAAATGGTCGCAATGGAATTCGTGGAGGTCTCCTCGCCCTTCAGATGCCTGTAATAATGACGCTGCACGGTTCCGTGGGCCGCCTCGTATTCATAGACACCGCTGGGCGATACCAGGACCGAGGTCATCATGGACAGATCGCCATAGGCTGTAGCCACCATGTCCGACATCACATCGCCGTCATAATTCTTGCATGCCCAGATAAAGCCGCCTTCAGAGCGAATCACCCTTGCCACCGCGTCATCAATCAGCGTATAAAAATATTCAATGCCAAGAGCTTCAAACTTCTCCCTGTACTCGGCATCGTAAATCTCCTGGAAGATATCCTTAAACCTGTGGTCATACTTCTTGGAGATCGTGTCCTTGGTAGAGAACCAGAGATCCTGCTTCGTATCCACCGCGTATTCAAAGCATGCCCTGGCAAAGCTGCCGATGGACTTCTCCGTATTGTGAATGCCCTGAAGGATTCCGGGACCTCTGAATTCATGTATCGTTTCCCTTATCTCCGTCCCGTCCTCAGCGGTAAATACCAGCTCTGCCTTGCCGGCACCCGGCACCTTAATCTCCGTATTCTTATATACATCACCATAGGCATGGCGCGCAATGGTAATGGGCTTTGTCCAATTTGCCACATAGGGAACGATTCCCTTCACCAAGATCGGGGAACGAAACACGGTACCATCCAGAATTGCGCGAATGGTTCCGTTGGGACTCTTCCACATTTCCTTCAAATCGTATTCCTTCATTCTGGCGGCATTGGGCGTAATAGTGGCACATTTCACGGCGACGCCGTACTTCAGCGTCGCATTTGCGGAATCCACCGTCACCTGGTCGTCCGTTGCATTCCTGTACTCCAGCCCCAGGTCGTAGTATTCCGTCTTCAGGTCTATGTATGGAAGCAACAGCTCATCCTTAATCATCTGCCAGAGAATTCTGGTCATCTCGTCCCCATCCATTTCCACCAGAGGCGTCGTCATCCTTATCTTATCCATTGCACTTTCCTCTCTTTCTGCTATTTTATGATTTCCCATCGGCAGTTTCCCCGTTTCCCGCAGCAGGCATTACTCCTTGGCAAGCCCGTCCCTCACATATGCCTCATGCAGGCCGCCCTCCACCATATTTTCATATGCATTTATCATATGCTGGTGTGCAAGCTGCTCTGCCAGATCCCCGTCTCCCGCTTTGATGGCCTCCATGATTTTCTTATGCTCCTCATTGGACTTCGGTCCCCGGTTGACATTTGCCAGCGTCTTCCTGCGCACGCGCAGCACATACTGGTGAAAATCCTTCAGCTGATGCTCCAGAAGCTTGCTGTCGCAGGCCTCATACATAATATCGTGGAAACGGTTATCCAGTTCGGCCAGCTGCTCCAGATGCCCCTTGCCGGCATGGAATTCAGCCAAATACACATTTTCTTCCATTTCCGCCATCTGTTCATCCGTAATATGTTCTGTGGCCCATCTGGCGCAAAGCCCTTCCAGCAGGGAGCGGATCATATAAATGTCCTTCACATCCTTTTCCGTGATGCCGGTAACATAGGCACCCTTGTTGGGAATGATCTGGATCAGCCCTTCCAGTTCCAGCTGGCGGAACGCTTCCCTCACCGGAGTGCGGCTGACACCCATCTCCTCTCCGATTGCCACTTCCCTCAATTCTTCATGCTCCGCATATCTGCCGCTGAGGATATCCTCCCGCAGACGGTTAAATACGCGGCCCCGCAGAGAGTACTTATCCGTTACCTCCTGCTTCACATCATAGTTGCTCATTTCTTCTTTTTCATACCTCCATGCCTGACAGCACTATTTATTTGGGATCTTTCCTCACATGCCCTTCCATCCCCCGGTATCGTCTAAAACCCGTTCCACAGGATCAGCTGCCGGGCTGCCGCAAAGCAATGTTTCTCTCCGCGCACACCCGTTCCAGGCATATGATCATTTCCTCGTCCGTCAGCACCGTAACACGCCCGCCGGCATATTCTTCGTCCACCCACTCCTTGATTCCGGCTACCAGCGGAGAGGTTTTCTCCACCTGTTCTTCACCCTTCAGCCCATAATAGGTATTAATCCAGTGGGCAATGCCTGCCAGCCCCGAAGTGTTGGACACCGCGCAGAGAACCGGCCTGTTCAGGAATTTCTCCGTATCAAAGATATTATAGATTTCCTCGTTTTTCAGCAGCCCGTCCGCATGGATACCCGCCCTGGTCACATTGAAATTCTTTCCCACAAAAGGCGTCCTGGGCGGAATCTGATAGCCGATTTCCTTCTCATAATATTCCGCCAGTTCCGTAATCACCGTGGTGTCCATTCCGTTCAAATCGCCCTTCAGCTGCGCATACTCGAACACCATGGCTTCCAGGGGCGTATTCCCCGTCCGCTCGCCGATTCCGAACAGGGATGTATTCACGCCGGAACAACCGTACAGCCACGCGGTGGTAGAGTTGCTCACAGCCTTGTAAAAATCATTATGGCCATGCCATTCAATAAGTTCATGGGGAACCCCCGCATGGGTATGAATGGCATAAATGATCCCCTGAACACTTCTGGGAATCACGGCGCCGGCATAATTCACCCCATAGCCCATGGTGTCGCATGCCCTTATCTTGACAGGAATCCCGTATTGCTCCATCAGCTTCATCAATTCCAGGCAGAACGGCACTACATAACCATAGATATCCGCCCTGGTTATATCCTCCAGATGGCATCTGGGACTGATCCCTTCCTCCAGGCACTCCCGAATCACGCTCAGATAATGCTCCATCGCCTGGCGCCTGGTCATTTTCAGCTTCAGAAAGATATGGTAATCAGAGCAGCTGACCAGTATTCCGGTCTCCCTCATGCCGATTTCCTTTACCAGCCGGAAGTCTTCCCTGCTGGCGCGAATCCAGCTGGTAACCTCCGGGAACGCATATCCTCTCTCCATACATTTATAGACGGCATCCCGATCCTTTTTGCTGTACAGGAAAAATTCACTGGCGCGGATCATCCCCTTTTCTCCTCCCAGCCTGTGAAGGTAATCGTATATGGTCACGATCTGCTCTGTGGTATACGGTGCCCTTGACTGCTGCCCGTCGCGAAATGTAGTATCCGTAATCCAGATTTCCTTCGGCATATTGTGAGGTACAATCCTGTCGTTGAAGGGAATCTTCGGAATCTCCGAATACGGAAACATATTGCGGAACACATTTGGTTTGCTCACATCGTCCAAAATGTACATATGCTCCTCTATCTGCAGCAGATTGCTGTTGTGATTCATCGTAACCGGACGGTTTTGAAATGCGTCGCTGTTTCTCATCTCCCTGTCACTCCCTTATCCATGCCGTCATATATACAGCTTTATTCCTTTTCTCCGAAAATATGTGGGTGCCACATGCACTTGTATCATTGTATACAATCAAAACGATTATGTCAATCATTTTTTATATTTACTTTCAAAATAAATGACATCCGTGACCGCGCTGTTTTCACGCTGCCCGCTTTGTGGTAAAATGTCAACAGGAATGGAGGATATACTTATGATTCGATATGCCGTTGAGAACGACTTTGCCCTGTTAAGGGAATTTGACCATCATATCTCCGAGGCAGAGTTAAAAAACAGTATCCGCGCAAACAGAGTCCTGGTCATGTACCATAATGCCGTTTTCATGGGATGGCTGCGGTTTAATCTGTTCTGGGACAGTATCCCGTTTATGAATATGCTGTATTTCCTGGAAGCATACAGGGGGAAAGGATATGGCAGGCGGCTGACGGCTTTCTGGGAAAAAGAAATGTACGACAGCGGCTTCCGGATGGTTCTGACTTCCACGCTTTCAAACGAACAGGCGCAATTTTTCTATCGTAAAAACGGTTATACAGACTGCGGTTCTCTCCTGCTGCCGGAAGAACCTCTGGAAATCATTTTGCGGAAGGATTTGATACCATTTCCCGAGGCAATTGCAGCCCGTCATATTCCTGAAACATTTATGGGGTATAATAATAAGGAAAATTGATATGACAGGGAGCAGCGACATGGCGGTTATTTTGGTTGTGGAAGATGACAGGACAACGAACGATCTGATTCGGGACTATTTATATGACGCGGGGCATGATGTACGGCAGGCTTACGACGGCAGGGACGCGCTGAGGCAGTTTGCGGAAGGAACCATAGAACTTGTGATACTGGATATCATGCTTCCGAAACTCAGCGGAATACAGGTATTGAAGGAAATTCGCAGCACAAGCATGGTCCCGGTGCTGATGCTGACCGCCCTGCAGGATGAGGGGACGCAGATCAGCAGCTTCGACGCCCTGGCGGACGACTATATGACAAAGCCCTTCTCCATGGTGCTGCTTGGAAAACGGGTGCTGGCATTGCTGCGCCGGTCAGGCCGGATTCCCGAAATGGACATCTGGAAATACAGAGACATCAAAGTAGATTTTAACGGCTATCTGGCAGAAAGAGGCGGAGATCCTGTGGAGCTTGCGCCGATGGCAGGTGCAGGTTGGCACGGATGCCGGCCTGGAGCAGTATCGGCAGGATTTTTACCAGAAAACCGATTCACAGCTGTACTCCGGCACCTGTTTCCGCACGGAGGAGGGACAGCCCTGTTATCTTGTACTGCTTCTGACGCTTCAGCCGGTTCATGAAGCCAAAAGCGCCGTAGTCATATTCCTTCCCTTTACGCTGGCATTCTCCCTGGCACTGTCCGTAGTTTTCGCACTGCTGTATTCCAAAAGGATTACCAAACCCCTGTCGGATATCTCCAGAACCACGGAACGGATGCGGGCACTTGACAAATCGGCCGCATGCAAGGTGGAAACCATGGATGAAATCGGGGTACTCTCGGAAAATATCAATATCCTTTACCGAAGCCTGCTGGCCACCATAGAGGATATCCAAAGAGAAAGTACCCGGGCCAGTGAAGCGGAGACTGCAAAGATCGATTTCCTGCGCGCTGCCTCCCACGAGTTGAAGACCCCCGTCACGGCCCTGTGCGGAATGCTTGACAATATGATTATGGGAATCGGGCGCTACAGGGACTGGGAGGCTTATCTGCCTGTCTGCCAGGAGATGGCGGGCAGATTCGGCGGAATGATACAGGAAATCCTGGACGCTTCCAGGCTGAACTTTTCTTTTGCCGGGGAACCTTCGGAGCAGGTCCGGCTGCAGGCCTTTTTGGAAAAGCTCCTGCCGCCCTGGCTGCTGATTGCGAAATCGAAAGGGATTCTGGTAGAGACGGATTTCAGGAATGACTTTTCGGTGCAGTTCCCGGTATCCGCAATGGAGAAGGTTGTGAACAATGTGATTTCCAACGGGGTAAAGTATACGGATTCTAACGGCATGGTACGAATTTACCTTGCCCACAGGCGTATGGTGGTGGAAAATGAATGCACGCCCCTTCGGCCGGAGGACCTGGACCACATCTTTGAACCGTTTTACCGGCCGGATTTCTCCCGGAGCCGGAACGGTGCAGGCGAGAATCCCGACGGAGGGAACGGCCTGGGGTTATATATTGCGTCAAAGATTCTGACAACGCTGTCATACCGGTTTGAATTTGCGCCTTTTCAGTATCCGTAGCGCCGGATATACAGAACATAGAAAACGTAGTCGTCAGCGAATCGGACGGAGAAACCGTTATACGGTATATCGGGAAGCCGTTGAATGAAAAAGTTGCAAAAGCCGTACAAAGTATGCAGAAGATTACAGATTACAATGCTGTAATCAGGTCAAATGTACTGATCCAGGTTTGAAATACTCTTATGATGGTAAAAGAATAATTCTAAAAAATATATCTGCAGAATTTGAAACTGGAAAACTCTATGCTGTCCTGAGAACCTCTGGATGCGGAAAAACCACGCTACTTTCCCTGCTCGGCCGCCTGGACAGCCCCTCTGACGGCCGGATACTGTTCCGGGAAAAAGACATCATGAAAAAAGGGCTTGCCTGGCACCGCAGACATAATGTAGCATTCGTCTTCCAAAGTTATAACCTCATTGACTACATGACAGCCGTCGAAAATGTGGCCTGACCTCAAAACTGCCGCCTCTGCCGATTTTGGAACGCCTGGGGTTCACAAAAGAAGAAACCGGGCGCAATGTGCTGAAACTCTCCGGCGGCCAGCAGCAACGAGTGGCTATTGCCCGCGCATTGTCTTCTGACGCCGATGTCATCCTCGCCGACGAGCCAACCGGAAATCTGGATGAAGACAACGCCGCGGAGATTATGGGCATTCTGAAAGAGTGTGCGTATGAGATGCAAAAGTGCGTCATTGTCGTAACCCACTCAAATGACCTTGCGAAGCAGGCCGACGTGATTTGCCGTCTGAAAAAGGGGGAACTGCATATTCCGTGTTTCCCGTCCTGACCATACCGGGCATGGGAGAATCTTTTTCTCCCGCTATCCCAGGGCTACATCCAGCGCCATCATAATTGTAAAACCGGCAGCAAACAGAATTGTCCCCAAATTGGAATGTTTTCCCTCAGACATTTCCGGAATCAGCTCCTCCACCACCACATACACCATGGCTCCGGCCGCAAAGCTCAAAAGATAGGGCAGAAAGGGAACCACATAATGCGCTGCGAGCAAAGTCAATGCCGCTCCAATGGGTTCCACCGCCCCGGAAAACGCTCCGTAGAGAAAAGCCTTCCCCCTTCCTGCTCCTTCTGCCCGCAAAGGCATGGAAATAATCGCGCCCTCCGGGAAATTCTGTATGGCAATGCCGAGTGAAAGTGCCAGCGCACCCATGGCAGTGATTCCGGCGTCCCCGGAAAGCCACCCGGCATATACCACCCCCACTGCCATGCCCTCCGGCAGATTATGCAGCGTCACGGCAAGCACCAGCATGGTAGACCTGCCAAAGCTGCTCTTCGGCCCTTCCGCCTTACTGCTGTTCATGTGCAGATGAGGGATCGTTTTATCCAGGAGAAGCAGGAACAGGATACCGATCCAAAAGCCTGCAGCCGCCGGTACAAACGCCCATTGCCCCATGGCTTCCGCCTGCTCCATCGCCGGAATCAACAGGCTCCAGACAGAAGCAGCCACCATCACTCCGGCGGCAAAACCAGTCAGCGACCTTTGTACCAGCAGGTTCATTTTCTTTTTCAGAAACAGCACACAGGCAGACCCCAGCGCCGTTCCTGCAAAGGGAATCAAAATTCCCCAGATTACATTTGTCTGCATTCATTTCCCCCATTCCGGCGGCGGCACGACACTACTTTTCCTTTTTCCCCTGTGCCATCCGGATTCCAAACAAAGTCACTGTCATCAGCAGAATCGCAACCGGAAGCATAATCAAAGCATTTGGCACAAACCCTGCTATTACATACGCGGCAAAACTCACTGCCGCCGCAACCACCGCATAGGGCAGCTGTGTGGAAACATGATCCACATGGTCACACTGTGCCCCTGCAGATGCCATAATGGTGGTATCTGAAATGGGCGAGCAGTGGTCACCGCAGACGGCACCGGCCATACATGCCGATACGCACACCACCCCCAGGGGATTCGTGAGCGGAAATACCTCCAGTGTGATGGGAATCAGAATTCCAAAGGTACCCCAACTGGTTCCGGTGGCAAACGCCAGGAAACAGCCAATCAGGAACACTGCTGCGGGCAAAAATGCCTGAAACGCCCCTGCGGAGCCTTTGACCACGCCTGCCACAAATTCCCCTGCCCCCAGAGAATCGGTCATGGCCTTCAGGGACCATGCAAAAGTCAGAATCAGAATTGCCGGTACCATGGCACGGAACCCCTCGGGAATACATTCCATCGTCTCCCTGAAGGTCATTGTCCTGCGCAGGCAGTAGTACAGCACGGTAAAAGCCAGGGCAAATACGGAACCCAGCATCAGCCCCACCGATGCATCCGAGTTGGAAAATGCCTCCACAAAAGAAGCTCCCTCAAGAAATCCGCCGGAATAAATCATGCCAACCACACAGCAAAGGATAAGCACCGCTATGGGCAGAACCAAGTCCAATACAATTCCCTTTTTCTCCTCTTTTGCTGCAGCCATGCCCGCATAGGGATTTTTACCGCCGAACAAGTCTCCGTTAAATTTAGCCCTCTTCTCAAACCTCACCATAGGCCCGAACTCCACCTTCATCACTGCCATGCCCACCATCATGATGATCGTCACTATGGCATAAAAATTAAAGGGGATTGCCCGTATAAACAGCGTCAGCCCGTTGCCGTCCTCCACATAGCTGGCAACCGCCGCAGCCCAGGAAGAAATAGGTGCAATAATACATATCGGTGCAGCCGTAGCGTCAATCAGATAGGCAAGCTTCACCCTTGGAATCCTGTGCTTGTCCGTCACAGGCCGCATCACGGAACCCACCGTAAGGCAGTTAAAATAATCGTCAATAAATATCAGTACGCCCAGTGCCACGGTGGCAAGCTGTGCGCCCACACGGCTCTTGATATGCTGCGCCGCCCAGCGGCCGAATGCGGCGGATCCCCCGGCCTTATTCATCAGAGAAACCATCGCTCCAAGGATCACCAGAAATACCAGAATACCGATATTATATCCGTCTGAGAGTACTCCCACAATCCCGTCCTGAAATACATGGAGTACCGTCCCTTCAAAGGAATAGGCGGAATAGAGAAGCCCTCCCATCAGTATTCCCACAAATAAAGAAGAATACACCTCTTTCGTGATTAATGCCAAACCGATGGCAATCACCGGCGGCAGCAGCGCCCATGCCGTACCGTAAAATCCGCCGCCCTCCGCAGCGCTCACACCGTCCCCTGCCAGCAGCGGTGCCGCCAATGCCACGCCCAGAATGGCTGCCGCCAATACACCTCTGATTATACTGTTTTTTTTCATGTTTCCGTTCGTCTCCTCTCCTGTGCCTTTTATGCGATACTCTCCCCTTTGTATGCAGTGCTTCGGTCCATGTACCTCGCCACAGACACACACGGCATAAGTCCATGCACAATCAGTACTCGCTTCCCACACCGGTGCCGTGTTGTACCCGGAAGGCCTGTCCACGGCGTTGTCGCCCCCAAATGCCTTGCCGACGGAAAACGATCCCGCAAAACGCTGCCGGAGACGGCGCCGATACATGCGCTCCGACCCGCAAGGGGCGACAGTAATAATAGATGAAAATTGTCGAAATGTCAATTCTTTTTTTATAGAATCCAAAAACCTGAAACCTCGAAAGCAGGCATCCCCCTATCGCAGCAGCCGCTCTATATTCAGCATTCCCCACCCCTGCAGGTTCCAGGACAGCCCAAGGTCCGTGGCCGTATATTGCAGCTTCCGCTTACATGCTTCGTTGTCCATATGAGGAAACTTTTGAAAAAATAATGCCGATGCCCCGGATACCATCGGCGTTGCCATGGAAGTACCGCTTTTCGCTACATAGGGATTTCTTATCCTGCCGCCGAATCCATGGCAGTTCATATTACAGGAAATAATATCTGTCCCGGGAGCCACCAGATCCGGTTTCCGGATAAGGCTCCCGGAATATCCTCTTCCGGAGTATGTCTCACATCGCCTGGGATTTCCCAAGGCGTAATTCCCGTCATGGCATCCTACCGTTACGGCTTTGCCGCTGCCTACAGCAGAGATACTCCCGTCTCCAGGTCCCTTGTTGCCCGCGGCACATACTACCAGAATCCCTTTTTCCCACAGTTCCTCCACCTTCCGCCGCAGGGTTCTCTCCCTTCCCGGTTCCTCCAGGCTTCCGATTCCCACTGAAATATTTAAAATCCTTATCCTGTACCGGGATCTCACCTTTAAAACCCAATCCATCCCCTCCAGCATGGCGTCTGTTTCCCCGTCCCCCTTTTCATCCAGAACCTTTCCCACTACAAGACTGATTCCCGATGCTATTCCTCTGTACTGTCCTCCCGAGAGACTGCCGTTTCCGCACAAAATACCGCATACATGGGTTCCGTGTCCGTTATCATCATACATGTTCTTTCTCCCACCCACAAAATCACGGAAGCACAACTGTCTGCCATTCAGATCGGGATGATTTGCCAGCCCCGTATCGAGTACAGCAACCGTTACACCACTGCCGTCAATGCCCTCAGTCATATTTCCGGCAATTAATTCTCTCACCCGCTGCATATTAAAAAAATTCCCGGCATATACTTTCATTTATTGTATGCCGGGAATAATGTATTTGTTCTATTGACTAACATGCTTTTCAGGCAAATCCGCACTGGCAGCAGACCCTACTCCGCCGGAAAACTTCCGCATACGCCAACCACAGCGGGATGTTTTGTCTCAAATCGCAGTGCCTCCACGCCGTTCACGTCCACAGATTCCGCCTCCAGTTTCTCAAGCTGCCCGTTTCCGTCCAGTGTGAAAACCGTCAGACTCTGTCCCTTTAAGGCATCCGGAACGGGAAGCACCACACACAAAGCCTGCTTCCCCAGCTTTTTCAGGGGAATACCGCTGTCGTCAGTCAGTTCCAACTCATACAGCAGTATATTATCCGGAATTGCGTCTTGAAATATCCGTCTAAACGCAGCTTCCATGGAACCGGCATCCGTCGCCTGGCTTACCTTCAATGTGTAGCTTCTGTCCGCTCCCGACAGCACAGTCTGCCCCGTGCGGAAAACGTCTGCCACGGAATCCCCGAACAGCGTCTCAAGCCCTGTCACAGTCACGCCGGGATTCTGCTCCTCTGCATTCGAAAGCCCGCGGAAGGCTCCATTGGACAGGCGCGTTGCGGAAGGCTCATAGGTATATTCCGCCTCCCCGCCCTCATAGGCAATAAGTGCATTTCCGAACGCCTGAAGTCCGATTTTACTCACGGAAGGCGGCACGGAAACCTTTGACATTACATTCCCCAGGAAGGCCCTGTCCTTGATTTCCTCCACATTTTTTCCGAATACCACTTGGCTTAGACTGCTGCAGCCTTCAAATGCCCCTTCCCCTACCACCGTCAGGCTATCCGGCAGGGACACTTTCTCTATCTCGGTATGGTCCTGAAATACTTCCCCGGCAATCACGCGCACCCCTTCCGGAACCGTTACCTCCGCGGTATTTCCGCGATAAGCAGCCAGCACGCCGCCCGTTATCAGAAAGTCACTTTCCGTCGACGTGCTGTCGGTCTCCAGAAAATTCCTCACCCACATAGTCTGCGCAAACGCTTTCGGCTCCACACACATGACGGTATTCGGAAGCACCACATTCTGCAATACGTCACAATGGTAAAATGCGCCGTATCCGATATGTTCCACCCCCTCCGGCAAAACCGCCGAAACGGCAGAACTTCTGGCAAAAGCAAACTCTCCTATCTCCAGAATTCCCTCCGGCAAAACGACATCACCCAATCCAGAATCGCCGTAGTACGCCTGATCCGCCACGATTTTACCGTCCACGATCGCATACTTGGGAATGCCCTCCTCCCGGTTGCTTCCGGGTATGATACCCTCGGACGTGCCTGTCTCCTGTCCGCCCTCACTTCCGTACACATGAAGCCGCGTATTATTTGCCATCACCACAGCCCTGTTTCCCACTATCTGGGTAGAACCCAGCAAATCCCCTGTCACCTCTGAAGGAACCGATGGTTCAGAAGTGGTTCCGTCTCCCCCTGGTGCAGGCTCCGGCGCAGCGGAAGGGGAAGGACTGGGTGAGGTATCGGAAGGTACTTCATCCGGAACCTCACCGTATCCGGGCATCCTCTTCTGCCGCTCATAAAATGCCTGCGCATAATCGTCTGCCACTGTTCCTTCTTCACAGTGGAAGGTAAGCTGAATGCAGCCGTCAAAGGCTGTCTCATGAATGCTTGTGGTCTCTTTGGGTATGCTGATATCTCTGAGATTCACACAGTCACCAAAAGCCTGGACACCTACGGAAGTAACATTTGCAGGCAGGGTCATCTGTTCCAGCCCGGTACATTTCGCAAATGCGTAATCTCCCACCTCACTTAAGCCACGCCCCAAAACTACCGTATCCAGATTGTCGCAGCCCCAGAATGCATAGGCTTCGACACGCTTGACGGAATTCGGCAGCACAACAAGTTCCACACTCTTATTATCTTCGAACGCACTTTTTCCTATTACTTCCACCGTATCCGGAATTGTCACATTCTTCTCGCTGCCGCGATACTTTACCAGCGTACTCCCTTCCATTCGAAAATCGGAGGCAGATGACTGTGCATCCGCCTCCGATACAGGAAGCAGCATGATTATCAGCGTCACCACTATCGTCAGGACACTTAAAATACGCTTTTTCCTTCTCATATACTATCCTCTCACTTTAACCGTCGCTTTTCTCTTCTTCCTGGATACCGACGCATTATCCTTCATCATAAACATTACGAAGGACAGGCATGCCAGACCGATTGACAGGAACCACTTGGGATGGATGCCGTCGCCTGTGGTAGGCGTATTGTCTGAAATGGTTCCGTCAGACAGATTAGCCACATCCACATAAATCACATAGGGCGAAAAATGCTCTGCCGTAAATGTAATGCAGGACACCCCGTCAATGGTGCTAAATCTCGGAGTCAGCTTATCCAGTTTATCATTCACCACACCTGCCACCTTGTTGTTTCCTGCATAGGTAATCAGAGAATCCGGCAGCGGCAGCGTAATGCTCACGGACAGGCCCGTTGTATCCGTAATCTTGTTTTTACCAGTGGAATCATACAGCGAAATATCCATGGGGAAATACTTAATGTTGTCAATATTTCCGTACTCGGCCAACAGCGCTCTGAGAACGGCTTCCGTCGCTTCACTGCTCTCCGTCACCTTAATGGTAAAGTTGTCGGAAGAACCGTTTACGGTCGCGGATACCACCCGTGTGTTGGAAAAACCATTCTTATCGATAATAACGGTATTGCCGCCTTTATTCACGGTTCCGGTGCTTCCGCCCGGCCGGTTTGTGTTGCTGCTTGCCGTATTCCCCGTCCCGGAACTGCTGGATCCGCCGGAACCGCTGGCCTTATAGTTGGCGATCAGGGCCACATCATAATTCGGCATGGTAACGGCAATGGAAGAAAGCGTCTTATCCGTAACCGTAGTGCTTGACGGGCTGACTGTCCAGCTGCTGAACACCTGCCCTTTTGCCGGCTTATCCGCAGTAACGATAATCTGCTCGCCCGGCGCATAACTGCCGGAACCGCTCCCGCCCTTCACCGTCAGCGTATGCAGGTTGTTGGACGTATTTGAAGAACCGGTCGTATTTCCGGAACCGGTATTGCCTCCCTGATTGTTCCCGGAACTACTCTTAGCCTTATAATTGGCAATCGCCGCCACATCCTGATCCGGCATGGTTAAAATCGTAGTGGAGCGGTTTTTGTCCGCCACAACCGTCTCTGCGGGGCTTACGGACCAGTCGCTGAACTCCTGGCCTTCCGCAGGGCTGGCGGCACTGATGACAACCTGTGCCCCTGTCGCATAAGTTCCCGAACCGTTTCCGCCCACCACTGTAAGCGTATGCGTGCCGGAGGGATTGCCCGGGTTATTTCCGTTGTTATCGCCGTCGCCGTTTCCGGAACCCGGCTCATAGGTGGCGTAAAATGTGGTAGGTTCACTGATATTGGCAAGCTCCTTATCCCATCCGGTAAATTTATATCCCTCTACCGCCCATTCTTCGGAAGGCGTAAGATCAGGCGCAGTCGCCCCCTCCTTTAATGTCGTGGAATAGAAAAGCTCCCAGTCGCTTGTAATGCTGCCCTTTCTTGCAAGATACTCTACCAGATACTCACCGTCCACAGAGTAATCCGCCACTGCAGTAAGGTCGCTTGTAATATAGCCAAGGTCACCGTCCGTCTTCCATCCCTTAAACGTCTGTCCTTCAGGTCCCTGGAAGTCAACGCCCGGAACCGGCCGTCTCTGCTCGGGAACACTTCCTTCGTCAGGCACTTCTACGGTAGTAATGAGGGCACCGTTGTAATTCTGGAAGGTAACTACCCACCGGAGAACCTTGTATACGGCATCATAGTACAAATGATCCAGCTTGCTGGCATCCGTATTCTCTTTCCACTCGGTAAGCCTGTATTTATTTCCCTCAATCTCCACCACCGTTCCTATGGGAACCGGATAGTGCTCTTCTATCTTGCTCATTTCATTACTGGGAATCTTTTCGCTGGCATCTGTGCTGACATATGCCTGTGTTTCGGTATCCCAGTATGTGAAAGTAACATCATAGTAGGTAATTCCCACATGTTCCTTGGGATTAAATCCCCAGGAGACACCGATGTCCTCCGCCTGGCTTCCCGGAACACTATACCATTGTACCGCATTGTACTCTGACTGCGGTCTCGGCACAACGGAGGCCCCCTCCTTCTTCATCAGTCCCGTAAATGCGTCCGGTGCTGCCCGCATGGCCGAATTGGATGATGCGACATCGAAGTACTCTACCGTACTGCCTTCGAAGGCATAATCCTGGAACGCCAGATTCTCAAGCGTATGGGGCAGATAGACACGGCTGAGGTTCACCGTCTCCGCAAATGCCCTCACGGGTACTGTCTTAATAGCTGTTGCCGTCAGATCCACACTGGACACATTTGTACCGCGAAATGCCTCCTCGGCTATCTCCGCCACATTGGCCAGTTCATCTTCCTCATGGTCCACATATCCCATGCTTCTGCCTTCCAGGCATTCAACTATTTTTACTTTCTTTCCCTCTCCGTCCAGTCCGTAAATGATGGAATTCACACAGTCAAAATTCGGATTGTTCTGAAAGTTTATCCCGCTGAGCTTTTCGCATCCGTAAAAAGGACAAATTCCAATCTCCGTAATCGTCGGGGCAAGATCCACATTCGCAAGATTGTCGCACCCCATAAAAGCATGCTTCTCTATGGTCTTCGTTCCGGTTCCGTCGGAAGCTTCCTTGAGAAAAATACCTGTCAGATCCTTACAGCCGGCAAAAGTCCCCGTTCCTTCCTTAACTTTCAGGGTTCCGTCCGTATCCGTATACTCTTCGCCCCCTGCAATCGTTTCCAGGCTGTAGGCCGTCACCGTCCTTGTGGGATCCGTCCCCTGGCTCTTCTGGCGAATCAGCCCTTCCTTCACGGACTGGACACCCTCGGGAATTACAAGGTCCAGCACTGCGTTAACCACATCTCTCTGCTCTTCGGTCATGGTATTGGGAGACGTTTTATATGTGCTGTATGCAGTCTTCATTGCATTCACATATTTTTCTCCCAAAAGTTCGATATACTTGTACCTGGACGGTTCATAACCGCTCAGTTCCTCCAGAGAAGGAAAATTCACCAGTTCACTCAGACCCGTCGACGAATTATACTGTATCTCCAGATTTCCGGGCCAGCCGCTGTAATAGGTTATATAGCTTGCCGTCTGGCTGCTGTTATTGTATCTGCCGTTCTCACTCATGGCATACCGATAAGGCGCAAAGTCAAGCGAAATCGGTCCGGTAAAACTCAGCTTCTTCGCCGGCGAATTATTGGAATCCGTTTCCACATCGCCACCGCAGTTATGAGAAGTACAGTTCTGCGTCTTAAACGCGTCCTGCCCTATCTCAACATTCTGTCCGCTCTCCAGACTATAGGAATCAAACATTACATTTGTCAGATTATGACATCCCTGAAACGCCCCTGCGCCGATGGCAGTTACCGTATTGGGTATAATTACGGTCTCCAGATTACAGTAATTGCTGATCACGTTTGCATCGAGAGTCTCGATGTTATGCGGCCCGATCTTCTTCGGTATGGTTAACGTTTTCACCGGCGCCGTATAGCTGTACCGGTGCAGATTTTTTTGGGAAGTTACCACGAAAGTGTTTGTTCCGCCCGCTTCCTCATCCTTCATCGTAAGTTCATAGAGATCACGCTTGCCAAACCCCTGAGTACTGTCCCAGATGTAGCTGAATGCAAAACAGTTATCCTTACAGGTTTTATGAAGGACCGAATTCTCTATTCCCTCAAAGTAAAACTCTCCTTTTACAACCGGGTTGGATTCTCCCAGCATATTTTTGAAGTCATCATATGTAAAATAGCCTTCCTCTGAGAGGAAATTCATTGTCGTATTTCTGGCACAGATATACTTCAGAGACGTACATCCCTCAAAGCAGGACACATACACCTGCGCAGGGCAGTGATCCGGAAACGTAATGGATTCCAGGGCCTTGCAGTTCTTGAAAACGTCCATGCCCAGGGTAGTCAGCAGGTTTGAAGTGGTTCCGGATTCCCCGCTTCCCTCGCTGCACAAATCAATTGTTGCCAGTCTTTCACAGCTTTCAAATGCAAGATCGCCTATTGTCGTCACGCTGACAGGCAATACAAAACTGGTGAGCTGCGTACACTGCTGGAATGCATAAGCGCCTATTGCGCTCAGAAGGCAGTTTACATTCAGAGATGCCTGCTGCAGATTGACACATTCTTTAAAGGCGCCTTCCCCTATCACGCTTAAGCCGTTCTCAAATGACATGCTCCGCAGGCTGGAACACTGATAAAAAGCATAGTCTCCAACACCGTTAAAATCCTTTCCCAGCTTCAGATCCACAATATTGCCCGCACCGGCAAAAACGCCCTTTGACGGGTCGTCCCCGGTCACCGGATGCCATGTCAGTCCCGTATCGGCCGCATTGCCGCCGCTTACGGAATTACCGCCCTCATAATACTGATTACTGATGTAATTTACCGTTACATTCTGAATACGCGCGAATTCCTGGCTGTCTCCTACCTTGCTGAAATTATTATAATTCGACGCATTCGTATTTTCAGCCGGTCCTTCACCGTTTAGATTCGACTTGTCATAATACAGGTTATTACTTGCGATGCCTTCCCAAGCTGCCTTATTATCCAGATAACAAACTTTAAACTCCCCTCGTTCCCCTCTCACCCTTACGAATGTTTTTCCCTCTTCATCCTGGAATTCTTCAAGCCTTTCATTGTAGTCAGGCGCTTGGTTATAAAGCAGATTATCCGCTGCTTCCGATGTCAGGACCTCCGTCTCTATACTCCGGTAAAAAAGGAAATTACCGTTTCTGCCGACGGCGGCATATGAGGCGTTCTGCCCCTGGTTTACGGAATACTGCCTGTATGCGCTGACCTCATTGGGAATCACCAGGCTGTTGCCCTCCAGATTCACATCCTTATCATATCCCACAATGATGGCGCAATAAGACGTATTGGCAGACGGCTTTCCGGAGGCATCACGTACTCTGGGAATATAGACAAATTTCAGCAGAGTATCCTCGGTGGTATAAATCTTATCCGAACTCATCGCCTGCGGAATGTTTGTCTCCGGTTTGACAGATATCGCACTCCTGGCCGCTCTTGCGGGGTTTTCCTCCGCCGCCCGCAAACCGTCCACGGGAATAGCCGCTATCACAAGTGCAGACACCAGAAACAGTGTCCCCAATGTCTTGCGCACTGTTCTAAACAATTTTCTGCTTTTCTTTTTTACTACTTTACCCATTTCCACTACTCCTTCGCGTTCTTTTTCATTGCTGCCGCATATTTCGCATCTTCAAACGACCGGATTCAAATCACAGGAAATAACGTATTCTGTATTCCCGATACCTTCCTGCCGTAAAACATGTTTTCCATATAAGAGAAATCAGCCGCCACCATACCGATATCCGTCAAGCTGCAAAGCATACAATATCTATATATGTATCGTCATTTTCCACAAAATTAATTAGCCGTTTCCCTGACGAAAGAAAATATATTCACTAACCATTTCATTTTACTATATTCTCAAATAATTTCAAGTCTTTTTACAAGGTTCCTTACTCTCCCGGTATTTTTTTTGCCACGACTACAAAGCGGCCGTCTGTCTCCTGGTAGTCGCAGGTGGAAAGCGTCAGCAGCTGGTCCCCGTACCGGGCCGTTACGCCTGTATCATAGAGGGACATTTCTGCCATTTCCTGCATATAGGAGTCAAACTCCATCTCTCCGTTGGCATCAATGAACTGATAATACTTAAAGACGATTTCATCCTCCTTATACACCTTTGAACGAAATACATACATGATCTGCCAAGTTCCTTTCTCGTATATCGTATCAAAACTGATATAGGGGTGTTCGTCATAATAGGATTTATCCTTATATAAATCCAGCCCTCCGAACATCTTCCCGTTTTTCATATGATGCCCATATAATATGTAATTGGTACTGGGCTTGAGTACATCACAATCCTTATCCATAAAAATGGTGCCGTTTTTGTCATATTTCTGTTCCATATTATGATCCAGATAGTATTCATTGTCTGTAGTCTGCATTACAGGATAATCAATTTGTGTATTGTCGATCTTCACCCAGCCTATCAGCTTTTTATACCGGATGCACAAATTCCGGTATTCCTCCAGGACTTCCTTTGCTTCTGCCCCCCCGTCCAGTGTAAAAAGCGGTTCTCCCGTATCTTCCTGCACTCCTGACGCAGAAGATGCCGTACCCATGGACGACTTATCCTTCAAAGTGTTCATCCGTTCATAGGCGCTCCGGGTTCGGTAATCATAATAGGAATATACGGCAAAATATCCCAGGCAACACAATGCCCCCACGCTGCACAGCAGGATTGTCAGCCGCCTGCGCTTCTCCCGTTTCCCGAGTTCATCCTGGACTATTTTATTGAGTTCCTGTTCATCCTTCTCCGTTCGCGCAGTTTTTGCGGTCCGGGACTCTTTTGCTGCTTTGCCGCCCTCTGACCGCTCAATCCGGGATTTGTTTGCTGTGTTTCGGTCCTGGCCATGCTGACTGGTCTGTTTCCTGTTACGAATCCACCCTGTCTTTTTGTCCCTGCCCACGGTAACAGGCAGCTTCTTCAGCTGCATTTCCACTTCGTCCAGAAAATCCTGTCCCAAGAGTGTACGAAAATGATATTTCCTGCTGCGGAGCGATTTCCGCAATTCCTCCAGCTGTGTTCTGTCTCCGCTGTCCGTCTCCTTCCGCAGCTTATCTATGATTTCTTTATCTCGCATTGCGCAGGCATAATCACTTTCCGTCCGAAACTGCCTGCCCTCCACCACAAAAACCTTCTGTGCCATAGCTTTTCCCTGAATGCCTCATATGTTATCACCACTATTTTACTATATATTGCAATAATTTCAAGTCTTTTTCCCATATATGGTAGTATTTCGTGCTGGAAATATATACCGCCCCGTTCAGTGCGGCACCCTCAATGCCCCGCCCCCCTTTTTGCCCCTGACATCATTATATACTATATAAATAAGAAAGGCAATTTTTAAATAGAGTTTTCCCCGCCAATTTCATTCTCAACGGAAACATTGACATGCCGCCCCGCATACAATAAACCATAAATAAACCTATGGAGGCAAAAAAATGAGTGATTTAACTGCTACAAACTGCGGATGCAACGATTCCTGCGGATGCGCAAACACAAACAACAACGGATGTGGGTGCGGGAGCTGGATTTGGATTATCCTGCTGCTGTTCTGCTGCGGCGGAAATAACAACAGCGGATGCGGTTGCGGTTGCAACAACGGCGGCGGACTGTTCGGCGGCAACGGCGGTGGATGCGAGTGGCTTATCTGGATCCTGCTGCTCTCCTGCTTCTGCGGAAACGGCAGCTTCCTTGGCGGCAACAGCGGATGCGGCTGTGGTTGCGGTTGCAACAACAGCTGCGGTAATGGCTGCGGATGCGGCTGCAACTAAGCGGCGGAATGGGTAATCTTCATCCGATGGATGCCGTCAGATGAGAATTTGCCTGATGAGAACTGCTGCAGGCTCTCATGGGAAGTAATCTCCCATGGGGAGCCTGCTTCCCAATACCGCTCCTTCCTATGGTACTGTCCGCACCACAGGAACCTTTCTACGGCCACTGACGCTGCTTCCTGTCCCGAAGGCCAGATTCTCCTCCAAACGCACAGGAAAACAGTTTCCCGTAAACGGCACACATAACACGAAACCTGTCTACATAGAATAGTGAAGGAACTATTCTTGTCCGGAAAGGAGTGTGCCGCCATGGAAGAACAAAATTCAAATGCCATAGCCGCATTTGATTCCCTATTTACCACGAACCAGATACAGATGCTGAAAATACTTCTGCCTCGCCTCGCCCCTGAACATCAGGGAGGCTTCGCAGTTTACATAAAGCTGCTGGAACTGCAGTACGCCTTTACTTTTCTGCGGCGGCATATGGGAACGCGCCTTTTCGGAAACGTAAAGCAGCTGTCCGCTGATTTTTTTCAGGGCGATAACACTGATACTGTCGAGCTTCTGGACGAACTGCTTCCCTTCAGCGGGCCAAAGGAACGTTCCAGGATAGAAAATATGAAAAATATGATGGTGAATTTCAAAAAGATGCAGGAAATGATGGAAATGATTCAGATGATGCAGGAACTGTTTCCTGAAGGCATGGGCGGCGACAATCCCATGGATATGTTCTCCGGCATGTCCGATTCCGGCTTATCCTCTATCTTTGAGATGTTCGGCCCGGGCAAGGGCGAGTAATATTCTCTCTGCATCCTGGCCGGGCAGGAAAAGGGAGGGACTTTTTCCCCCAGAAAATAAAACTGAAAAAGGAGCGCTTATGGAAAACGATTCCAGACCTGCCTGGATGTCTGATCCCCTTGTGAAAGACATTCCGGAAAAGAAACTGAAATTTGTAGAAGACCTCTTCGCAAAAGGACACGGTAAAAGCCAGAAGGAAATGCTGGCCTTCGCCATGCCCATGCTGAAGAAGGCAAAACAGGAAAACCTGACTTTCACCCCCCAGGAAATGAACGCTGCTATCGCTGCCATCCGTAAACACAGCAGCAAGGATGAGCTGACGCAGATAGACAAGATACTGGAAAAAAGCCGAAACGGCAATTCTGCTTCAACTCCGTCCTAAACCGGACTCGCAGCCTTCGGAGGCAGCAGGGTATCCTGCCCTCACGGCATTCACGACCTACGGCTGCCGCATCCCTGGAGGCAACCCATGTTTCCGGGGATGCGGCATGCCATCAAGCCTGCCTCCAGGATCCCTACCTGGCTACAATGTTCACAAGTCTGCCCGGCACATAGATTTCCTTTACAATATTTCCGGTGAGTTTGTCGCCCAGGGCCTCCTTGGCTGCCGCAATCACCGCATCCTTCTCCATGTCCTTGGGTACGGAAATGGCGGCCCTGATTTTGCCGTTCACCTGCACGCCGATTTCCACCATGCTTTCCACCGTCTTGGCCTCCTCGTACACAGGCCATGTTGTCTGGTAAACTCTGCCTGCAAAACCCGCAGCCTGCCACAGCTCCTCGGTGATATGGGGCGCCACGGGGTTCAGCAGCGTCAGCAGCGTCCTGTATTCCCCTTTTGTCACCGCATTTTTCTTATAAAATTCATTGATCAGGGACATCATGGCAGCAATGGCGGTATTGTATTTCAGGGTCTCGAAATCTCCCGACACCTTCTTGATGGTCTGGTGCATCTTCGTCTCCAGATCGGCGCTGTAACCCTCTTCCGCCGTAAGCATATCCTGCAGCTTCCACACTCTCTCCAGGAATCTGCGGCAGCCCTTTACACCGTCCTCGCTCCAGGAGGCGCTTAATTCAAAGGCGCCGATAAACATCTCATAGGTGCGCAGGGTGTCCGCGCCGTAGTCCCGGATAATGTCGTCCGGATTCACCACATTGCCTCTGGATTTGGACATTTTCTCCCCGTTGGAGCCCAGAATCATGCCGTGGCTGGTGCGCTTCTGATAAGGCTCGGCGCAGGGCACCTGGTTCTGGTCATAGAGGAACCTGTGCCAAAACCGGGAATAAAGCAGGTGCAGGGTGGTATGCTCCATTCCGCCGTTATACCAGTCCACGGGCATCCAGTAGTCCAATGCCTCTTTGCTGGCCAGGGCTTCCTCGTTCTTGGGATCCGTGTACCGGAGGAAATACCAGGAAGAGCCTGCCCACTGGGGCATGGTATCCGTCTCCCGCTTTGCAGGACCGCCGCAGCAGGGACAGGTGGTGTTCACCCACTCCGTCATGGCAGCCAGAGGAGATTCCCCGTTGTCCGTGGGTTCGTAGGATTCCACATCCGGGAGCATCAAAGGCAGCTGGCTCTCATCCAAAGGCACAAAACCGCATTTTTCACACTGCACAATGGGAATGGGCTCTCCCCAGTAACGCTGCCTGGAGAACACCCAGTCCCGGAGCTTGAAATTGGTCTTGCTCTGCCCCAGGCCCTTCTCCTCCAGCCAGGCCGTGATCTTCTTTTTGGCATCTGCCACGGAAAGGCCGTCCAGAAAATCGGAATTCACCAAAGTTCCGGACTCCACATCCGTGTACACTGCCTCCTGGACGCTCACCGGGCTTCCCGCCACCACTTCTATGATGGGAAGGCCGAATTTCGTGGCAAAGTCCCAGTCCCTCCCGTCGTGGGCGGGCACTGCCATGATGGCACCGGTTCCGTAGGTCATCAGCACATAATCGGAAATCCAGATGGGAATCTCTTTTCCGTTCACCGGATTGGTGGCGGTAAGCCCCTGAATCTGCACGCCTGTCTTCTCCTTCACAAGCTCCGTGCGCTCAAAGTCGGATTTCTTCGCGGCCTGCTCCCTGTAAGCCACCAAAGCGTCATAATTCCCGATCTCCTCCTTATATTTCTCAATCAGGGGATGCTCCGGGGAGACCACCATATAGGTTGCCCCGAAAAGGGTGTCCGGCCTGGTGGTATAGATGCGGAGTTTCTCCCCTTTTCCGGTGATGGTGAAATCCACCTCCGCGCCCTGGGATTTGCCGATCCAGTTCTTCTGGGACACTTTGACTCTCTCAATGTAGTCCACCGTATCCAGACCCTGGAGCAGCTTATCTGCATACTCTGTGATCTTCAGCATCCACTGGCTCTTCACCTTGCGGACCACCTCTGCCCCGCAGCGCTCGCAGACGCCGTTCACCACTTCCTCATTGGCCAGGCCCACCTTACAGGAAGTACACCAGTTGATGGGCATCTCGCTCTTGTAGGCCAGACCTGCCTTGAAAAGCTTCAGGAAGATCCACTGGGTCCATTTGTAATAGCCGGGGTCCGTGGTATTCACCTCCCGCTCCCAGTCGAAGGAATAGCCCAGGGCGTGAAGCTGTCCCTTGAACCGCTCCACATTGTTTTTGGTCACGATTCTGGGATGGATATGGTTCTTGATAGCGTAGTTCTCCGTGGGCAGTCCGAAGGCGTCCCAGCCCATGGGATACAATACGTTATAGCCCTGCATCCTGCGCTTTCTGGCCACAATGTCCAGTGCCGTGTAAGGTCTGGGATGGCCTACATGGAGTCCCTGTCCAGAAGGATAGGGAAACTCTACAAGCGCATAGTATTTCGGTTTCGAATAATCGTCGGATGTCCGGAAGGCCTTTTCCCCGTCCCAGACAGCCTGCCATTTCTGTTCCACCTCGTGGTGGTTGTAAGGTTGTGCCATGTTTTTTCCTCCTGTTCTGATTTTTGAACTTTTTCGAATACGGTTTCTGTAAAACCGCTCCTGTCCAGTCTTGAAGACAATCGAGTAGGGGTGATTTTACCCCTACTCGCCGCGCGGCCCGTGCGCCGCTTTAGCGGCAAATTTACATCACACGGGCCTGCGCATAAAAAAAGCCCTCTCGCTGTTTAGAGACGAAAGGGCTTCATTCCGTGGTACCACTCTAATTCACAGTCCGCATTCTGTCCTCTTTGGACCTGTCCGCCGGCAGCTATATGCTTCCTGCGGCTTTGGCCTGGTTCCTTCACGGGCTGTACACTCAAAATCGATAACGGGATGAACCGCTCCACCCTACCCACGCTTCTGCGCTTCAGGCGAGAACTCCAAGGCCAGTTGGGGAAATCTTCCTGCCGCCTCGCACCCTCCGGCGGCTCTCTGCAAGTCCAATTTCCTTACTATTCCTCTTCTTCGTTGATAACCTGTATAGGATATAGAACTGATTCCTATTGTAATTGTTTTTTGGGTCACTGTCAAGTTAAAATTCATCAAGAATATAATTAAAATCCCTCTATCTGTAATAAAACTCCCCACAGCAAAACCGTAGGGAGTTCTATTCCGCGCGATCAAAACAATAAAATCAACCGTATACCGCACCATCCTCAGGAATTGCCGTAAAACTTACTATCTCAATCTCCCAGCGGATATGCAACCATCTGATAGCCGTTCAGAAGGACAATATACAATCCGTCAGGCGATTCAATCAGGCTGTCCGGCACTTCAAATATCAGTTCTCCGTCCTCCGTCTCTCCGGGTTCCAGGCTCGTGTTGTTCAGGCTGGCACTATAGGCCCAAATTTCGGCGGGTTCAAAATAATTTTCAAACCCGGCATCGGCAATCCCCACCTGGATGTTCACCCTGGTTCCCGGCAGGCTATAACTCATAAAGGATTCTTTCTGCAGCCCCACATTTTTGATTGTAAATGACGCCCTCACAAGCTGGCAGCCCTCGCTCGCCTCATATTTTGACAGCCCCGACTCAAAGGATTTCGATATCTGGCTGGAATGGTATGTCACTTCCCAGCTTCCCAGAATGACAGCTTCCTCTCTCTCGAATTCCGTTCTGCCCCCTGTCTGGTCCACCAGCGAGACATAAGCCTCCGGGCTGTTTACATTGCTGTAGATATAATACAGAATGTCCGAGGATGTCAGTACGGGGTATTCCAGTGCTTCCTCCCCATAATGGGAGACAATGGAAGAAGATGCCTCCTCCATTATATTCCCCAGATGCCGGAGATAATTTCCTGTCCCAGCCTCATACAGGTCAATGGATGTGCTGGACCAGACCTCCTGAATGCCGGTGTCCTCTCCTGTGGTACGATCGCTGTAAAAGCTTCCGTACTCATAGGACGGCGTCAATACCAGATAATAATCCGCCTCGTCCAACGATGCCGGATAGCTTTCGGCGGGAAGGTTCAGCATGAAATCTCCAAGGATCCGCAGCGGGGCCGGGGATCCTTCCCACTCTGCCGAAGCCGGATTCCTGTAGAAAGCAATGACTTTTTTGCCCTCCGTCTCGATATTCTCCGGCACTCCTTCCGCAGTCTGCGCCTTCAGGGACAGTTCCTCCCCGGCAACCACAGCCAGCTGCGTGGCGTAGCACTCCGCTCCGGTTATATCCGCCGTACCCTTAAATGCATCCGCTCCAAACTTGCCCTCCATCGCCGGCAGCACGGATTCCCGGAGACAGCTGACATAGGCAAGCGCCTCCTCAATGGTAGCCGCTTTTACCGGATCCGCTTCCACATAACTGTAAAGATATGTCTGCGTCCAGTCCTGCTCGGACCAGTCGTCGAAATATCCCATTGAAATCAGTTCGTCTCCCATATCGGTTAAGCTTACGGGATTGTCCTCTATCCATGTATCAACGGCATCCCTGAATTCGTCGGCATACTTTGCGTCCGCAGGAACCTCCTTCAAAAGCTTCATCAGTACTTCCCTGTCCATCTGTCCTGCCGCTTCAAACAGAAACGTAAAACAGTCATAGGGATAGAACGCCTCTTCAAATGCCTCCCAGAAATTCTCCTCCGTCAGCACTTTTGCCAGAAACTCCCTTGCCCTGGACCCATCCTCGGACTCGTCAGGTTCAATGTTAGCCCCGTGTTCCGCTCCGCACAACAGGGTAATTGCCTTAAACTGCTGTCCCAGGGTTTCCGCGGAATCCGCCTCTCCGCGCAAGCCTTCCACATCCAGGGCAGCCCAGTTCTTTTCAATGTATTCCGCCAGGTCCTTTTCCTTTTTGGCCGAACTCCAGTAGGAATCGGCCAAAGTCCTGCCCTGACATGCTGTCAGACACAACATGCCAAGGCAGACAAGGATAAGCAGAAGGAACCTGGATTTAATATGCTTAGTCTTCACCGTTATTCTCCGCAACGCTGGCAGCCCTTGCCGCAATCTCCTTCTCCTGTACATCCGAAGGCGCCTGCTCATAGCGGATAAATTCATAAGCATAGACGCCCCTGCCCCCTGTCATGGAGCGAAGGTCCGTGCAGTAACCATGCAGAGAACTCTGGGGAATCTCCGCCTCGATTACCTGCTTGCCGCCGGCTATGGGATTCATCCCCAGCACACGGCCCCTTCTCTTGTTCAGATCACCCATAACGTCTCCGGTGTAAGCATCCGGAACGGTAACCTTCAGGGATGCAATAGGCTCTAACAGAACGGGGTGAGCCTCCATAAAGCCTTTCTTAAACGCCTGAATGGTAGCCATCTTAAATGCCTGCTCGGAGGAGTCTACCGGATGATAGGAGCCGTCATACAGCACGGCTTTCACGCCCACTACCGGATAGGCCGCCATGGGACCCTTTATCACGGATTCCTGAAGCCCCTTTTCCACCGCGGGGAAATAGTTCTTCGGCACGGTGCCGCCCACAACCTCCTGAGAGAATACGAACGCCTGCTCCAGGTCCTCGGAAGGGCTGAAACGCATCTTGACATGGCCGTATTGTCCATGTCCGCCGGACTGCTTTTTGTATTTGTATTCCACATCGGACTGCTTTCGGATTGTCTCCTTATACGCAACCTTGGGACGATCCAGTTCCACATCTACCTTGTACTCGTTCAACAGGCGGCTCACCACGATATCCAGATGCTGGTCACCCATACCGTAGAGCAGGGTCTGCCTGTTTTCGGAGTCATTCACCACCTTCAGCGTCAGGTCCTCGTTGGTCATCTTCTGAAGAGCCTGGGAAATCTTATCCACATCTCCTTTATTCTTGGGTTTATAGCGCATGCAGGTATAAGGAGTAGACACTTCTACCTTGCCGTACTTAATGGGTGTCGCCTTTGTGGAAAGGCTGTTGCCGGTCTTCGCGTCGGAAAGCTTTGCCAGCGCGCCGATATCTCCCGCATGGAGCTCAGGCACTTCCATGGGCTTGTTGCCCTGCAGGACATAGAGCTTGCCGATCTTCTCTTCCACTTCCGTATCCACATTATACAGCAGGTCATCGGTCTTCAGCACGCCGGAATTCACCTTAAGCAACGAATATTTGCCGATGAAGGGGTCAACGATGGTCTTCCAGATGCAGGCTGATTTTGCCTTCGAGAAATCATAATCCGCATCATAGATATCATTTGTCTTCATGTTAATGCCCTTAATCTTGCGATTCTCGGGACTGGGCATATATTTCACAATATCGTCCAGCAGCGTATAAACACCCTGACACAGCACATTGGAACCCATGGTCATGGGAACGATAGTGCCGTCACATACGTTGGTCCGCAGGGCCGCCCTGATCTCCGCATCGGAGAATGTCTCTCCCCCGAAATAGCGCTCCATCATCTCCTCGCTGGTCTCCGCCACCGCTTCCATCAAAGTATCACGGCAGATTTCCAGGTTCTTTTTATTGTACTCAGGTATCTCGCAATCCACCACTTCCTTGCCCTGCCAGCGATGTCCGGTCTCGGAAACCACATTGACATAGCCCACAAACTTCTCGTCCTCACGGATAGGCAAATTGAAGGGCGCCATCTTCTTGCCGTAGAGGTTTGTCATATCTTCCACTACCTGGCGGAAGGACGCATTGTCCACGTCCATATTGGAGACATAGATAAATCTGGGCAACTTGTACTTCTCGCAGAGTTCCCATGCCTTCTGAGTGCCGACTTCGATGCCGGACTTGCCGTTCACAACAATAATAGCCGCACCGGCCGCACTGACAGCCTCCTCCGCTTCGCCCACGAAATCGAAATAACCGGGCGTGTCTATGACATTGATTTTATGTCCCTCCCACTCGATGGGAATAATGGATGCATTGATTGAAAACTTGCGCTTCTGCTCCTCTTTACCGTAATCGCTTACGGTATTGCCGTCGGGAACCTTGCCCATTCTGGATGTAATTCCGGACAGATACGCAAAAGCTTCAGCCAGGCTGGTCTTACCGCTACCGCCGTGTCCCAGCAGCACCACATTACGAATCTTGTCAGTTGTGTAAACTTTCATTTGACTTTCCTCCAATTTTTATGTAATTTGGGTGTTTTGACATGATAATGACAAATGATTCAATTCCCATGTGACTATTTTACTAGACTGAAAGCATTTTTACAAGATATTATTATCATTTAACTTAATTTTTCAATAAAGTTAATATTCTGTTCATACGTAAAATCCTGACATAGCCGCTCATTTCTATTGATTTTCATATGCTGAAGTGTTATTGTGTAACGGTAACCGCCGTTACGGCGGCGTTCACAATCTGATTATGTATTGAATCCAGTATAAAAGAAAACGAGGTATCGATATGTCCCACCTGACCTGCGGCTTTATCGGGCTAGGCCTGATCGGAGGCTCCATCGCCAGAGCCCTGAAAGAAAACGTTCCGAATACAAAGATTATCGCTTATGATGTTAACCGGGAGGCGCTCTCCCTCGCCGTGAAAGAGTCCGTGGTTGATGCGGCTGCCGGCGCCATCGACGAAACCTTCTCGGAATGCGACTACATTTTCCTCTGCGCTCCCGTCAAAAGAAACGACGGAAACCTGACAGCCGTGAAAAAAATACGGAAACCGGGCTGCCTCCTCACAGATGTGGGAAGCGTAAAGACAGGAATTCACCTGGCAGTCCACGAGGCCGGGCTGGATGAATGCTTTATCGGCGGGCACCCTATGGCAGGCAGCGAGCGGACCGGCTTCCTTAATTCCAAAGCCGCCCTTCTGGAAAACGCTTACTATATCCTGACACCCACTCCCTCCGTATCCGCCGAAAAGCTGGATGCCTGTCGGGATCTGGTTGCCGCGATGCGTGCTATCCCGCTGATTCTGGATTACCGGAAGCATGACTATATAACCGCCGCCATAAGCCACCTTCCCCATGTGGTCGCCGCTTCCCTGGTAAACCTGGTGCGGGAAAGCGACTCCGAAGACGGTATCATGAAAATGTTAGCCGCCGGCGGTTTTAAGGATATAACCCGGATCGCATCCTCCCAGGCAGGTATGTGGCAGCAAATCTGCCTGGGCAATAGGGAAAACATCTCTTCCCTGCTGTCGGATTACATGGCTTCATTGACGGTTTTTAAGAATTTAATAGACGAAAAAGAAGAGGCAGAACTGTACAGCCAATTTGAAAGCGCCCGCATTTACCGGGATTCCTTCATCAATGCCTCCAGCGGGCCTATCAAGCGCACTTTCGGAATCAGTGTGGAAATCGCCGACAAATCAGGCGCTTTGGCATATATCGTCACGCTTCTGGCACAAAACGGACTCAGTATCAAGAACATTGGAATTACGCATAACCGGGAGTCGGACGACGGTGTCCTGAAATTGGAATTTTATAACGAAAAAGCAATGGAAAACGCAGTTCGCATTCTGAATGCTGCGGACTATGCGGTTCACATCCGCTCATAAACCCGGAACGTGCATGAAAAATACCTTCTGCCGAATGTACATCTCAATTCGGCAGCGTCTTTTTCAACCTGCCCTTCCGATACAGTGCGCACACCGCTGCACAAAACAGCATGCCGAAAATACCGCCGCCGGTATCAATCAGCACGTCCGTAAAGCTGGCACAGCGCCCAGGCACAAAGTATTGATGGAATTCATCTCCGGAAGCCGAGAGAAATACCCATAGAACGGTCAGCAGATACAGCAGCCTTCCCTGGGCCACCCACTGGCTCAGCAGCATATATACCAATATCCCCATACAGGCATACTCGGAAAAATGCGCAAGTTTCCGCAGCGGATATTCCAGTTCTTCCGTCATCTCCGCCTTCTCCGCCTCATTCCAGCCCGAACCCGACAGCCAGTCCGCACACTCCACACATTTTTCGGATATCATTCCGCTCAAAGAGCCTGATTCTCCACCATCCTGAGCGGAAAAGTGAAAAATCAGGCTGTAGAGCATCCCCAGCAAAACCGATGCAACAAGCGTTACCAACAGCCTTTTCCATGTCAGCCTGTCCTGCAGAAGGGATTTCTTTCGTTTATTCCTCCTCATTGACGGTCTGATAAACCTCTATTCTCGCAGAATCCATCTCCGGCATTCCGATAAAGATAGCGCCGTATCCGTAAACACCCGCATGCAGTTCAATCCTGACAATCTGCAGAAACGCATGAATTACCTCCTTCGTCCAGATGGTCAGATACGCCTCATATACTTCCCCAATCTGCAGCGGCTCCCTGCATTCAAAACCAACTCCCTGCTTGGACACATCCGTTATATTGATGGTCACTTCGTTCCTGCTATCGCCATCCAGCCTCTTGATTACAAGCTTGGAGTCCAAGTCCGTTCTCCTGTTCTTTCTTCTATCCTGCTGCATATTTCTACCTCTCCTTCGCCGGTGAAGTTAACCCTCACCCAGAATACATTAAGTATATCATTTTTCTGCCTGTATCACAAGACAAAATAAAGATTTTTATAAGATCAGCATGGCGTCCCCAAAGCTGAAAAATCGATATTGTTCCCTGACAGCCTCCTCATATGCCTTCAGCACATTCTCACGGCCGGCCAACGCGGAAACCAGCATGACCAGTGTGGATTCCGGCAGGTGAAAATTGGTGATCAGCCCGTCCAGCACATTGAACCGGTAACCCGGATAAATGAAAATATCCGTGTCCCCGCTGCCGGGCCGCACGCACCCACTGTCGTCCGAAGCGCTTTCCACCGTCCTGCAGCTGGTGGTTCCCACACATATGATCCTGCCGCCCTGGGCTTTGGTGCTGTTAATCACTCCTGCGGCTTCTTCCGAAATCTGAAAATATTCAGAATGCATATGATGTTCAAGGACGTTTTCCTCCTTCACGGGCCTGAAGGTTCCCAGCCCTACATGAAGTGTCACATACGCAGTCCGCACCCCTTTCGCCTCAATCTCTTTCAAGAGTTCCTTCGTGAAGTGAAGTCCCGCCGTGGGCGCGGCGGCAGAGCCTTCGTATTTGGCGTAAACGGTCTGATAGCGGTTCCTGTCCCGGAGCTTATGGGTAATATAGGGCGGAAGCGGCATCTCTCCCAGAGTATCCAACACTTCCTCAAAGATGCCGTCATATTCAAATTTTATCAGCCGGTTGCCCTCCTCCACAGTCTCCAGTACCTGTGCCTTCAGCAGACCGTTTCCGAAGACAAGCCTCGTTCCGGGACGGCATTTCTTCCCCGGTTTCACAAGCGTTTCCCAGATATCTCCTGCACTGCGCTTCAGCAGCAGCACCTCCACACGGCCGCCTGTGCCTTCCCGCTCCCCAAGAAGCCGGGCCGGAATGACCTTTGTATTATTCAATACCAGGCAGTCACCCGGACGTAGATAGGAAATCACGTCACGAAACACACAATGGGACATTGCCCCGGTGTGCTTATCCAGCACCAGGAGCCTGCTGGAGGAACGTTCCTCCAACGGGTCCTGGGCGATCAGCTCCTGAGGCAATTCAAAGTAAAAATCTTTTTTCCTGAGTCCGTCCTGTGTACTTTCTGTCTGTTCTGTCTGTGCCTTTTCCGAGATTCCGGCACCCATTACATCGACGCTCCTTCCACAAAGGCCTTATAGCCGCGATAAGTCTCATACACATCCGCTTTGCTGGTAGCCTCCCAGGGCGCATGCATGTTCAGTACGGCCACGCCGCTGTCAATCACATTCATTCCGTATTCGGCCAGAATGTACGCGATGGTCCCGCCTCCGCCTACATCTACCTTTCCCAGCTCCGCCGTCTGCCAGACGATTTCCCTCTCGTCCATAACCTTGCGCAGATGTGCCATGTATTCCGCATTCGCGTCATTGGAGCCGGATTTTCCCCTGGAACCGGTAAATTTGTTGAATACCATTCCATTCCCAAGGAATGCGGCGTTCTTCTTCTCGAAGCAGGACGCGTAAGAAGGGTCATACCCTGCGCTGACATCGGAGGAAAGCATGCAGCTGTGTGCCAGGCATCTTCTCAGGTTCAATTCGCTGTACTCACCGTTTAAGTTCATCACTTCCGCCACTGCATTCTCAAAAAAACGCGAATGCATACCTGTGGCTCCCACAGAACCAATCTCTTCCTTGTCCACAAGGATACAGCACATGGTCCGCTCTGTCTCCTTCACGTCCAGCATTGCGCGCATGGAAGTAAACGCGCATACCCTGTCATCCTGTCCGTAGGCAAGTATCATGCTTCTGTCAAAGCCGGCTTCCCTGGCCTTCCCGGCAGGTACAATCTCCAGCTCCGCAGAGATGAAATCCTCTTCTTCTATCTCATAGTTTTCCTTCAGAATATCCAGGATTCCGGCCTTCACAGCCTCCTTAGCCTTTTTCTTATCAGGCTCTTCACCTTCCTCGTCCTTTTCGCCGGCATCAATACGGATGGGCCTGCTGCCTGCAATCAGGTCCAGCGCCTCACCCTCTATTACCTGTGCAGCCGTCTTCTTCAGCTGCTCCCCGGCCAGATGAATCAACAGATCAGATACGAAAAATACAGGATCATCCTCATTTTCGCCCACATTGAGTTCCACAATGGTGCCGTCCTTCTTCACCACTACGCCGTGAATGGCAAGGGGGATTGCAACCCACTGATACTTCTTCACACCACCATAGTAATGTGTGTCCAGATACGCAAGGCCGCTGTCCTCATAGAGCGGATTCTGCTTCACGTCAATCCTGGGGCTGTCGATATGCGCACCCAGAATGTTCATCCCGTCTGTCAGGGGCTTTTCTCCGATCTGAAACATGGCGATGGACTTGTTCATACACACGCTGTAAACCTTATCGCCCTTCTGAAGCTTCGCGCCGCTTTCAATCAGGCTCTCAAGCTCCCGATAGCCTTCCGCTTCGATAGTATTCACGATGGTGTCGATGCACTCCCGCTCTGTCTTGCCGTTGTCCAGGAAATCCCTGTACTCCCGGTTCAGCGCTTCCAGCTCCTTCATCTGTCCCTCATCATAGGTCTCCCAAGTTACTTTTCTTTCCATGTCGAATTTTCCTTTCTTACATTAAAGGAGATGCCGTATGCGGCATCCTTCTGAATATGTCCATATTCTACCACAACTGTATTTAATTTCAAGTCTTTTACAAACGATTTATACATTTAACACTGATTGGCATCCCCGTCCCGCCTTCTTTGTACCGCGCCGAAATACTGGTTCAGGCAGGCCCCGATCAAGATAATGTACATGCAGAAATACATCCACAGCAAAACGATGATGATAATGGACAGGCTGCCGTATATACCGTAGGAATTGCCGTATGTCAGATAATAGGAAAAAGCCCAGGAAAAAACACTCCACACCACGGCTGTAAAAACCGCACCGGGTATCTGCTCTTTAAACGCCAGCTTCTTGTCCGGCACATAGGCATAAACGGCCGCAAACAGCACGGACAGCACAGCCCACACAAACAGGAAACGGAAATTCATGGCAAAGGAAACCACTCTCTGCAGCTGCGGAATCCGGTGCAGCGCCAGCGTCACCAGCTGGTCGCCGAACACCATAACAAACAGCGACAGAATGACCACAACCAGCATGACTAACGTATAAAAAGAAGCAATGATGCGGAGTACGAAATAATTTCTCTTCTCCACCACACGGTTAACGGAATTCAACCCCTTCATAAGCGCCATTACGCCTTTCGCAGCCGACCAGACAGTGGCAACCAGCGCAACGGACAAAATGCCCGCCGATTTGTCATAGACCTCTGAGATCAGGCTCTCCGCCAGGGGATCAATCTGGTCCGGCAGAAAATCCGTCACCAGCTCCACCAGATTTTCCTCTGTCAGCGGCGTATAAGGTATAATCGTACAGATCATAATCAGCATGGGTACCACTGACAGAAAAAAGAAAAAAGCGGTGCTGGCCGCATATGTGCCGATGTCTCTCTCCTTCATTTTTGAAGAAAAATCATTTAAAGTCAGATATAACTTCCAAATCACGTAAGGTACTCCTACTCGTATATATTTTCAATCCTGCAATTCTCGTAAAAATACAGCAGAATCTCACTGGCGGAATAGCCCCCGACAGCCATAGCCCTGGCGCCGTTCTGGCTCATGCCCACACCATGCCCGAAACCTCCGCCGATTAAGGTATATCCTATCACATTTCCGTTCTCTTTTCCAGTCTCTATGGTAAAAAAGCCGCTGGGAAGCAGATTTGCGCTGGCAACCCGGCTGCCGTCCTGTCGCACCACCTGCGCCTTCCCGTCGTTCAGCACATACCGGATATTATGCTCAGATATGACCTTAATCTTCTGTGCGCCGGACTCTATCACCAGTTCATCCGCCACGCCGCCGCTGCCCCGCTTTTCTATGTAAATATCCGTAATATCGCCCAGGCTGTCAATGGTTTCGCTGACATATTCCCCGTCCTTCCAGGTAAGCACCAGCCTGCTGTTTGCCGCATAGCGCTTCTGCAGCGTCTCCAGTATATGCTCTTTGTCCAGCGCCTCCACCTGGTAGCTCCATCGGTACCAGCCCTCACCGGATTCAAAATCATCTGCATTTACAGAACAAATAAACGCTGCAAAGGCCGCCTCATCTCTCAGTAATTCCCCAAGCTCTCCGGAAGCACCGCCGTTCCCTGTGGTTTCGCCCGACGCGCTTCCCCCGTTCCCTGTACCGCCTGCCGCCTCTCCACTGATGCCTTCCCCGGAAGCTTCCTCTCCAGCTCCTCCTCCCTGAGCCGCCGCAACGGCTTCGGCAAGCGCTGTCCTGCTTAACGGCTTAGCCTTCAGGTAAGTCAAACCGGGGGCCGCCTCTGTCTTCCACACATTGGCATCGCTGCCCACTCCGCAGGAAGTAGAATAATAATATGTTCCCGCCAGGCTGCCGTTATCCGTGCGCAGCAGCTGGCCATAGGTTTCCTTTACCGCAGTCGTACTGCTCTCCTGTTCCAGAATATTATTGTATACCTGATAAGACGTGCTGTCGTCCACATGAGCGCCGTACTGCGGATACCCGGCATGCTCCATATGGCCGTATGCGTAGGTCCTGGCACAGACTGCCTGGGCCTTCAATGCCTCAAAAGGGTATTTCGCGGGCATTTCACTGGGCACCACACTGTAGAGATACTCCTCCAGCAGCACCTCATTAATCGCCACTATGCCGTCTTCCGTCCGCAGGAACTCCATCTGCCCCCGGTAAGAAGGTATTCCCTGGCTGCGGCTGCAATTTTTGATTACAACCTTTCCCGTCAGTACATCCGGCACAATCCTGACCCTGTCTGCCTCAAAATAACTGCTGTCATAGCCCAGCTCCAGTTCTTCCCCCGCCGCATGGGACTCCTGCTTCTGATTGTCATAGGAACCGTAAAACACGGAATAGCCTGTATCGCAGGTAACCACCGGCGTATCATGGAAGCTGCCGCCGTAATCCGAAGCGCGAATCAGTACCCGGATATATTCCATCGCTTCTTCCTTCACCATCAACAGGGCACAGATTTCCCCGTTCTCCACACATAAGTCCGTAAAATCATATCCGAAGCGCAGGTCGCCCGCGGTACACATTTCCAGGCTGTCATATAGCCTGTATCCCTTATAATCAGCCGCCAGAGGAAGTCTTCCATATCCCTCCACTTCGATTCCCGTATCGTCGGCGCTTAAAATTTTTCCGTTAATCTTGTCATCCCGAACCGTCACATCCGTGATGGCCCCGTCCGTCAGCTCTATATCCGCCACCTGTTCCCTGACTGTAAGGTCCGGAATCTGTACCCCGTCGTTTTTCTCCGCTGCCGCGCCCTGCTCCGAGCCGCCGTTACTCACGCCGGAAGTCCCGATTTCCGGCTGTCCGGCCGCCGTTTGTCCGCCCCAGGGATAAAATTCGCTCTGTCCGTCCCTGAAAATCAAAAGCCCTTCCTCATCGGACTCCATAATCCACACATTGGCCATCAGCTGGATCACAGGAATATGCGGTTCCGGCGTTGGCACAGGGATCTCCTCATCATCCCCTTTATGTATCAAAAGCAAAAGCAGCTTCCCAAATAAAAGGATTACCAGCAGCAATATGCCCAACAGGCAGATAAATGCTTTCATCTGCATTCTCTGAGATCTGTTTAAATTCCATCCGTTTCTGTCCAAACTCTCTCCTCCCGTGCTGTGAAAATCCGAAAACCGACTTTATGGCACCGCGCAGTCCAAATCGGTTCTCCTGTTTATAAATGCCGGATACCATGGCATACAAGACAGGCTATTATATGGCATTTCATAGTATAATATGAAAATATTCTGCAATTTTAAAAGAGCAGCCCAACAGGACTGCTCTCTTCTTCTGTATTGTGTGCCCAAAATGCCGCCTTCTGCTCTCTGACTCCTAGCAATGCTAGGTGGGTAACCGCAACCGAAGCTTTTGCCTTCCCTTCCAATCCTCCACCAAAAGTGCAGTGAGGGCTTGACAGCCACTCGGCAATGTAGGAATCCCGTTTAAAGTAGCGTAGGTTCAAAATAAACAAAAGTTATCGCACATTTCAGGCTAAAAATATTATAACAAAAAGCCCGCAAAAATACAACTGTATTTTTTTCCAAATTTTGTTGTCGAATTTTGCCCGTAATCCTGTAATAGGGACTGCATTTTTGATACTTTCTCCAAAAAAGCCTTATCGCGCCCCACAAAGAACTGTACTAGCCGCGGGATAAAACCTTGTCGTTGCTCCCGCCAGAATGCCATTTCGGCTGAATTTATATACTCTAAATTCATATCCGCTTTTTCATAGAATTTCTAATTTCCTTTTACATAAAACATGAAATTATATAGAATGTGTTTAGTTACTGTAAAAATACATAATAAAAAATAGGAGAAACGCAACAAAAGGACTGACTGAATCATGAAAGAAGTAGGAAAAACAATTGCAGAACTGCGCACGGAAAAAGGGCTTCGGCAAAAAGACCTGTCAAATATTTTAAGCCTGTCTCCCAGCAGTATTTCCAATTACGAAACCGGCGCATACTGGCCTGACCTGAGTACTTTGTGTGAGATGGCCGACTATTTTAATGTAACAACGGATTATCTTCTCGGTCGTACAGGATACCGCTGTCCGCCTGAAGTCCTCGACAAATATGTCACGAAAGATTATGCAATCCACAATATCGTAAACACGCTGCTGACACTGGACTCGGCTTCCGTAGACGCTGCCCTCAAATATGTAAACTATCTGAAGGACAACCATGATAAATTAAGAAAAAAGAAAATTTCAGCGCACGAACCTTCCCGGAAAATCTCCATGCCTTCCGATAGCGCTCTCAAAAACAGTGAAAATAGAATCAAAAAAGGCGGGGCATAGTCTTTACGAAGGCCCCGCTATTTTAATCCTGTTTATCTCTCCACTATATTCTGCAGCCAAACCCCTTTTTTCACCAATATAAATCCAATGGCACATTTAATCCAGTCCGCCATCTGCACCATGGCAAAGATGGCAATCACCGGTATTGCTGTCAGACGGCTCAGCCCATATGCAACCGGTACACTGACACACCACACAAATACACTGTCAAACAGAAACGTCACGATTGTCTTCCCGCCTGATCGCAGCGTAAAGTAAGCAGCGTGTATGAAGGCGGCCTGGGGCATGAATAAAGCCTGCGCCAGAATAAACTGCACCGCCACTGCCTTGACTTCGTCACTGGTATTGTAAATCTGTGGAAACAGCGGCGCAATGAATGCCATCAACACGGCCACGCCGATACAGCAGGCGACAGAAAACACAATAATCTTATTATCCGTATCCCGGGCCTCCTCCATTTTCCCCGCCCCCAGGAGCTGCCCAATGATAATGGCAACAGCATCCCCCATGGCAATAAAAACGACATTAAACACATTGTTTATCGTATTTGCAATATTCAGCCCGGCAATGACGCTTAATCCCCTGACGGAATAGCACTGCACCAGCATCGCCATACCCGCGGACCAGAGCGTCTCGTTGACCAGCAGCGGCGCCCCCTTGACGAAATATTTCCCCGCCAGATGGGGCGGCACCTTCAGCGTGGAATACACACCCTCAATATACGGGTTCCGCTCCTTATGCCTGTGGCTCCACACAATGACAATCCCTGCCTCCACATACCTGGACACCACCGTAGCAACCGCCGCTCCCACAACGCCCAATGCAGGCAGCCCCAGTTTACCGTAGATCAGAAGATAATTTAAGCACAGATTCACAATTACCGCGGCGATTCCCGCTTTCATGGGAAGTACGGTCTCACCGCATTCGCGCAGGGTACTGACGTAGATCTGCACTGCCATAAATGCCGGAAGCCCTATCAGCATCACCTGCAGATAACTTCTGCCGTAATACAGCGCTGCTTCCAGGTCGCCGCCGTCACTGCTGCCGTTTAAGTACATCTTTATCAGGTTTCCGCCTACACTCCCGAGAAGTATGGCAGCGCCTGCCGTCAAAATCAAAGCCATCCAGAATTTATATCGGATGGTCTGGCGGATTCCCTCATTATCCTTCTGGCCGAAATACTGCGCCGTAAAAATCCCCGCCCCGGCCAACCCGCCGAAGACACAGAGATAGTACACCATCAGAAGCTGATTGACTATGGCGACCCCGGACATCTGCTCCGTACCCACCTGCCCCACCATAATATTGTCCAGCAGGCCCACAAAATTCGTGATGCCGTTCTGGATCATTATGGGAACTGCCACTGCCAGAACCATCCTGTAAAAAGCCTTATTCCCTATAAACTTCCTTCCTGTCCTCACTGACATACACGTTTCCTCCTTCATGCGGCTTCCGGGCTATTCTGCGCCGCAGCGCCGTCCGCCTTATGGAAGGCTTCCTCCAAATTTGACCGCAGTCTTACCATTATACCGCATTTTCCTGTAAATGCAATACTTTTATCGCACTTCTCAGTTACTTTCAGCACTTTTTCGTAACAGTTCAGACAGGGCGCTGGACTGTTACACTTTTCTGTTTACCTGGGAATACATGCATTGGTTTACCGGCGGCAAAAAAGAAACGGCAGACATTTGTCCACCGTCTCTCTTTATTCGAATACAATATTCAGGATCTCTTATTACAGGCTGGCAGCTTCGTTTACAATCTTCTTCAGTGCTTCAAGAGCCTCTTCAGGCAGCTTGTCGTAGCCTTCCTTCTTGGTAGCAAAGCCTTCCACAGCGTCTACACGATTCTGCATAGCGCCCTGAAGAGCCTTCACATAATCTGCATCGCCAAGGTCGGGTGTAAAGCCTTCCCAAGCCATGATCTCAATATCCTCGAAAGGTCCCCACTGTGTGAAAGTAGCCCTCTTCTCCACGATGGTCTCCAGAATGCCAAGGGTGTCGGCAGGTTTTACCTTCTTGCCCATGAAATCGCCAGTATTGATGATGTAGCAGTCTACATTCTTCTCGGCAACCAGCTTCTTGAACTTCTCATAGTCGTTTACCAGCGGATAAGTTCTGAACGGGTTCGCATAGGGAACGATACGAAGTGCGTTCATGTCGGTACCTGCAGCCACACGCTCTGCGGTGGATGTCTTGGTAGCCAGGGTAGCGCCCATAACGGATGCCAGGGCAGCGCCCTTCAACTTCACTACAGGCGGAATGGTAGGATCCTTCATAATCCAGAAAATGGCATTTACGGGAGCGTCAATCTTATCCACGCGGTTCGGACTCCACAATTTGGACTTGATGGCACGACCGTTGCCGTTCCTGATATCCTCGGTAACCAGCTGCACCTTGCCGTCCTCGTCCAGGGTAGCAGAGCAGTTCTGTGCCGTCAGCAGGAACTTATTGTCAGGGCAGCCTGTAGGATAGTCGGCTGTCTTGTCAAAATAGGTGGGTTCCAAAGCTACGGATGCGCAGGTATCGGTATTGATGATGAATGCATCGTCATGAAGCACCTTGATCTCATATTTGCCGTCATGCTTCGCATGAGTCAGGGTGGACTTGCCGGATCCTGACAGGCCGTATACGGATGCAACGAACTTGCTGCCGTCCGCAAGCAGATACTCCTTCTGTCCGCCGTGGCAGGATGCATAACCGTTCCTGTTGGCCAGGGCCCATGCCATGGTAAGTGTACCCTTCTTGTGCTCGCCGAAATACTTCATGCCCAGAATAGCCGCACAGTTCTGATCCGTATCAAAATAGCACAGTGTCAGATCATCACTTAAGCAGCTGTAGTCCACGTCAGGGCTGGGTGTAGGCGCCCACTGAGGATTGGAAAAGATGTAGATATCCGGCTCCTTGCCGCCGCCGATAGGCTGGGACTCCTTGTACATCTTCACATAATTGTCGGACATGTACTGGAAGTTCAGCATCCAGTTATAAAGGAGGTTCTCTTCTCCTTCGGGAATCAGCAGATGCGCCTTGGCCATGAACTCGGGATCAAGCCCGATATAGCACTCTGCATGATACATGGTCTGCCAGCGGGTCTTGTAGATGGCATCCATAACCACCTTATCAAGCTTGGCAGCATCCACGCCGGGCTCGCCCTTGATGCGGCGTGCCTGCGCATAACGTCCGGTAACGGCTCCGTCGTTGAACAGCAGAACCCTGGCATCTCTCTCCAGGCCGATTTCTTCGGCACGGTAAACCGGCATATCGGTAACGATTGTTCCGGGGGAGTTCTTCGCCAGCTCGTAAGCTTCCTTCAGGGTATTCACCTTTACTACATTGTTGCCATAGAAAGCACCCTCAATGATGGAACGGGTCTTGCTGAAACCGGGCTTTCCGGCACCGATCTCAGAGATCGGGTAATACGCTTTTGTTGACATGGGTATCATCCTCCTTAAATTGTATTTCTCCTCTCCCGGATAAGACAAGCGGGAGGTGGCTGATATTTTTACAGAAATCCCTTTTTTACAGGACTCTGTCCTCTGATCTTTACTATTATCTCAAAACTGATTTCAAAAGTCAAGAAAGCAGGGATATATTTTATAACGATTTAACATTTAATTTATGTACGCTGTCTGCCCTGGTCTCCGCCCGCAGCCATTCCCGCTCTTCCTCATCCAGATAAGGAGACAGCTTCTCGAATACCTCTTTCTGGTAAGCGTACAGGTAAGCTCTCTGGGTCTCCGTCAGGTACTTTTCGTCAATGGCTTCCATATCCAGCGGCACCCAGGTGATGGTTTTGAAATGCATGAATTGGCCGTATTCGTTCTTTATATCGTTCTCCGCCACCATCACATTCTCAATGCGGATGCCGTGGCTTCCCTCGATATAGATGCCAGGTTCGTTGGTCACGTCCATGCCGGCCTCGATGACTGCCTCCGGCCGCCCTTCCGCATACTGCCAGGAAAGTCCCTGAGGGCCTTCGTGAACATTCAGAATATAGCCAACCCCGTGTCCGGTGCCGCATTTGTAATCCTGTCCGATATTCCAGATGGGCTGACGGGCCAGAATATCCAGATTCCGTCCGGTACATCCATAGAGCCATCTGGCATTGGTCATCTGCAGCATTCCTGCGGCTACCACCGTGTAGTGCTTCCTGATCTCGTCAGAAATAGGGCCGAGCACAATGGTTCTGGTCACATCCGTGGTGGCGCCCAGATACTGTCCGCCGGAATCCACCAAAAACAGGCCTTCCGGAGCCAGTACCGCATGATTTTCCGGCGTGGCTTCATAGTGCATCATGGCCGCGTTGGCCTTGTAGCCGCCGATGGTGGGGAAAGACAGGCCCAGACATTCCGGTATCTCCCTGCGGAAAGCCTCCAGTCTGTCTGCTGCAGTGATCTCCGTGATCTCCATTTTGCCGATATTCTTCTTCAGCCAGTAGATAAACTTTGTGAGAGCCAGGCTGTCCTTGAGATAGTACTTCTCCATATTGGCCAGCTCCACAGGATTCTTGATGGCTTTTAAAAGCTCCGTGGGATTGCGCTTCTCCACCAGAGTCTGCTTTTCGGACAGGGTTTTATACAGACAGTAGCTGCAGTAGCGGTCATCCACCATGATCTTCCCTTCCACGGGAAGTCCCTTCAGGTAGTCCACAATGCTGCCGTACTCCTCCACCTGGATTCCCTTTTCCTCCAGATAGGCTGTCACGGAATCGTCCAGGGCGCTCTTCTGAATGAACAGTACGGCGCTCTCTTTGGTAAAATATCCATAGGAAATAGCCACCGGATTGCATTCCACGTCACATCCCCTGATGTTGAAAAGCCACATCAGATCATCCAGCTTGGTCAGCAGGAAGCTGTCCGCTCCCTCCTTCTCCACCTTTTCCATGACTTCCTTCTTCTTATCCTGGAAGCTTTTACCCGCTATGGCCTCGTCCAATACTGTCACCTTTCCCGCAGGAAATGCAGGCCTGTCCGTCCAGATCTTCTCGGACAGATCTTTCTCATATACCACCTTGATGTGTTTGTCTTTCAGTTTTTCCTCATATTCCTTCCCCGCCTGGACAGAAATCACCCTTCCGTCAAATCCAAGGTTCTGGCCATCCTGCATATTTTTCTCCAGGAATTCGGTAATCGTAGGCACGCCCTCGTCCCGCATGCGGAACAGGGTCACCCCGGTGCCTTCCAGTTCATGCTCCGCCTGGATAAAATACCTGCCGTCGGTCCAAAGCCCTGCACCCTCCTGCCATACCAGCAGCGTGCCGCTGGAACCGGTAAAACCGCAGAAGTATTCCCTGACCTTAAAAAAGGCATTGACATACTCTGAATTGTGGTAATCCGCCGTGGGAATCATGTAATAGTCAATGCCGTTCTCCTTCATCTGCGACCTCAGCGCCGCCAGCCTGCCCTGAATGATTGTGTTCTCCATTTCCTTCCTCGCCTTTCCTTCATTTCTTTCTCTTTTCTATATCCTGCCGGATGAAAAACAGTCCGGACATCGTTTCACATTACCTGGATATTCCTGCTTTCTGTCATTGGTTTGTCATTTTATGTCAGGATTTAGCACACAATCCCACCGCCCGGGAAGTTCCCACCCGGTCACAGCCGAGCCTGATAAACATTTCCAGATCCTCCAGGGCAGAGATTCCTCCTGCGGCCTTGATCTTCACTTCAGGCCCGATGTGCTTCCGAAAAAGCTCCACATCCTCCCTGGCAGCGCCGGCTGTACCAAAGCCCGTGGAAGTCTTGATATAATCCGCCCCGGCATTGGTAACCGCCCTGCACATGGCGATCTTTTCTTCCAGGGTCAGGTAGCAGGTCTCTATGATAACCTTCAGAATATGGCCGCCGCAGGCTTCCTTCAGCGTACGGATCTCCCTCTCCACCTTGTCAAAGTCACCGTTTTTCACATCGCCGATATTCACCACCATATCGATTTCATTGCAGCCCTCTGCCAAGGCCTGCTCCACCTCCGCAAGCTTAGCCCCCGTGGTGCTGTAGCCCAGCGGAAAACCCACCACAGTACAGATATTGAGTCCGCCGTAGGTCTCATGAATTCGCTTTACATAAGAGGGCGGCACACACACGCTTGCCGTATGATATTCCAGGGCCTCCTGGCACAGCCTGCGGATCTCCTCCCATGTGGCATAGGGTTTTAACAGGGTATGGTCCACCCTTCCCAGCATCTCTTCCGTCGTCATCTTCTCCTCCTGACCGGAACAGACCGCAAACGCCTGTCCCATCATAACGTAGCACCATCCATTTCCATACATCCCTGCCGATAAAACACTGCCCTTCTTGGTAAGTCCCCTTACAAACCTTCCGCCGCGAAATCATGGGACTTTACGTCAAAAACACCTGGCCGTAAAATATAATACGCTATTGCAACCCCAGAAATCCACGCACCACATCCTTCATCTCCCCTGCTTCACACTGCCTCTCATGCAGTACAGGAGCGGTGCGGAGTTCCTCCACGGCCCCGGGAATCTCCACTCCGGACACCCTGTTCAGCGCGTCAACCGGTGTAAATACCCCTTCTCCCTCATATGCTCCGCCCATGGCTTTCATCACGCTTCCCGCAAACTTATAAGGACTGGCCGTGGAAGCGATCATGGTCCGGGTCCTGTCGCCGGTCTCCTCCCGATATTTCCGGTATACGGCGGATGCAACCGCAGTATGGGTGTCAATCACATATCCCCATTCCTCATACAGGCGTCTGATCTCCGCCTCCGTCTCCGCCTCCGTAGCATAATTTCCGTAAAAATCACCCAGTGCAGACTTCATTTCTTCCGTTATTTCGTATTTTCCCGCACCATTCAGCGCACCCATCAGCTCTGCCGTCTCCCCGGAATCGTTTCCTGCAATCCGGTAAATCAGGCGCTCCAGATTGCTGGAAATCAGGATATCCATAGACGGCGAAGCGGTAAGCACAAACTCCCGGTTCCGATCGTAAGTGCCGGTGCGGAAGAAATCGAACAGCACCTTATTCTCATTGGAGGCACAGATCAGCTTTCCGATGGGCAGCCCCATCTTTTTCGCATAGAAAGCAGCCAGGATATTGCCGAAATTACCTGTGGGAACCACCACATTCACTACCTCGCCCCGGGCAATCTTCCCCTCCCCCAGCAGCGTGCCGTAAGCGTACACATAATAGCAGATCTGGGGAACCAGCCGGCCGATGTTGATGGAATTGGCTGAGGAAAACTGATATCCGTTTTTCTCCATCTCCGCGGCCAGCTCCCTGTCGGCAAAGAGCTTCTTCACACCGCTCTGGGCATCATCAAAATTCCCGTGAATCCCCACCACAAGGACATTTTCCCCCTTCTGGGTTACCATCTGCCTTTCCTGGATGGGGCTGACCCCGTTTTTCGGATAAAACACAATGATTCCTGTGCCTTCCACATCCGCAAAACCGGCCAGCGCCGCCTTGCCTGTGTCCCCGGAAGTGGCTGTGAGAATCACGATTTTATTCTTCACATTGTTTTTCCGCGCAGAAGTTGTCATTAAATAGGGCAGAATGGACAATGCCATATCCTTGAATGCAATGGTAGGTCCATGAAACAGCTCCAGATAATACGCGCCTGCAGCTTCCGCCAGCGGAACGATCTCCTCCGTGTCAAATTTGGAATCATAGGCCCTGTCAATACAATTCTTTAACTCCGCCTCCGTAAAATCCGTCAGAAACAGCTTCATCACCTCATATGCGGTCTGACGGTAATCCATCTTTGCTATTTCTTCTATATTTCTGTCCAGCGCAGGAATATGATCCGGCACAAACAGTCCGCCATCCGGTGCAAGTCCCTGTAAAATCGCCTGGGAAGCCGTCACCTTCCCGCCCTTTCCCCTGGTACTCCCATATAAAACTTCCATACATACTCTCCCTTGTCCCAGGGCCTGTCCGAAATCTGCTTTTCAAATACTGCCCGCTTTGCCAAAAACGAGCAAGCCCGCCCTACTTATTCCATGTCCGTCCGGCGACGGTCTTTCCTATAAGGAAAAAGCGCTCTCGGATACGCTCTGTATTGAAATTGAGGCAAGTATACCATATTTTGCCCCGGTACGCAAGAGCGTCAGCACCGAGTAAACAGTAACCCACTAACTCTTTTTTTCAGATACAATGGCATCCAGCGTCAGCACCTCAAAGCCCTCTTTTTTCCCCTTCAGCTTCACGGTATCTCCCAGGGAAGTGGTACGGATGCGGCCTTCCAGAGCGTCCGCAACCGCCCGGGAGATATAGACCGTGCCGCCGGGGGCGTTGGCCTCCAGCCTGGCTGCCGTGTTTACGGTGTCTCCGATGGCAGTGTAATCCATGCGCCGGCGGGAGCCGATATTGCCCACAACCGCAGGTCCCACATGAACCCCTATTCCAAAGGACACTGTCCTGCCGTACCGTTCCTGCAGTTCCCGGGACAGGGCAACCGCGCCCTCCGCCATGTCCATGGCAGCTCGGACAGCCTTCATGACGTAATCCTCCTGGGGAAGCGGCGCGCCCCAGAAAGCCATGGCTGCGTCCCCCACAAACTTATCCAAAGTGCCGTGGTTGTTCAGGATGCAGTCGGAGATCAGCGTCAGGTAACGGTTCAGGATTTCCACCACCTGGCGGGGTTCCAACAGCTCGGACATGGGCGTAAAGCCCCGGACGTCCACAAAGAGTACCGCAATCTCCGCCTGCCTGCCGCCCAGTTCCAGAGCCTCCCCTTCCTTCAGCAGCTCCCTGACAATCTCCGGAGCCACATAACGCTGAAAGGTATTGGTAATCTTCCTGCGCTCCAGGGCCGCGTTGATGTAATTGAAGGCAAGGCAGCCCACATAGAGGACGGTTACGCCCATGGGCACCCACAGCAGATGAAGCACAATCCCCCGGCGGTACAAAACAGTGCAGAGTCCAAACCAGCCCCCAGCCGTCAGCAGCCATACCACAGTGGAAAACCGCACAGAACGCTTCCAAAAAGCCGCCAGGGCCAGCAGCAGTATCAAAAACAGCAGTAAACGCTGAGGCCTGTCCCCAACCTCCCTCCTGTAATCGCCCCAGAGCAGGGCCTGCACCGCGTTGGCCTGATATTCCACGCCGTACATGGGCATGGCATGGTCTATGGAGGTAAAATAGCTGTCCTGAAGCGCAGGGGCATAGGGACCGATAAAAACGATTTTTCCCGCAAAATAATCCGGGGAAATGCTGCCTGACAGCAGATCCGCTATGGAGATGGACTCCCACAGGTCTCCCGGCCTGCCGCAGAAGGGAACATACCAAAATCCATGCCTGTCCGCAGGGGGACGCTCCACCGGGGGCAGGCCGTGAAAGCTTCGAAACCGCTCCGCCGCTGCCAGGGCCATGGACGGGATCTCCTCTCCCCCGGGCAGCGTAATGCTCAGCAGATGATGGCGCAGGATGCCGTCCGTGTCAATCATGGCATTGATATGTCCCAAGACCGCCTTCTCCGTTAATTCCGCATAAGGCGTCTCAAGGTCCCTGACCGCAAAACGGTCCCTGCCAAACTCTCCCGGTTCTTCCTCCACAAAGCCGTTCTCATAGGAGGCTGTGCAGGCAGTTACCACATTCCCGTAGACGCCTGCAGCTTCCGCCAGACGTTTATCCGCCTGGGGATTGCTCCGGCCACTGTAGAGTACATCCAGACAGATGACTGCAGGCCGGCAGGCTTCCGACTGGTTTAAGTACTCCAGTGCCGTTGCCATGATTTCCCTCCCCCATTGGTTATAGGGTCCAAGCTCCTGGATGGCCTGCTGATCAATGCCCACCAGTACGATATCTCCGTCAAACGCCCGGGGTGTCTGGTACCAGGCGTCCGATGCGGCCCGGTCTATGCCGTCCAGGAAACCCAGGCCGGTCAGCAGCGTCAGCCCTGCGGCTATGGCCAGCGCCAGCAGCACGAATTTTCTGTGTCCCAGGAATTCCCGGACAGAACCCCCCTTTTCTGCGGGGGGTATTTTTCCCTGACCATTCCCCTTTTTCATGCTTCCACCTGTAAAAGTGCCCCTTCCGGAGACAAATCCTTCCAACAGCGGCTCTCCGCAAACAGGGCCGTAAGCTCCGGATCCAGTTTTCCTTCCCTATTGGCCATGCCGTCCAGAATCGACAACGCCTTTTCCACCGGCATTCCCGGCTTATAAGGACGGTCGTCCGCCACAAGGGCGTCAAAGATATCCAGAATGGTAATGATCCGCACCTCCACAGGGATAGCCTCCCCTGCCAAATGCCTGGGATAGCCGCCGCCGTTGAGATGCTCGTGATGGGAAGCCGCCCACTCCCGGACATGGGACAGTTCGCCGGAAAATCGAATCTGGGACAGGAGCTTGTCCGTGACGGATACATGGGATTCCATGATTCTGCGCTCCTCCTGGGACAGTGTCCCCCTGGGGATGGAAAGCATGGCGTATTCATCCTCTGTCAGCCAGGACTGCTGCCTTCCCTCCGGGTCCGTGTAAACCCGCTGCCGGATTCCTTTCAGCCAGTCCAGGCTTTCATCCGGAAGATAGCCCGCTGTACTCATCTGCAGAAGCCTCTCCCCGGTGCTTTTTGTCTCCTGTTCCAGATCACGGTATGTCTCCTGTGTGATCTCCCCGGACAGACACCGGATTTGTCCCTGAAGCCGGATGGTTTCCAGGCGGTGCCGGATTCTCTCCTTTTGAAGCTCGGACAGCCTCTCCGGCTTGTCCATAACCTCCAGAGGGGTGGTCACCTTGCCGATATCATGGAGCCATACACTCATGATCAGCTCCTCCCTTCGCTGGGGAGAAAACGGAATCTCCTCCCCTCTCTCTCCTGCCCTGCCGTTTAAAAACGTAAGGAAATGCCCGCACATCTGCGCCATGCGGCGGGAATGATTGGCATTATAGGGAGAGCGCTCGTCAACTGCGGTTGACATCACCCGCACAAAGGATTGAAACAGCTCACGAATCTCCCTCATATAGCGCACGTTCTGGATGGCCACCGCCGCCTGGGAAGCCACTGACTCCAGAGCCAGAATCATGTCCTCCGGAAAAGCCTGTATGGTTCCGTTCTCATCCAGGGCATTGATCAGCTGAATAACGCCCAGTTTTTCCCCCTCCCTGTTGCGCATGGGAACCACCAGCATGGACTGTGTATGATAGCCCGTGATGGCGTCGTAGTGTATGGGTCCTGAAAAATCATATTGTTCACTGTCGTATACATTCTCCACCCGGACGGTGCGGCCCTCCAGGAAGGAATAGGCACACACATTTTCCCGCCGCAGCGGCACCGGCGGCAGGTCCGGATCCCGGCCGTCTCCGCCGGAGTGGGTTCCCATGGAATTGGTATGCATGATTTTAAAACGTAGCGCCTCTTTATCCAGCAGATAAAGCGTCCCTGCGTCACAATTGGCCAATTCCATAATACTGGCCAGGATCTTGTCCAGCAGCCGGTTCAGATCCCGTTCGGAGGAAAGCATCACCCCTGCCTGCAGTACTTTTTTCATCGCATCCTGTGTCATCATAGTTCTATTACCATTCCTTCCCGCGCAAATAGGCAGGCGCTGTCCTGTTCTTTGGCCGCAAGCTCCTGCTCCTGTAGAAATACATCCGAATATTCCCTGGAATAATGGGTCATTAAAACCCGCTCCGCCCCGGCAGCCCGTCCCAGGGCCAGACCCTCCTCCCAGGTGGAATGCCCCCATCCCAGGCGCTTGTCCGCCTGAACAAAATTAGCGTCCCAGACAAGCAGGCTGCTTCCCGCCGCAAATTCCGCCAGACCGGAAAACATAGCGTCGTCCATCTCACAGTCCAGGGCATAGGTAACGCTCACCTCCCCAAGCTCCGCCCGGTAGAGCAGGCTTCCCCCGGGATGGTTCCCATGCAGCGTCCGGATTCCGGCTGCGCCGCCCGCTCCGGCCAGACGGAAGGGTCCGCTCCCACAGATCTCATGGAAATGAATCCGGCCCATTCCCCCCAGCGCCACGGGCCAGTAGGGCCTGCCTATGACAGTCTCCAGCTGTTTTTGAAAACCGCCCTTTCCAACCTCCCCCATATCCCCGCCGTATAAATGAATCTCCGGGACCTGCAGCGCGCTCAGGCTGATCAGCCCCAGAATATGGTCTATATGGACATGGCTGATCAGAATATGCAGCCGCTTCACGCCGTTCAGGCGGCCGCACAGGCTGTACAGACCGCTTCCGGCGTCAAAGCACAGAACATCCTCCCCATGTCCCTGCTCCAGGGAAATACAGGAGGTATTCCCCCCGTATTCCATAAACTGCCTGTCCGCCACAGGAAAGCTTCCCCTGACGCCCAGGACGGATAGTTTTGCTTTCATGTTTTATCCGTTTTCCTTTCTTTCGTGCTGTTCTGACCGGATTTGAAGCGCGGCGGCGCGGGAAATCCAAGAAACAATCGCACGGTTTACCGCATTATAACAAGCGTTTGTTCGTCCCCCTTCACGGCGCAGAACATGCCGCCCAATATGGTCACCTGATCCGCAGGGTATCCCTCAGAGACTTTTTCAAAGTTTTTGTCTACGATATAGGCCATACCGTCCTCCAGAATCATGGCATATCCCATATAAAACCGGGTGCAGTCCGCCGCCTGGAAGGATTCCATGCGCTTTCCCTGCCCGTCCAGATAAAACCACTCCTCCCCGTCGCTGGCGCAGGTATGTCCGTCCCCGGCAAACCGGATATAAGGATACTCCGCAAGAATCAGTTCGGACAGATTCTGTACTCTTCCCAATTCATCCGTCCTGGCTCCCGAGAGGTCTATCAAATAGTCCATTGCCTCTTCGCCCTCGTAGACAGTTCCCCGCATGATTACCTGGGTTCCTTTGTTGGAATACAGCTGGCCGTCGTCATAAAAGCTCTGGGGCCAGAATTCATCAAACTGGTTCCAGCTCGCATTGTCTTCCACTCCATACATTTCAAATTCAAGAAAACGCCGTGCATTGCAGTCAAACAGCCTGAACACGGAAGCCTCCATCCAGGGAGCGCAGATCATATAGCCGCCGTTTGGACTCTGGACAGGATAGCCGGGTTCATACGAGAAAAAGGACATGCCTCCTGCATTGGCCCAATCGGAGTCGGATTCCTCCGCTTCCTGCTCTTCCTCCCAGATCTGATACAGCTCCTGGTACAGCTCTTCATCCGTCCACAGGGTACTTCCGTCCTTCCCCATCTGTGAAAGCCGCAGATTGCCTATGTAGGAAACATAGAACGTGCCGTCCTGAAGCCCTGTGACGCCGATCCCTCTGCCCGGTTCCTGCAGGGTATTCTGGGCTTCCAGTTCCACCCGCATGGTCTCTCGTCCCTCCAGGATGTCATAGCAGCATACCTCCGTCTGCATTTCCCCGTTCACAGTGCCGTAGGTCACCGTGTTTTCGGCTATCCTCATGCTGACGACTCCCGAGGCTTCCATAACCGCATTTCCCTGTTTGTCAAAGACTACTACATTATCGTCGTTTCCCAGTGCGAACTGTCCCTCGTTGTTGGGTTCCCTCCGAAAGGTGGAATAGCTGTTGGGAACGATTTCCTTTCCTTCCAGGTTCACTGCGCCGTACAGTCCGTCCCGGTAAGTTATCATGACTTCCCCCCGGGCGTTTCCGTTTACGAATTCCATTTCTGCCCTGTCCGCCGTAAGGGTCGTGATATCCGTCTCCCCGGAGGCCTCCTCGCTGCCGGAAGAACTCTCTTCTTCCGGGTTTTCGCTGCCGGCGTCCCCCTCTTCTCCCGCCGCCAGGCTTTCCGCGGTCTTTTTCAGCTCAGGATCCTTCTCCAGTTCGGTTTCCACGAAGTAGGGGATATCTGCCTTCGTAAACTTTTCCACCGTAATCCGGCACTCCCCGTCCTTCAGGATCATTTCCGCCCACTCTCCTTCTGTCACGGATTCGGCCAGGACCTCTCCCGTATCGGGATCCGTTATGCTGCATTCCACGGTTCCTTCCAATAGATACACCCGCATATGTCCGGCCTCCGGAACCTCTGCCCAGCCGCAGGTCCCCCGGATGCCCACCGCCATGGTGGAGCTGCGGATATTCATGGTCTCATCTTCTTCCAGGGGTTCTGTCACATGAAAGAACAGATTTCCGGATTGCAGCGAAAGTTCCAGATCCTTTCCGGATTTCTGTATGCCCACATTGCTGAGCTGATCCATTTTCGCCAGTTTTACATTGTCCAGGTTAATCCACAAATATCCTGCCTTTTCCGTTTCCAGCGCATAGCCGCTGTACAGCTTCAAATCCGCCGCCGGCTCAAGCTCCTTCTCCTCTTCGTCGCGGACATAGGTATCGCCCTCCGTCCCGGCCAGCTTCATAGTCGTGGCCGCGGCCTGGTTTCCGCAGGCAGCGCACAGCGCCGCCCCCGCAAGTAAAATGGCAGCGGCACGCAGTAATTTTGCTTTCATTTGTATACTCCTTTTTTCTTTTATTCTATATTGCACATCAAATGGATCTGCAATTATATGCGTTTTTTCTGATCCGGTGAATCTGGGGACTCAGTGCGATCTCTGTCACCACCGCTCCCTCCCGCTGGCTTAGGGCATATTCCACCGCGTCTGCAACCTCCTCCGGAAGCAGATAGCTCTCCGCCTCCTCCCCCTCTCTGAAGTCTGCATTTCGATAGAGATTGGTCTGCGTCATATCCGGATAAATGGTTACCACCTTTACCCCATACTTCCTGGTCTCCGCAAAAAGGCTGCGGGAAAAGCCGGCAAGTCCCGCCTTGGCGGCCCCGTACGCACATCCGTGGGGATTGGATTCCTTTGCCGTCACCGAGGCTATATTGATGACATAGCCCCTGTTTTTCTTTAACTGCCGCAGCAGCTGCTGGGTGAGAATCATGGGCGCCTCCAGATTTGTCCGCACCATGGCTTTGATTTTGTCCGGATTCAATTCTTCATGGAGTCCATAATACCCCACTCCCGCATTGTTCACCAGAATGCGCACCTGATGCTCTGCCCCAATCTGTCTCACACAGGCGCACAGCTTTTCCGTGTCCAGCACATCGCAGACAATGGGATGTATATTCTCCTCCGGGAAACTTTTCCCGCCGAAATCCCTTCCGATGCCGAATACCTCATATCCCAGCTCCCCCAGCTTCCTGCTGATGGCATATCCGATACCGGAAGATGCCCCGGTCACAATCGCCGCGTCCATTTTCATACCCTCCACCTGAAAATCTTCTCTCCCGGAATCCTGCTCTCCAGTCTCTGCGTCAGAAAACCTTCCATTTCTTCCATCAGCCTGTCCGGATAATGACAGTACCCTTTTTCTCTTTGAAAAGGAAACCAGACCACCGCCGAATCCGGCTCCTGTTTCCGCATTCGCTTCAGATAATCCTGTGCAATCCGGAAGCTTCCCACACTTACATCCAGGACCTTCTCCAAATCAATGACACCATACACCTGTTCCAGCATTTCCCCGTATTCTTCCTTCCACCCGGGCAGATAAATCATCGGATCAAAGCAAAGCCGCACAGGGCAGCCCGCCTGAAGCCGCTGCGCTGCACAGGCCAGTCTCTCTGTGAGCGAAGCCGTATGATGTTCGAAGCGCTCTATCACTTTCTGCGGAGACAGGCTGAATCCCCAGATCACATTGGAGAGGACTGGCAGCTTTTGGAAATCGGAAAAGCCGGCGCATTTTGTCCGTATCTCCAGTGTCAGATCCGGCTGCTTTTCCGCAAAGGCACACCATTCCTCTACATATCCGATGATTTTTTCCAGCGCTGTCAAATCCGTATCATAGGAAATACACAGATACAAAGGGTGGCTTAACAGGATCCGCTCCGCTTCGGCAAAGTAATCCTCCAGATTCACAAATACCACCAGATTGGCCGATGGATACATCCCCTTTAGATAGCAGTATTCACAGTCGAAAACGCAGTTCATCACACAGGAAGTATAGTAAAAATACGAATTGCCGAAGCTCTGGCAAACCGGTGCCCCCTCATAAAGCAGCGCTCCCTGTCTGGCGGCCAGAATCAGCTTCCGGGCGCGGTACTGGAGCGCATGGCTCTGCCTGCTGCGGCAGAATACATCCTTGTAATGTTGAATCTCAATCACTTCCGCCGCCGGAAATTTCTCCAGAATCTCCCGCACCCGCCAATGATTGCAAATGGATTTTTCCACATAAATATGAGAAAAAAACGGATTAAAACAGTCGTTGCTTAAGCTCTTCAAAACACAGTTTTCCTTCTCTCTTGTCTTTACAGGGAAGCAGCCCCTTCTCATACATATCGTTTATCACGCCTATATAGTCACTCTTGCTCAGTGTCAGATACCGGATATATTGTCTCAGAGAATCTTTCATCGCCTTTGAACAATGCAGGTCTGCACCAAGCTTTTCCAGCAGCGCTTCCTCCTTCTGCCGCAGGCAGCCTTCCCCGTTGTTCCCGCACGCTATCCTCTGCATCCGCCGGATATAGTCCGTCAGAGAATCCTGATACCGCTCCATCAGGCGCTCCGTCCCCTCCGCGTCTACTTCCTCTGCGGCTCCGCTGTCGGATACGATTTTTAAAAACATCATTTGATGAGGCCCGAAAAACAGGGAACCGGCCTGATAGATTGCCGCTGCCTCCATATCATAGAGCGCACCGGCGGGGACTGCCGGCCCGCTCTCCGGTCTGTCATCTGCCCTGTTCCACAGCCCCATCCCTGTCACAATAGGCCCTTCCTGAAAATCGTGGCGATACAGCATATCCGGGTAAAAAGTCCTGCCCGTTGCCTGCTCCGTAATCTGATTGCAGAGAAAAATGCCTTCCCTTCCTTCCCTCCTGGCACAAATGCCCACATTGAGAAGTATGTCCTCCCGGGCGGGCCTGCATGCCCCGCACACACTGCCCACTGCAGCCGCTGCGGCAATCTCCCCCACACCGGTAATCGTCAGCCTGATACCTGCCTCCTGGTTATAAAACTCCTGCAGCCATGTATTTTTCGGATTCCTTGCCAGTCCGAACTTCCGGATCAGGCCATGCGCCTCGCAGTACAAGGCAGTAAACAGATAGATCATACCTGTATCCCTCCCCGCCCAGGCGGACTACAAGCAGTGCTATTTAGTGTCTGCTTTTTAAGTCTATAAACCATTGATTTTACTGACTTTTCAGT
>CAJULV010000011.1:0-58276 GCA_910587555.1 uncultured Acetatifactor sp.
CTCCAATACCTTCACCATCATCCCCGGCGCTCTGGGCAAGGAAGACAAAGTATTCTCCGGTGACATCGAATTAGATCTGAAATAAGACTCGTGCACACCGAGATGTCACTGACATCGAGTTGGATCTGAAATAAGACTTACGTACACCGAGATGTCACTGACATCGAGTTGGATCTGAAATAAGACTTACGTACACCAAGATGTCACTGACATTGAAGCGGATTTAATGTAAAATTCACAACGAGTTCTTCGGCAACATATCGGGTTTGCAACAATATCTGTGGTCCTTAAACCGGTTCTGACCTGTATATGTTTTGGTAAAATTGTAACGGTCTGCTGCTTCCCCCGGGCGGCACGGACCTGCAGAACCTGGCGGCACGCGGAAAGCAATTTACTTCCAGCTTACTCCATACTGCCGCCGGGAAAAAGAAGGAGGCACCATGGACGAAGATAAGATGATAGATGACCTGGTAAAAATGCTGGATTCCGGCATGACAGAGGGCGTAGGCCATGTAAATGTGGATTACGACCAGGATGTCGAGTCGAAAAACGTTCAGACAATGGGCTGCACGGATTGTTCCAGGACACCGTTGGCCTGCAGTGTACCTACTCTTGAACAGGGACTGGACGATTACCACTAATCATCCGTTTTCCTGAAAGCTGCATTTTTTCAACCATTTAAAAATATATTAATATCATTTAAGGAGGAAAATCATTATGGCAACAAATACTGCACAGGTTGACAACCTTGTTAACTTACTTGACGGCTATGCAACAAAGGGCGGCCATCATCTAAATGTAAATGTTCTCAACAGAGATATGCTCCTCGATGCACAGAAGCATCCGGAGAACTATCCTCAGCTGACCATCCGTGTATCCGGATACGCAGTTAACTTCATCAAGCTGACTCCCGAGCAGCAGGCTGACGTTATCTCCCGTACCTTCCACGAGTCAGTATAAGCCAACGAGTTAGTTACATGAAACCCCGGGGAGAAATACTTCCCGGGGATTTCCGTAGAGGACTGCACAGTCCCAAACTGTAGAAAGTGTGGTAATCTTATGCAGGGAAGAATTCATTCATTGGAAAGCTTCGGAACCGTTGACGGCCCCGGTACACGCTTTGTAGTATTTGTGCAGGGCTGTCCCATGCGCTGTGCCTACTGTCACAATCCCGATACCTGGGAATTGAATGGCGGCACGCTTATGGAGCCTTCCCATATCATCGAGCAGTATGAGAAAAATGAAGCCTTTTACGCCAATGGGGGCGGATTGACCGTAACCGGCGGTGAACCCCTGATGCAGGTGGATTTCGTAACCGAACTGTTTACCCTTGCCAAGGCGAAAGGGATTCATACCTGCATAGACAGTTCCGGAATCTCTTTCAATCCGGACAATGCTCCGCTTTTGGAGAAACTGGATCACCTGATGACCCTCACCGACCTGGTGATGCTGGACATCAAACACATCGATCCGGCAAAGCACAGGGAACTCACTCTGCAGCCCAACGAAAATATTTTGAAATTTGCCGCATATCTGAATGAAAAGCATGTGGATATGTGGATCCGCCATGTGGTGGTTCCCGGGATAACGGACGAAGAGAAATACCTGTTTGAACTGGGTTATTTCATCGGGCAGTTCAGCAATCTGAAGGCCCTTGATGTCCTGCCCTATCACACCATGGGGGAGAAGAAATACGATAGCCTGGGTCTGGAGTACAGGCTGAAGGGGGTTCCGGCCATGGATAAGGATAAACTGCTTGACAAGAAAAAAGCAATCCTGGACGGAATCAGAAAACGAAGAAATGAACTTCAAAATCTATCTAAATAACTAACTTTTATGACATCATAAGGAGGATTTTATTATGGCATACGTAATCAGCGATGCTTGTGTAGCATGTGGAGCTTGTGAGTCTCAGTGTCCTGTTGGCGCAATCAGCATGGGAGACGGCAAATTCGAGATCGATCCCGATAAGTGCATCGAGTGCGGCGCATGTGCGGGACAGTGCCCTACCGGAGCTATTTCTCAGGGCTAAAGCCCCGGCAAAGCAGGGAAAATACATGTTCCCCATGAATTGGGATGTTTGCGGAGCCGGCGCTTCTTCACAGGAAGCGCCGCTTCTTTTTCTCGGGAACAACCTTCTGCCCTTCCTCCGGCAGTTCCTCCACACCCTCTTCTGTAGTCTGGTTTTTGGGAATTTTTTCTTTTTTTACCTTTCCGGGACGTTTCGCCTTTTTGCGCAGGATTTCATCCATTTTCTTGAAATGCTCCTCATCACGCTCGGCAAGCATCTTATCTCTGGCTTCTTCCCGCTCTTCCTGCATCCGAAACTGATAGTCAAGCTCCTTAACCACACTCTCCCGTATCTCCTGGCACAGTTCTTTATTGTTTTCCTGCAGTGTCTGTCTGATGAGCTGCTGTAAAAGCCACTGCAGCCTTCTGGATTTGTCCTCCCGGGACTCCTGGGACACCTCCTGACGCATATTTTTGTTCGGTATAATATCAATCGCCATATGGCCTGTTTTCCTGTCCCTGCTGTCGGATACTGCCCCCACGCCTTCCGTCAAATTCCGTCCCATGGCATCCTGATACATTCTGCCTGCGGTATCCCGATCCTGTGTATTTTGCCCTGTACTGCCCTGCCATGCGGTCCCCATCCCCCGGTTTGCACCGCCGTCCTGTCTGCCGTGCCAAGATTCGGTTTCTGTTGTACTTTGTCCCATATCCTCCCGCTGTCCCGTCCTTGCCGCTCCCATGTCCTCTGTAGGCAATACATCCAGCTTTCCGTCTCTTAAAATCATCTTAATCGCTTTCAACTGCAATCCCCTTTCCTTCATTCCCTTAATCTGTTTAAAACGTTCCACATCCTCCGCCGTATAATAACGATGTCCCAGCTCATTGCGCTTTATAGGAAGGTGCAGTTCATCCTCCCAGTACCGCAGCACATGGCTCTCCACCCTGACCTCTTTTGCAGCATCCGAAATAAGCAGATAATTTTCCATTTCTTCTCCTTTCTACCGTCATTCCTGTTTCCGCCTGATAGATAGGCCCATGTGCCGCTTTAACGGCAAACCTCCACCATCTGGGCCTGCGAAAAGCAAGCAAACTCGCCTTACTTATTCCATAGGGCTGTCACATTAAGACCACCAGATATAGGCATGCCTGATTACCGGACATTCTGTATCTTGTGTAGGATTTCATAATGCGCAGCCCCTTTCCTATAAAGTAAAAAAAGAATGAGCAAATACACCCATTCTCTTTCGTAATTTTCCTGTTCTCTCAATCCGTCTGTCTGTGTTCCAGATTGACAAATCGCTGGTATTCCGGCAGCCAGGCCAGTTCCACCGTACCGATAGGACCATTCCTTTGTTTTGCAATAATAATCTCGGCAATTCCTTTCTTTTCCGAGTCATGATTGTAGTATTCGTCTCGATAAATAAACATTACAACGTCGGCATCCTGCTCAATCGCTCCCGACTCACGCAGGTCCGAAAGCATGGGACGATGGTCCGGCCGCTGTTCCACTGCCCGGGAAAGCTGTGACAGGGCAATCACCGGCACGCTGAGTTCTCTCGCCAATGCTTTCAGCGAACGGGAAATATCCGAAATCTCCTGCTGTCTTGAGTCGCCCTTGCCGCTGCCTGTCATCAGCTGCAAATAATCTATGATTATCATGGACAAGTCATGCTCCAGCTTATATTTACGGCACTTGGAACGCAGTTCCGCAATGCTGATACCCGGCGTATCATCGATAATCAGGGAAGATTTCCCTATGACACCGGCGCTTTCTATCAGCCGCTCCCACTCCTGGTCATTCATCTGGCCTGTTCTCAGCTTCTGTGAATCCACGTTGGATTCCATGGAAAACATACGGTTTACCAGCTGCTCCTTGCTCATTTCCAGACTGAAAATAGCCAGCGTAAGATTCTTCCGAAATGCCACATGGTGAGCAATATTCAGCTCAAAGGCCGTTTTACCCATGGAAGGGCGGGCAGCAATCAGAATCAGGTCGGAAGGCTGCATTCCCGCCGTACGGTAATCAAGATCCAGAAATCCCGTCGGAATCCCCGTGACGCTGCCCTTATTCTTCGCGGCAAACTCAATCTTGTCCATGGCGTTCATGACGACCTGGCGAATGGGGACATAAGCATCCGTGCTGCGCCTCTGTACCAGCTGGAAAATACGCTTTTCCGTATCCTCCAATATGTATTCCAACGTTTCCTTGCCGCTGTAGCAGGTATTGGCAATCTCTTCATTCAATCGGATCAGCTTCCGCAATGTGGACTTTTCCGATACTATTTTAACATATTGCTTAATGTTGGCGGAGGTAATCGGCGCGGTGAGAATTTCCCTGATAAATTCCAGACCGCTGACCTCAGGTGGTACCTCCTTCATGCGCAGGCGCTCCTGCAGTGTGACCAGGTCCACCGCACTTCCGCTGTCGTTTAACTCACATATCGTATCAAACAGAATTCCGTACTGTTTATTATAAAAGTCCTCTCCTGCCAGCGCCTCTGAAGCTGCCGCAATGGCATCCCTGTCCATCAGCATGGAGCCGATTACGGACTGTTCAGCCTCCAGACTATGGGGCAATATCCTTTTCAGTACATTTTCTTCCATGAAATCACACCTTCAACTCATCGCCGGCCGCCATTTTCTGCGGACAGGGAATGCTTCCCGACCGGCTCTCCGCTTCCTAACTCTCCGCTACTTTCACAGTCAGCTTTGCCGTCACCTGCGGATGCAGCTTAATGCCTACCTCATAGGCTCCGAAATTCTTCAGGTTTTCAGCCAGCTGTATTTTTTTCTTGTCTATTTCTATGTTGTGCTGCTCCTTACACGCCGCCGCAATCTCCTTGCTGGAAACGGAGCCGAATGCCCTGCCGCCTTCTCCTGCCTTTATCTTTACTGTCACCTGTTTCTGCTCCAGATCCGCCGCCAATGCCTTCGCGGCGTCCAACTGCTCCTTTGCAAGCTTGTCCTCATTGGCTTTATGAAGCTTCAGGTCATTCAGATTTTTGGCAGTGGCTTCCACACCGATTTTTTTCGGGAGGATATAATTTCTTGCGAATCCCTCACTGGCCTCGATGACGTCACCCTTCTTGCCCAGTTTTTTTTCGTCCTGTAACAATATAATTTTCATAACATTTATCCCTTCTTTCCTTTTTACGCGTGAACTTCCGCATCCCTCCTGCCAATCCTGCAGCCTCTCATACCTGGCTGCCGGGACCGCGCATGAAATCCCTTTCAGATTTCGCCCATTTCCGACATACTGTCAATGGTTCGCTTCAGTACGCCGATAGCCTCTATAATGCCTGTCCCCTCCATCTGGCACGCGGCAGTGTTCAGATGTCCTCCGCCGCCCATACGCTCCATAATCAGCTGCACATTCACTTCGTCTATGGAACGGGCGCTGATATAAATCTTCCCCTGATAATCCGTCAAAACGAAACTCGCCTTAATCCCTCTGATATTCAGCAGTTCATTCGCCGCCTGGGCTCCGATAATAGTAGGACTGGGCAGATCATCTGCCGTACAAATAGAAATGGCGAAATATTGTTTATAAATCTCCGCCTGACTGACCGCATCCGCCTTCGCCTTATACCCCTGCGCATCCTCACGGAACAGCTTCCTTACCCGTGTCACGTCCGCGCCGCTGCGGCGGAGGAAAGCCGCTGCCTCAAAGGTACGCACACCTGTCTTTATCATAAAATTATTCGTATCTATCATAATGCCTGAATACATGCAGTCGGCTTCCTCTGGACGAATCCTGATATTATCATAAATGTACTGCAGTATCTCAGATACCATCTCACATGTGGAAGAAGCATACGGCTCCACATAGGAAAGCGTTGCATTCTCAATGGTCTCCGTACTTTGTCTGTGATGATCCAATACCACCACGGATTTACAATATTTCAGAAGGTCCGGGCATTCCGTTATGGACGGCTTATTGACGTCCACCACCACCAGCACAGTGTTGCTTCCCGCTGCCTCTATGGCCTGCTGGTTCCCGATAATCATATCCCCGTATTCCTGATTGCTTCCAAACAGTTCCACCGTGGGCTGTATGGACGGTATGACCTCATTCAGCACAATGTGGGCCTTCCGTCCCAGCGTCAATGCAATCCTGTATATTCCCACAGCGGCGCCGAAGCTGTCTGCGTCCGGCATTCTGTGCCCCATCACCAGCACCTGATCCTTGCTGGTGATAATCTCCCGCAGCGCCTGTGCCTTTACCCTGGCCTTCACACGGGTATTCTTCTCCACCTGCTGGCTCTTGCCGCCGTAGTATGTAATACTCTCCGGCGTCTTGATCACGGCCTGGTCGCCGCCCCGTCCCAGTGCAAGATCTATGGCATTGCGGGAAAATTCATAGTTCTGCGCGTAGGACAGTCCGTCAAGCCCTACTCCAATGCTGATAGTCACCGCCATCTCATTGCCGATATTGACCATCTTAACCTCTTCCAAGAGGTCAAAACGGGATTCCTGAAGCTGCGCTACCATACGCTTACGCATAATAATCAGGTACTTGTCCTTCTCCAGCTTCTTGCAGATGCCGTCAAGGGCGGAGATATATTTATTCACCTTTCGGTCAATCAGGGCAATCAGCAGCGAACGGCGTACCTCTTCCACTCCGTCCAGAGCCTCGTCGTAGTTATCCAGATAAATCATTCCGACTGCAAGGCTCTGATCATCCACCTCCCGCAGCGCAATACGGAGAGCAGTCTCATCATACAGATAAACGGCCGTCAGATACCCGTTATATCCCTCCGCATCTATCATATCGCTGCGTTCTGCCATTTCCTCCAGGGAAATCTTCCTGAACTTCGCCACATACTCGTTTCCCTCGTACTCAAGTTCGTACTGTGCCTCGTCCACTCCGCAGTTATCCGGCAGCCTGTCCCTTGTAATGGTGGGAAAAAGTGACGTGATCGACTTCTTATAGCCCTTGGGCTGATGAACAATGTTCTCAAAGGCAGCATTAGTCCAGAGCACCTTGCCGTTGTCATCCAACAAAGCATAGGGCAGGTCCAGCTCACGCAGCAGCTTGCGCTGAATCTGTCCGTATTCGGTGGCAAAACTGATGAGTTCGTTCATTATAACAGGCTTGTTATAAAAATACAAGGACAATGTAATGGCAAAATAAAATATAATATAGCCGGCCAGGAATACCCCCGCCCGCACATCAATCATGAATACGGCTGCATCCACGACACCAAGAAGCACGCCCAGATAAATACAAAACTGTATATACGTCTTGATGCGGCCCTTCAACTTTATTCTCTTTTTCATATGGATACCTCGCGGAGTTCCAGATTTCACCCCGCTGTTTCTTCCTAATTTCAGATTGCAATAAAACCGGCGCGCAGATAGAATCCGCCCACAGATACATTATAACATACTCTTTTACACTATGCCACAATTTAATTTGTCTAAAGTGGAAATGTTTTGTAGAAACAAAATTTTTCAGATTACAGAAACGATATTGCACACAAGGCCAACTGCCTTTCCAGACAGCTGGCCTTCTCTTTTGGTTCGGAAAATTGCCTCAGGCACTTCCTTATGCATTGTTCAGCGTTTAATCCTGAACATAGGGCATCAATGCAACGTGGCGCGCCCTCTTGATTGCAACCGTAAGGGCTCTCTGATGCTTTGCGCAGTTACCGGTGATACGGCGGGGAAGAATCTTACCCCTCTCGGAAACGTATCTCTTCAGCTTGTTGGTATCCTTGTAATCAATTACATTATCTTTGCCGCAGAATACGCAAACCTTCCTCTTTCTGCGGACCCCGCCCCTCTTCCTGATAGGGCCATCGGGTTTCTCTGCTTTATTATAAGCCATAACGCTGCCTCCTGTCATACATAATCAAATTTACTCTCACCTAACCGGAAACTTAATTGAACGGCAATTCCTCGTCGATGCCGTCCGGGATATTCATAAAGCCATCCCCGGCACCGGATGCTGCAGGCGCGCTGCCGCCTCCCTGATAACCGCCTCCAAAGCCGCCACCGTTATTGTTGTAACCTCCGGCATTACCTCCGTACGTATTTCCACCACCGGATGCGTTCTTGCTCTCGGCAAACTCAATCTCATCCACCATGACACGGACACTGTATACCATCTGTCCGTCCTTATTGGTGTAATTATCGTTCTGAACTCTGCCGCTTAAGACAATCTTGATTCCCTTGTGCAGATATCTCTCAACAAATTCGGCCTGTTTGCCAAATGCGGTACAGTTAAAGAAATCCGCGTCCGGCTCTCCGTCACGCTTGAAGCGCCTGTCCACCGCGATGGAAAAACGCGCTACCGCGGTCTGGGTTGCTCCCTGTGAATACCGCACCTCCGGATCCCTTGTTAAACGTCCCATAAGAATCACTTTATTCATATTACACTTCTCGCTTTCTAATTACGCCTCATCCTGTCTGACAATCAGATATCTGATGACATTATCCATGATACGGATACGGCTCTCGATTTCGATGGGAGCAGTACTCTCTGCATCGAATCTGATGAAGTAGTAGAAAGCTTCTTTCATCTTCTGGACTTCATAGGCAAGCCTCTTCTTGCCCCAATCGTCCACCTCTGTGATGACGCCGCCAAATCTCTCAACAAGAGCTTTGCATCTGTCAACAACAGCCGCTCTCTCTTCATCTTCAATTCTGGCAGACACGACTACGGCCAATTCATACTTGTTCATGCTTGTTACCTCCTTTTGGTCTCTGGCCCGCATCCCGTGCGAGCAAGGAATTTGATTCATCACGAATACATATGATAGCATAAATTTCCTGTAATTTCAAGTCCTTTTTTGACTGTTTTCCGCCTGTTTTCCGCTTTCAATGGGATTCCGGCGCAACAGTTCAGCGCCCTGTCTGAACTGTTGCATTCCGGCATCGAGATTACATTATAAAATTTCCCTGACGCTCTTCTCCAGGAGCTGGCGCGATATCATGATCTGATGTCCGCATCCTTTGCATTTCAGCCGGAAATCAGCACCGGAACGCAGCACCTCCCATTCCCTGCTCCCGCAGGGGTGCTGTTTTTTTAATCTCACTACGTCTCCCACATTGATATCCATAGCTTCTCCTCCATAATAATCCGGCTCGCCCGAACCGGCTTTCTCTCAGGGTTTCGTTTTCCTTTATTTCAGCGGATGCCCACTCGCTGTTGAACCCGGCTTTATACACTAGGACAGACGCACTGTGCAGCGTTTTCCCGGTATCGGCCGACACGCCTCTCACAGATTTCCCACCCAGAAATCCTTCAGCACGCCCAGGAATTCCCGCAGCAGGTTATTGGGTCCCATTCCAAAAAGCGAACCTGCGGACTCTCCTTCCACATTGGCATACCCCTGCTTCTTCGCAATACTGATCGCACGAAACATGTGAAAATTGTTGGTTACAATCACCACTCTGTCCTGCTGCCTGTCCAGGTAACGGCCGCTGAACACCAGATTTTCGTAAGTATTGGAAGACTGGTCCTCCACCAGAATCCGCTCCTCATCAATCCCGATCGTCACCAGATAATCCTTCATCCCGGCAGCCTCGGGCATGACTTCATTGCCTCCCTGGCCTCCGGACACGATGACTTTCGTATCCGGGTTGCCGGCCAGGTAGTTTGCAGCCTGAATCAGCCGCCTGCGCAGCACTTCGCTGGGTCCCGTCGTCTTCCACTGTGCCCCCAGTACAATCACATAATCCGCCCCCGGACCGGCCGTGGCATGGTATTGACTCAGAATCAGGCCTTCCACTATGCCGAACAAAAGCAGTCCCATGCAAAAGACGCCGATGCAAATCCCCTTCATCCATCCCGGTATGGCTTTCATCAGTTTCTCGTTATAAAATGCCGCGCTCAAAATCAGGAAAAATACGCCGATTCCTCCCCAGATCAGGAAAAACAGAGTGCCGAATCCCGCCACGGCAATACCTGCGCAATAAAAAATGGACCCAACGCCCAAAACGGCGAAAATGCGGGCAGGAACGACATAGCGTTTCAACCTGCGGCCTCGTTTCTCCAATTGTATCGTTCTTCGGCTCCTCTCCAGGGGAACCAGTTTATCTCCGCGATTCTTTCTACGTATATTCAAAGCAGCACCTCTGTTTTTCTGTCCAACATTACATTTTATAATAAGAGTACCCGCAACCCCCGCATAAAATGCAGATAAATAGCCGAGTTTATTATAACATATACATCGGGCCGTACTCAATAGGATTACGCTTTTCATTTCTTAAGTTTTCCGAATTCAAGTACGCCTATGCGTTTTGTATTTTCCTGTTGACTTTTTCCCTCAAATGGATTATATTTGTTTTATCAGCATATCACACGTCAGGCAGTTTCTGCCGGATTTTTTCACACACTGGCAGAGGCTTCATCCTTCGCCCGCTTATTTCGGCTTCGGCGCCAAAGCCCTTTCCGAACCGTTACAGCGGATTATCTTTGACACACATATCAATAGCGCATATAAAATGCAGGAAAGGTATGGCAAATTTATGGATAAAAATAAAGACTTAATTGACGAGTTGAGAAATATTGTCATGAATTACGATAACATTGTATTTTTTGGAGGCGCAGGCGTATCCACGGAAAGCGGAATCCCTGATTTCAGAAGCGTGGACGGACTGTATCACCAGCAGTATGATTATCCGCCGGAAACCATTCTAAGCCATACCTTTTACCGCCGCAATCCCGGTGAATTCTTCCGCTTTTACCGCAATAAAATGCTTTTTCTGGATGCGAAGCCCAATGCGGCGCATATTAAGCTTGCAGAGCTGGAAGCCCGGGGAAAGCTTCGCGCAGTCATCACCCAGAACATCGACGGACTCCATCAGGCCGCGGGAAGCAGGACAGTGCTGGAGCTGCACGGCTCGGTACTGCGCAATTACTGCGAAAAATGCGGACAGTTTTATGATGTGCATTATGTCAGGAATGCCGCCGGTGTGCCTGAATGCGAAAAGTGCGGCGGTTCCGTAAAGCCTGACGTGGTCCTCTACGAAGAAGGCCTTGACCAGAAAACCATCAATGCCGCAGTGCGGTATATACATGATGCACAGGTGCTGATTATCGGGGGTACTTCTCTTGCCGTGTACCCGGCCGCCGGGCTGATTGACTATTTTCGCGGCGATAAACTGGTGGTGATTAACAAGGCTCCCACCCCCAGGGACTCCCATGCGGATCTGCTGATTCAGGCTCCCATCGGGGAGGTCTTCGGACAGATATAGGTTTCCGCGGCCGTTTCCCCCTGCACCGCATGTATATCGGATTTTAAACAGGGCATAGCGTCTCTGCCTGTTCACCTGCAAAAACGCCATGCCCATACTTCTTACCTCTGATCCTTCCAGTTCACGTTCTTCTCCTTGCTGGACGCCGTCGCCTTTGCAAGCTGCAGCACAATTTCGCTGAAATACCGCTCCGGCACTTCCTTCAGGTAGTAGGAATTGCTGTCATTGGCTTCGTCGTACACATAGCTTCCCCGCCTGATGTTGCCTGTCATCACACCGGCATTCTCGGAGAGCAATATGCCCCCGGCATTGTAGAATCGGGCTTCGTATACGGTCACTTCCTCATTCTCACCGCCCACGTAGCTGCCGGAGAAGTGAAGCTCCACGCCCAGGCCAAGCTCCTTGTCCTCCCTGTAATAGCTGTAGAAACCGCCGGCATCCTGAACGGAACCTCTGTACCATCCCAGAGTCTGCAGCTTTCCGCCCAGGGACAGATCGTTGACGATACAGCCGCCGAAGCGCTCCAGGGCCTTCTGTCCCTCTTCCTCTTTGGTCCTGTAGTAAACCGGCCTGTCAAGCTGTTCGACAGGCTGTACAATCTCGTAATCCTCCAGCTGCTCTTTCCATGTTTTCAGGGAATCTTCTGTGAGTTCTATGGGATGTACCAGGCCTATCAGCACGCGGGACTTCCCGGCTGCTTTTCCCTGGCCGTCTGCATCCGAAATTTCTGCCCCATCCCCCCGGGACTGCCCTGCATTTTCGGTGCCTGCTCCGTCCTGGCCTGCCGCCGTGTTCTGCCCGCTCACCTCCGGCAGTTCAAATTCATCCTCATCCTCTGTATTGAAGGAGCCGTCTTCCATGTAACGGAAGGTAGACAGCAGTTTCCGGTCCTCATAGACACCCCAGATCAGCCCTGTTGCAAACTGATGCATGATGGGATTCTTTACGAAAAGGCGCTTCCATGCCTCCACGCTCCACTGCCTCCCGGTGGAGAGTGCCATTTCCAGGCGCATCTTCTGGCTGCTCACGGTAGTCTTCATCTGCTTCTTCATCTGTTTGAACGCATCGTATGCCGCCGCTGCCTTCGCCTCGTCGTCCCGCTTCCCGGGAGAAGGAAGATTCTTCAGCTTCTTACCGCTCTCGTCGAAAACTTCTATTTCCAGGGCAGTGGTGATGGACACGGTAAATTTACGCTCGCCATAGTCAAACACCCGCTCCATATTCTCATTGAATCCCAGATCCGGCACTATCCTGTCCGCCAGCTCTTCTGTGGTAATACCAAGCTGTGCCGCCGCAAACTCCAATGCTTTCCCTGCCGCAGCCTTCACCTGCTTAAATTTAAACTTGCGGGATATGCCGTCCACAATGAGAAGCGCCTGGGGCTGGGGATTCAGGGCAAGCGCCTGTACCGCTTCCGAGGCGATGGCTCCCCTGGCGGCGTTGGGCCACTCCTGAATCTGGTGGTGAAGCTTCTTCACGATATCGGCACCGCCGTGAATTGATGCCGCATAGAGTACCCAGCGTTTCTTGGATTCCGCTCCCGCCTCCATCCATTTGTCGAACAGTTCATTGGCATACACGGCAAATTCCCTTTCGTCCAACGCCTCCGCAAGCATGGCTCCGCTGGGACTGACGCCGCAGGGACTCATCCCCGCATAACACAGGAAAACCGCCTGCAGATAGTCTTCGCCCGCTTCCTCTCCGTTCTTTTTATGTACTGTGGAAAAAGGCGTCTCATAAGCCCATGCCAGGCTGCGCTTTTTATTGCCCTTGTGAAGCTCCTTCACCATGTCTTCGCAGGTGACGGCTTTTCCGCCTCCGGTGCTGCCCTCTCCGCTCACATGCAATGCCGTTTCCAGCAGCGTCCTCACCTTGCCGTTCTTTTCCTTTTCCAATGCCTCTGCCAGAACGGAATGATATTTCTCCTCATCCCATTTTAACAGTACACGGATGGCAGTCTCCCGTTCCGCAGCCTTTTTGGAGGAAAGAAGCTTCAGCATGTCCTCCTCCCAGCCTTTCCGCCCATAGAGAACATTCAGCAATTCCTCCTTCACTGCCTTGGAGCTGTCCTGAGCATACCCCAGAAGCTCCGCTTTATTCTCCTCAGGATGCTCTCCCAGAACCTGAATTCCCAGACATCTCCCGCCGCTGCCCGTCTCCTGGAATGCCGTAAGCGTCTCCTCCCGCCTTGTCTCCAGGTATTCCAGGAATACAGGTTTTGCCGCTGCCAGGAATTCCTCTTTCGATTTATCCGAATAGAAGGAGTCATAAATATCCGAATATCCGTACAGCTGATGCTTCAAATCCAGCCCCTCCGAATCCACGGCCTTGAACAGGCGCTTTACGGTAGCCGCCTTAATTTCACTGCCCTCCCTCAGATGGTTGAAATTGCTTCCCCGATAGAGCATCCAGAAGGTTTCACAGCGGTTGCTTAGCGCATCATAGCCATAACCCTTCTGATAACTCTGCAGAATGTTCAGCGGCTTGCCGGCCCACCGGTTGCCGCAGGCTGCCAGTTTATCCTCGCAGGCATAAAGCGTATCCAGCTTTGCCTCCCCGTTCAGGTAATCCCGCACCGTGCTGACCAGCTGGCTGTCCACAATCTCCACAAATGCCTGGACCACCTTGGACTGCTGCCTGTAGATCTCCTTTCCCATCCGCTCCTTGTACAGCTGGGGGTCCTCCGTCATCAGGATACCGTTCATCCGGTTGTATGTATCGAAATCCGCCCCGTTCATGTATTTCAGGTAGGCGTCCCTGTTTCTTCCAAACTGCCCCTTCAATATGCCTGTCTTCCCCTTCTGGGCAGCCCATTTTATAAGCACGTTGCAATCCAGATTGAATATCTCGTCAAAGCTCCCGCCCTTTTCGCCGAGAGTTCCCCGCAGGTCCAGATTGTCCATCATGTCCAGCATATTTTCCCTGCCGGCCGCCAGGCAGATTTTCACCATATTTTTCAGCCTGTAAGACTGGGCATAGTTTACAAAGGCAGCGCCGCCCAGAAGGCGAAGCATAAACCGATCCACCGAGCGATTGGAATGCGCCATCTTCAGAATTCTTTCATCTACATTATCACGATTTATTGCGCTTGCAATTTCGTCCATTTCCAACCTGGGCATCTGGTTCCTGTAGAGATTGCCAAGGCTGCTCACCAGGATATCTCCGTACTCCTTCAGAAGGGCGGCATCTTCCGTGCTGATTTCCGTCACAGGCCCGTTCTCCGCCTCTTCCTTCCCCAGCAGCCTGCCCACACCTGCCAGGATGCCGCCGGATTTGCCTTCCGTCCCTTGTTCCGCCAGCCTCACATTGCGGTATTTCATCCGGAAATAAGCGATCATCAAAATCAGTTTGCCGTTATCATACTTGTTCTTCTGGTAGCCGATGGCCTTTTTTATATTCTCCGGGTCTTCCTTCGCCACCTTTATCAGATTGGTTATCGCCTGGCGGCTGATCTGGTATTCGTTCATCCCGATTTTCGCGGCATAGACGGCAGCCTTTTTCTCCGGTTCTTCCAGGGGTACCATGTTCTCGTTAAAGGAATAATAGCTTCGTATGGGCAGTACTTCGTAACAGGTTGACTGTCCCACGGTAAACAGGATTTTGCCCAGTCTGAGCGCCTCCTCATTCCTTCCCCTGTTCATCAGTTCCTGCACCAGGGCACTCATTTTGCCGGCAATATCATCGGACACCTCGGACAAATCCCGAAAGGCCAGCTTTTCCACTGCCGATTCGTCCGCCGTCCCGTTCAGGAAATCCTCCATCTGGGTGATTTCCTCCGCCGCGAACAAATTCATCTGTTCCAGCGTCTCAATGACTTTGGTAATTCTTTGATTTTGTGGGTTGATCATATCTGCTCCTCCTTGCTGAATGACTTTGCGGTTCTTCCAAATACCGCCGCACTGCTGCCATCAGACCACGATGCCCGGCGGCATCCCGACTTTTCATGTCATCGCAGAAAGACCTGTCCCTGCTGTTGTCGCATCACTGGTTTTAAGCAGGGGGTTCCGGATAATAGAGTGTCAGAAGTTAAGTCCCGCGCAGCCCGCCGCGGCCTGAATATCCTGCTTATGGAATCTGGATTCATTATAGCACACCTCTTTCACCGTATCAAGCCTTTCTTCCCCGCTGGTCCCATGTGCAGCCCCTGACATGCCGCTTTGCAGTACAGGCAGACAGTGCTTCCATGGGGAGGTTTCCGCGGCATCCGGTCGGCAGTCAAAAAGCCGCTTTGCAGAGATTGACCATTCCGGCAACCTCTGATATAATTTGGGTATCCAGAAACGCCTGACACCGAAATCAAATCCTGCGTAATATGGCACAATTCAGGTCCCGTTTTGTCCGGATTGTGCGTCGTACGATAAAAGCTTATAGCGCGTATAGAAGGGAAATGTTATGATCGCATTACAGATTACTTCCATGAAACAATTTATGAACCACCTGCTGGTGGCAGACACCTTTGAACCCTTCCTGTTGGAGGAAGCCGTTATCAGCACTGCCAGCAACTTTACCATCGACGGACATGTCAATCGGGAATTTTACGAAAATGACGAGAACTCGCCGTCCCTGCCCGACAACGAATTCCGCCCCTGGAGCGAGCTGAAGGGGCTGTGCTTTGACCTCATCAAAGGAAAGCGTACCCCCCTCTTCTTCCGCTTCGTTCTGCATCTGATCCCTCAGAAAGCCGCCGCATTGCTGGAAAAGGAAAACTGCGGCGTATCCCCTTCCGATGTCAAGGCACTTGTAGTCAATATCCGCTATGACGGCTCCAAGGCCATGCTCACCACCGGGACGGCTTATCACACCTTTCTCCTGTCCAGGGAACCGGATGCCATCTGGGACAGGGCTTTTCGAAAATATCTGGACGGAAAGGGCATCTCTTACGAAGAGCTTTAAACATACCATTGTCAGCTCTTCATTTTGGGACGAAAGATCAGGCTGGCCAGGTATCCGAAAATAAGCGCCGCAGAGGTTCCGACCGCCCCGGCCTTAAGGCCTCCGGCGAACACTCCCAGAAATCCCTGTTCGTCCACCGCCTCTTTGACTCCTTTCATCAGCACATTGCCGAATCCCAACAGCGGCACGCTGGCTCCCGCTCCCGCAAATTCCTGGAAAGGTTCATACCATCCCAACGCCCCCAGGACCGCTCCCGTCACTACCAGCAAAACCATGATGCGCCCCGGCATCATTTTGGTTTTCTCCATCAAAATCTGCACAAGGGCACATATCAGCCCTCCCACCAAAAAGGCGTTTACATAGTCCGTCATCTGCTTTACTCCTTATCTTTCCGCCCCGCACGCTCTGCCTTCGGGCGAAAGCGCCAGAACCGGAACGCAATCCTTACACATCCTTTGGAATTGTGTAGAAATAGTATCCGCAAATTTCCGCAAATTATGTAAAGCCCTGGGGCGGGCAAAACCTTCTCCACACCCGAAAAAGGACTTTCGGAAAACAGCCTCCGGTACAGATGCCGTTTTTCGAAAGTCCCGTTGCTTAAATAACGTCCGCCGCTTCGTGGACAACCTGCCGAAGGCTCTTACCATGGCATTCTATTGTCCTGTGGGCATATTTTTCATACAGAGGAACACGCTCCTCATATACTTCCCGAAGCGTCTGGCCCTCCTTCAGTGTCACACCTCTGGCATTTAAGTCTCCCAGCCGGTCCGCCACTTCCTCATAGGGTAGCTTCAGGTAGATGACTATGCCTGTCTCCCGCAGGTGTTCCATGGCACCGCTGCCATAGATGACGCTTCCGCCTGTGGCGATAACGCTTCTGCGCTGGTTCAGGGAGGCATTCACATCATTTTCAATCTTCCAGAAGCCTTCCACGCCATGCTCCTCGATAAGCATATGGAGCAGCTTTCCGTATTGTTCCTGAATCACCAGGTCAGAGTCCACAAAGCGGTATCCCAGACGTTTCGCCAGAACCACGCCCACTGTACTCTTGCCTGCCCCGGGCATGCCGATCAACACGATATTGTCTCTGCTCATACCTCCGCCATAACCTCGACTTCGCACAGCACGTTCTTCGGCAGCGTCTTCACGGCCACACAGCTCCTGGCCGGCTTCTCCGTAAAATATCTGGCGTAAACTTCATTAAATGCCGCAAAATCGTCCATATCCGCCAGAAAACAGGTTGTCTTAAACACCCTCGTGTAATCGCTCCCGGCTTCGGCCAGCAACGCACCCACATTCTTCATTACCAGCTCCGCCTGCGCGGTGATGTCTTCTCCCTCCACATTGCCCGTAGCCGGGTTGATGGGAATCTGCCCGGACGCAAACAGCATTCCGTTTACAATAATACCCTGGGAGTAAGGGCCGATCGCCGCCGGCGCCTTATCCGTCGAAATCTTCTTTAACATATCCTTTTCCTCTTTTCCCGTAAATTTCTGTAACAGTTCAGACAGCCCCTCTCGCGAAGTCAAAATTGCGCTCTGTGCAATTTTGCGAGACTTGCGGGCGCCAAAACGCATTCTTTTCGCGTTTTGTGTGCATTCTCGTAACAGTTCAGCGCCCTGTCTGAACAAATTTCCGTCTGCGGCATTCAGTGTAAACAGCCGGACCCGGATCCTGCCGTACAATTCGATACCCTGCCGCCGAAACAGCCGACACACCGCCTTCGTCAGGCCTCTAAGCCATGTCGACTTCCGGCTCGTCAAATTCGGCCGTCACATAAAATCCTCTCGCGTTTTCAATCACTTCCGTGACTACGCCCTCCCGGCTTTTCAGCCGATACCTGAAGGGAATATTGGCTGACATTGCAAGCGACGGGTCTATCACATAATAGTAATTGCTGGGAAGAAGCCCTTCCGTTATCGTAACCCTGTCGCCCTCCTTCAGCAGCCCCGTCCTTTCCATTTTAAATTCCATTTTCCGCAAAATATCCGCCCCCTTAGACACTTTCCGGACAGCAAAATCCCCCTGGGACTGCCTCCGAATGATGGCTTATTCCGCTTTGGTTTCGGAACCGCATTCGGCGCATCCCGCAGACGCTTCCTGAGTCCCGCATGTGGACTCCGCGCCCTCTTCCCCACAGCAGGCCTCACACGTTTCCTTCTGTGACTCCCCACAGCAGGTCTCACACGCCGGCTCCGCATCGCTGTAGTTTGCATCCACTACCACTTCGTCAGACTCCACAGGGTCCGATACCTTAATCACAATTGCAGTACCACATTTGTCGCAGAATTTACTGTTTTTGGATACCTCTGCGCCGCAGCCGGGGCAGATGCTTACATTTTTCAGGTCGTGTATTTTCTCCGTATTGGACTCGATCTCCGCTTTCAGCGAAGCTACTTTCGCCGCCCACTCAGACACGGAAGCATCCTCCGTCAGCAGGCCCTTCTCCAGGACATATGCCCCCACTTCGTTCTGAATATTTTTTATATTCTGATTCAGTGTGCTGATCTCCAGGTTCAGCTTGGCAATGCCCGCAACCTCTTTGCTCTTGGAAATCGTCTTCTGTGTCATCTGGTTCAATTTTTCGCTCCAACTTGCCATTTTTCTACCTCTTTTCTTATTTTATTATGTATCTGGACCAACTGCAGCGGCACCGTTCTCCTGTCGGGAACGCTTCCGTTACAGGAATATCTACTATTATACTATATCCGCTCCTTTTTTAAAAGAAATAAGAACCGTATTCTTTATGAAATCTTTATGAAGCGGTAACAGTTCAGACAGGGCGCCGAGCTGTTACATGAAGCGGCACCGTTTCCCGACACCGGAGCAGTCGCCCCGGTGAAGCGGGAAAAGAAGACAGTCTGTCGCCGTTATCTGACAGGCGTCGGAAGCCGGCTAAGAAACCGCTTCGATTACCACCGCGTGCGCAATTCCCGGAACGCTCATCCCCTCGTTAAAGCTGGTCTTGCTCAAAAGCGCGCCGGTAGGCATAAAGAGTACCTTTTTCCAGCTGCCCTCCTGAAGCTGCTTCAGGATAAAAGCGGACAATGTCACTGCGCTGCAGCCGCAGCCGCTTCCTCCTGCATGGGTATCCTGGGTCTGCCCGTCGTAGATTTCCATTCCGCAGTCCATATGCTGCTCCGAAATATCAAATCCCCTTTCCCTGAGCAAATCAATCAGAACCCTCTGCCCTACCTTCCCCAGGTCGCCCGTGATGATTTTGTCAAAATCTTCCGGCTTATCCGCAAAATCCGTAAAATGCTGCTCCAGAGTGGATGCCGCAGCCGGCGCCATACAGGCTCCCATGTTCATGGAATCCTTCAGCCCATAGTCTACAATCTTCCCCAGCGTCATCCCCGTGATCTGCGCCCGCGCTTTCCCGCTGCTGCAGAACATGTCCTGCCCCAGCACAAAGGCGCCGCTTCCCGTCACCGTCCAGCAGGCGGAAAGCGGACGCTGGTTCCCGTAATCCAACGGAAAGCGGAATTCCTTCTCCGCACTGGCAAAATGGCTGGAAGTAGTGCAGACAACCTTGTCTGCAAATCCGCCCGCAATGCTCATTGCTCCCAGTGCCAGTGCCTCGCCGCAGGTGGAGCATGCCCCATACATTCCCAACAGGGGTATCCCATACGCGGAAACGCCGAAAGAAGTGGCTATGGACTGTCCCAGAAGGTCTCCCGCAAAGAGGAAAGAGATATCCTCCGGCGCCAGGCCCGCTTTGTCCAGCGCCAGCCCCACCGCCTCCTTCTGAAGCGTACTCTCCGCCTCCTCCCATGTCTTGCACCCGAACATATCGTCTTTGCCCGCTTTGTCAAACAGCAGCCCCAGCGGTCCCTCGTTCTCCTTGGTGCCCACAACACTGGCACTGTTTAAAATATAGACCGGCCGTTCCAGTTTTATGCTGGCTCTTCCCAATTTCCGATTCATAAATTTCCCTCCGGTAAGTCGTCTTTATACTGCATCCAGTACCCCATTGCATTCATGCTTTGGCAATCGGCACTCGCTGTTATAATAGTATTTCCGGAGAGAAAAAATATATGCACGGCCGCCGAAAGCCCGGTTTTAATCCGGTTCCACTACATACATCAGGCTGGTGACCACATACAGCACCTTGCCGTCATACTCCACCCTGGACCAGCCGGAATCCGTGCTGTAGCCTGTGCGATGTGCCTTTTCCCCGTAATTCAGCTGGCAGCTCACCGTATCGTTTCCCCCGTCCGTGCTGGGTTCCAGCCGCAGATTCACATACTCCTTGGGCGAAATCCAATCATCGCAGTCCGAGAAAATAATGACTCTGCCGCCGGCAGTACTCACACGGTTGGGGTTGGCCGCCTGCACGGGAGGCTTATAATCCAGGTTCGAGGTCAGATACTGCGTTACCGCATAAACCGTCTGGCCGTTGTAGTCCAGCTGTGACCAGCCTGTATCTTTATTGATGCCGGTACGCGTCAGAACTTCGCCGTTTTTGCATTGTACTACAATATTCCCGTCATCTGCCGTTGTGGGAACGGAACGCAGATTCACCACATCCTTAGGGGTCACGGATTCCTGTTGTTCCGTGAAATTCATGGCAGTGGTTCCGCCCTCCGGCTCCTGAACCGGTCCGTCGGAATCTGTCTCCGATTCCGGATTGTCCCACTCTGACGGCTCCTCCTGCTCCCCGGGTACCTGATCCGTCTGGTGGTCCCGTGATTCCTCTGCAGGCTGGGAATCGTCATCCGGCTCCATGTCCTGGACCCCGGATGTCTCACTGTCCCCATTTCCCGCCTCATCCTCCGGAGCCTGCCCGGAATCCGGGTTTTCTCCATTCCCCGTCTGCTCTCCGTTTCCGGCTTCAAATGAGGCAGACGCATCCGAAGGAAGATTCTGTCCGTCGCCATCCGATTTATGCGTAAAATGCCACAGAATGGCACAGATAACAGCCGCAAGCACCGCAAGCCCCAAAAAGGTCATCACAGTCACCCATGGGCGCTCTTGACCGTCATCTTCCTCATCAGCCAGTATGTCTTCCGTTGCATCATCATCCGGCTCCAAATCATCCGTCAGGCGAAGCCTTTCGCCCGCTTTCCTTTTTCCGCTTCCTTCTCCCTGCGCAGTCCCTTTCACCAGACGCAGGTTGGGATTGGACTTCTTCCCGCCGGTATACAATCTGGGTCCAACGTCTTCCTCCAATTCCGGATCATCCTCATAATCCACATAATCGTCTTCTTCGTCGACGCGCATAAATGCCATAAACTTGTCCAAAAGGCCCGGCCTTCTCTCTTTCTTTCCGCCTTTCATAAGCCCCCCTTCTCCCGTGCTTATCCTTCGTATCTCTCGCTCTGCGCACGTATCAGTTCTGTGTCGTCAAAATACTGAATCCGCATGGCGCTCTTGACCTCCGCCAGTGTCCGTGCCGCAGTCTCTCTGGCCTCCTCGCTGCCTTTTCTGAGTATCTCATAAATAGCGGGGATATCCTTCTCCAGCTCCTTCCTACGGTTGCGGATGGGTTCCAAAAACTCCTGCATGATATTGATCAGGAACCGCTTCACCTTCACATCTCCCAGGCCGCCTCTCTGGTAATGTGCCTTCAGTTCGTCCAGATCTGCATAGTCAGGCAGATACCTGTCAAAGTGCTCCGGCCTGCAGAAGGCGTCCAGATACGTAAATACCGTATTTCCCTCCAGATGCCCCGGATCGCTGACCTGCAGGTGGAGGGGATCCGTATACATACTCATGATTTTGGTACGCACATCATCCGCGGAATCCGCCAGGTAAATGCAGTTCCCCAGCGATTTGCTCATTTTCGCCTTCCCGTCCGTACCCGGCAGCCTCCTGCGGGCTTCATTTTCCTGCAGCAGTGCGGCAGGCTCCACCAGAACCGGCGCGTACACTGTATTGAATTTGTGTACAATCTCCCTCGTCTGCTCGATCATGGGCAGCTGGTCATCCCCCACGGGAACCGTAGTCGCCTTAAACGCCGTGATATCCGCAGCCTGGCTGATGGGATAGGTGAAAAATCCCACCGGAATGCTGGATTCAAAATTGCGCATCTGTATCTCGCTCTTTACAGTGGGATTCCTCTGCAGCCTGGCCACTGTCACCAAATCCATATAGTAAAAAGTCAGTTCGCACAACTCCGGAATCTGGGACTGGATAAGCAAAGTGGATTTTGCGGGGTCCAGGCCGCAGGAAATGTAATCCAGCGCCACCTCTATGATATTCTGCCTGACTTTCTCCGGATTTTCGATATTGTCCGTGAGCGCCTGGGCGTCGGCAATCATAATGAAAAGCTTCCTGTACTCACCCGAGTCCTGCAATTCCACCCGCCTGAGCAGCGAACCTATATAATGCCCTACATGAAGCCTTCCCGTAGGCCTGTCTCCTGTCAATATGATTTTATCCTTTTCCATGTTTTCCATCCTCCTAGCCTCCTCTGTCTCAGCGTGTCTGAATATCATCCCCGTCGTCTGCCGCGGTAAACCGCGTTACCGCATTTGGCGGAAATCAATTTTCAAACACGCTCCGGCAGCTTTTATGCGGCCGGCGGGATGCTGTCAAAGCATCCCGGCATCAGCATCATGACACCATTATAACATGAATTTTGCGGCAGGGAAACTTTTTTTATTCCTGCTTAAAAATTCCGCTTCTCACGACCTCTCCGAAAATTAGATAACCTTTTTATTTTAGGGTTGACAATTGTATATATGCCATGTATAATCCGATTGTAACCCTTTATCTTACATAGGTTAACATTATACACAGAGAGGAAAACCAATATGACCAACATAACCACCACATCGCCCAACCCAAAAAAACCGCTGCTCACGCTGAAGCAGCTCACCCTGTCGGGCCTGATGGCCGCCGTCTTCTGCCTGTTGGGTCCCTTATCCCTGAATATCCCCATCAGCCCCGTTCCCGTCTCCCTGGGAATGCTGGCAATTTATTTCGTGACATCCGTTCTCGGAATGAAACTGGGCACACTGAGCGTACTGGCATACATACTCCTGGGACTGGCGGGCCTTCCGGTGTTCACAGGCTTCACCGGAGGCGCCGGCAAGCTTCTGGGTCCTACCGGCGGGTACATTATCGGCTACATATTCATGGCGCTCATCTGCGGCTTTTTTGTGGATAAGTGGGGACATCGGCTTCTCCCGGAAATCCTCGGAATGGTATTGGGCACTGCCGTCTGCTACCTGTTCGGAACGGTTTGGCTGGCTTATCAGGCCTCCTATACCTTTTTCCAGGCGCTGGCTGCGGGCGTGCTTCCCTACATTCCCGTAGACGCAGCCAAGCTGGCAATCGCCCTGGTGATCGGCAGGCAGGTCCGCGCCCGGCTGCTGAAAGCAGGTTTGCTCTAATTCGCCTTTTTTCTCATTTGAAACAAAGTCCCGCTGCTCCGGATGAACGTCGGATCAACGGGACTTTGTTTCATAGAAAAACATATAACCGATAAAAAGATAATATATTATCAAAAAAACAAAATCAAAATATCCGCCCTCCATACAACAGTGCAAGCATTATAAGCGCACATAGCCCGCATGATGTCAGCAGCGTTTTGTCGGATAAAATCAAAGTGGTCGGGTCCCCTTCCGAACGTCCCGAAAAGACCAGCAGCAGATACCTTGTCACTATGAACAGGACAATCGGCACCGTGTAAACCAGGTTCGCTTCATGCGATATGGACCACAGGGAATAGAATACCATCGTCAGTCCGGCGCACATGAAAACGATCCCGTTCAGAAAATTCATCTCGTATATTTCCAGAACTCCCCGGGTTTTTCCGGACCCATGGCTGTGCAGTTCCCCCCTGCGCTTTCCGAAGGCCATAAACAGGGACAGGGATACCACCGTCAAAAACATCCAGTCCGAGACACCGTCCCTGACTATCGTTCCTCCCACCATCACACGCAATACAAATCCTGCCGCAATGCAGAAGCAGTCAATCACTACCTTGGACTTCAGCCATTTTGAATACAAAATGTTAATCAATACATAAGCCAATATCAGCAAAAAAGAAGATGCGTTCACCGAAAGAGCCAGCCCGGCTCCCGCTATCGTCAGACATATCAGCAACCCCCATGCCTGGGGAATCGATATTTGTCCCGAAGCAATGGGACGATTCTTTTTCACCGCATGGTTCCTGTCATTTTCAACGTCACTGAGGTCATTCAGCACATAGATCGCCGAAGATACCAGGCAAAAGGCCAGCGCCAGAATGACAGCCTGAATCAACCTGTTCCATTCGAACAATTCCAGAGAAAACACAATCGGGAAAAAAACAAACAGATTTTTCAGCCAGCTTTTTATTCTCATTTGCTTCAGATAGATTCTGACAGATAACCCCTTTTTCATACGCCTCTCCCATATCGCCCCTCACTGCAGCAACTGACCCTGGACTCATAGCCCACTGCCCCCTACAGGTGCAGCCGACAGCCCCTGATCTCATAGCCCACCGCGCCCCTCACGGGTGCAGCTGGTATACTCTGATCTCATAGCCCACTGCCGCTCCGCGCAGGTATCTGTAGACGCTTCTCGCCGCATACCAGATGTTCTGCAGCTCCAGAAAATGGCTGCTTGGCTTTTCCACCGGAAACAAATATACCAAATCATAGCGTTCGTCCAGCTGCTCATAAAAGTCGGCAATCCATCCTCGTATTTCACGGTCGGACTCCAGGTAAAGGTCGCGTTGTGCGGACGATGTCATTACGAACGTAGGTGAACCACCGTATTTGTACCTCCCCGGGTCCCCTTCCTCAAACTCCCCGAACGCCCCGTAGTATCCGCCCGGATCCAAAGGCGTATTGCAATCGTTTACGGTATTCTCATCCGTTATGCCCATTTCCGCAAATACATCCTGCAGGATAATGCGGCTGTCCGGCGCCAGGAAGCTTCCGGTAACCGCGGCTGCCCCGGCCAGCAGGCTGCACGCCGGCAGCAAAAAGAACAGGGAATATGCTGCGAGCAAATAAGCGGAGGCTTTGTCCTTCAGAAATCCCTGTACATCCTCCAGGAGATAAAAGGCTCCCACTGCCCCAAACAGGAGTCCTACCGCATAAATCGGCAGAGTATAGCGTTCCCAGTGAATTTTTAACGTAGAGACAGGTACTATATACGCAAAAAAAGTCAGCAGGATAATCGTCGGCCTTCTATTCTTCAGAAACGATTTCACAACCCCGTATAGACTGCTCACCGTCAGCAGCAAGCCCATACCCACTGCCGTGGTTTTGAGATAAAAAAACAGCGTTTCCCCAAAGTTAAGGCCGTCAGCCCCCAGATGATATTGTTTATTCTGTCCTGCCATTACCTCCAGGACGGTTCTGAGATCAAGCAGCAATACAGGCGAGACAGCCAGGATCCCAAGTACAAAAAAGAGGATGGCCAGGCATCCGTTTTTTACAATCATAACGGGTTTTTTCATGTGTACTGCGCATACGGCTATAGCGATAACCACACAGCCATAAGCCCCCGGATACTTTTCACAGGCAGCCAGCGCCGCAAAGAAAGACATCCAGAACAGCCATGATACCGACGGTTTTTTCTGATAGCAAAGCGCCGCCCACAACACGCCCATCATAAAAAACAGAAGCGGCATATCCGGTGTGATATAATGCGAATGCTCAATGAAGGACGGGAATACCGCAAAGAGCAGCGCCGCGAACAAAGCCTGCTTCCTGCCCCAGAAAAGGCCGATCAGGTAGGCCAGAATAACCGTCCCCACCCCAAAAAGGGCAGTCAGGACACGGGATGCCGTGGTAAATAATGCGAAATTCCCATAATAATTATGTGAAAAATCGTCTTCTCCCCGGGGTGCAAAATACAGCTCCTGTATCCCTACATATAAAAGCGTATTTATTTTAATCGAAACATGGTTTGGCCTGTAGTAGTCATGCACCTCAAAGTCACGGTTCAAGGCACACTGATACGCCTGCGAGAAAATAAGCCCCTCGTCCGGATGCAGGTCACTATGCGGCATTCCCCAGTCCGCACCTACAATACGCAGCAGCAAAGCCAGGGCTATTATCAGAACCGGCATAATAAAGTACAGGCGGCCGGCTTTCTCTTTAAACGCTGTAAGTTTCATTGGCACCTCCTGCGCGCTCCGGCACGCATGTCAGTCTTCACGACTCCAAGTTTCCCCAAATGCAGATAAAGGTAAGCGGCAGCATCAAATAAAAAGGCCATGCATACCGAAACGAAGATATGGGTGAAAGTATCATGATACCGTATTGTGCTGTCAAAGGCAAAAAAAGAGGCAGCACTTTGGTAAAAAATCCCCGCTTTTTCCATGCCAGTGCCAACCCGTAGAGCAAAAACCAAAGCGTGAATCCGGGGACAAAAAACAATCTCAAAACAGGTGTTTTACGCCAGAAACCGGAATTGCAGACACTCTCGTAATACTTTTTCAGGATTTGGGAATCCCATATGGTTTTACGCTCCAGGGGTTCCGCAAACATCTCCGGCGGATAATTCTCGTACATCACATATGAGAATTCATAATAACCGGGATACCAATACCCCAGAGAGTTCGACAAAAAAGCCGCCAAATACTCTTTTGAAAACTGTTTTCCTGTCTGCAGATAGAATTTCCAGAAAGCAATGGGATCCTCCTCATAGCGCTCCGAATAGAAACAGGCTTTGGCGGGATCCGCACAGAACGGTAAATATGCGCGGCCGGAGGGCGGTTCCCTCCATTCCAGGTTGTCAATATAATATGACATCCGTTCCGTTTGTTCCTCTGTCAGTACATCCGCTCTCATGACGGCAACACGCTGCAGCTGCTGAATGGGTACGCTCAGCGCCTCCCGTACCTGCCCCTGGGCTATCCCAAACGCGTCAAAGACAGGTCCTGTATAAATTTTGAACAGAACGACCGGCAGCAAAATTGCCGCAGTAAGCGCAAGATACGCTTTCTGCTCCTTCGTCCGGCGGCCCCATACCTGCTTATACCCGCCAAGGTTTGCCGTTTCCCCCGGCTCACCGGCAGAAAGCGCCTTGAAACCGCGGCAAATTTGCCCGCTCTTGAGTACAAGCAGGCCGGCAAAACAAAATACATAGATGTGAATGCCGTTATTCCTGAACGCGCACATCAGGAAACCGATAAGCGGCAGAAAAATAAAATTCACCTTTCGCCGGGAATATTCTGCCGGATTCACTGCAATTTCCGTAAAATGACAGACAAACAATACCAGGAACGCAGCATGCAGGTTGTCCTTTATGATGGTTACGGACAAGCATGCATTCATATACCAAAACGCAGAGAGCAGTGCGGTAAGTATGACCAACAGAATGGGAACTTTCTTTTTCTTCAGCAAAAAGACAAGTCGGGTAAGAGCATAGCTCAAAATCAGCATCTGCAGAAACGTCAGCAGACCGATTCCATACTCATAACCGGAAAATAAGGTATCTCCCGCTTCCATAAAGAATCGTATGAGCCATGTATGTAAGACAGGATGATGATTATTCGTAATCTCGCCGAGCGCGCTGCCCACCTGCGAAATCATATCATAAGACAGAACGCCCGGATATAAGACAAGCCAGGCAGGCATCCATGCCGCAAAAATGAACGCCCAGACAGAAAAAAAAAGCCGACGGCTCCCAACCCTGTCAAGATACCTGTTAAGATGCCGGGATATGCGTCCCTTTCCCGCGCATAATTGCAGCCGCGGCATAAGGAAAAAAATCAAAAAATTAACTGCCGCGCATACGATGAAACACAGCACAAAAGCAAAAAACATAGAGGAATCAAATCCCATCTCCTGAGCCGCCGTCGCAGGTCCAGCTACCGTATACGCAATACTATATAAAAGCGCAAGTAAAAAGGCAAAGAACATACCCGTCATTTACGTTCCTCCAATTTCGGCATAGTCGAGTACCTGACCCGCGCCCTTACGGTACGGTCCCCTGCTCCTGACCGCGCCGCTTTTCACGCAGCCGGTCAGATTCCGTAAGTGTCATAAAGTGTAATGATATTCTCCTGGGCGTCATACATGGTAATGGCTCCGCAGTCTGCCGGGAGTACTACCGCAAATGGTTCCTCCGGATCCACGCTGATGACCTTCTCTCCCTCATTGTTGTCAACCACAATTTTGCACACACCGTCCTCGTTCATGGAGAGCAGCGCAATCCCCTTGTCCTCAAATACGATTCCCTTCACGCTGTCTGTCACATAAGGGTCACAGCCGCCCTGACGGTAAAAATAGCCGAAAGAAAAGCCTTCCCTGCTCAGATAAATGGAATAGGCACAGTCATCCTTCTCCTCATCATAGAAAAGCATGGCGCACATGTCGTCATTGACAGCCTGCGCCACTTCCCAGCCGTTCTTAATCTCCTGATTCTCCCTGGCATCCTCTTCCAGCCTGCCTGCCGATACCCCCAGCACATCTGCCTGCCATACAATCAAAAATCCCAACAGGATAATCAATACAATTCCCAACAGTACGGGTACTTTCTCTGCTTTCACGTTTAACCTCCTAATTAAGCCGCCGCGCAGGGACTCTAACGCCGAAGTTTTTTAATTTGGCAAATTTTTAGATATTATACCATATTTTTCCATATCCGTCCACCTTAAAAAGACACGTGGCTTTCGTTTCCTACAGTATTCCCTATCCTGCCTTTCTGTACGTAATAAACTGGTTTCCATTTTCTTCAAACCATTCCGCGGAGTCATTCATTCCCATTTTGTCAATTGTCCCGGTCCGCGGGTCCAGAATACCCGTATTGTATTCGTTAAATCCCACCAGCAGCACGGCGGATCCGTCCTCCAGCAGCGCCAGAACAGGAATGTCCATATTTACATAATACAGCACCGTATCCAGGCGGCATCCCTTCAGGTCCAGTACGGCGGCATCCATCAGATTTTCTTCCAGAATCTGAATGACATCTTCTCCTCTGTCCAGAAGAAACTGGGTGTTCCTGCTGATACCTTCATATTCCAGCATGGTATCAAGACACACTGCCAGCGCGCTTTTCTCCTCCGTTGCTGCCGCTTCCTGAATGGCCATAATCTGGTTTCTGGCCGCCCTGATTCCTCTCGCCCAGACACGTTCCCCGTTTTCGTCCACCACAGTGCCTGCCACGGCATCGGCCAGGCTCACCGCGCCTCCCGGAGACACGAAAATCCCCGCAACACCATAAGGTCCAAACACATAATACGCGGCATTCTCCCTGTCGTCCGGAAGCTGTATTCTTCTTCCCCCCTCATACACCACTTCCATGGGGGTCAGGATTTGGACCGTCTTGCTGTCTATCGTCTTGCGAAGCTGTATTTCCACATATCGCTCGTAACGTTCCGTATCCACTGCCACGATTACGTTTTCTCCGCTTTCGGGTTCCATATTATTGGTGATGTGTTCCTGCGCCGTCTCCTGATATTCCCCCGATTCCAGGCGCCTCACCCGTTCCAGGGTAATCTGGTTGTCCTCCACGATGCATTCCGTCACATAGATATCCGCCTGTCCGTATTCCTCCAGCAGCTCGCCGGCGGCATTGCAGATACAGATTTTATACATGGGGAAAAAAACGCTGCCGGAACTCTCCTTGCGCACATCCGCTTCATATGCCACACCATATATAATGTCCTCATCCATAAAACCCAGCGGCCTGATAACCTCCCCATCTCCCGCGGATATGGTCTTGCGGGTATCATTGCCCAGATTTCTGATCTCCAGCGCCTTACTGTGATATATGTCATCCCCCTGGGTCCACACCGCAATCCTCTGGCTCTCCGAAACCTGAAGCCCGTCATCCTGGACGATCTCCAGCATCCTGGAATAGGTCCGCCCTGCCAGGTCTACCCCGTACACGCAGTTGTTCAGTACCAAATACAGCTTCTGTTCCCGGTTCAGGTACAAAAGCCGGCTCATCTCGGCATCCAGAACCGAATATATCCTGTCATAAGGTATATAGAGCAGTTCCTCTATGGTATTCTGCGCACTGTTATGCGTGTAAAGCTGGATTCCCACTTCTCCCTCATGCCGTCCCCGGTTCATGTAACCATAGACGGCAAACTGCACATTTCCCCCCTCATCCACATCCAGAATCCGTATCCCGTGCCGCCCGTACATGGCCCGGGCATCTGCGTTTTCTTCGTCATAAAAACTGAAAATCAGAGTCAGCTTATTGGTGGTTACATTGTAGCTGAGCAGCCTTCCCTCCGCCTCAAACACAATTATATTTCCGTCTTCGCTCTCTGTCATCTGCACATCCGTCCCCGTGATTCCCAGCAATATCTTATCGTTGAAGCAAAGCTGCTCCACATCAGGAATCTGGGACATGGTACGCTCGTAGTCCAGCAGATACATTCTGTCGGCGGTGTATCGGACACGATAGTATTCTTCTACATTATAATAAACTATATTTTTCCCTTCCGAAGTGTATACAATGTAATCCAAAAGAAGGGAAGCCGTCTGGGAAGAAATTTCCGTCAGACGTATTGTAGGGCTTCCAGCCTCCTGCACATCCAGATCTCCCCAGGTAATCTGGCGGAAACTGCTGTGAATATTGACTTTGTGGAAAGAGCTGTTATCCTCCAGCCTGGAATTGGTTTCCAAATATTTTGTCAGCTCCCTGGCCGCCTCCCTGTCATAGAGCTTCTCGTGAAAATCCCGGCAGAATGCCAGTTTTTCCGCCGCATACAGCTCACTGCTCCAGCGCACCCTGGTATAATAAGAGGCTTCTCTGCCGTCTGCAAGGCTCAGGATGATTTTCAGTGCATAATCCGTATCCCGCTCAATCAGGTCTTTCAGAACAATCGTTCCTCTGATCCGCCCCGTTTCAACCTGCAGTTCCTTGATCTCCGTATTCTCAATCAGCCTGGAGCCGTCCGCACTGCGCACCTCCACGGAAACCCCTTCCACGATTTCCCCGTATGTGTCCACCACAAAACCGGTGTCCCGTCCCTCTCCCAGAACAGTCACCGATTCCCTCTGAAAGGCGATATCCGTATCCGCCAGATACCCGTGCAGCCGGTTGTATTCCGTCCCTTCCAGTACCATGGTCACCAGGGGAAGGCTGGCCGGCGGCATCTCCATGGTCAGGTTGTCATGTCCCTGGTTCATCAGCTTACTGACTACCACCAGAGAGATCAAAAAGACCAGGCAAAAAACGGTTAGTTTGATGACGCTTTTTTTCATAGAAGCTCCTTCAAAGTGGGATTTACCTGCAAAAATTCCATCAGCCTGTCAGCCGCCAGACGATTTTCCTCATTGTATACATTTTTCCCGGGACGCATCCCTGCCTTTTTTACCCCGCGGATCATCAGATTCTTCGGCGTGTGTTCCATATCGATAAATTCCAGTACCTGGACTTCGTATCCTTTTTCCTCCAGCAAATCGGCACGCAGGGCATCTGTAATCAACGCTGCCATGCGTTCCTTGAGTATCCCGTATTTCAATACCGGCTGCAGCATATCACATCGAATCTGCCCGTTCAGCTCGTGCTGGCAGCAGGGAACCGCCAGGATAACGGAAGCTCCCCATTTTACCGCCTTTTCCAGGGCATAATCCGTCGCCCTGTCACAGGCATGGAGGGAAACCACCATGTCCACGCTGTCCGCACCGCTGTAGCTGCTGATATCCCCCTCCTGAAAGTCCAGACCGTCATAATGCAGCTTCTCCGCCAGCTCACTGCAATGCTTTATCACATCCGCCTTCAGGTCCAGGCCGGTAACCTGGATGTCCCTGCCCTCCAGCCGCCCCAGATAATAGTACATGGCAAAGGTCAGATATGACTTCCCGCAGCCGAAATCCACGATGCGGATTGTGCGGCCGGAGGGAAGCCTGTCCAAAATATCCCTGATAAATTCCAGGTAGCGGTTAATCTGACGAAATTTATCATATTTTGCCCTGACGATCCGTCCGTCCGGTGTCTGTACTCCCAGTTCCACCAGAAAATCCACCGGCTGTCCCTCCTGCAGAATATACTGCTTTGTGCGGTTGTGAGACAAGTCGGCGGTCTTTTTCCTCTGTTCTTCTGTATGTTTGCAGTTCCTGTATTTTATGGCAATCTTTCCTTTTTTACTCACCAGCACGGTGGCTTCCCTTGTACCGCTGCCCATCTGCGCCTGGCGAAAGCAGTTTTCCATATAATCTGCCAGGCGTCCCAGCATTTCTTCCTGCGCATGGTTTGAATGATATACCTTATTCTCCCGATAAAGTGTCTCCTGAAAATAAAGTTCCCCTCTGATCAGTACGGGGCGCACCTTTACCTTCGCTGCCCTTGCGGCATCTCTTGTATTACTGAGTACTATCTGTATTAAATCCTGATCCAGCATCTGCCGGAAAAGTTCTCTTAGTTCATCCATATATTCCGTCTCTGTCTTCAAATCGTTTCCCGTTCTGATTCACCATATCGTTTCATCCCAAAAGAAATTCCTGAACCAGTATCCTTTATCTTATGGGCTTTACTGTAACAGACAATAATTTCCCCTGCGCCCCCCATGGCGGCGCTTATATACCTCATTAAACAGCAGCACCTGTATCATCTCCTCCCCAGGCGCCTGTTCTTCTTCCTTTTCCAAAATCTTACAGATTGATTTTACCAGGGCAAGCAGGCTGTATCTGTCCGGATATTCGTCATAGATCATACTGCCCTCATAGTCCGCTTTATCCAAAACGTCCGCTATCCTCTTCTGATAGCGTTTCACATCACCCGGGTACATCTGCTGCAGGTACTCCAAATCCTGTATCAGTTCCCTCTCTTTGCCCGGTCCCAGATATCCCGGATACGTCATATAAAAAGGAAGGGGCCCTTTCCAGCCCCTCGCCTCATTTTCCGGCAACGGCTGCAACAGCTTAGAATGAAATTCCATACGTTTTTCTCTCTGTTTTTTAACAGCATATGCGCGTTTTCATCTAATTGTTACCGGAAAATATCAAAATTCCGTTCTCAGATCCTACTTCAATACTTCGATACGTGCCAACGCCCTCTGCAAAGCAGTCTCTGCTTTGGCGATATCCGTGTTCGGCGCTTTGCCGCTCAAACGTTTCTCTGCACGCTCCCTGGCCGACTTTGCACGATCTTCGTCGATTTCTCCCGGCCACTCGATGATTTCAGCCAGAATCGTCACGCCTTCCGGCAGAATCTCGGCAAACCCGGAATGCAAGGCCGCCTTCTTCTCATCTTCCGGCTCGCTGATATGCAGAATGCCCGGCTTCACAATCACCGTCATCGGAATATGGCCCGGCAGCACGCCAATTTCACCTTCTGTTGTATTGAATTCCACCATGTCCACACGGTTCTCATAGAAAACCCTGTCAGGTGTAATGATGCGCAGAAGGAATTCGTTCTTATCTGCCATATGTTTCCCTCATTCCAGTTCCGCATCCTCCCTTCCAGTATCCGGTATCGACACAGGATTTCGCGACGCCAAGTGCCTGCGTCTCTAAATCCTATGGGATCCTGTCCGGGAGTATGCTGTTTATATTATAATTTTGCCAATACGTCGTCGATGCTGCCGGCGTTCAGGAAATAGCTTTCGGGAATATCGTCATGCTTGCCTTCCAGTATCTCCTTGAAGCCGCGGATGGTTTCGTTGATAGGCACGTACTTTCCTTCCAGGCCCGTAAACTGTCCCGCAACGAAGAAGGGCTGTGACAGGAATCTCTGTACCTTACGGGCACGGGATACTACAAGCTTATCTTCCTCGGACAGTTCATCCATACCAAGGATGGCGATGATATCCTGCAGTTCCTTATATCGCTGCAGGATCTCCTGCACACCGCGGGCCGTCCGGTAATGCTCCTCACCTACGATTCTGGGATCCAGAATACGGGAAGAGGATTCCAGGGGATCCACGGCCGGGTAGATACCAAGCTCCACGATGGAACGTGAAAGCGTGGTCGTCGCATCCAGGTGTGCAAATGTGGTAGCAGGCGCCGGGTCCGTCAGGTCATCCGCAGGCACATATACGGCCTGTACGGAAGTGATGGAACCGTTCTTTGTGGATGTAATTCTCTCCTGGAGAGCACCCATCTCCGTCTGCAGGGTAGGCTGGTAACCAACTGCGGAAGGCATACGCCCAAGCAATGCGGAAACCTCGCTGCCTGCCTGTGTGAAACGGAAGATATTGTCAATGAACAGCAGCACGTCCTTGCCGCCCTTGTCACGGAAATACTCCGCCATGGTGAGGCCTGTCAGACCCACACGCATTCTGGCTCCGGGGGGTTCGTTCATCTGTCCGAACACCATGGTGGTCTTGTCGATAACCCCTGACTCCATCATTTCATGGTAAAGGTCATTTCCCTCACGGGTACGCTCGCCTACACCGGTGAACACGGAATAACCGCTGTGTTCCGTAGCGATATTACGGATCAGCTCCTGAATCAATACCGTCTTGCCCACGCCTGCTCCGCCGAACAGGCCGATCTTACCGCCCTTCTGATAGGGGCAGAGCAAATCAACTACCTTGATGCCTGTCTCCAGCAGTTCCTTCTCCGTAGCCTGTTCCTCGAACTTCGGCGCAGGCCTGTGGATCGGCTCGTAGGATACCCCTTCCGGAGCCGGTTTATTGTCAATTGGCTGACCCAAAACATTGAAGATTCGCCCTAATGTCTTCTCACCTACCGGAACGGAAATCGGGGCGCCGGTTGCAACCGCATCCATTCCCCGCACCAGGCCATCGGTGCTTCCCATGGCGATGCATCTGACCGTATCGTCTCCCAGATGCTGAGAAACTTCCACTGTCAGCCCGTTGCCCTCTCCGGTAGGAATGCGAATTGCTTCGTTAATCTCAGGCAGGCTTCCCTCGTCAAAGCGGATGTCCAGCACCGCGCCGATGACCTGGGTAACCTTGCCCTTGTTTTCTCCTGCCATTTCTACCTCTTTCCTCCCGCTTTCACGGGATAATTTCTTTATTACGTAAATTTCTTCACGCATATCCGACATCTTTTATTCTGATAGCCTGCCGCATTGCCAAACTGCTGCGGGCAGGGCACAAGAGAACATCTCATTCCGTTCACGCTCAGCCGAGGGCTTCCGCACCGGCAATAATCTCTGTCAGCTCCTGCGTAATGGAACCCTGACGTGCCCTGTTATATTTCAATGTCAGATCGCTTATAATTTCTTCCGCATTGCTGGTGGCATTATCCATTGCCTGCATACGCGCGCCGTTTTCACTGGCAACCGACTCACGCAGCGCCCCGTAGATCAGGCTGGTCATATATTTCGGAATCAGCATATCCAGCGCTTCCGAGTCTTCCGGCTCGAAATTCATGATTGCGGAAGTTTCTTTTTCCGTGTATTCTGCTTCAGGGGTTTCCACCGGAAGCAGCTGCAGCAGGGTGGGGATATGGCTCACCGTATTCTTGAAATTGGTATATGCCAGATAGATCTCGCCGATCTCCCCTTCCGCAAAGGATGTCAGAAGCCTGTCGCACAGTGCTGCCGCGTCCTTATACAAAGGACTCTCCACAACCTCGGCATCGCATTCCCTCACGAAATAGCCGCCGCGCACAAAAGCGTCCCTGCCCTTGGTACCCAGGCAGTAAATCTCCAAATCCTCTTTCCTCCACTCCGGATGCCTGGTCACCAGCTTGATCACATTGGAGTTGTAGCCGCCGGCCAGGCCCCTGTTGGCTGTTATCACAATGACGGCTTTTTTGGAGGAAGCACCGGAAGCCAGATATTTGTGGTCAATATGCCCCACCCGCTGCAGAATACTGTTCACAGTATCATACATGCAGGTAAAATATCCCTTGGAGCGTTCTGCGCTTGCCCTGGCGCGCTGCAGCTTCACGGTGGACACCAGCTTCATGGCTTTCGTAATCTGCTGTGTCCCCTGAATACTGCTCTTGCGGCGCTTTATATCACGCATTGATGCCATATTTATATCCTCTTTCTATTTAGGCTCGTGAGCATATGAATCTGCCGCTTTCATGCCCACTCGTTATACACTGCATTCAGAAAACATTTCATTTTGCGTGTACAAACTGCTTCTTGAATTCCTCGATGGCCTTCTGAAGCGTCTTCTCGGTCTCGTCGGAAATCACTTTCTCTGACGCGATATTGCCCGGAACCTCCGCGTATTTCGTATCCAGGAACTCGAAGAACTCCTTCTCGAACCTTGTCACGTCGTCGGCAGGAATATCCAGCAGGTACTTGTGCGTCACCGCATAGATAATGATAACCTGGTACTGAACCGGCATGGGCGCATACTGGGGCTGCTTGAGTACCTCGCGGATGCGCTCGCCCTGTGCCAGCTTTTCCTTGGTGTCATTGTCCAGCTCGGATCCGAACTGCGCAAAGCTTGCCAGCTCTCTGAACTGCGCCAGCTCTGTACGGATGGGAGCGGCAATCTTCTTCATCGCCTTAATCTGCGCCGCACCGCCCACTCGGGACACGGAAAGACCCGCATTGATAGCCGGACGGAAACCGGAATTGAACATCTCGGTCTCCAGATAAATCTGGCCGTCGGTAATGGAAATAACGTTGGTGGGAATATATGCGGATACGTCTCCTGCCTGGGTCTCGATAATGGGAAGCGCCGTCAGGGAACCCCCGCCGTACTCCTCATTCATCCTGGCCGCACGTTCCAGCAGCCTGGAGTGCAGATAGAATACATCTCCGGGATAAGCCTCACGTCCGGGCGGACGACGGAGAAGCAGGGAGAGTGTGCGGTATGCCGTTGCGTGCTTACTCAAATCGTCATACACTACAAGCACGTCTTCTCCCTTTTCCATCCATTCCTCACCGATGGCACAGCCCGAGTAAGGAGCAATGTACTGAAGCGGCGCAAGGTCGCTTGCCGTAGATACTACTACCGTAGTGTACGCCATGGCGCCATACTCTTCCAGAGTCTTAACAATATTCGCAATCGTGGATGCCTTCTGGCCGATTGCCACATAAATACATTTTACGTTCTGCCCTTTTTGATTGATGATGGTATCGATGGCAATGGCTGTCTTACCTGTCTGCCTGTCGCCGATAATCAACTCACGCTGGCCGCGCCCGATGGGAATCATGGCATCGATAGCCTTGATACCTGTCTGGAGGGGCGTATCCACGCTCTTCCTGGTGATAACACCGCTTGCCACGCGTTCGATCTTGCGGTATTTGTCTGTCTGAACAGGCCCCTTGCCGTCGATTGGCTGTCCCAGCGCATTGACCACGCGCCCGGTGAGCGCATCGCCCACAGGAACCTCAACCACACGGCCGGTTGTCTTAACCGTATCGCCCTCATTGATGTTTCTGGCGCTGCCCAGCAATACCACACCCACGTTATCTTCTTCCAGATTCAATACCATGCCGTACACTTCACCGGGAAATTCCAGCAATTCACCCTGCATGGCATTTTCCAGTCCATGTACACGGGCAATGCCGTCCGCCACCTGAATGACCGTACCCACATCGGATACATCAAGTGTGGAAGCATACCGCTTGATCTGATCCTTAATTACAGAACTTATTTCTTCTGGCCTTAAATTCATGGATCTGTCGCACCTTTCTTTCAGCCGGTCATCCCAGCTGAATTTGTAATAATTGTTTCGTTAAACCGTCCAGTTTTGTACGGACACTGCTATCCACCACCCTGTCATTGATGCGGATAATCATCCCGCCAATAATCGAGGCGTCCACCTCGTAATAAATTTCCACTTTCTTATATCCGCTGGTCTTGAGAAGCTTATCTTCCACCGCTTTCTTCTGTCCCTCGTCCAGTTCCACCGCAGTGGTCACATAAACCACGCCAATCCCGCACGCTTCCTTCACCCTGTCGGTAAAATACGCAAAAATAGCGTGCAGCTCCCTGTAACGCTCCTTGGACACCACAACCTCCAGCAGGCCTGCCAGTTCATCGCTGGCCCGTCCCCTGAAAGCCTTCTCCATCACCTGGAGTTTATCCTGCTTCGGTACCCCCGGATGCTTCATCAGCTCATCAAACTGGGGATTTTCCTTAAGTATCTGTTCCACACAGCGGATTTCTTCCATCAGACTGACAGCCCTGTCCACGCCTGATTCCATGGCCACTTCATACAGAGCTTCGCCGTATGTCTTGGATACTAATTTAGCCATGTCTTATCACCCATTTCCTTTATGGTCTCGTCAATCAGCTGATTCTGCTGCTTCGTGTCCATGGATGCGGCCACAAACTTGCCTGCCATAAGGGATGCCACCACAATGATCTCCCTCTTCACATCATCGGACATCTTCTGCTTCTCAAGCTCTGCCTCCACACGGGCCCTCTCCAGAATCCGTGCGGCCTCTTCCTTGGCCTGGGCAACAATCTGGTTCTCATTTGCCAGCCCTTTCCTGCGCGCTTCGCTTAAGATGGCTTCCGCTTCCTTGTCAATGCCCTGCAGCTTCGTCTCGTATTCCTTTTTTAAAGCCTGCGCATTCTCCATAGACTGTCTCGCCGTATCCAGTTCAAGCCGGATTTTGTCCTTACGGGCGTTCAGCATCTTCCTCGCAGGATTGAACAGAAAATAACTCAAAATAAGGAACAGGAAAAAGATGGCTATGATCATCAGTGTGGAATCAGCCAGCAGCTGCCAGTCCAGGTCAAACAGCCTTGACATGGACTCTCCCTCTGTTAAAAGTATCATTCTTAGCCTCCTTTCTGCCTTTTTACAATACTTCCGGGATATCAAATTCCCGGCGGTGTACGATAGAGGCAGGCTGTGCCTCCCCCTGGCCGCCCGGAAATTCATCTCACACTCTTAAGGCAGAAGGGGTTTTACGAACATCAGCAGGATCGCAACCAGCAGGCCGTACAGACCGGTGGTCTCCGCTACTGCCTGACCAAGAAGCATGGTCTGCATAACCTTGGGCTGTGCGCCGGGATTACGTCCCACTGCCGCTGCCGCATGTCCTGCCGCAATACCCTGTCCTACACCAGGTCCGATACCGGCGATAACTGCCAGACCTGCACCAATTGCGGAACAACCTAAGATAAAGTTTTCATTGAAATCCATTTGTTTTTCCTCCTGAATGAATTAAAAAAATAAATAAATTAGTTTCGCACGCGAACCGCGCTCTTTCTCAACGGGCGTACCATCACCGCCCGGAAAAGATCTTTGCCCTTTTATCTGCGGGTTCCATCGCCAATCTCATTCGAAATGTATGTCATGGTCAGCATGCAGAATACATACGTCTGAATGGCCCCGGAGAACAAATCAAAGTACACATGAAGCGCTGCAGGCCAGGCTGTGGCGATCCATCCGAGCAGCCCGTACAGCAATGCCATCATAGCCGTTCCTGACAGGACGTTTGCAAACAAACGCAATGACAGGGATATCGGCACTGCAACCGCACTGACGACATTAATCGGCATCCAGATAGGCAGCCAGGGCGGCAGGGGCGAACAGAGATCTGCCCAAATCGTTGCAGGCTTCTGATACTTCCACTTGTTATAGTGGATCATTGAAAATGTCAGAATTGCCAGCGGCAATGTGACACCGTAATCCGCCGTGGGGGGCCGTAAGCCCAGCAGGCCGGAAATATTGCTGACCAGAATAAAGATAAAAATGGTTCCGATATAATTATAAAATCTCGGAGCGGACTGCCCCATGGAGCCGCCTACCATATTATCCAGCATCTCAACGATCATTTCCACCACATTCTGGAGACTGCCCGGCACTTCCGACGCTTTCGCCATGCATCTGTTAGCCGCAATGGCAAATGCAATCAGCAACAGCATAACAATCAGGATACACACATGCGAAGTGGTAATCCACACGGGATGCCCGAAAAAGTTATACTGAAACACGCCATGGATCATAAAGTCGACTTCTGACCCGCCGGACAGCAAAATTCCATGTCCCATACTCTCACCTCACTTTCTTCAATATTTTGTATTGCTGAGAATGCCGGACAGCAGCCCTCCTGCAGCCTGCCCCGTCCCGCGAACAGAACGGCATTCCTTCAGAAATGCAGGAATCATGCAGAAATACGGACTCACTGTCCGACCGGGATCTCTCCCTCCTGTGCGCCGTCCTCCTCCAGCGGCTCCGCAACCGGATCCGTTTCATTGAACAGCCTGTTACACAGTTTATGAGTAATCGGCTGAAAATACGCCGTTACCTTCAGACTCATATAACCCAGGAAAAAAACAAGCGGGTTCATTGCCTCCGTCAAGGAAACGACAATCAAAACCGCCGCCACGATTACATACCGGAACAGATACCCCCTTGTGACAATCCCGGAAGCGTCACTGCCGGCAAAAAGCGCCCTCTCCAGGGTACGGCACATATGTATGCTGGCTGCCACGGCAAACGCAACCCCAAACCACAGGCTTGCGGCATAGTTCCATCTGTTCCCTATAGCCAGCGCCCCCACGGCCTGGCACACAATGCCGAAAAACAGCATGCCCAAATGCATTTCCAGAAGCGTCCTGTTGCCCTTCCGCAATGCCTCAATTATCCTCATCGGAACCACCCTGCCCCTTATCCTGTGCTTCCTCTCCGCACATATGCCTGGCCATGCGGTATACATTCTGTCCTCCCGCAACGGCCCCTACCGCAAAAAAAAGAATCGTAAGCCAGGAAGTGCCAAGCTTCCCGTCAAGCCAGACCCCCAATGCGGACATTGCACAGATGGGTACTATCATATTCAGCCCGAACTGCGTGATCATCGCAAGTGACTGGTATACAATCCGATTGTCGCCTTTGTCTCTCTTCATGCCGCACCGCCCGCCGTAAACCGTTTTACAGGTGTCTGGATATTTCCACCATTGTGTATTATACCTATTTTCAGCCGAAATGTCCAGTTCAAATAAAAAAACAATTGTAAAGACCATTGACGAATTCCCGCGGCAGTTGTATTATTTTAAAAATACATAGCCAAAGGAGCCCGTCATGAATATTTCCAAGATTTACCGCAAGCGCATTATTCCTGAAGAGTGCATCCTTTTAAAGGATGATATCATCGTCACCCAGAATGAGGAAATCCTCGTCACCAAGTGGAATACCCTAAATCCAAAAACCGCCTTTTCCCACGGCTGTTCCTGCTTTTTCCTCACGGAAGGCATTAAAATCAGCAAGATTTACCGCAGCGACAACACCCTGCTGTACTGGTACTGTGATATCGTAGAATATTCCTATGATCCATCCGAAAACGCAATGACGTTCACAGATCTTCTGGCAGACGTCATCATCTATCCCGAGGGCCGGGTAAAGGTGGTTGATTTGGACGAACTGGCAGAAGCCCTGGAAAAGCATCTGATTACAAAAGAACAGATGATTTCCTGCCTGCGCAGCCTGAACCATCTGCTCTCACTGGTCTACCGCGATAAATTTGACCGTCTGCAGAACAAGCTGGACAGCCTGGGGCTGTAAACCGTCTCCGTTTTCCGCACACGGCGCATGTACCGCTCCTGTCCGGAATCAGGCGCCTGCCGGACTGCACATATTTTTTCGTGCAGTTCCCGGCTGAAAATCAGTAGAAAACATGCCCGCCGATATTAATCCCGCTCAGGCCCTCAATGGGTGTCCTGAAAAAAACACAGGTTCCCACATTCGTGACGCCCGCCATGGCCTCGTCTGCGGCTCTGTAGCAGCTCTCCGTAGCCTTATCGGACGCAAGGGCAATGTCCAGGCGGCCGCTTGCCACCGGTGAAAACTGTCCGCTCTGGTAGATTACGCCCACCACGGTATCGGGGAATTTCGAACTCAGCACCCTGTTTATCACCACGCTGCCCACTGCTACCTGTCCGGCATAAGGTTCGCCTCCCGCCTCACAGTAAATCAGATTGGCCAGCAGGCGTCTGTCTCCCTCCGCAAAACTCACCTCGGAGATATCCCTCCAGGTCCCGCTGGCGGCCGCCTGGGACATGGCGATTTCTTCGGCAAGCTTTTTCTTCAGATACTCCAGATCCTCTTCTTTTTTCCTGATTTCCGCCTCGTATTCCAGAGCCTTCTTTTCCGCGCTGGATATCTGGTTTCCGTATTTGGTAATCGCGCTGGCCGTCTCGTTAACCATGCCGGAGACTTTATCCTTTTCCGCCTCTGCCTTCATCCGCAGCTCTTCCAGTTCCGCTTTTTCCGTCCGCAGCCTGTCCTCATGGGCCTGAATCAGAATCTTGTTTTCATTATATTCTTCCAGCATTCTCTGGTCATATGCCACAACCTTTTCGATTTGTTCCGCCAGATTCAGAAATTCCGAAAAGCTTCCCGCCGTCAAAAGCGCCGTCAGATAGGTATCCTCCTGCTGTTCGTACAGGCAGCGGGTTACCGCCACCATGCTGTCATACTGCCATTGTTCCTTTTCCCTGGCCTCATCCAAAGCCGCCATGGTCTCCGCAATTTCCGCTTCCTTGCCGCGAATCTGCCCTTCCAATTCCTCCAGATTCGCAACCACCTGCGACAGCTGGGCATTCAGGTAGTCCAGCTCCTTTTTCAGGGTATCGCGTTTGTCCTCCAGATTATCCAGATTGTCCTGTGTCTTATCCAGTTCGTCCTCCAGGTTCTCTTTTTCCCTCTGTGTCCGATCCAGTTTGTCCCTGGTGGAGGCTGTCGCATGCACGGCTTCCAGGCCGGGTACAGGTTCCAATACGCCGGCCAGAAACAATACACATATAAGAAATGCTGTCTTTCTCCAGATCTTCAAGATAGTACACCGCCTTTCACAGTGTATTTCACCCGGAAGCACATGGCTACTTCGTTCCGAAAATGCGGTCGCCCGCATCCCCCAGTCCCGGTACAATATAGCCGTGTTCATTCAGCCGCTCGTCCAGGGCACCCACATATATATCCACATCCGGATGTGCCTCCTTCATGGCCTCCACGCCTTCGGGAGCCGCGATAATGCACATAAAATGAATACTTCGGCAGCCTTTGTCCTTCAGCATACGGATTGCCGCCACGGAAGAACCTCCCGTTGCCAGCATGGGATCCACCACAAATACTTCGCGATCCGCGCAGTCTGCCGGAAGCTTGCAGTAATACTCCACGGGCTTTAAGGTCTCGGGATCTCTGTAGAGTCCGATATGCCCTACCTTTGCCGCCGGAATCAGGTTTAACATCCCGTCCACCATCCCAAGTCCCGCCCGGAGGATGGGCACGATGGCCATCTTCTTGCCCCGCAGTTCCTTTACGGTAGTCTTGCAGATGGGCGTCTCTATTTCCACATCGCCCAGCTTCAGATCTCTGGTGGCCTCGTAGCAAATCAGCATGGCAATTTCGCTGATGGTCTGGCGGAAGTCCTTCGTACCGGTTTCTTTTCTGCGAATGAGTCCGATTTTGTGCTGAATTAACGGATGGTTCATGATTACTACATTTGCCATAATCTTTTTCTCCTAATTTTGTTCCGCATCTCTCCTCCTGCTTCCCCATCTGTGCAGGTATTTCCGGCCGCTTCATTCCTGGACCCGTAAATTACCCGGGGGCATCCTCCGGACAGATGCTGTCTTTCGTTCCGCATCTTGTATTTTATTTATGACTCAATTTGATCTATCCGCCTCCGGTGGCGTTCCTCTCCGGAAAAGGGGGTGTCCAGAAAAACATCCACGATTTCCAGCGCCAGGTTCTCGCCGATTATACCGCCGCCCAGCGCCAGAACATTGGCGTCGTTGTGCTGCCTGGTCAATTTGGCGGACAGCGAATCCGCGCACAGTGCGCAGCGGATGCCGGGAACCTTGTTTGCCGTTATGCTGATGCCGATGCCTGTAGTGCAGATGACAATGCCTTTCTCACATCTGCCTTCCGCCACCGCATTCGCCACCGCCCTGCCGAATACAGGGTAATCGCTTCTCTCCGGGCCGTGGATGCCCATATCCTCACAGGGAATCTGCCTTTCCTCCAGATGCCGGATTACGCTGGTCTTCAGCGCATAGCCGCCATGGTCGCTTCCAATCGCTATCATCTGCCCTTCCCTCCTTATTTGGTTTTCCCTTTACAGGCCGGATGCCTGCTGCCCGTCCCTTCCATGGGATGTGCGCCGCTTTGTTACAGCTTTACAATCCTGTGCCCCGCCGCCTTCAGCAGACGGTTCATGATTGCCTGTCCCAGGCCCTGTGCCGGAAAACTTTCCGAATAGATACTCGTCACATTCTCGTCATCGAATTCCCTCAGGACTGAGAACAGGTTTCTGGCGATTGTCTCCTCATCCTTCCGGCTTCCTATACATTTTACCACATCTGCATGGTATTGTTCAAGTACTTCCGCAGTACCTATGACACCTGTCTTTTCACCCGCCCGTTGATTCTCCGCCGCATGCCCGTTGATATACGGGATTACCCGTTCCGCCGGTCCTTCTACAATGATAAGCCGTCCCTTGGGCGCATAGTGGCGGTATTTCATCCCCGGTGCCCTGGGCGCCTGCCCGCTGTCAGGTTCCACAATTGTGACATCTATGTCAACTTTTCCCAGCAGCTTATCAAGCATTTCCTGTGTGATATAACCGGGACGCAGTATCCTGGGCATATCGGAAGCCAGATCAAGAATCGTGGATTCCAGCCCGATTCCCACCTCGCCGTCGTCTATAATCATGTCAATCCTGCCGTCCATGTCCTCTATCACATACTTTGCGGAGGTAGGGCTGGGCTTTCCCGAAAGGTTGGCGCTGGGAGCGGCAATATAGCCCCCGCTGTACGCAATCAGCTTCTGCGCCACCGGATGCGACGGAAAGCGCACCGCCACCGTGTCCAGGCCGCCTGTGGTTTCACGGGGTACAATGAGGGCCTTGGGAAGTATCATGGTAAGGGGTCCCGGCCAGAATGCCTCCGCTATCTTCACGGCGGCTTCCGGCAGCTGCCTCACGATTTTACGGATATCCTCAAAACGGCAGATATGGATGATCAGGGGATTGTCCGAGGGCCTGCCCTTTGCCGCGTATATTTTCCTGGAGGATTCCGGATTCAGGGCGTCTCCTCCCAGGCCGTATACGGTTTCCGTGGGAAACGCCACCAGGCCGCCGCCCCGGATAATTTCCGCAGCCTGGCGAAGCCCGGCTTCTTCTTCCCGGCTCAGCCTTTCTCCGCCCTGTTTTATATGAAGACATTTCGTGTCCATAAGCGCCCCTCCCAAGGTTTTACGGTTACATTACATATTTCCGACAAGATTTATTATACCAAAATGAATATGCGCCCGCAACATTTATCCCCTGTTTTTCGGAAAATCATCGCCCGGAACATCCCATATGGCCGCCAATCTTCAGATGATTCTGGCGCCAAAGGGCATCAGCGCCAGTTTTGCAATCTTAAAATGCTGCAGGCCGAAGGGAATGCCGATAATTGTCACGCATAAAACACATCCCATAACGGCGGATCCCACGGCCATGGGAATCCCCGTCAATATCAGCCAGAGTACATTCAGCAGCAGTGAACCCACCCCTCCGCCGTATTCCACTTCCTTTCCGAACGGAAAAAAGGACAGGCTGGCGAACTTGAAGCATTGGGTTCCCAGGGGAATCCCCACAATCGTAATGCACCAAAGCACCCCTGCCAGCAGCCATCCAAGCCCGCTTAAAAACCCGCCGCAGATAAACCATAATAAATTACCAAGACAACCCATATTTCCTCCTCTCCCGCGCGAAGCCCGCGGCATTTCCCGACCCGGGACGCCGGCCTGCGCAAAACCGATTTCGTTATCGAAAAAAGGCCTTCATGAACCCGCTTCGTCCATAAAGGCCCTGCAAATTTATTCTATTATATAGCATTTCCGCTCCGAATACAACCACCCTTTCCGCTCTGTTCCATGGGCTTTGCGGTTCTCCGGATTGCCGTTACGCCAAAATCCCTTCCGTCACCCCATTTTCCGCACAATCCGGTAATATGTCATGGAAGTCCGTTTATAGCAGATGCTGTACACCGCCGCAAACACCAGGCATCCCCCAAGGGTGCAGGCAATCAGCAGGCCGGTCTCAAAGAACCCGATGGCTCCCAGCAGCATATATACCATGCGCATACCCACTGCCGTATGGCACAGGGCACCCAAAAGGGGCAGTCCGAATACCATGCTGATCTGTTTCCGAATGGTACGGCGGATCTCTCTGTCCCCCATCCCCACCTTCTGCATGATCTCGAAGTTGTTCTGGTCCTCAAACCCTTCGGTAATCTGCTTGTAATACATAATAATCAGCAGGCAGATGAGGAAAATGGCTCCGAAAAAGATGCCGATGAACAGCAGCCCTCCATACATGCTCTCCTGGAACATCATATTTTCCCTGCGGTCGCGGTACTCGGCAAACCCCGGCAGCGCAGCGGCATATTGTTCGATTTCGAGCGAAAATTCGTCTATCATCTCATCTCTGCCGGATTCATCCCGTATGATACCTTCTTCCATGTAGCCTTCCCCCGCAGCCGTATCCAGCCAGAACCCATAATAATAGGATTCCTGTGTACTGCCGTCCACATGATAAACGGCGCTCACCCGCAAAAGTTCCTCCTGATTTGCCAGCACGATGATGTATTTCGAACCCATGACGTTATTGGCATGCTTATCGATAATGCTGCTCTCTGTAAGTTCTTTTTTGACCGTATACTCCGTGCCGTCAAAGGAGACAATCCCGCCGGCGAAATCAGGCCCGGAAGAGAACAGCAGGACCTCACCGGGCTGCAGGGTTTCCTCCGCATCCTCCAGACGGTTATATTCGTCCAGCGTCATCAGGGACATGTATACCCACCCCGCGCTATCATGGGGTTCTCCTTCCATGCAAAGCATGTTATCCCTTTTATATGCCCTGGCGCCTACATATTTGTAGTCAAGTTCTTCCTTCAGAACAATCCCGTTCCGTGCCGCAATCGCCTGCACTTCCTGCTTCAGCTGCCCTGCATCCGGCTTATCGGCGCCGATGAAACTCAGTTCAAATCCCCTGCTGAACCCGGACGTAAGGATGGATTCCATCCCCAGATACACCGAAACCGTACACACCACCGTGATGATAACCATGGTGGAAAAAACACAGATATTGGACAGGCTCGCCGCGCTTTTCTTCATCCGGTACAGCATTCCCGACACCGTAATGAAGTTCTCCGGACGGTAGTAAAATCCCTTCTTTTTCTTCAAAAGCCGCAGAAACGCTATACTGCCCGAGGTAAAGAGGAGATACGTCCCCATCACAACCAGAAACACGGCCAGAAAGAAATCGGTAAAAATCCAATTGTTCAGCTGTGCCCGCAAAGCCATCCTGTACCCAAACACCATGGCCGCCAGCCCTGCCAGGCTCCAGAAGCCGATCCCTTTGGGCGCCTTCTCCCCGCTCCTGGAATCGCCCATCAGCTCCACCGGATTGGATTTCCCCACCTGAACCAGGTTGACGAAGAGATTCAGCCCCATCACAAAGGCGTAAAAAACCAATGTATTCACAACGGCTCCCGGTTTGATCATGAATGTCACATCCACCGGCATCCTGGCCAGGTTCAGCAAGAGAAGGAAAATCAGCCTGGAGAACAACAACCCCAGTATAACGGCGCCGACCATCACGATACAATAGATGATCAGGCTCTCCCAGAGCATCATGACGCCGATATGCTTTTTCTCCAATCCCAGAATGCTGTACAGCCCCAGCTCCCTTTTCCTTCTCTTGATCAGGAAGCTGTTGGTGTAGTAGAGAAAGGGCAGCATAATCAGCCCCAGAAGGACATATCCAATCTGTATCAGCACTACGGCATATGCGCCTTTGGGAAGCGTCCAAATGATATCGTTTTTCATGATCAGCCCGAATACAAAAAACGTAAACATGGCGAAGGTGCTGACCCCGATATACGGAAAGTAGACGGAACCGTTCTTTCGTATATTATTTGCCGCCATACGGGGCATCAGTGACAGTGACTTGCTCATTTGTGTACCTCCTCCCCATTCTCCGTGTGCAGAATCGTCAATGTATCCGATATTTTTCTGTACATCTCATCATCGCTCAGCCTGCCGCGGTAAATCTGATTGAACACGCAGCCGTCCTTGATGAAAAGCACCCTTCCCGCACGGCTTGCCGCCTGTATGGAATGGGTCACCATCAGAATGGTCTGGCCTTCTCTGTTCACTTGGGCGAATATCTTCAGCAGCTTGTCTGAGGCCTTGGAGTCCAGCGCTCCCGTGGGTTCGTCCGCCAGAACAATCTGTGGCTGCGTAATCAGCGCCCTGGCCACCGCCGCCCGCTGCTTCTGCCCGCCAGATACCTCATAGGGGTATTTTTCCAAAATCTGTACGATGTCCAGCTTTACCGCCAGGGGGTTGATGCGCTCCTCCATATCCCGCCAGTCCCGCCCTGCCAGCACCAAAGGCAGGAAAATATTGTCCTTCAGGGACAGCGTGTCCAGCAGATTGAAATCCTGGAATACAAATCCCAGATTATCCCGTCGGAAAGCACAGAGTTCCTTCTGTTTGATATCCGCCATATTCCTGCCCGCCAGAATCACCTGCCCGCCCGTGGGCTTATCCAGGGATGCCATAATATTCAGCAATGTAGTCTTTCCGGAACCGGACTCTCCCATGATTGCCACATATTCTCCCTGCTCCACCGTAAAATTCACACTGTCGAGTGCCTGTACCTTGTTGCCGCCCAGGCGGGTGGTATATATTTTCTTTAGATTCTTTACTTTCAATAATGCCATTTTTGCTCCTCCTCATTTTCGGCGCCTGTTTCCTGTCCGTTCATTTTCAAGGCTGCCGCAGCCGTACCTGGCGGCTTTCTTCCGTCCCCCGTAAACGCCGCTCTCCGAAACCGGCCCGTAGAAATGCGGCCTTCCCGTCTTTTTCTGCAGTGCTTCTGCCGCAGCCGTAAGATAAGAATACCGGAAATGAGAAGAACTTGCCATAGATTTTCCTTACATTTTTCCTGTACTGCCTTACAAAACCGTAAGGTTGGGATGTAAACATAACAATCGGCACCAGCGGAACCTTTCCGCCGATGCCGAAATGTCACAGTGTCTTCAAACCGTCTCAAAGCTCCAGGCCGTCAAAAAAATCCGTTTCCGTCCTCTGCTCCCCCATGTATTTCAGGAAAAAGGCCTTCATTTCAGGGCTGTTCTCCCCGATGTCCCCAAGGATTCCAGGGAAATTGTCCTGACTGATGCATCCAAGCTCCGCAAACAGGCTGTAATATTCCCGGTGGCTGCCATGCTCCTCCCGGACCACCTGCCAGGCCTCCTCCCCGGCCTGCCCCTTGGTCAGATTTCTCAGGTACTGTTCCAGTTCTGCCCTCAGGGAGGAATCCAGGCCACGGGAATGAAGGAGCCGCAGGAACGCCAGCCGCACCTTGACTTTTCTCCTGGCATTGGTGAATTCCTCAAGATCCGTGCCGATGTAGTCCTCCTCACCGTAAACGGACTGGCTGATATACCCTTCCGCGTCCGAAGCCCGCAGGATGGAAAGCAGCCGGATATCCCACTGCTCCATCCATTCCCCGCTGCCTGCCCCGCACAGGTTCAGCAGATAATAAGCATCCATCATGGTCACGGCTGCTGCCAGAAGTTCCGCGCAGAAAGCAGCTTTTCCCCTTACCGCGATTCTCCCAAGGCTGCTGCAGTCTTTAAAAACCGCTCTCCCAAAGCGCACCTGCCGCCCGGGAAAGGAAACCTCCCGCAGGCTGTCACAGTGGGCAAAAGCCCAGTCCCCTACCTCCTCCACAGAATCGGGCATCACAATGGTACAAAGGCTTTTCCGGCTCAAAAACGCTTTCCTGTCAACAACGGCCACAGCGCATCCCTCTATCTGTGCGGGCAGCGCAAGATTTGCCGCAAATCCCTGAAAACCTGTGATGACGGCCCTGTCCTTCTCTATCCGATAACGGATGGTTCCGTTTTCCATATCTAATCGTTTTTCTGTCATATTTCCACCGTTCTACAGTCTATAAATCCAACTCCGCAATTCGTTCCCGCAGACTGTCCCTGCGTCTGGCAAGCATCATATCCTCGCTGAGGCGGGCGTAATCCGGGCTTCCGAAAGCAGCGATAAAGCAGGCACTGGCGCTGTTGCCGGTAAGCTCCGTCAGCAGTATCAGCATCTCATTTCCCTCACCGAACGCCTCCTCCACAAAGGAAAAAAGCGCATGGAGCCTGGCCTGGATTCTCCGGGTCTCCTCTTTTGTCCCTGCGGTTTTTTCAGAAAAGCAGTCCTTCAGAAAGTCATAGGATGCCTGACTCCCCTCAATGCCCCGGGTCCGCAGTTCCCTGTGCCCGTCCTGCAGAAACCCAAGGATATTTCTATGCTTCCTTCTGTCCTCTTCAGACAGGGAGTTGGCGCTTTGCAGGCTGTCCAACAGCTTCCTTCTTCCCCGGGCCAAATCCTCCAGACGGGCCAGAAACTGCGCCCCGCTGCATCCTTCCTGGGGCAGGCCGGCCATGCCTTTCAGCACATTTCTCAATTCTGTCAGAAATGCGGCCTGCTCCACCGCTTCCTTCATCTGTCCCTGCACTGCGTCCAACAGCATCCCCAACAGGGACAACCGCTCGTCAAAGCCAGCCGCCCCGGCCCTGGCCGCAGCTTCCTCGAAACGGCCTTCCAGAATGTCCGTGATATTGTAGTCGTTTTTATATCTCTGATACAGCTCATAATAGGCGCTGAAATCCTCCGCCACTCTTTCATTCCGCAGGTACTGAGCCGCCAGCGCTCCGTCCACAGGCAGCCCCTCCTCTTCATGGAGCGCCAGAATCTCCGACAAATCCTCCCAACCCCTGGCAGTCACAAAGCTTCTCCCCCGGGCGGTGGTCTCAATGCGGAAGAAATGTTCTTTCTTCAAGTCCAGATAGCTGATAATGGCATGATGAATCCGCTTCTCTGAGGCATACATTTTCCAGACCCCATAGTCAGGCTCCACCTCCATCACCTTCAGGCGGTCAAGGGTAGCCACGTCGAACTCCCGGACAGACCTGTTGTACTCCGGCGGATTTCCGGCGGTTACAATGACCCATCCCCCGGGGACCCGATGGCGGCCAAAGGTTTTGTACTGAAGGAACTGCAGTATGGCCGGCGCCAGGGTCTCGGAGACACAGTTGATTTCGTCCAGAAACAGAATGCCCTCCCGTATGCCGCCGGACTCCATGGTATCGTAGACGGAGGCAATGATTTCGCTCATTGTGTATTCCGACACGCGGCAGGCAGCGCCCCCGTAATTCTTATCGGCAATAAAGGGAAGCCCCAATGCCGACTGCCTGGTGTGGTGGGTCATGGAATAGGATACCAGGGCAATGCCCATCTCCTGGGCAATCTGCTCCATAATGGCCGTCTTGCCGATACCCGGGGCGCCCAGCAGAAAAATGGGCCGCTGACGCACTGTCGGTATCCTGTATTCCCCAAATTCATCTTTTTTCAGGTAAAGTTTTACCGTATTTTCGATATACTTTTTTGCCTGCCTTATGTTCATGACTGTCTCCGTTTCTCTCCTGACTTACTGCCCCACCACTGCCTTTATGCTCCAGGGCGGCACAGGGGCGCGGTTTTCGTCCTCCTCCAGAAAGGCGAAAACCATCTGGTAATCCGGCGCCCTCTCCGGATAAATACCATAGCCGTCCGTAAAATAAATCAATCCCTTCAGATTCTCGAATTCTCCTCTTTCCCGCAGTTTTTCCACATACTGAAACACCGGCCGGAAGTCCGTGGCGCCGAATCCCGTCAGCTTACCCTCCCGCAGAAATGTCTCCAAATCCTCCCGGCAGGTAAGCTTCCTGTCATCCTGCACACGGTTGTCGCACTGCAGAATGTGTACATTTATCCTGGTGAAAAAATTCTCAAAACCGTTGAGAATGGTATAGGTCTTCCTGAGGAATGCCTTTACAGCTTCCCCGTCACAGGAGGCAGATGTGTCGATGGCTATGACGAACTCCCTGACCTTCCTGCTCTCCCGGTACTCCAACGGCTCGATCAGGGGCAGATTCCCGTAATGCTCCAGGCCGTAGGTATAATAAATATAATCGAACTCCTCCCGGCTCACCGTCAGTTCCTCCCCCAGTACCGCAAATCTCCGCAGAATCTCGCCGTAATCATACCGCTCCCTGTCAGCCTCCTCCAGGTTCTTCTCCAGGCTTCTTGTGCCTGCCTTTCCCCTGGCGAAGGACTGCAGTTCCGTCTTCATCTGCCTGCCCAGTTTCCTCCACTGCTCCGCCCCGGACGCCGAAGGCTGTCCCCTTTTCCAGAGCCTGTGGCTGTCCCGGAAGGAAAACATGCGCAGCTCCCGCATTTCCTCCGGGGAAGGGGGATTTTTCAGAAAATACCGATAGAGCTTCTCCGCAGTCAATGCCCCCGCCTGCTCCCTGAGAGCACGGAATCGCCTTGCAGCAGCCCCGTCCGCAGCCAGGGAAGTTCCGCCCAGGCCCAGTTCCAGAATCACGTCCTCCACTGCCAGGTCCGCAGCCAGATCCCAGATATCTGCATCCAGTTTATCGTACTGAAATTGATGGGAAAACACGCAGTGCAGCAGCAGGTGGAGATAGGTCCTGGCCACAAGGCCCGGCTCCCTGCCGTAGCACGCCAACACGGATACAGGGTCATACAGACAGAAATGCCCGTCCCAGGCAAGACCCGGGGCTTCCGGAAACGGCATGCCTTCTTTCTCTTCAGGCAGCGCGCTTTCCCTCCGTTCCCGCACCGGAAGCGCAGCCAGCACAGGAGCGAAAAATCTCAAATGCATCAGAATATCGTCCCTGGCCAGACCCATGACCTCCCCGGCCAGGGCGGAAATCGTCTCCCTGCGGGAATCCTGCGCCCTGTTCCTTCCGCTCTCTTCTGCCATCTCTCCGCCTCCGCTTTCCCACATCTGCCATTTGCCGTGTCATTTTGTCCATGGTTTCCGCCCTGTCTCTTTGGGCTATGCGTTTCCGCCCTGTCTTTTGGGGCTATATATTTCTGTCCTGTCTTGTTGGATATGCGTTTCTGTCCTGTCTTTTGGAGCTATATGTTTCTGTCCTGTCTTGTTGGATATGCGTTTCCGCAACGTCCTCTTTTAAGCCTTTCAGCAGCTTTCCTTTTTCAAGTTGTTCTTTATGTTACATCCGTCCCCGAAAAAAGTCTATGGAGTATTCCCTTGCAGCCGTACTGTCAGCCCCGTCATAACCATGTCCTGCACCGGGAATGATAATCAGCCGCGACTCCCCGTAAACGGAAAGCGCCTTCTCGGAATAAGAAAGCGGTACTATCATATCCTGTTCCCCGTGAATCATCAGAACAGGCCCTCCGTAAGCCGGGATGATTCCATACACATCAATGTCCTTAGCCTCCCTGTCAAAGGCTGCTCCCAGGCGCAGCCCAAAGGCTTCCCTTTCTCCGGACTCATACCGTTTTCCGGCGCCTTCAGGAATCACAAATGCCGGATACCACAAAACCATGGCTCTGATGTCCTCCGAATGCCGGGCTGCCACCAATGCCGAAACCAGCCCGCCCATACTCTCCCCCTGAAGGAAAATCCGACTCGAATCCACATAATCCAGGTCTTTTACACAGCTGATGACCGTCTCCAGGTCTCCGCATTCCGTGCCAACCGTCATCTCTTCAAATTTACCGTCGCTGAGGGACTCCGGCCCGCCCCCGCAGAAGTCGAAAAACAGACAGCAGATACCCGCCTCCGCAAAACCGTTCCCATGGTGCATCAGTTCCCGGTAATTGCTGCCGAAGCCATGACAGAATATCACAATGGGAAGCCGCCGGACTGTGCCTTCCGGCCTGTAAATCCGCCCCCGGATTTTATTTCCGTCTTTTTTTACAAATGTAATTTCCTCTGCTGTCGCTGCCATATTTCCCCTCCCCACATCGTCCCGCATTGTCCTGTCTTCAGACAACTGTCTTCTCGTTCTCCATGATTTCTCCTGCCACCGGATAATCCCTGTAATTTTTGAAAAATTCCAAAAACCCGTCCTCCACCGCTACCCGATCTATCTGTTCTTCCGTCAGGTCATAAAAATATTTTCCGGTTTTTATATCCACGGAAAGGCTGTCCAATGGGAATCCTTTATGCCGAATCCCGGAATGGGGTACTGGGGTAAGCAAAAAGAATTCACTGGCCAGACTGTCATCCATGGATTCATAGATATGCTCCGCATCCACAACCAGGCATACGGCATTCCGGTATCTCGCTTTCAGATTTCCGTATTTTTCTGCCATGGAACTGTAGTACTCCAACATTTCCCCGTCTGTGAGATACCGTCCGTTGACGGTCCGCACATGGACGCCGGGCTGAAGTTCCTCCGGCAGTCCCTCAAAGTACAGGCCGGAATCGCAGGAAAATACCGGAATGCCATAAAATTGATGATAAGCCAGCGCTTTCTTCCTGGCATTCTCCAGAGGCGTACAGCCGTCTTCCGGCACATCCGGCGCTTCCCTTTCCATATCCTCAAGCCCCAGAATCTCAACCTGCAAACCACCCAGTCTGCGCCTCATGGATTCCAGTTTTGCAGGATTGCCCGTTCCGTACAGCAGTTTTTTCATTGATTGCCCCCTTCTTTCGTCTCCACGCTGAACAGATACACCGTACAGCCCTGTCCGCAATGCGCCGGAAACCGAAATGATATCCCGTTGTATATGAACGAGTATACCATAATTTATGAGATATTTGTTTATCTTTTTCGGATTCCTCCCTATATTTTTTAATCCTCAAAACCGCATGGCATTCCCTGTCGTCTCATGCAGATAAAGCTCTGCATGCAAATAATACGTTGCATGCATATAGGACCCTGCATACATATAAGGCTCTGCGTGCAGATAAAGCTCTGCACGGGTATAAGGGCATCGACAGACGGACATTGTTTCTGTGAGGACATGCAAGAGTGTATCCCAACGGAAATGACGGCCAGCTGACTGCGAAGCCGTAAAAATAACAAACTATCAGGCATTTTCCCAAAGGTTTCGAAAACAGAATGGCTATGTGTCCGGCTTTGTGGTAAGATAAGGAGGAAACAGCGCCCAGACAGACAGAGCGAAAACAGACAAGGAGAACTTACATGGAACAGCAAAAATTGCAGTTGGATAATCACGATAGCAGGATAAAATATTATGAACTGTTGCTTGAGCGGGATCTGGACAATATCCCTTCTCTTCCCCTTCCTGATGGCTATCGATTTGTCTTTTATAAAGACGGCGACAGGGATGACTGGATTGCCGTCGAGAAGTCCGCAAAAGAATTTTCCTCTTATGAACAGGGACTGGAAGCTTGGAACAAATTTTACGGAGACCGGGAAAACACCCTTTATAACCGTATGGTTTTCATTGAAAATGCAAACAGAGAAAAGGTTGCCACTGCAACGGCGTATTATGATATCACCGGACGGGACAGTTCCGGTTCCGCCTGGCTGCACTGGGTAGCGGTTCGCAGGGATTATCAGGGAAGGGGACTGGCAAAGCCCCTGATTTCCCATGTACTGGGAATCATGCGGGAATTCGGCTATACCCATGCCAAAATCCCCACCCAAACCACCACCTGGGTAGCCTGTAAGGTTTACCTGGACTTCGGTTTCCTTCCCCTGCCCCAAAATGCCGTCAACAGCCGGGAGGGATGGCGGATTATGAAAGCCCTTACCAATCATCCTGCCCTGATCGGTTTTGACGCCGCTGCCGTTGACGAAATGGTAAAGGATGCAGCAGGCTGATTTCATCTCCAAAGTGACTGCGCACCAACTCTAACAGGAATTGAATTCCTGCCATTTCCGCTCCAATTTCCTCAAAATCGTTGCGCCCGGACACCTGGACTATGTTATACTGAATCTGCTTCGAAGCAATACATTTCAGGAGGTGACGGCTAAACCCATGAATCACTATATTCTGATATGGTCAGTCTGTACCTTTGTGGAAAGTCATGTGCGGGAAGAGATTCCCCTGGAGGAGCTGGTTCGTCAGACCGGATTTTCCCTGGCCCATATCCGGGATGTATTCCGCAAATGCACCGGAAAGCCGCTGAACCGGTATGTGCAGGAGAGAAAAATCGCCAATGCCGCCCAGGAACTCCTGGATACGGACAGAACAATCCTTGATATCGCCGTTGCCTACGGCTTTTCCGGCAGGACCGTCTTCTCCCGGGCCTTTCGTCGGTATACCGGTTATACACCCTCCCTGTTTCGCGCAGAAGCCCCTCTGCTGCCCCGGGTGCGGCTCTGTGCCGGGGTATACGGCGCAGCCCTTCCGGACAGACAGTAACCGTTCAGACAGAATACCGAGCTGTTACGACAGACAATGCAAACTTACAGAAAGTTGGGAAGAACAATGGAAAAACAAGAAAGCGCAATTTTATACGGCGTGCCCAAAGTCGCCTATGGTCAGGACGGATGTACCCCTTTTCCCATATGTATACGCTCCTGCGGAACATACCTGGGACTCGCTGTGGACTACACCCGGGCCATGGCGGAAAGCGGCGCAGCCTTCCGGCTGACCTGGGACACCGCCTGTTGGAACGGCGGCAATGTGGATGCAATCCTTACCTTTGACGATCCTGCAAAGGTGTTCCGCTGCGGTATGAGAGCCATGGAACGGAACCTGAAGCTCCTCCGGCGGACACCGGAAACGAAAAAAGAGGACTTCATGGCCTTTATCCGCAGGGAGATCGACGCCGGAAATCCCGTCATTGCCCTGGGCATCATCGGGCCTCCGGAAGCCTGCGTCATCACCGGTTACCGGGAAGAGGGCAGGATACTCCTGGGGTGGAATGTATTCCAGGAGTACCCGGAATACCAGGCAAATATATCCTTTGAGAAAAACGGCTACTTCATCACCGGTGACTGGTGGGAAAATCCGGACACCACTGCCCTGATTGCCACTGGCGCGGAGGCCCTTCCTTCCCTTACCCCAGTGGAAGTACTGGAAAACGCAGCCGAAGTCCTGAAAGGACGCATGTGCGGCACCTATGCCAAGGGCACTCTGGCCTATGACGCCTGGAAAAACGCCCTTCTGTGTGACAGGGATTTCCCCGAAGACGCCGTCCTTCCCCTGTTGGTGGAACGCATGATGTGCCATGGGGATGCCATGGACTGTCTCTCCGACGGCCGCTTCCACGGTGCAAAATATCTCCGCAGACTGGCGCAGCAATATCCCGGGGCAGCGCCCAGGCTGAATGCCGCTGTAAATGAAATGGAATGCATATCGGAAATCCTCTGGAAGGAAATGATTCCGCTCCTGGGCGGATGGGAACGCGGTGAACATCAGATGCGCCAGTTGGCAAAACCGGAAAACCGTCGGCTGCTGGCCGGGCAGATTGATCGCATGAAAGCGCATGATGAGAAAGCCTGTGCCCGGATTCTGGAACTGACCAAAGAGCTGTAGAAACCGTAACAATTCCGCCCCCTGCCGCAAAGTCAAAAGTTCGCTCGGTACAATTTTGCAAGAAATCAGGCCCCCGTCCTCCTGGACTTCCCCGGCGTCGGGTCCTGCATTCCTTTTTACCCGGAAATGCCGACAGTCAAAATAATCAAAGCAATTGCTTGGGATTTTCGTGCAAAATGCGCTACAACGCCTCTCACAGTACCATTGCAGGCATTACAAAGCGTTTCATCATAAACAGTTTGACAACAGATTGCCAGCAACGTCCAGGTCAGCCTCCAGGAACACATGAAGGTTGGCTTGGGTACTGTCCCGCAGGAGGGTGCAGCCAACATTGCCCCCCGCCCACAGAATGCACCTCTCTCTATGTACCCTGAAATCCCCGTTTGTAAGCTTTTCTTATGCCATTGCAGTAACCGTATCCCGCAATCTCCTTACTTCACTTTCCAGAATATTTACCCGTACCGACATTATTTCTTTCTCATTCTCTACCTTCAATGCCTCATCCAGTTTTCTGCTTAAGTTAAGATGCCCCTCTGCGATGATACGAATATTTCGGTTTGTCTCATTCTCAAGCGTCAGCTGAAGCTCCTTTATGTCCTTCCTCATCAATTCCACTGTTCCTTCAAACTTCTGCTCAAGTTCACATACATTCCACTTTAGTCCTGCCACATCCCCCTTTATTTCTACTACTTCCCCCTTTAGCCCTGCCACATCCTCCTTTACTCCTGCTACATCTACCTTTAGCCCTGCTACATCCTCCTTTAGTCCTGCCACATCCCCCTTTATTTCTACTACTTCCCCCTTTAGCCCTGCCACATCCTCCTTTACTCCTGCTACATCTACCTTTAGCCCTGCTACATCTACCTTTAGTCCTGCCACATCCTCCTTTACTCCTGCCACATCTCCCTTTATTTCTACTACTTCCCCCTTTAGTTCTGCCACATCCTCCTTTACTCCTGCCACATCTCCCTTTATTTCTACTACTTCCCCCTTTAGTTCTGCCACATCCTCCTTTACTCCTGCCACATCTCCCTTTATTTCTACTACTTCCCCCTTTAGTTCTGCCACATCCTCCTTTACTCCTG
>CAJULV010000011.1:58376-82907 GCA_910587555.1 uncultured Acetatifactor sp.
CTGCCACATCCTCCTTTACTCCTGCTACATCTCCCTTTAGCCCTGCCACATCCTCCTTTACGCCTGCTACATCTCCTTTTATTTCTACTACATCTCCCTTTAGCCCTGCCACATCCTCCTTTACTCCTGCTACATCTCCCTTTATTTCTACTACATCTCCCTTTAGTCCTGCCACATCCTCCTTTACTCCTGCTGCATCTCCCTTTAGTCCTGCTACATCACTCTTTACCCCTGCTACATCCCCCTTCAGTTCCTTTACGTCCTTACTTATGGGTTCTACCGTTTTTCCCACAATTTCAGCTATCATTTGCAGATCTTTTTCTTCTAACATACCAACACCCCTTTTCATTAAACCATTTTTTACCAACATCCCCATGCTTCTTCCACAGTCCACGGTTCTAACCGCCCTGGTGACCTCCAACATTCCGGGCTTTTCCTTCTTTATTGTCACAGATTCCTTCCCGCCTCCCCAAGGAACAGACATGTCTAAACAAAGAGAAACACTGTCTGCCTGAATTCATTCGAAATCCCCTGTCTTTATAATTTTAAGCTGAGTTTTAAATATAGATTTCTGATAAAAAACTGAATACCTGACCTGCGACAGTGGAATCCGTAAAACTGCCACCCTGATTAGAACTTATACTGTGAAATGAGTTTAACATACAATCCACTGACATGCAAGGCTTTTCTTTGCTCTATATACCATTTCTTTTTTTACATTTTATCATCAACCCGGAGTACCATATTTCTGCGTCTGTACTCTCCATATGTCTGCACATACTATAATATGCCAGAAAATGAGCAAGAACAATAGTCAACCTCTGGTGGAGATTAGAATGGGACATGAAAAACTGAAACGGTTCAGGCAGAATACTGCACAGTTATGCAAAAATTTCCGCACACCTGCTCATTGGAGAAGAGAAACAATACGTGCTGATTTAGGCATTGTGCCCTCCAAAGCTTATCACCCTTTATTCGTGGCAACCCTGGAAGAATATGGGCAGAATATCTACTCTTACTATTACGATCTGTCCTTTTAGGAAACACTGCAGCAGCATGGGACAAAGCCATAAATTATAATAATGCCTTTGAATTACCATAAAAAATAATAAAATTAATATTCATATTGACATCTAAAATAGATACTGTTAAAATGACACCAAATAAAGGAAGGATAAGCCCGCCATGAAATTTTCCATTACTTCAATTACCATGAACAGAATGAACCAGCAACAGCTGCTTATTGTCAAAACTGGCAACGGGCTTTTTAGGCTGTGTTCATAACAAGTGCCTTATCCTGGTTAATCTGAACCGAACGGTCGAAAGCTCAAAACGAGTTTTCGGCCGTTTTTTTATGCATACGGGCACCCCGGGGAAATATGTCAACCGAAGCTGACAGGTACCCGGCGCACGAGTAGGGGAAGATAAATCTTCTCTGCTCCATTATGCGCAGGTCCATGCAGGGGAAATATGCCTCCAGGCGGCGCACGAGCCGCGCAAGTAACGGAGAGGGCGGTTCCTCTGCTCGATTTACAGGTTCATTTGTTCAGGGATTCGGAAAGGAGATATACTATGCCGGAACAGTCAGAGCTTCCCCAACTTGAGAGGGAAGCAGGTGATAACAAAAACAACTAACAGAAAGGAAAGACGAATATGATATGTAAGCGGTTAACTCCAAATGAACGCCCTATTTTTCCCAAGCGGGCAGTGATTACGGCAGGTATGCCTTATGGAAATAAAAATTTGCATTTTGGCCATGTAGGCGGTATGTTTATCCATGCGGATATTTTTGCGCGGTTTTTAAGAGACCGGATCGGAAAAGACAATGTAATCTTTCTTTCGGGAACGGATTGCTACGGTTCGCCCATCATGGAAAGCTACCGCAGGCTGCAGGAAGCCGGGTATGAAGGTACTTTGGAAGACTATGTGCGCGGCAACCATGAGGAGCAGAAGAAAACCCTGGAAAACTACGGCATCAGTCTGGATTTCTTTGGAGCATCGGCTCTGGGAGAAGCCGGTTCCATTCATAAACAGGTATCGGCGGAAGTGTTTCGCACTTTATACCAAAACGGATATATCCGAAAAATGACCATGCCTCAGTTTTATGATGAAGAAAAAAAGATGTTTTTAAACGGAAGACAGGTGACAGGGAAATGTCCCATACCGGGATGCACTTCGGAAAAGGCATATGCCGACGAGTGTTCGGCAGGGCATCAGTTTCTGCCCTCGGAACTGATCAATCCCGTCAGCTGCTTATCAAATCAGAAACCTGTTCTCAGAGACGTGGAGAACTGGTATTTCGATTTGGAATATTGTATTTCCGCAGTAAAGGAATACAATGATTTCCTTCGGAAAAACACAAATACGCGCAAGTATCAACTGGAAACCGTAGAGGAATTTTTGAAAAAACCCTTCCTGTATGTACCCAGAAAGTATATCGGTGACCTGGCGGAATTGGCCGCTAAACTGCCTCCCCATGAATGTATGGATGAGGAAAAGAAACCTTCTGTTGTGTTTGTATTCGAAAATCTGGATGACCGTGACCGGGCGAAACAGGTATTGGACGCAGGCGGCATTCATTATACTTCCGGAAAGACGCTGGTTCCCTTCCGGCTGTCCGGCAATGTGGAATGGGGTGTTCCGTTCCCGGAGTGTGAGGGATTAAAGGACCTTACCTTCTGGGTATGGCCGGAATCGCTGTGGGCGCCCATTTCCTTTACCTGTGCCTATTTGAAAAAGCAGGGAAAAGAGGCGGACCTGTCCCGGTGGTGGTATGATGAGGAAGCAAAAGTGTATCAGTTTATCGGAGAGGATAACATTTATTTCTATGCCATTGCTCAGACAGGCTTATTTACAGGATTGCAGGTTCCCAAAGGGGAAGTGCCGGATATGGAGACAGTGCACTTGTCCCATATCATAGCCAACAGGCATTTGCTGTATATGGACACAAAAGCCAGCAGCAGTTCCGAATGTAAGCCTCCCATGGCAGACGAACTGCTGCAGTATTACACGAAGGACCAGCTGCGTATGCATTTTATGAGTCTGGGTCTGTCCTCCAAAAGTACGGGTTTTAAACCCCAGGTATTTATGAAAGAGGAAGAGAGAACCGGCGTAGATATGGTTCTGAAAGACGGTAATCTGATTACCAATGTGTTTAACCGGCTGATTCGAACCTGTTTCTATGGGATTCAGAATAATTGTGAGGGAAAAATTCCCATAGGCGAAGTAAACGAACAGATAAAACTGATGACGGAGAAAGCCGTTCTGGATTATGAGCGTCATATGTATAACCATGAGTTTCACCGGATCTCCTATGTCCTGGATGACTTTATCCGGGGAGTAAACAAGCACTGGGTAAACAATGTAAAGATTGCGGATGCCGCCAATGATACGGAATTCAGAAAACAGCTTGTGCTTGACTGTTTTTACGCCTGTAAGGTTATGGCAGTACTGGTTCATCCCATTGCGCCGGAAGGATGTGAAATGTTTCGGGAATATCTGAATTTGGGAGAGGAACTGTGGGATTGGAGTACTATCTTGGAACCGGTTTCTTTTTATATCGCAGATGTGGAAAATCATAAATTGAAGTATCTGGAACCGAGAGTGGATTTCTTTAAAAAGCATGACTGCCAGCTGACGGAAAATCCCTTTCGGAACAGTTTGCACAACGGACAACCGGGGTCAGGTTCCTGAAACTGCCCCTGCGGAATAGAAAAAGAAGAAGATCCATTCCTTTCAGTAACAGGCCATACTTCCGGAAAAATTTTATTAAGGTAAAAGGAACGCCAGGCTTTCGTGAAATATTTTTCAGAAAAAAAGAAAGAATTCCGAATAAACCGCAAAGTTATTACAATGTATCAGTGAAGGGCAAAAAAGTACGGGCCATGCAGAATGGCCCGGCATGCTCTGATAAGACGTCTTAGAGGAAGCAAAACAGATGACAGGACAAGAGTTCGAAGTATGCATAGCTGAATATGGCAAGGATATCTACTCCTTCTGCAGGCAGCTTACAAACAGTCGGGCGGAGGCGGACGACCTGTACCAGGATACGTTTCTGACGGCTGTGGAATTAAGGGAACAGATCAACTGCGGTCAGAATCCCAAAAGCTATCTGCTTTCCATTACACTGCGCATATGGAAAAACAAAAGGCGCAAAGCTGCATGGAGAAAGCGAATTGCAGATGTGCAGCCCATCTTGGAGGAACGAGATGCTGACATGGGAGAATCCGCGGAACCGTCCCCGGAGGAATGCTTTGCCAGGCGGGAAAGGAATACTTTAATACGAAATGCCGTCAATCGGCTGCCGGAAAGACTAAGGATTGTAGTACTTCTGTTTTACATGGAGGACCTGTCTACGGCACAGATTGCGGCAGCCATGCACCTGCCTCAGGGAACCGTACTCAGCAGGCTGCACCGGGCTCGGAAACTGTTAAAAAAGGAATTGGAGGATGTTTTAAATGGATAAAGCACTGGACGATGCATTGAGACAGGCCCTTACTCCGGACGAGGAAGCCGATTTTAGGCTGAATCAAACTATATTAAATCAGGTGAAGGAGCAGAGAACAATGACAGAAAATAAGAAAACAAAATTATCCGCTGCAGCTGCGGTTGCGGCATTGGTATTGTGCGCCAGTTCCCTGACTGCATATGGGGCATGGCGGTATCTGTCCTCTTCCGATGTGGCCGGGAATGTACAGGATTTTTCACTGGCGGAGGCATTTTCCGGTGACCTGGCCCATCTCATCAACGAGACCCAAAACTGCGGGGATTACCGTGTGACATTATTGAGCATTGTTTCCGGAGAGTCCCTGTCTGCCTATCCCCACGAACACAACGATTCCGTATCAGCGGACAGAACCTACGCCGTAATCGCCATTGAACACAGGGACGGGACGCCTATGCCGAACCCTTCTGAGGCAGCTTATGCAAAATTGGAATTTTTTGCTTCACCGCTGATTGGAGGTTATAATCCGGCTTTGTACCATATAGCATCCATGTCCGGAAATTATACGGATATGACGGAAGACGGAATTTTGTACCGGCTGGTCGAATGCGATAATGTGGAGATTTTTGCGGATCATGACCTGTATCTCTGTGTCACGGAGGGAACCTTCTACGATAAAGAAGCTTACCGCTATGATGAGGTGACGGGAAAAATCAGCCGGAATGAGGACTATGCGGGCCTGAATGTACTGTTTTCCCTGCCGGCGGATGCCTCGAAAGCAAACCCGGAAAAAGCGGCGGAATACATTGCAGCCCTGGGTGTTGCCTCTGATTATGTGACAGAAAAGCTTCATGCGGAACTAGAAGATACTTTTGAGGTCAAGGCCGGGGAAGAAAATCCCCAGGGGGCGGAAGCAGCGGAATATGCGCTGCAGTTTATCGGAAATCCCTATGTCTGGGGAGCGGAAAGCCTGACGGAAGGAACCGACAGCTCCGGCTTTACGAAGAGTGTATATGCTCATTTCGGAGTCAGCCTTCCCCATAGTGCCGCGGCACAGCGTACACTGGGAACCAGGGTGGAGGCACTGGAAAACGCGGAACCAGGGGATTTGATTTTCTATGAGACGCCTTCTCATGCGGCCATCTATCTTGGAGACGGAATGGTGGTGCATGCAATGCCGGAAACGGGTATCTGTACCTCGGAAGCGGATTTTGACCAAATTGAGGAGATCCGGCGGATTCTGGATGTCAGCTGTCCTTAAACAAATGATTTCTGCCATATTTGTCTTTGATGAAAATGGCATGTGCCCTAAATGCGGTAGTGGCCTTCCTGTCCTCACAGGGGATGGGGAAGCCCTCTACCGGCATAAGGGCGAAAACCGGCAACTGATTTCTTTAGTGCTATCGCGCAGCGATTTAAATTAGGAGGAAACATCATGATCATTCGGAGATATCGACCCTCGGACTGCGGACATATGGCAGAATTGTTCTATCAGACCGTCCACTCCGTGAACGCAAAAGACTACACAAAGGAACAGCTGGGCGTCTGGGCCACCGGACAGGTGGATTTGGATGAATGGGACAGATCTTTCTCCGCCCATTACACGGTGGTAGCCGTCCGGGAGGGCGTGCTGGCCGGCTTCGGCGATATAGACGGGACAGGCTATCTGGACCGGCTGTATGTCCATAAGGATTATCAGCGGCAGGGGGTTGCCACCGCCATCTGCGATTCCCTGGAACAGGCCTTTCCCGTCAGGGAAGTGACCTCCCATGCCTCCATCACTGCCAGGCCCTTTTTCGAGAGCCGGGGATACCGGGTGATAAAAGAGCAGCAGGTGGCCCGGGGCGGGATTTTGCTGACCAATTATGTCATGGAGAAGCAGATGCTTCCCTCTGCAGAATGTGCGGTACACTCTGTGTAAGGAAACACCCCGTCGGCGTGCTATCCCCTGCCCCGGTTCTTCAGCCGCCGCATCACCCTGAACATTTTCCCCATGTCCACAGGCTTTGCCAGGTGTTCATTCATCCCGGCATCCTTTGCCATTGCGATGTCCTCCTCAAACGCGTTTGCCGACAGTGCTATGATGGGGACCTTTTCCGCATCCTCCCTGTCCAGGCCGCGTATCATCCGGGCTGCCTCAAATCCGCTCATCACCGGCATCATCAGATCCATGAGGATACAGTCAAATGCACCGTTTGCCGAAGCCTTGAACGCATCCACCGCGGCCTTTCCGTCATTTGCGGTGATGGTAAACGCTCCCGCCTGTTCCAGAATAAATTTCACAATCTCACAGTTAACCTCATTGTCCTCAACCAGAAGAACCCGCATTCCCGAGATATCCACCCGCTCAGTCCCTTCCGGCTCCGCATGCCCGCCGGCTTCCTCCATATCAACCTGAATCGGCAGTGTGACCCGAAACAGGCTTCCCTGCCCTACCCGGCTCTCCACCTCAATGGTACCGCCCATCTGATCCGCCAGTTTTTTGGCAATGGACAGGCCAAGGCCCACACCGTTATAATCGGTTCTTGCCCCCTGGTTTTCCTGGGTAAATGGTTCGAAAATATGTTTTTGAAAATCCTTACCTATGCCGATTCCGGTATCCTTTATCACAAATCTGTATTCTGCCAGGCCTTCCCGGCAGGAAAGTTCCTTTACCTGTATCAGTACCGACCCTCCCGGCAGGTTATACTTAACCCCGTTGTCTATAATATTGGTCAGTATCTGCCTCACATGCAGCGGGTTTCCGATCAGCCTGCCGTGGTGCAGGTCCGTCTCTTCCAGCTCCAGGCGGACGCCTGATGCCTCCGCGTGTGGAGACATGATCGTAATACAGTCCGCCAGCGTTTCGCGCAGTTCAAAGGATTCCTCCACCGCGGCCGGCAAACCGCTCTCCAGCTTGCTGACCTGAAGGACATCATTCACAAGGGACAGCAGATGCTCCGTCGATACACGGATTTTCTCCCGGCAGTCCTGCTGCTTCCTGTAATCCTCCCCTGTCTGCTCCATAATGGTAAGCATGCCCAGAATCCCGTTGATGGGCGTGCGCAGGTCATGGGACATATGGGAGAGGAATTCGCTTTTGGCAGAATTGGCCCGCCTTACCTTCTCCAGCAGCTCCATGATATCCTGCTCCTGCTTTTTCCGGGTCATCGTGATTTCCGTGATATCCTGATGGTATCCGTTAAGGCAGACGCCCGGCTTTTTGAACTTCCTGTCCGGCACGCCGCCGCAGCGGACATAAATTTTCCCCAGCGTGGGGTGGTTCCAGGGGTACACCACTTCGGAACGTCCGCGTTCCAGCATTTCCTTCACGGCCTCCTGTACCATTTCCACGTAGTTCGGCTCGATTTTTTCATACCAGTGCCGGTAACACGCCTCCGGTTCGATATCCTCCGGCACGCCCAGGAGCATCCGCATGGTTCTGTCCGCATACATCCTGGGTTCACGGTCCGTCTCCAGTTCAATGGTCCAGATACCGGTTCTGGCACCCTCCAGAATATCCTCCAGGCTCTGCCTGGCCTCCGATTTATACCTTTCCTCCTGCTCCACCACGGCATTTACGTCCCGAAACGCAAAAATCGCGCACTGCTCCTCCGTTTCCTTCCCCGTAACGGAAAAATGAATTTCCAGATTTTTAAGCCCTGACTGATTATCCTTCACCTGGTATCGGGCATAAAATTTCTTTTTCGTTTTCAGCTGCGCCAGGATATACGCTTTCTGCGTCACCATACGGAGGCGTTCCTGGTCCCCGGGAATCACATACCTCGAAATATACGCTTCCATGGCGGCCTGATAGCCCTCCGCAAAATTAACGGGCTGATTTTTTCCCTGAAATTTATTCTCCCGGTAAATCACACATGTATCCGTGAGGAAATCCACCTGATAAATGCACAGATAGTCCACATTGAGGGCATTGAGAACGCTTTGGCTGCGTTTTTCCAGCTCACGGACCAGGTTGCGCCGCCGCAGGGAAGAGACAATAAAGTACGCCGCCGTCTGCAGCATATTGGAAGTATATTCCAGAGACTTTACCGGCGGATTGTCCACACCGTAGAAACCGATAATCCTGCTCTCATCATACAGCGGAACCACCACAAGGGAATGGATGTCCTGCTGCTTTAGATTTTCATACTGAAGCGGGTCGCTTAACCGGATATCCTCCAGATCATTGATGACAATATGCTTGCCGATGCTGAAATTCCTGTACCAGCTTGCACACACTTCCGCCGGCACATTCTGAAGATTCTCCTTTTCCGGCCGCACCCCGGGCGCCACCCACTCATAGGTATTGTCGTCGCAGCCGTCCTGATTCCGTTCGAATATATACGTCCGCTCCCCCTCCAGTGCCTTCCCCAGATATGCCAGAAGCACCTCCAGCGAGCTGTCCGGTGTCCTCTCCAGCAGGGCAACCCGAAGCCCTTCATTAATGATGGCTTCCAGATTCTGGACGCTCTGCACCATGCTTTTCTGCTGTTCCTGATCGCTTATATCCAGTGCCATTTCAAGACGGCACCGTCTTCCTCCCTCCGTCAGGAGGGTACTCCGGAGCAGGAAATGGCGATCCAGGCCGCGGTGATAATACTGCTGCTCAAAACACCCCTGTCCGTCCCCGCATCTGCTGCAGAAGGTACAGGGCACATCGCTGTTCCGCAGAATCCGGTGACATGGACTCCCTTTCGCTTCCGCCAGGGAATCAATGCCGAAAACCTCCATGGCCTTTTTATTCATATAGATCAGTTCACAGGTCTCTATGTCCGCAACGTACACGATTTCGTTGATGTTGTCAAAAAACCCCCATATGTCACCCATCCAGCTGCCCTCCGCATATTTATGTGATACTTTTCAGGGACCGTATTGCTTCAGGTGGTTAGTATAACATAATTCAGCCCAAAAGTCCACTTTCACCTCCGGAATTCCGATATCGCTCCCGTTTTTGCCCCATGAGAAGGCCCTCTATCGCCTTGTTTTCGCCGGCTTTTCCCCACTTTTTTATAAAATAACAAATCCCGCCGCTTGACAAGGCAGCGGATTCGTATTAAAATAAATCATTAACCAGGCATTGAACATATGTGAGTACAAAAGTTTCCGTAAAAGCAGAGATGGAATGTCACCGGCTGAAAGCATTCCATACGGTTCTTCTGGAAGTTTCAGTATGGGAGCCTTTCGGTGAAAAGCATGGCAGGAATGCGTTAAACCGAATGTCCGTGTAGCAGGTTTCATTACACAAAACGAGTGCAGGGTATCATGAAAATACCCTGAATTAGGGTGGTACCGCGATTCACATCGTCCCTTGTCAAATGACAGGCGGCGATGTTTTTTTATGCGCAGGCCTGCTGAAAACGAGAAAGGAGCTTCGCAATGCGGGGAAGGATCACCGCATGCGGGAAAGGATCATCGCAATGAAAGAGAGAATTACCGACATTCTGTCCGAAGTCAAAAACAAAATATCCGCGGCAGTCAGCGAAGGCGAACTGCAAAACGTAAAAAGCGCTTATATCGGCAGGCAGGGAGCATTAAGCCTCCTGATGAAAGAGCTTCCCAACCTGGTCCCTGCGCTTCGCCCGGAGATGGGTTCTCTGCTGAACCAGGCAAAAAAACAGGTGACGGAACTGGTTGACGCCAAAAGGATGGAACTGAAACTGAAAGCCTCTGAAGTTTCTCCGGATTTTGACTGTTCTGTTCCGGGAATCATGCCGGGGCAGGGAGGGCTCCACCCCATCACGCAGATGTGCTATGACTTAAACGACACCTTCCGTTCCATGGGCTTTGAGATTTTTCAGGAAGATGATATCACAAGCGAGCTGTACGCCTTTGACAAGCTGAATTTCCCCCAGAACCATCCGGCGAGAGAGAGCATGGACACCTACTGGCTGGAAGGGCATGACACCGGAAGCACAAATGAGAAGCTCTGTCTGCGTCCCCACCTCACCGGCGGCAGCGTCCGCTACATGCAGACCCACAAGCCCCCGTACCGTTTCGTATATCCCGGGCGCGTCTACCGGAACGAGACCACGGATGCCCATCACGAGAGAGCCTTTTTCCAGTATGAAGCGCTGATCGTGGACAAGGACATTACATTCACGTCAGGGAAGGTGATGATCAAGAGCATCTTAAGCAAGGTGTTCGGCACAGATGTAGCCGTGAGAATGCGTTCCGGCTTCTTCCCCTTCGTGGAGCCGGGATTTGAGATTGACATGGAGTGCCAGGTCTGCGGCGGCAAGGGCTGCAGCGTCTGTAAGCATGTGGGCTGGATAGAAGTCATGCCGGGCGGTTCGCCTCATCCCAATGTACTCCGGGCTGCCGGGCTGGACCCTGACGAATATACGGGCTTCTATGTAAATATCGGCCTGGACAGGCTTGTTATGATGCGCTACGGCGTGGACGACGTGAGACTGTTCCACAGCGCCGATCTGAGATTCCTGACACAGTTCAAATAAAATTTTCATACTTTTGAATACATGTCCGCTGAATCGGACAGGAGGTGTAAAATGAAATTATCATTATCATGGATACGGGACTATGTAGCCGTCCCGGAAGATTTCGATCTGAAAAAACTGGCCTATGACCTTACCATGTCTACCGTAGAGGTGGAAGACGCGGAGTATCTGGCCGACCGTTTTGCACATATGGTAGTCGGCGTAATACAGGAAATCCAGGCACATCCCAACGCAGACAAGCTCAGGGTATGTAAAGTGGACATCGGCGGCGAGACGAAGGAAATCGTCTGCGGCGGAATCAACCTGCAGGAGGGAATGCGGGTGGCCGTCTCCTGCCCCGGCGCCGTTGTCCGCTGGCACGGAGAGGGCGAACCTGTCGTCATCAAGAATTCCAAGCTCCGCGGCGTAGAGTCCTTCGGCATGATCTGTGCTTCGGACGAAATCGGCCTGGGCGACCTGTTCCCTGCGTCCCGGGAAGCGGAAATTCTGGATTTGTCGGCTTTTGACGTCCCGGCAGGCACGCCGCTTGCAGACGCCCTGGATATGAACGATGTGCTGCTGGAAATCGACAACAAGTCCATGACCAACAGGCCTGATCTCTGGGGCCATTACGGCATTGCCCGTGAAATTGCCGCCCTGTATGATCTGCCGCTGACGGAAATCAGGCCCTATACGACAGATGCGCAGTCGGATTTCCAGGTGGAAATTTCAGACCCGAACAGATGTTCCAGGTACATCGGCGTGGAATTATCCGGCGTGGAAGTGAAACCCTCCCCTTACCGGATGCAGAACCGTCTCTGGAAGGCAGGGATGCGCCCCATCAATGCGCTGGTGGATATCACGAACTACGTAATGCTGGCCACGGGGAACCCCACCCACGCTTTTGACGCAGACCATATCGTTGACCATATTACCGTAAGGCACGCCGCTGACGGAGAAGTGCTGAAACTTCTGAACGACCGCGAACTTACGTTATGCGAAGACGACCTGGTGATTGCGGATTCCCAGGGTCCGGTTGCCCTTGCGGGCGTTATGGGCGGCTCCAAGGATTCCATCCTGCCCGATACGAAGCGTGTCATCCTGGAGGTGGCAAATTTCGAGTCCACCGGAATCAGGCGGACGGCCCTTCGCTACGATAACAGGACCGAGGCTTCCTCCAGGTATGAGAAGGCCATTGATCCGGAACGCTGCGAGCAGGCCCTGGCTCTTTCCATGCAGTATTTTCAGGAGCTGTACCCGGAGATGAAGGTGAACGGCTGCTGTGACAGATATGTGAAAAAGCTGCAGCGGGCAGAGATAGACGTAAACCTCAAATGGCTGGCAAAGCGCCTCGGGAAGGATCTGCCCGATTCCGTTATAGGCAGAAAGCTGGAGCTGCTGGGCTTTGACGTGAAAACAGAGGGCGGCAATATGCATGTCACGGCTCCCTCATGGCGCTCCACCGGCGATATTTCCATGAAAGACGATGTGATGGAAGAGGTTGCCAGAATGTACGGTTACGATCATTTTGAGGCAACGGAATTCACCACTTCCTTCCACGGCGCGATCAACCAGAAGGAGCAGGATCTGATCCGGAATATCAAAGAATACCTTGCGTTCCGCTGCGGGATGCAGGAGGTCTACACCTATCCCTGGATGAACGACACCTTCGTGGACGCGGTGCTGCAGTGCAGGGACGGCGTGCTGAAGCTGGCCACGCCGCCGGCTCCGGATTTCAGCTGTATCCGCTCTTCCCTGCTCCCCAACCTCTGCGAAGCAGCGGCAAAAAACGAGCGATATTTCGATGATTTTTCCATCTTTGAGGAGGCGCAGGTATTTTTTGACCGGAATTACAGCTCTCCCTATGACGAATCCGAATCCCTGCCGGAGCAGCGCAGGCATATCGGAGGCGTTTTTGCCAGCGGCAGAAAGGATATCACGGCGCTTTTCCGGGAAGCCAAGGGCGCGCTGGAGTATATGCCCCGCCATACCCACATGGAACCTTTTACCTTCCGAAAAGAAGAAAAGCCCCTATGGGCCGACGACGTGGTATGGCTGAATATCTGCCTGGGCGATGAGCGGATCGGCGATCTGGGGCTTCTGGCGAAAAAGGTATCCATGGAATGCGGCATCAAGAACCTGTCCGTCATGCTTTTTGAGCTGGATGCCTTAAAGCTGAAACCGCTGAAATCCAGAACAAACCGCTTTACCCACCTTGCGGAATATCCGGAGACGGACTATGATATCTCCATGCTCTTTGAATCGAATGCCTCCTGGGCAGACATCTATGAGGCGATTATGGGCAAAAAGAAAGCAAGCGCACTTTTGAAAGCGGCTTCCTTTGTGGACGAATACAGGGGTAAGCAGGTCCCTGCCGGAAAGAAATCCGTAACCGTGCGCCTGACCATCGGGTCGGACGAGAAAACGCTGACCTCCCAGGAGATCGAGAATGCCGCGAACCAGATTATGAAGAAGCTCCACAAAGCGATGGGCGCAGAACTCAGGACCCAATAGTTTCCTGTTGATTTCACATGGATTCCGTATGTCGCTTGCCAAAATGATGCATATAGTTTGCCGAAATGATGCATGGAAGACCTATACTTTTAAAAACGGCAGTACACAGCGCCGGATGTCCGCACCACCACAGCGCAGTACCGGGGCGGGCCGCCCGCTGATTGCGTAAAGATGAATGCAATGAGGTGCCAGGCGTAAGAAAGCGAGGTATGGAATCATGAAAAAATACGGAAAAACCGCTGTCATACTGGGATGTGCCCTGGCATTGTCTGCCGCCGGTTTCTGCGGCTGCGGAAAAGCCGCGGCAGACCCTCCCTCCGAGGGCTATGGAGAACCTCTCCCCCCGGAAAGTGAAGCATATCAAAGGGCTGTCTCGGAAGACGGCGGCGAAGCGTATTGGGACAGCCAGACCACTGTGATCCTGGACGGCCAGACATTTGACATCCGGGACAGGGAAGAAAACGTGAACGGCATCTTCCGTGTCCATGCCCTTGACGGTTACTGGCTGGTGGAGGCACATATCAGCCCGAATGTGGGCTATTACGGCTTTTACAACAGGGAAACCCTGCAGTGGGAACAGGAGTTCACCGGCGCACTGCTGACCTGGTACGGCGCTGAGGGGGACACCATCTCCATGGATATTTCCATGGACATTCCCTTCTCCATGGACATTCCTTTCTCCATGGACATTCCTTTCTCCATGGATACCGTTGTCTATGTCTTCGGAAACGAACTGTATGACGCAGGCGGAACATTGCTCGGCACAATCCCGCTGGCGGAAGGCGAATTTATTCACGGTTTGAAGCGCACCGATACGGAAGTGGAAATATATATCCTGAACGCCGAGACCGAGGAACGGATGCTTCCGGTGGAAGTTCCGTCCCCGGCCTAAGGCACAGCCGGCCGCCTCCCCTTATGCCGCCCCGGGTTCAGGGGCTGTCTTCAATCTGCCGTATCATGCCCGCGATATCCCGGTGCAGGCTTCTGAGTTCATCCACATCCACGGTCCAATACACATAAAAGGGATATGCCGTACCCTGCAGCCTGTCCTGCAGCCTCCGGCAGAATTCTGCCAGCGCATCGTTTGACCGGATAACCTGTTCCAGGTCTCCGTCCTGCCTGTCCTCCACCACCTTCCTCATATGCCTGTAATAAATTATCGGGCCGTCGCCAGGCCTTCTACCCGGTTCCTGTCCACGGACCTTGCCGGGAGATGCTTTACAGGCACCATTATGGGTCTGTATGCCCTCTGCGGCGGCAAGACAGATGCCGTCATGCGTGTAAGCCGATTTTGTGTCCGGACAGGCCCTTGACAATTCCATCCTATTTTTGTCCCTGCCGATATACCTTCTCCTTCAGCCGGTGATACATCCCGGAGAAGGCACCGCTCTCCGCCAGCAGCCTGCGCAGCGGCGCCAGCGTCACGGCCATAACGGCACGATACCGCAGCAGTTCCCCTTTTCTCATATAAAATGCGGTAATCTGCCTGTGTTCCCGCCTGTCCAGCGCCCTGTTCTCCCGGCTCTCCGAATAGCCGCCGCCTTCATAGGATGCCACAGGGAAATCCATATGGCGCATCCTGGCCTTCGCCCTGTAAAAGCACCAGAGAAAATGATCGTAATCCGCCCTGATTTTATATTGCAGGTCATAGGGCTTCTCCCGGCACAGGGCTGCGCCGTAAAAGCAGGACTGGTGACAGGGAATATTCCGGTAACAGGTGAACCCGGTAATGACAGGCGCGGAGGCAATGGTCACCCGGTTCTTTTCGCTGCCGGTATCCCCGTACAGCACCAGCCGGGTGAGGTCCGTCCCCGCAGCCCGTTCCTCCTCAATGACCTTCCGCGTCCGTTCCAGCACCTCCCCGTCCGGAAAGACATCCCCGCAGTTCAGGAAGAGCAGAAACTCTCCCTGTGCATGGGTAACAGCCTGATTCATGGCATCGTAAATCCCGGCATCCTTTTCCGCAAAAATCCGGACCTGCCCTGCACCCGGACGCGAGGCATGCCCCTGCTTCCATTTTTCTATAGAACCGTCCCTGCTGCCGCCGTCCTTCAGAATAACCTCAAAGTCCCTGCAGCTCTGACGCATCACACTGTCCAGGGTCGCGTTCAGCTTCTCTCCCGGATTCAGACATACTGTAATAATCGAAAATTTCATAACACATTCTTCTCTTTATGCAGATACAGGATACTGCCGGACCCGCACACCAGGCCCGCGATACACACCGGCCAGTACGCCGACTGCGGAATCTCCACATATGCCATGACATATGCCAGCATATTGGCAGCCATATGTATCAGTATCGGCATCCGGAAATCCCCGAAATACTCGTAAGCATACACCATCAGGCATCCCATTGCAAAAGCATAAAGCCCCTGGACGGAATTGCCGTGATATACCGCAAACAATGCCGCCGACATCACCATGGCTGCCGACACCTTCATATAACGCCGGAAACAGTTATAAATAATTCCGCGAAACAGCAGTTCCTCGGATATCGCCGTTATGACGCCGTAGCAGAAAAGCCCCACCGGCAGCCATGCAGCATGCTGGCTCTCCGCCACCGCCTGGTAAGTTTCCGAAGCCTCAATCGCCCCCAGCAGCTCCAGCAGCAGATTCACCCCGAATACCAGCCCCAGCGTGGCAGTCCCCATAAGGACATAATTCCTGGGCGGCTCCTCCCTGATATGCAGCAGTTTCATATCCTCGGCGGTCCTGCCGATGGTCTTGCCGGCAATCTTCAGAATGGCGGCGGCACCTGCCAGGAAACCAACTGCCGACACCAGGCTTGCGGCATTTCCCGTCATTCCCGTTAAAGTTCCCTGTCCGTCTCTGATAAACAGAAACGCCCCTCCCGCCATGCTGTTTCCCACAGCGGCCAACAGCATGACGGCAAGATTGACGACCACGTTCCTCACCATGATAAACAGCAGAAACGGAAGCACAATCTGCCAGATTCGCTGGCCTGCGCTCATCTTCCGCCCCTCCTCCGTACCCCGCAGCAGGAATTTCTGCAGTTCCTCCACGGAACGGACGATATAGTCGGCCCTGGCTTCCTTCAATTCCTCCATACCTCCGTACCCGTAGGTGACGCCAACCGCTTCCACGCCTCCGGCATGGGCGCCCTCAACGTCAAAGCGGCGGTCTCCAATCATGTATACCTTATCCTTTTCCACCGGCTTATCGCCGAACAGCTGCCGCAGGGCCTCCATAACCACTTCGTCCTTGCCCGTCCTTGTGCCGTCCAGCTCACTTCCCACCACTGCCCTGAAATATTTCGCAATCTGAAAATGCTCCAGAATCCGCTCTACATAGACTGTCGGCTTACTGGAGGCAACCGCCATGAACATCCCCTTGGAATTCAGCACCCGCAGCATGTCGGGAATCCCCTCATAAATCCTGTTTTCAAAAATTCCCGTATCCTGAAAGCGCTCTCTGTATTTCGCCACCGCGGCTTCCGCCTGCCCCTCGTCCATCCCGTAAAACTTCATGAAGCTGTCCTTTAACGGCGGCCCGATAAAAGGCTCCAGCTTATCCAGGTCCGGCTCCTGAATTCCGAAGGAAGCCAGCGCATACTGAACACAGGTGCATATCCCCTCCCTGGGGTCCGTCAGCGTCCCGTCCAAATCAAACAAGAGATAATTCTTCATCTAAAAGCTCCTAATCCTGTCACTTCCGTCGTCTATGGTATTTTCTATTTTCACAATCCTGACATCGTATCCCACGGAAGGATTCACCTGCACATGGACAGTATCCCCTTCCTTTTTCCGCAGCAGCGCCTTCCCCAGGGGGCTTTCGTTGCTGATCAGGTTTTCCAGGGAATTTCCCCGCACCGTGGTGACGATTTTGTAGGTTTCCACACTGCCGTCCTCCACGAACTCCACAGTCACCGTATTGTTCATCCCCACCTCATCCTCCGCGGAATCCTCGGAAATTACCCTGGCTGTCTTAATCATCCGCTCCAGATAGCGGATGCGGCTCTCGTTCTGATTCTTGAACTTCTTCGCGGCGTAATATTCAAAATTTTCGCTTAAATCACCCTGGGCCCTCGCTTCCTTTACATCCGCCAGCGCCTGCTGGCGCACCACAAGCTTCCGGTGTTCGATTTCCTCTTCCATCTTCTTAATGTCCGTCGGTGTCAATTGGTCGTACATGGCATCTCCATTCCCGCCGCCGTATTTGCGGCATCCGTAAACTCTTTTTTCGGGGAAGTATTCCCCCGGTTCCTCATTTGTGCAGGCTCTGCAGGCAGCCCCGCGCCCCAGATACATTTCAACAGTTCAGGCATTTCATCCAATCCCGTAAATCACTGCCACCGCCAACAGAATCTGGATAATGGCAAAACGGAATACCGTCTGTGTGTTGGACCATCCCCATATCTTACGCACATGGTCATGCAGCGGCGTCCTCACATTCTTCAGGATACGGATTCTAAATACACGCAGAAGCGAAAGCTTTATCAGTCCAAGCCCGCCGTCCAGAATCAGCACCAGCGCCACCGGAATATACAGCAGCGGCCGTCCTGTCTTTAAGACAGCTATGCTGATGAACAGCCCCATGGCGCGGGAACCCGCATCTCCCATCAGCAGGCGGCTTGGCGTGGCATTATACCACAGATAACCCAGGATACATGCCGCAAACAGCAAAATCAGGAATGAAAAATTCCTCCCTGTATTCAGGGTCCTGTCCACCAGGTAAATGGTCATAAGGGAAATAATGGCCAGCGTCCCCGACAGCCCGTCCACTCCGTCGGAACAGTTTGTGACATTAACGGAAACCCAAACCAAAATAACCGCCAAAACGATAAACAGGCCTCTTGGAATGTCAATCCCCATATGCAAAAAGGCCAGCTCAATCCTGCCCGAATTAAATTTCAGGAAAGTCAGTGCCGTCAGGATCGCCACACACAGATCCAGAAAGCCTTTCCGGAACTCTCCCCATGGAGACTTCGCCGCATCGTCCAGATATCCCGTAATCATACAGACCACAGTCAGCAGCAGATAAATGATAATCTCCACATCCAGCCCGGCAAACAGAAAGGCCGCGGTCACGAATGCCAGTACAAAAATAATGCCCGCCCCTCTCGGCTTGCCCGCCGACAGCTTGCCGTCGTGGGCAAAATCCCGTCCCACATCCTTCGGAAGATACTGCCCCAGCTTTGCCGTGGCCAGCACGGTGGCAACAAACGCAAACAAAATTCCCCCCAGGGCAAGCAGGGAGGTCCCTTCTCCAGATACAATCAAATGTAACATATGGCTCCCATCCGCACTTTTGTGCTGTTTTTCTTTGTTCTACCCACACCTTTTCATCTTGTACAGTAATCTTGATTTTATCACAAAAAAACGGGAATTGCAATCAATTGGCGCCGAATACAAATCCCCAAATTTCGCGCCGTCACTTTAGCATTTCTAATTTCTTTTCTGTATAATACAGGTTACCGGAAGTATATATTCTGAAATGACAGGCAATTCAGCAGAACATCTGATTCTGACACAAAAGAGAAATGCAGAGGCGCAAATTGACTGGTATGCGCGCCGAAGCGCATAAGGGGTGTAAAAATGCATAATATCGTTCAGATAGGAGCGACCATCGCAGAACTCCGCACGGAAAGAGGGCTGAAGCAAAAGCAGCTTTCAGCCATACTCGGCATGTCTCCCGGCAATTTATCCAATTATGAACACGGCGTATACTGGCCGGCACTGGATACCCTGTGCAAAATAGCCGACCTTTTCAATGTTTCTACAGACTTCCTGTTGGGGCGCACAGGCTTTCGCTGCCCTCCCGACACCTTCACCGCATATATCACACCTGATTACACCATACATCACATTGTAAATATACTCCTGGCTCTGGACAGCAGTTCCCTGGACGCAGTCCTGAAATTTGCATGTTACCTGAAAGACACCGGAGAGGCAGCAAAACCTCCCGGAAAGCAGCCTTGCCGAAAGCCCGCCGTTTCCTCCGGCAAAACGGATCAGCTGCGCTCCTCCCGGCCCTGAATCATCTCTTCAAAGGGCCTGTTTCCCGCCGCGCCGTTCTGCCTGTGATATTGCTCCCGAATGCGGTGCGATGCCTCCTCCACCGCTTCCCGGAATCCCCTGGCAGAAAGCCTGACAGCGCCGTCTCCCCAGATGATCATCTGCTCCAGCCTGTCTGAAGTTGCCACAGTGACATGATGCTTTCTTCCGATCTTATGCACCGTCTTCTCGATATACTGATCCGCCGTCTCCGCCTCTCTGGTATAAACCACATAGATATTGTGGTACTTCTGCACGGAACCCTGGTTCCCCCTGACCTTATAGGCATCGAAAACCAGAATCAGGGTGCTGCCCTCATACCCCTGATAGTTGCTGCAGATATCCATAAGCCTGTCCCTGGCACTGTCTATATTTACCTCTGCCAGAGCCTGAAGCTCCTCCCACGCAAAGATTATGTTGTAACCGTCTACCAGCAGATAGCTTTCTTTCGGAGCAGGTGCCATCCTTCTCCGGGCGGCAGGCAGTGCGACGTCAGAATCCGATTCCGTATCGGCTTCCCCTTCCCTGTCGGCCCTACTTCCCACGTTGCGCTGGTGATAGCGGTAAGGTTCATAATCCCGCTTCGCCTTGCCGTAAGTACGCTGAAATATCTCTTCGATTTCCTCCTGGGTGATGTAATCCGAAGCCCCCTCTGACTGGTCTGCCGCCTTCCGCTGCCTGCCGGGCATGCTTCCTGCACGTATGCCTGCAGCTCCGCTGCCATGGTCTCCCATTCGCCCCGCATCCCGGTATCCTTCCGGCGCAGCTCCGGATTCCGTACACCTGCCGTTCCTCCATTCATCTGCCTCCGGACTCCATCCCGATTCCATGTGCGCATATGCCGGTACCTGCTCCCACGGCACCACGAAACCCGCCCCATGGGCGCAGAAAACCGAGGAGGCGGGATTCTCCAGGTCTGCCTCCGGTTCATAACCGATTAATGCCATGATTTCTTCCGTGTTGTGGCATGGTTCATATCCCTTCAGCGTACAGTTCAGCCTCCCCAGCCCCCTGGTATAGGCATTCACTTCCCGCTGATACCCCCGCATGGAGGCTGCCGGCGCCGAACCGGTAAGCAGGGATATTTCCCCCTCCGTCAGCGGCGCGTCAAAGCGTCCCTGCATCCGCTGGATATCCGACATCGCCCTGCCCAGCTGACCTGTCGGCACCTCCAGCACAAAGGAAAATACCGGCTCCAGCAGCACACTCTCCGCCTGCATCAATCCCTGACGCAGGGCACGATAAGTTGCCTGCCGAAAATCACCGCCCTCCGTGTGCTTCAGATGCGCCCGTCCGGTAAGCAGGGTAATCTTCATATCCGTGACGGCCGAACCCGTCAGCACCCCCGGATGGGAGCGTTCCTCCAGATGTGTCAGCACCAGCCTCTGCCAGTTTCTGTCCAGGATATCCTCGCTGCAGGCACTGGCAAACTGCAGCCCGCTGCCCGGCTCTCCGGGTTCCAGCAGCAGGTGCACCTCCGCATAATGGCGCAGCGGCTCAAAATGACCGATACCCTCCACAGCATTTGCAATGGTTTCCTTGTATACAATCTGTCCGTCCGTAAATTCCACTTCCAGGCCGAATCGCTCGGAAATCAGCCGCTTCAGAATCTCAATCTGCACCTCGCCCATAACCTGTACATGGATTTCCGGAACCGTCCCTTTTCCGTCCCGCTGCACCAAAGCACGCCCTGCCCCCGTCTCTTTTTTCCCGGGCATGGTTCTTTCGTCGGATAACACGGTGCTTCCTCCCGCCCCCGGGATGTTCTTTTTCCCGGATATTGACGGCCTTCCGTCGGAACCCGCAGTTTCCGCGGTGCCAGCCCTGCCCGCCTTCTGCCATACCACATGGAGCTGGGGTTCTTCTTCCTCCAGTTTGCGAAGCTGGCCCAGCACTTTGACGCTGTCACTGCCCTCCGGCAGCAGCAGCCCGTAAGTCAGCACAGGCACCAGCACCGGAAAGGCATTCTGTGTCTCCGCCCCCAGTCCCTGCCCCGCAAACGTCCGTTCAAGCCCCGTCACGGCACAGATGCCGCCCGCCTCCACCTCATCCACCGCACTGTACTGGGCGCCGGCATAGACCCGCAGCTGGTCTGCCTTTTCCTCCCAGGCTTCTCCTTCCGACGCAGCGCTGCCTGCATTGCTCACAGGCATCTTTACCCGCAGCGTGCCCCCTGTCACTTTCAGGTGGGTGAGCCGGTTTCCGGAAGCATCCCTGGATATCTTGAATACCCGGGCGCCGAAAGCATCCGGATATACCGGGCACATGGCATACCTGCGGATTCCCTTCAGCAGTTCTTCCACTCCGTCCAGATGCAGGGCGGAGCCAAAGAAACAGGGAAACACATGCCGGGCTGCCACTGCCTTTGCTATGGCGCCGTCTTCCAGGCTGTCCGTTTCCAAATACGCTTCCATCAGTGCTTCGTCACACATGGCGAGGCTTTCCATAAATTCCGGTGCCCTGCCCTCCGCTCCCGGCCCGAACTCCTGGCATCCGGCGTCCAGCCTGGCCTGCAGTTCTTCCAACAATTTTTTCCTGTCCGTGTCGGGCTGGTCCATCTTATTTACGAAGAGAAATGCCGGAATCCCGTACTGCTCCAGCAGCCTCCAAAGCGTCTGCACATGCCCCTGCACCCCGTCCGATCCGCTGATTACCAGCAACGCATAGTCCAGCACCTGCAAAGTCCGCTCCATCTCTGCGCTGAAATCCACATGTCCCGGCGTGTCCAGCAGCGTGATGCCCAGGCCCTCCCACGAAATCTGCGCCTGCTTGGAAAAGATCGTGATTCCCCGCTCGCGCTCCAGTGCAAAGGTATCCAGAAAGGCATTCCCATGGTCCACCCTGCCCAGCTTCCGAATCCTGCCTCCCGTATATAACAGCCCCTCTGCAAGCGTGGTCTTGCCGGCGTCCACATGGGCCAGCAGACCGATGCATATGTTCTTTTTCTCCGTTTTCAATTCCTGCCCGCCCATGAAAATGTCTCCTTCCGCGATCACATATTGGAAGAGTATACCACAGGAAGGGACGTTCGTCGAGATGCTGTACACAGAAGAATTGTTTTTGCCCTGACAATATGCGCTTATCCCTGTTGCATGGCCGCAGTAAAGCCGGCGTTCTTCCCGTTTAATCCCGTTCAAGCCCCCTCAGAAAAAGCTTGACATAACATGGAAAATCCCTTATAGTATGCTGTAAACGCAGCCCTAAGCGCATTTCCGCGCTTTCCGCTGCCATAATAACCGCTAGGGGAGCACATCGCTGAGACTGAGGCTTTCGTCTGTACCAAGGCTTCTAACCCTCACTACTTGAACCGGATAATACCGGCGTAAGGAAGCAGAGCAATTATAAACGCATACATATGCTGCGGAATCTTTTCAGCCGCCGCATGAAACACATGTCCCGCCGGGCTTATGCGCTGCAAATTGCCGATGTCGTTCCTCCTTAGCCAACGTATAAGGAGGATTTTTTATGTTGTGCAAGATTCTGTTGGTTGTCCTGTTCCTGGCCCTTCTGGCAGCTGCGTCAGCTTTCGCAGGAACCAGATATCGTCCCGGGAAAAAACACAATTCCGGAACAGAACACAATTCCGAAACAGAGAACAGTTCCGAAACGCAAAACACTTCCAATGCAAAAAGCGCTTCCGGGACAGGGCGCAGTTTCCGGCTGACTGCCAGGAAGCTGACTTTCTGTGCCATTGCCATCGCTTTGGGCACTGTGCTGTCCAATGTGAAACTCTACAGCTTCCCCTTCGGAGGCTCCGTCACCCTGCTCTCCATGCTCTTCATCTGCCTTCCCGGCTGCTGGTTCGGAGCGGGAACCGGCATCATCACCGGAGTAGCCTACGGTATCCTTCAATTGCTTATCGATCCCTATGTCATACATCCTGCTCAGCTGCTGGTGGATTATCTGCTGGCTTTCGGCGCCTTCGGGCTGTCAGGGCTGTTCACGGACCGAAAAAACGGACTGGTAAAGGGCTATATCGCCGGTGTAACGGGTCGATGGATTTTCACCACCATTTCAGGCTGGATATTCTTTGCGGAATATGCCTGGGAGGGCTGGAATCCGCTTCCCTACTCCATGGTCTACAACGGCATCTATATTTTCGCCGAATCCGTTGTCACCTTACTTATCCTGGCTATCCCCCAGGTAAAGGAAGCTTTCTCACGCGTCAGGAAACTGGCTTTGGAATAAATCAGCTGCCCTCTTTCCCTGTGCGCTAAAAATTATCGGGTTTGAAGCGCTCCTGATAATTTGGGATGTTTCCGAGAGCGACAGGAAAACGCTCCGGACGCTTATCAGATAAGCGTATATTTTGAAATGCGATTATATACGCGGGAAAATGAATTAAACAGGGAGCCGGCCAGATACCGGGGAAAGGTATTCTGGCTGGCTTTTTGCTATGGCATGTGTTCCGTCCGTTATGCCCCATAGTAATGCTGAATAGCATGGGCGACATATTCAGCGCAGCCTTTTCCAAACCGGTTATCGGTTGCCTCTGCAAGTTTTTCTCCTTGCAAATATTCTTTTGCCAAATCAAGCAGGATATTTCTTGCATTATCAAGCGCATACATCATTTTGTAATTTTCTGCAAGCATTTCAACAGCGGAATGTGCCATATCCATATTGCCGGCTTCTTTTGCTGCCATAAACTGCTTATAGATTCCGGCATTTTCATCTTGTTCCTGTTTTATTTCTTCGCCGCTCCCGGTTGACTGCATGACTGCTTCCATTGCCTTTTCCCTGCTGCCATACCACTTCAATAAGTCTGCCACAGCCTGTTCGTTGGCAAAACCGGCAACCAAATGCTCTTTGTATTTTTCCATACTCCCGTATTTTTGTGCCTGCTCAGCAAGGCTTTCTTTTGACATACATTCCAAAGTATGATTTACCATTTTCTGTACTTCTTCGTTGCTAAATGCTCCAAAACTCATAGTATTGACTCCTTTCATTACGTCTGTAATTAACTCAATAATCCCATTCAGCCGATTTCGTTTCTGCTCCAATAAAGACTTTTGAGTTAATAAAGCCTGTTCTTTATCATAATTAGGGTTATCCATGATTTTTTTAATGTCTGTCAATGGAATATCCAATTCTCTAAAGAACATAATTTCCTGCAACTTTTCTAATGCTTTGTTGTCATAGA
>CAJULV010000012.1 GCA_910587555.1 uncultured Acetatifactor sp.
ATGGAGAAGAGGAATGAAACGGATTCTGATCGTAGATGATGAGAAGGAGATCCGCGGGCTGCTGGCGGAGACTTTTGCCATGGAAGGGTATGTGACTGACCAGGCGGCAGACGGAGAGGGTGCGCTTTTGCTGATAGAAAAGCAGCCGGATCTGATCCTTCTGGATATCAACCTGCCGGACATGGACGGATACCAGATCTGTCAGGCTGTCCGGGAGCGGACCAATGCGCCCATTCTGTTTTTATCTGCCAGAACAGAAGAGGCCGATCGCATTATGGGATGGAAGGTGGGCGGAGATGATTATATCATGAAGCCTTTCGGCATGGAGGAATTGCTTGCCCGGATAGAGGCGCATTTCAGGAGACAGGAGAGGACCGGCCGGACCCTTGTGACGGAGGAAAATCTGACGGTGGATTTTTCCGGGCGCCGTTTCCTGGCGGATGGCAGGGACGTGGGGCTTACGAAGACGGAATTTGCCATTGCGGAGCTGCTCTACACCAATAAGGGCGTGGTGCTTGACAGGGAGCGGATCTATGAGAATGTCCGGGGATATGAGGGAGAGGCGGATGCCTCCATCATTACGGAGCATATCCGCCGTATCCGGAAAAAACTGGGGAATGCCCGGGAGAAGGAGTATATTGAGACAGTGTGGGGGGTGGGATATCGATGGATTGGCTGAGGAAGAAGGCTGCGCGTCTGGGAGCGGAATTCAGGAACGCTTCCCTGGCGAAGAGCCTCTTTTTTTATATGGCGGCAGGAGCCGTGGCCGGGATGATGCTGTGGACCCTGTCCAAGAACCTCTGCGAGAGTTGGTTCAAAGTGTTTACCGGGGAAATTCTGCGGGAAAATTTCACGCTTCGCTGGGAGATCTCGCAGGAGGGAAAGGCAGTAATGGGGTTTCTCTGGTTCTGGTATTGGTATGGGCAGTACCCCTGCCTGGCGGTATGCTGCACGGCGGCAGGAGGGATGTTTTTGCAAAAAAAGATATATCCTGCCCTGAAGGCGGTACAGGATGCCTTTGGCTGTATCGGGGCCGGAGATTACGGAAGGGAGATCGCATATCTTGACGGGGATGAAATGGGCGGACTTTGCCGGAGCTTTGAGCAGCTTCGCAGAAAACTGGTGAAGGAGAAGAGAAGCCGTTGGATGGAGCAGGAGAGCCAGCGGCGGATCAATGCTGCCTTTGCCCATGATATCCGCACGCCGCTCACCGTGCTTTCCGGCTGTACGGAATTTCTGCAGAAGTATGTGCCGAAGGGAAAGGTTTCTGAAGAAAAGCTTCTGGAAAAACTGGCTGTAATGCAGCATCAGGAACAGCGGATTCTGGAGATTTCCAAAACCATGACACAACTTCACAGGCAGGAGGCCAGAGAGGTGTCCGGGGCATGGCTGGAGGGCACAATATTGGTGCAGCGTCTTGGAACGGCAGCCAGAGAGCTTGCGGCGGAGAAAAACAAAACCTGCAGGATAGAAGCGCAGGGGATAGAGGGAAATTTTTTTGCGGACGGAGGGTTGATTGAGGAGGTTTTTGACAATCTGGTATCCAATGCGCTCCGCTATGCCCAAAGCGGGATTACTGTTGCGTTTGTGCGGAAGGGGGAAGAATTTCTGATTTATGTGCAGGATGACGGGACAGGATTTTCTCCCAGGGCGCTTCGGTACGGTACGGATCCTTATTACAGCGAAGACAAGGAAGGGGGAGAACATTTTGGCCTGGGATTGTTTATTTCCCGGATGCTCTGTGAGAAACACGGGGGAACACTGAAACTGGTCAACAGCATAGACGGCGGGGGAATTGCGGCTGCGGCCTTTTTGGTAGGGGGTTAAGAATCCTTTTCAGAAAGCTTCAGGACTTATTTAGAAAATGTAGAGTGTTTGTAGAGATTTCTCCTGTATAGTATGTTTTATCGGAAGCTGCATTTGCTTCCTATAGAATGGAAAAGGGTTGAACAGCCCTCCTCTGCCAGATGGAAAAAAGTGCAGGCGTCAGGGGCTGTACAATGCTTTTTACGTAAAAAGGAAGGAGAGATCCAGGTTATGGAGACGCAAATTCAAATCAAAGGTTTATGCAAAAATTTCGGGAAAAAACAGGCGTTGAAATCCGTTGATCTGACCATTGGGCAGGGGATGTTCGGCCTGCTTGGACCCAACGGAGCAGGCAAGACAACGCTTATGAGAGTGCTTGCCACACTGCTGCCGAAGTCTGCCGGGGAGGTGCGTGTGTGCGGGGTGCCGGTGGAACATGCAGCGGAGATCAGAAAGATGACGGGGTATCTGCCCCAGGATTTTTCCATGTACGGAAATATGACTGCCTGCGAGGCACTGGATTACCTGGCGGTACTCTCCGGGATTCCGAAGGCAGAGCGGAGAAAAAAGGTGCCGGAAATGTTGGAAAAGGTAAATCTCCTGGATCAGAAAAATATCCGGGTGAAGGCAATGTCGGGCGGGATGAAGCGCCGGTTGGGAATTGCCCAGGCAATCATCCATGATCCCAGGGTGATCATTGTGGATGAGCCTACGGCGGGACTGGATCCGGAGGAGAGGGTGCGTTTCCGCAACCTGCTGTGCGAGATTGCCAGAGAGCGGATCGTGCTGCTTTCCACGCACATTGTGGGAGATATCGAGGCTACCTGTGAAGAGATCGCGGTGTTGAATCATGGGGAGGTGGTTTTCCGCGGAACGGTGGAGTCTCTTCTGAAGCTGGTGGAGAACAAGGTTTACTCGGCGGAGGTTTCGGCGAGAGAACTGGATGGATTAAAAGAACGTTTTATTGTAACCGGTATATTGAACAGAGGAAGCACTGCCACCGTCAGAATCATTGCGGAGAGTATGCCGTTGGCGGAAGCGAAGTCCTGCAGCGCAGATGTGGAGGATGCCTATATGTTTCTGATGCACAGCATATCCGCGACGCCTGTGCAGAAAGGAAGTGAGCAGGCATGATGGGAGCATTGTTTCTAAAGGAGTGCAGGAAGATTGCAAAAAGTCTGGTGTATTATGTCTATCTGGCGGCATTCGTGCTGTTTATTACCGGCCAGATGAGCGATGTGGAATGGACGGAACAGCTGTCTGAACCCCAGCCAGGTCAGGAAAGCTATGGATACGGATATTCCAGTGATGAGAGAATGGTCATGCAAAGCGGCCTGGAAACACTGTTGCGGGAGATTTTGGCAAATCGGTTCGCCACCTATCCTTTCGGCTTTTACAAGGCAGTGACACTGAATGCGGAAGAACTGGAAGTGCTTAAGCGCGCAATGGAGCAGTGTACGGGCATGGAATTTGAGCAGATGATAGAGGAGAGTAACGCTTACGGAATGGAGATTTCCCAGATGGGGGAGGAGTATGCGGAGGCGGAAATGTGGCACATTCCCATCAGGGAAAACTTAAGCTACGAAGAATTTGAACAGGTGATGGAGAAAGTTTGTGAAATCGTAGGCTCCAGAAGTCATTATGAGAAGTCATCCTACGAAAGAAGAGGGGTTGTGGCCCTGACCTATGAGGATGCTCTGGAACATTACCGGGAATTGTGTGAAGAAGACAGGGTCAGCGGCGCGCAGATGCGGCTGTTCTGCGATTATGCGAGCATTTTTCTTGCCATACTGCCTGTATTTGTGGGAGTTTCCGCCTGTCTGAAGGATAAGAGGGCGAAAGCGGCGGAGCTTATCCGCAGCAGATCCGTTTCCGGTGCCGCTCTGATTGGGTGCCGCTATCTGGCTAATGTGGTGATGTGTTTTGTACCGGTGCTTCTGTGCGCGCTGCTGATGCAGATGCCCTGTGTGTATGCCGCAGGCCAGGCGGGAATCGAGGCGGACATCCTGGCATTCGTCAAGTACAGTTTTCTGTGGCTGCTGCCGGTGATCATGGTGGTGCTTGGAGCTGCTTTTTTAATTACGGAGGCGACGGAGACAATTCTGGCGATACCGGTTCTGTTGGCATGGGCATTCGGCTCGGTGTTTTCTGCCGCTACGCTGATGGGAGATTTCGGCTGGAAACTGGTGACGCGCTGGAACACTTTCGGCAGCTACGGCAGGTATGCGGAGGAACTGGGGCAGCTGTACCGGAATAAGGGAATGTATACGGCGCTGGCAGTTATACTGGTTCTGCTCACAGTGGCAGTCTATGAAAAAAAGAGGCGGAAAGGGGAAATGTTGTATGGGAAATTACGTAAAAACAATTCTTAATTTTATCCGATACCATTATCTTCCCCATTTGTGCGGGGCGGCGCTTTTGGTGCTGTGTGCCGGGGCAGTGCTGAGCTTCCGCAATCTGGACACTGCAGGGGCGGCGAAGGTGATGGAGCATTACGGTGTTATCGCCGGGATTCTGCTGTTTACGCCTCTGTTTTTGCCGGAGGGCGACATGGAAATCTGGCAGTTGGAGGCCTCCAGGTATCTGCCTATGTGGAAGCTGTATCTGGGCAGACTGTTTCCGGCGCTGTGCATGCTGGCAGCAGTGGTGAGCATTCTCATTCTGCGGCTTCTGGCCGGCGGCTCTGTGTTTCCGGTTTGGCTTTTGTGGCGGGGAGCGTTCTGCGAGGCTTTGTTTCTGGGAGGAATCGGCTGTTTTGCGGCGGCGGTCACCAATCAGGTGGTTTTGGGGTATATGGTGTCTATTTTGTATTATGCCGCTAATATAGGTATGGCAAACCGTCTGTGGAAGTTCGGCCTGTTTCCTGTCTGCAGAGGCGACGAAGGAACCTGGCCCTGGCTGCTCGGAGCGGCGGTTTTCCTGACGGCAGGAGGAATCTGGCTGAGAGAGCAGATACGCAGAGCGGCTGTTTTGAGTTGAGCGGAGGCAGGTCTTAGCTGACGCTTGAGTTCGTATATGTAGGCGATACCCCCATGCAAAATATCCAAGTCAACTGAATTAGGATGTCTGTATGAAAAGAATGAAAGTATGTCCCTGATTTTCTTATGGCAGTCAGAAGATGAAAGTGGTATCATGGAGCCGGAAATTTTAGAAAGTTCGGAATCATAAAATCATTTCTGCATATCATAAAAATGTAATTGCATTTTGCGCAGTTATAAAGTAGAATGTAGTTAGAAAGCTGTGAATCAGCGGTGGGTTGACACCTAAAATCTGATATGTTTTCCGAACGAAGGTGTCGGAGGTTGGCAGGCAACGGAAAAACCTGTTATTTTCCGGACATAGGTGCCGGAGGTTGGCAGACAACAGAAAAATCAACCATGGAAAGGGAATGTTTGGTGCCGCGGCATTGACATTCCCTTTTCAGAATATTGAAATTGGTGAAAAGGATACTGGAATGGACAAAAGAAGGGCAATTCAGATTATGGCGAAGTCCGCCGGATTATATCACTTAAATCTTGAGGATCAAAAGATTCTTTTCCTTTATGGTGCAGCATCAGAGGTCAGAAAACAGTTAAATTCAGAAGGAAACAGGCTGATGGCTATCAAAAGCTATGAGGTTGCTTTTCATCGATACAATTTCCTGCACTTGACAGGTGTTAAGGCGAATAACATAGGAGATGCAGAGATTCCATATTTTCAGGAAAATCAAAGCAGTATCCTGAGGCATGCGAGGTAGCTGTAGGGAAGTGGTAATTACTTACGCCTGCAGGTATAAATTTAGGTATACGGAGATTCACTGTCGGAGGAAGCATATTTTAACAATGCGCTTTTATACAGGCGGCAGAATTTCTGCCTCAGGGACTCGGGTTCCAGGACGACAGCATCAGCGCCAAATTTAAAAAAGTAGACCAGTGCCTGGTATTCCGTAATATTGAATACGTAGATATCCTTTGCATCGCCTTCCCTGGAAGAATAAGAGGGCCTCTGATAAGTATACCGTTGGTATTTTCGGATGCCCTCCTGGCTCAGGAGGATGCGTATGCAGCTTTTGGCGCTGGAGAGGTACTGTATTCCCCACTGGTCAATGGCTTTTTCCAGGCTGGAAGCGGTCAGGGAGAGCCTGGATTCCGGACGGATACATTGAATGGAATCGATGTGGTCAATTCGGTATGAGACAGGTTTCTCTTCCGTACCGGTCCCATTGGAAATACCGGCCAGGTATAAATGGGTTTTGTATATATCGGATTTGATTAAAACAGGGATTACCCGATGGCATCGGGAATTGCCGGCAAGGGTAATTTCCACAACTGCTCTGTTAAGGGCGAAGTTTTCAAGTTTTTCGATGTTCTCCCGGAAATATAATTTTTCCCGCATCAGGCCGTCCAGAAGGGCATACTCTTCCAGGATGGCACGGATGTATCTGGAGGGAGCGTTTTTGTAATGCTTATCGTCGCTGGATTTCTCCAGGATTTTTAACGTTTCGTTGTTCAGGCTGATGACATTGCTTGTGGTAATACAGCTTGCGGAAAGCAGATTTTCCATTTTCCGGGTCAGCTCTTCTTTTTCCTTTTCCAGGATACAATTTATGAAATTATCCGCTTCTTTTGGCCATTTTTTTGGCTTTAAGTCCTGATATGCATCCCTTTTTTCGGCTAGGCGCATTTCAATACTGGCATCTGCACGATCGTAGTAGTTACAGAAAATCCTGTTAATAAATTTGTGCATGGATGGTTTACCGCTGCGCCGATCAACACAGCGGAACAGCAGGGAATCATTTTCCAGGGTGGTCAGTGCAAAGTGGGATAAGGCGATACGTTGTTGGTGGTTGGCTGAAAAACCCATATGTCCGTCCTTTCAAAAAAGTTGGTATGATATCGATTGTAATATAAGAAGTTACAAAAATCAAGGGAAAAATTGGATAAAACATGTAAAATATAGGAAAAGTATGCTCAAAACATTACAACGAAATGTAATCCCTGTATATTTCTTTGTCCTGTATTTACGCTTATACTGATATATGTAAAGCACAGATAAAAGAACAAGAAGGGGGTATAGTATGGGAAGCAAACTTTCAGTTATTTATGACATGACGTATAAGTGTCCGTGGAATTGCCCGATTTGCTGCATGGGTGCCATATCCTGCGGGGATGAAGACAGGGATGAACTCACGCTTGGGGAGAAGAAACGTATTGTGGAAAAGATAGCAGAGGCGAAAAAGATGCGCCAGGTGCGGATTGATTTTTCCGGAGGGGAGATTTTTACGAATCTGGATAATGTGGAGGTAATTGAATATGCGGCAGATCTGTTGGGACGGGAAAATATAGGCATCAGTTCCTCCGGGTATCTGATTGGGGATGCCATGGCCAGGCGTCTGGCGGGATGTATTTCCGACTGCGAAATGACCATGGACACGGTGCCGGGAAGTAAATATGCGCTGCGCCCTGACGGATATCCCCTTGCAGCCGCAGCCGCCGTCCCTTTTCTGAAAAAATACGGTATTACTACGGGGATTCAGACAGTGCTGGCACATTCCAATTGTAATGCTGAAAACCTTCGTTCTCTTTATGGCTGGCTTTGCCAAAATGGGGTGGATTGTTGGAGCATCCTTCGTTTTTATCCCTCCGGGCGCGGAGCGGCATACCCCCAGGAGAGAATCAGCGAGGAGGAAGAGGCGTGGGCAGTGAGGTTTATCACAGAAATGGGAGAGTCATACCCTGGCAAAAACAATCCTGTCATTGATTTTCATTATACAATGAAGGGGCACAAAAAGTACAGTACCGAATGCCGCTGTGTAAAAAAATCCATTGGCATTATGCCAAATGGGACCGTAACGTCCTGTTTCTGGGCAGTGGATGCGGGAACCAGGATTGTGGATGCCAGGTATGAACTGGGAAACCTGCGTCGGCAGAGCCTGGTTGATATTCTGCAGGGGGAAAAGGCGGCATATTGGATGAAGTGTCATCATGGCTGCGAGTTGGGTGCGGCCTGACAGGAAAACGCATTTGTACCCTCGGCACCTGGATGACTCCGGATGCCGAGCGGGCGGATACAGCATTCAGGATAGGGAGGTGTTGTCCATATGTGTACATTTTTATTGCTCAGCCTGTTGTCAGGAATTTTGGAAATAGGTGTCGTTTTGAGTATGTATTATGCAGGAAAGCCTGCGTGGGAGATATTGTTGATGGGAAGTATGTATCAGTTGGGGAATCTGCTGTTTTTTCCGGGAAAATTAAAACAGCCGCTGCTCCGTGTACTGGGAATTATCAATTTGTGCCTTGGCCTGGCGGGTATGTATTGGGATAATCCTGCAATTACGGCGGGCCAGGTTGTATTGTCCTCTCTCTGCATCCAGGCAGTGAGGGCACGGCAAAAGGGAACCTGTCCGACCTGGCTGAAGCGTATGTTCCGTATTGGGGGATTCCTTCTGGCGCCGCTTATGGTTGTATATCCAGGGGAGATGCTGTTTTTATGTGCTGCTATTCCTTTTGGGGCTGCAATGGGAAGCTGGAAGGGTTGGGACGCTGCAAAGGAAAACATATCAGGGAAAGGGCTGTCGGTAACTATGATTTTTCATCAGATGCATTATTTTACATATACGTACGCTATGCCCTTGGTGGTATTGGGGCTGACCCGGAATCTGTATCTCTGTGCGGCGCTGTACGCACTGACTTGGGTGATATATCTGTTACCCGGTTTGATGGCCGGTAAAAGGAAGGGATACGACCCGAGAATCCTGTTTTTTATATGCCATTTGTTTTTGGCGGCTGTCATGGGAGGATTGACAGCGTCATTTTTGACGGGGAATATTACAATAGGCTTTTTGGCGTGGATGCTGACAGGACTCGGGGGCGGAAGTGTGTTTTGTATCGGGCAACTGACGGAAAGGGATAAAGCGTGTAATATGACATTATCGGAGAATATAGGGCATTTTGCCGGGGCTTTGGTGCCGGTCATCGTTTCGGTGGCAGCAGGGCAGAAAATGTATGCGGTTTTGACATTGCTTTCAGCCTTGTTTGTATGTATGGCCCTGGCATCGGCAGCTGTGGGAATCCGGGAAGAAAGGAGGATGGTTAAAAATGGCAATGAAAGACAATGACGGGGCAGGGGAAAAGGAGCGGAAGCTATACTCTAAATCCAAACTTCCTGCATCCGATTATGTAATCAACCCGTATGTGGGGTGCCTCCACGGATGTACCTATTGTTATGCCTGTTTTATGGGGCGTTTTACCGGGCATAAGGAACCCTGGGGCACTTATGCGGAACCCAAAGAATATACTTCCATGAAATTGCCCGGGGAGCAGAAGGGTAAGACGCTTTTGGTTGGGTCTGTCACAGATGCTTATAATCCGGCGGAAAAAAGGTATCAGAAAATGCCCCGGATCCTGGAGGCGCTGCAGGAATATCAGGGACATGTGGAGATACTGACAAAATCAAAGCTTATACTGCGAGACATGGAGCTGCTCAAGCGGATTCCTGATATTTCTGTGGGAGTGTCTCTGGCATTTTGTTCCGAAAGGGATGTGGAAATATGGGAACCAAGGGCATCAGGGATGCGTGAAAGGCTGGACACACTCAGGGTTCTGCATGAGAATGGAATACGCACGTATCTCTTTGCGGCACCGTATTTTCCGGGACTCACAGATTTGAACCAACTGATAGACTGGACGGAAGGCAGTGTTGACAGTGTATGCGTGGAGAATCTGAATCTGCGGGGAAGCTATAAGGCAAAAGTAATGGCGCTGGTCCGGGAGCAGTACCTGGATTTGCTGCCCTTGTACAGACAGGTGTATGAGAAAGGCGGAGGGGCAGAGTATTGGAAGGGGGTGGAGGAGGAATTGGATAGGTTGAAAAGGGATAGGAAGATTCCGGTAATTTCCTACCTGTATCATGAGAAAATTAAAAAGTAGAAGCTTACAGGAACGTGGATAGGGTCAGGAAGGAGGCACCGACAGAGAATCGGTGGGATAAATTATGGGAGAAAAGGTTACTTTCGGGGGCATTGAAATGGCGAATCCGTTAATTGCTTCGTCCAGTCCGTTGACGGAGACTGTGGGGAAGGTATATAGCTGCAGGGAAGCCTCATTTGGCGGAGCCATATTGAAGACTGCGGCAGATTATCAGCGGACAGGGAAGGGATACGGGCGGAAAGTGGTGTTTATCGGGGAGGATTACTATGCGGACGCCTCTTATGAGAGAGAAATCCTAACGTTGGAAGAGGGGGTGGCGCTTTTTCAGGGAGCCTTGTCCGTTGCAGGGGATATGGCTGTTATACCCAGTGTAAGTGCCAATTCTATGGAAGCTGAAGACTGGGTTTTCATTTGCCGCAGGTTTGAAGATTTGGGGGCACGGCTTATACAGCTGGATTTCTTTTACCTTGGAACCAGAATTGCGCCGGAAGATGAGGGGTTTTACAGGCGGTTGGGGGAATTCCTGGCAGAACTCCAAGGCCGTCTGCATTGCATCGTCATGCCCAAGCTGAACTTTAATTTTGATCCGGAAAAAACATGTAAGGCTTTGGCGGCGTATGGCATCAGGCAGGTGTCCCTGTTGGATTCCATCCGTTGTGTACTGCCGGCCCGTTTTGGGCTGCACCGGGACACTACCTCGTATTTTGGCAGAAAGCAGCTGCCCCTGACGCTCACGTATTTACGGCATGCGGTTGAGGCAGGGCTTGAGGTCTGCGCGGGGGGCGGTGTGTCAGGGGCGGAGGATGTGGAACTCTTGTTGGAAAATGGGGCAAAACTGGTGCAGACAGCTTCCTTTGTACTCAGGAACGGTTTCCGTTATGCCCCCACATTGCTGCATGGAGAACCTGCTTCCCAGGGACAGTATGCCTGGTGTACGGCGGAGGGGTATGGAGGAAAGGGGTGCGAGCACTGTGGATTCTGTCGGAAAGCAGGGCGGGCGGAGGTATGAAAAAATTGACGGTAAAACAGATGCGTGATACAATGTGCATTGTGGGTGGTTGGCAGGCAGTATTGCCCGGCTGTGACAAAGGGCAGCAATAGGGTTTTCCATATATTGAGGATGGGGAAGTGAGGTTTGTCGAAGAGGGCTGTAATGAAAAAGATGAGCTGTCAAGGAAACTGGAGAGGATAGCTATGCAGCGATTTACGAAATTGCGGCATAGAGAGGGAGGCGGACCAGCATGAAAAGATATATATTCAGAGCGGCCATAACGGCGGTGACGGGTATTTTTCTTTTGTTGTCTTTTGTTTCGTGCGGCAAGGCCGGTTATCAGTATAACAACCTGATTTCCGAGGAGGACATGTCGGAGTTCTTGGAAATAATGGTTTCTGCCGATATACCGGATTTGGATGCAAAGGCGGTATTAGAATATGTCAATATATATTCCAACGGTGATTTTTCGAGAAAAACTTTAGTGAGTGGCTGGCAGCAGACGACTAAGAGTTATCAGAAGATTTATGATTATACGAACGCCATCAATCAATACACGAAGCGTAAATTTGAGGATATAAATTGTCGGCAGGCGGCTTTTATGCTATACCACAGTTTCTTTCAGGCACAGGAATCGGAAAAACGCATGGAGCAGAAAGAAAGCCGGGAGCTTCCGGAGTATTTAGAGGAGGAATCCTATAAATATGAAATCCTATTTGGGCGTATTGAGATGGATGGAACCGTTGAGAACACCGTTTTGAATGCGTGGCGGAGCAATGGCGCGGTGTTCGGAGAAGGTTCGGTACATTTGGTCTCTCTCTGGGGTGTTGAGGACGGATTGGTGATTAACTACCATGCAGGCCTTATGGTTGAGGAGGAAGGGGGAGTCATATTCTTTGAGAAAACAGATCCCATATTGCCGTTCCAGCTCAGTCGTTTTCCTTCCATAGATGAAATGAAATCATATCTTCTAGGGCGTGAGGGTGTCTCGGACCAGAATGCCGTTTTTATAGACGATAGGCCTGTTTAGGCGGGTGATGGCGGATTAGATATTGGATTTAGTGATTTGGGATTTGAGATTGTAGAATCCGTTGTGAGGAACAAAAATGGTAGATTTCATTTTATTTCCATCCAGTTTTTTCAGTGTCACGAAAGTGGATGAAGATTTACAAAAAGAATATGATGCGGTACTGGCTACAGGGTTATTTGAGGTGGCTTTGTTCGGATATGATAAATGGTTTAACGAAGATAAGCTGGTCATTCGGAATGTGCCAGAGGAAGAGCGGTCAGCTGTGTACAGGGGCTGGATGATGAAGCCGGAGCAGTACAGGCGATTTTATAATCTTCTGCTTGAAAGGAATATCCGCCTGGTGACGGGACCGGAGCAGTACAGGCTGATGCATATTTTTCCGAATGTGTATGAGTATGTTAAGGAAGATACGGCAAAGATGGAACTCTATCCGCTGCATACTCAGATAGATGTGGAAAAGCTGAAAAGGTCATTCGATCGATTCATGGTTAAGGATCACGTGAAGTCGGTAAAGGGGACTGAATTTCCAAGATATTTTGATCAGAATATCACACAGGAAGAGTTTGACCGTTGGATGGAGGTCTTTTATAAATACCGGGGAGGACTTCTGACAGGCGGTATTTGTATTAAGGAGTTTCTTGACCTAAAGCACTATGGAGTACAGACAAATGAATATCGTGTTTTTTACATCAATCATGAAATAGCGACGGTATGCAGAAACTCGGGTCAGGGAAACGATACGGCAGAACTTCCTAAGGAACTGATCGCGAAATACAGAAATCTGGATAGTCCATACTACACAGTTGATTTTGCCGAACTTGAGGATGGTACCTGGAGGATTGTTGAAGCCGGAGATGGTGAAGTCTCCGGCCTGTCAGACGGTCAGAATTATGAACACTATTTCAGGGTATTGTATCAATGCTTCAAATAACGGTCCTTTTGTCCGGAGGGTGAATTATAATGCAGGACAGTTTTATATTTGATTCGAAATTTTCCTGCATAACGGATTCCGGGATGTAGGAGGAGACATGGGAGGCATACAGAAAAGCCTCTGTTAATCTGGTATGGAGGTGAACAGGTTATGGGCAGAGTGAATATATCCGGAAAACAGATGAAGGCATTGTGTCTGCTGTGCTGCCTTGTCTATTTTGTGAGTTATCTTACAAGGCTTAATTATGCGGTCTGCATGGTCGAGATCCAGTCCGCTCTGCAGATCGGCAAAAATATTGCGGGGCTTCCGGTTACGGCAAGCTTCCTAAGTTACGGCATGGGACAGGTTATATGCGGTTTTCTGGGAGATAAATACAATCCCCGGAAAATGATCTTTTCAGGACTGGCAGGATCCGTCCTGTGTAATCTGTTGGCAGTGCTTCTGCCGCGGATGGAGGTATTCATCCCGGCCTGGTTTGTCAACGGCTTCTTCCAGTCCATGCTCTGGCCGCCGCTGGTGAGGATTATGGCGGAAAATCTGGATGAGGACTGGTACAGAAAGGGCTGTGTATGGGTCTCGCTGTCTTCTTCGGGCGCTACGGTTGTGCTGTATCTGCTGACACCGCTGCTTATCCGGATTTCAGGATGGAAAAGCGTATTTTATCTGGCGGTGGCGGCGGGAATCGGGGCAGCCGCCGTTTGGCTTCGGAATACGGGCAGGATGTTCGGGGATAAAGGCCTGGCGGTGACGGCAGGCGCAGAAGAAAAAAATGCAGGCACAGGAAAAAAAACAACCGGACCCAAAGGGGCGGGGGCGGCATTGTTCGCAGGGGTGCCTTTTGTATCGATGCTTCTGGCCATTGTACTGCACGGTACACTAAAGGACGGAATTACCACATGGATGCCTGTATATATGACGGAAATGTTCGGTATGAGCAGTTCTCGGTCCATTCTGTCCACCGCGGTGCTGCCTGTGTGCAGTGTGTTCAGCACATTGCTGTCCTCGGCGCTTTTGTACAGGCTGAAAAATGAGGTGCTTACCGCAACCCTGTTATTCGGGACAGGTGCCGCCGCGGGGATTTCAATGCTTGCCGTTTATGACAGCCATCCGGCGGTGTGCATGGTGATGCTGATGGTGATTACAGGCTGTATGTTCGGCGTAAACCTGATGCTTATCAGCCGGGTGCCGGGACATTTTGCGGGCAGGGGAAAGGTTTCCGCTGTTTCGGGGATATTGAATGCGGCTACCTATGCGGGAAGTGCCCTATCGACCTATGTCTTCGGGTCCGTGGCGGAAAGCGCAGGCTGGATGGCAGTGGTGATATTATGGGCGGCAGCAGCCCTGGGCGGCACTTTGCTGTTGCTGTGGGGGATACGGAAATGGGCCGTTTTCTGCAGCGCAGAGCATGCGGCGAGGGAATAAAAAGGCAAAAAAGCTGCGCCTCCCCAGGTGAAAGGTTTGGCGCAGACAAATGAGGCCCATGTATGATCCGGAACAGGCGGAGCAGAAAGAGCTGCTCCGGACCGGCCTGCAGTTCGTCGGAAAAGGCTTCCGGTGGGGCTGACGGGTCAACGTTCCCGACACAGTCAGTCTGTTACGACACCCTTCTGGAGCATAATATTGGCGTACAGCGCCTTTTCGCCTGTGGCGATGATGGCATAGGCACTGCGTGACCTTTCGTAAAAAGCGAATTTTTCCACCTCTTCAATGGCATTTTCTCCACGCGCATCCGCGTTTCTTACCAGTTCCTTATAGGATTCCCAGATGGGCGTTTCCACCGGGTCACCGGGAATAACCTGCATCAGGCTGACAGGATGTTCCACGTAGGAATCCAGGGGGAAGAGCTGCAGGATGGCTTCCAGCATTTCACAGGCGCCGTGACCGTCCATGCGGATAACCTTGTTGCCCTTTCCCATGGTTTCGGAGGGATAATTGCCGTCTGCGATGACCAGCCTGTCGCCGTGGCCCATTTCGCACAGTACTTTTAACAATTCAGGTGATAATATTTTAGGAATTCCGAGTAACATATGCCTATCCTCCAATCTTGTTGTTCAAGTCCCATAGATCTTCCCAGCCCGCTGCGGTTTCCCAGAGAAATACCTGTCCCTTAATCAGGCGGCAGTTTCTGTCGTCCTTTCGGATAGCATCCATTTCTTCCTCGGTGAGGGGATCCTCCGTGACGCTTTTCAGGTTGGAGATATACTGGTGTTCCTTCACAGAGAAGGGGATGGGAACCTGTCCTCTCTGCACGGCCCATTTCAGGCACACAACAGCCGGGTGTACCTGATGCGCCCTGGCAGCAGCCAGTATGGAGGGCAATTCTGCATCCGCAACATCTTCTGCGGTTCTGTCCCGTTCGGGCCTGGACGGAGAGCCTATGGGGCAGTAGCCGATAGGCAGTATTCCGTGTGCCTGCGCATAGTCGTATAACTCCGGCTGCTGGAAGGATGGATGGAGTTCCATCTCCAGGGCGGCGGGCTGTATCCGGCAGAGCGGCAGAACCGCTTCCAGCTTCGGGATGGTCATGTTGCTCATGCCGAGGTAGCGAACCAGCCCTTTGTCCGCCAGGTCTTCGCACTGTCTCCAGGTTGCCATGAATTCCTCCACGGAGAAAGGCCTGGAATCCGGATTTCTGGAATCACCGCTGCAGCCCGGCGCATGATAATTGGGGAAGGGCCAGTGGACAAAATACATGTCCAGGCAGGAAAGCCGCAGGTCTGCCAGGCTTTTTTTGCAGGATTCCAGCACCTTTCCTTCTCCGTGCATGTCGTTCCAGACCTTGGAGGTGATAAACAGTTCTTCCCGGGTTACTTCCTTTTCGGTGAAAAGCCGTTCCAGCACCCGGCCGATTTCCTTTTCGTTTTGATAGACCGCGGCACAGTCAATCAGCCGGTAGCCGGCTTTAACGGCGCCGTAGACCGCTTCGGAGACGGCGGCGGCATCGTATTTATCGGATCCGAAGGTGCCGATTCCCATGCAGGGAATTTCCTCGCCGGTACGGAGTTTTCTGGTGGGAATTAAGTTTTGGTTGATTTTTGTATACATAGTATGCTTCTTTCTGAATCTGCATTTTCAAGCTGTCAACGGTTCGAATCATCGCAGTTTTGCTGTTTTTACCGTTAAAAACGTGATTTCAGGCTGTAGGCGGTTCAAGTGTCCGCAGTTCTGCTGTTTTTACCGTTAAAACATGATTTCAGGCTGTAGGCGGTTCAAGTGTCCGCAGTTCTGCAGTCTTGTCGCCAGACGGACATGGAATAAGTAAGGCGCCGTGACGGTCAAACGGATTGCAGGACCGCCGGATGGATGTAAATCACTCCGGAAACGTTACGGCAACCTTGCCGCAGCTGCCCTCCGCCATGAGGCGGTATGCCTCGTCCGCCTTCTCCACCGGAAATTCGTGGGTGATCAGGTCTTCCGGATGGATGCCCCAGCGCACCAGCCGCTCCACAAGTTCCTCCATTCTCCACAGCGAAGTCACCCAGGAGCCGTAGATGGTTTTCTGGCCGTGGATGATATCCGGGCTGGGCTGGAAGGTGCAGCTTCCGCCTTCTCCCACGAAGGCGATTTTGCCCCATTCTCTTGTGGCCTGGATTGCCAGATGCCTGCCGGCGTCGTTTGCCGAGGCGTCGATGGCACGCTCCACGCCTTTCCCGCCGGTTACGGCAAGTATTTGTTCCAGGGCATCGGAACCGGGCTTGAATATATGGTCAGCCAGTCCCAGTTTTTTCGCCAGTTCAATCCGGTAGTCGTTCATTTCCACACCGATGAGCTTGTTGGCGCCGAGTGCCTTCGCGAGCATCAGGGCCGCCAGACCCACGGGACCCAGGCCCGTAACCAGGACGGCATCGTTTCCGCAGACGCCGATTTTTTCAATGGCTTCATAGACGGTACCGAAGCCGCAGGCAACCTGTGCGCCGTCCTTGTAGGTGAGTTCGTCCGGCAGTGCGATCAGGTCTTTTTCATCGGCAAGTATGTAGGGAGCCATGCCGCCGTCTCTCTGCCAGCCGTAAGCCTGGCGGAACCTGCTTTTACAGGAGATATAGTAGCCTCGCCGGCAGTCATTGCAGACACCGCATCCGGAGATATGGTATACGATAACCCGGTCGCCTTTTTTGAAACGTTTTAAGCCTTCTCCCTCTTCCACGATGATGCCGCAGGGTTCGTGGCCTGCAACCATGCCGGGGATATAGCCCTCCGGGCCTTTTCCCGTGTGTTCCCTGTAGATGCACCGGATATCGCTGCCGCAGATGGTGGAAGCCTTCGTCTGAATGAGGACCTGTCCGTGACCCGGGGAGGGTACTTCGAAATCATGCAGTTCTACGGTGCTGTTGCCCGGCAGGACGGCACCTTTCATCAACATTTTTACAGCCATGTGTTTCCTCGCTTTCCGTATGTTTTCCGTTTTTTGTTTCTGACTCCATTATAGCGGAACACACGGACAAAATGAAGGGGGATAGCTGTCATTTATGAGGAAAATATGTCGTGTTTTACTATCTTTTCCATTTGCAACAGCGGTATAATGGAAACGGCTGAGGACCTACAGGGGATATCTGGTTACTGCGGACATGTGGTTGACAGAAGGGAATGGTATTCTGTATAATTTCAAAAAGAAGGCATGGGGAGAATGGGCGGGAAGGGGAAACGGCAGTGAAGACATTGTATACAAATATGGATATCCATTTTACAATTGAAAATATTGCGGTTCACGCGCTGAATATCATTTTCGAGCGTTTTACGCGGACAATTCCCTCCCACAGCCACGGTGACGGCTGTTATGAAATCCATTATATCTCATCGGGATACGGAAAGCTGAATGCGGCGGGGGTGTATTATGATATTGAACCGGGAACGCTCTATGTCACAGGTCCGCATATCGAACATGCCCAGACCCCCATTGCCTCGGATCCCATGCAGGAATATTGCGTATACCTAAAAACTGACAGTAATGTCAGGTTTGGGGAGGGAGATTCTGTGATGGGGACATTCCTGTCAAAGCCGTTCTGGTTCGGGAGAGATACACAGGGGATTCAGGGGCTTATGAACCAGCTTTTCGAGGAGCTGGAACATTGTTATATCGGGTATCAGCATCAGGTGAGGCTGCTGCTGTCCCAACTGCTGATTTATGTGGTGCGCAATTATGGGCATCACCGGATTTCGCGAAGTTCTTTTACCAGAAGCAACCTGTCGGATTCCAAGTTTGTGATTATCGAAGAATATTTTCTGTATGAGTATGCGGCACTTTCCCTTGACAGCCTTGCCGACAGGCTGAAAGTCAGTCCGAGGCAGGCACAGCGGTTTTTAGCGAGATATTACGGAAAAACGTTTCAGGAGAAGAAAGCGGAAGCCAGAATGTCAGCGGCTGCGATTCTGCTGATGGATAGGGAAAGAACGATAACAGCTGTAGCGGAGGAACTGGGATACGCTTCATCGGAGCATTTTTCGGCCGCTTTCCGTCAATTTTACGGAATGAGTCCCAGGGAGTACAGGAAAGCGGCTCAGAGCGGAAATGTGTAATATAAGGGCAATATAAACAGGAGGAGCTTCCGGAATTCAAAATATCCGGAGTACTCCAGAATACAAAGGAGGTACTTATCATGAACACGAAAACCTGTCCACAGTCTGCCCCTGCTCATCCCAATGTAGATGAATCGGTGGCTGCCGACAATACGCTTGCCAGGGAGGCGGCCTCACGCAACCGCCCGGAAGCGCTGGAGTGGCTTCAGGATGCAGGAATGGGTCTGTTTATTCACTGGTCGCTGGATGTACAGCTGGGCTGTGTCATCAGCCATTCCCTGGTGGGGGCATCGGAAGCGTATATATCCCGGTTTTATGAGGAGCTTCCCAAAACCCTGCATCCCCGGCGGTGGGATTTTGACCATTTGGCGGAGCTTGCCAGGCTGGCGGGATTCCGGTATGCGGTTTTGACCACCAAGCATCACAACGGCTTCTGCCTCTGGGACACCGAAACCACCGATTTTTCCATTATGAACACGCCATACGGGGAAGATTTGGTCAGGCAGTATACGGAAGCCTTCCGCCGGCGGGGAATCAAAGTGGGATTTTACTTTTCTCCGGAGGACTTCCGCTATCTTCGCAGCAGGGGGCTTCCCATCACCCGGACGCCCGGGACTCCGTATACCGAAGAGGTCCTGGACGGCTACAGGAAGCTCCTGACAGCACAGATGACCGAGCTGCTGACACGGTTCGGACCCGTGGATGTGCTGTTTTTTGACGGCGGCGAGACATTTGCCGGAGCGGACGGTGTAAGCCTGCAACAGCACTGCATGAATGTTGCATGGGACCTGCAGCCTGAGGTGCTGATTACACGCGGGGCGATTCCCACCCCGGAGCAGCAGCTTCCCGGTGTGGGTGCGGATTTTGCCTGGGAGGGATGTATGACATTGGGGACGGCATGGCAGTATCAGCCTACCAATGAGTGCTATAAGACGGGGCTGCATTTGATCCGCCTGCTTGCCGAGACCAGGGCCAAGGGGGGAAGCCTGCTTCTGAATATCGCTCCGGATGCCGACGGGGAGCTGTGCCGGGAGCAGGAGGGGCTGGTGCGCGAACTGGCGCTATGGCACTTTATCAACGGTGAGTCCGTCCACGACGTCCGTCCCTGGATCATTACGAATGAGGGGGATACATGGCTTCTCCGGAAAAAAGACGGCAGCGCCCTTTATGCGGTGTTGTTCGGCATGAAGGAGTGGGAGCGGGGACAGCGCCGGGAACTTCTCCTAAAGTCGGTAAAAGCCGGGGCGGGCACGACGGTAGAGGTGCTGGGACAGAGCGGGGAGGAGACGGAGTACCGCCCTGACCTGGATGCCGGGGCTTACTGGGAACAGCGCGACGAGGGGCTTTTCCTGTCGGTTATGCATGCCCAGCGCATTTACTGCGGTATTTCCTGGCGCAATCCTCTGGTGCTGAAGATTACGGATCCGCAGCCGGCGTTCCTGCCCATGGGAGTGCAGACGGTGCAGGAAGTACAGAGGGATAAGGGCGGCGCGGTTCTGGCAGCCTGCGTGGAGACGCTGGGAAGCTTTGAGGAAGCCGAGCTGTGGTTTGAATGGAGGGTATATCCGGGATTTGCCCTGTCGTCCTATGAAGAAGGCTGGCAGAGGCTTTCCGTGGGAAGGGTGACGGAAACGGGACGTTATGAGGCGGCGCTTTCCGGGCTTTCCGAGGGGATTACCTACCAGTACAGGGCAGCCGTGGGCAATGAGCAGAATGTCATGAAAGGCGAGCTGCAGCTTATGACGATGTAATCCATGCGGAACGGATGCCGGTACAGGCTGTTTTGGAAAAAAATAAATTCAAATAAAAATAAAGTGTGCCGCCGGACGGTATTCCGGTTGCACACTTTATCATAAATTTCGCTGTTTTTATGCCAGCCTTATTTCTTGAAGGTCATGGACATGCCTTCTTCTTCCATGGTAATTACGCCGTCCTGCAGGGTAACAGTGGTGGTGGCGCCGTCGGCTTCCAGTGTGATATTGCTGCCGCTCTCTTTCCAGGTACCTTCCATATTGGTATCGGTAGCACCGCCCATGGTGTCTGCAAGAGCAGACATGTCAAGCAGGAAGCTGCCGTCGGACTTTAAGTCCAGAGTAACCTTGAGTTCGTCTGCAGGTACGCCTGCCGTTTCAGCCAGCTGTTCCAGATCCATGGTCATACCGCCAATCGCAATTGTCTGGAGCGTGTAAGTACCGGCTGCATTGGAACTGCCCTTGTCGCCGCAGGCAACCAGCCCGATTATGCACACGAGGGCCAGAGCCAAACCTACCATTTTTGTCCATACGTTCTTTTTCATTTTACATCTCTCCTTTATTTCCTTTTATGTATTTCCTCCCTTGTGGGGGAACAAATAGATTATAGCACCTTTTTTGGAGTTTTCAAGTGATTTTATCAGTTCTTAAGATTTCATAATGTTCTTTTATCGGTACAATTGGGCCGCCTGCAACGACGGCTATGGTGCCTTCAGGAGCGTATGTTTTCTGGTACTCACGGGAGAGGGTGTACATCCGGATAACCGGCACGGCGGAACCCGTTTTGCGTATTCCGATTGTTTTCTCTGCTGTCAGGTGTTATATTATAGAAGGGGGATTGGGAATATGGATTACACCAAAGCGGACAAGCCGGTGTATCCGGATGTTATGGGGAAGGAAACGGCAAAAGGCAAGTCCGTAAAGTCGCAAAGCGATTTAAATAAGGAGGGCGGAAATGTATCGTATCATGATTATAGAAGATGACTCTGCCATGGCAAATGCCATGAAAAAGCAGATTGAAGCCTGGGGAAACCAGGTGATGTGTGTCCGGGATTTTCAGAATGTGATATCCGCGTTTACGGCTTATGACCCGCATCTGGTTCTGATGGACATTATGCTGCCTTTTTTTAACGGGTACCACTGGTGCAGTGAAATCCGCAGGATTTCCAATGTGCCGGTGGTGTTCATATCTTCGGCGGCCGACAACATGAACATTGTCATGGCCATGAGCATGGGCGGGGATGACTTTATACCGAAGCCGGTGGATTTGGAAGTGTTGACGGCCAAGATACAGGCCGTGCTGCGCAGGGCGTATGATATGGCGGGTAAGGTTCCGCTGCTGGAGTACAGAGGGGCGATTCTGAATCTGAACAGTGCTTCCCTCACCTATCAGGGAGAACAGGTGGAGCTGACGAAGAATGAGTTCCGCATTCTCCAGACACTCCTTGAGAACAAGGGAAAGGTGGTAAGCCGGGATACCCTGATGACAAAGCTGTGGCAGATGGATTCCTATGTGGAGGAAAATACCCTGACGGTGAATGTGGCCAGGCTCCGGAAGAAGCTGGAGAACGCGGGGCTTGCCAATTTTATAACCACCAGGGTGGGGAGCGGGTATATCGTCCTGTGAGGGCGGCTGCTGTTTCAGATGCCGGGAAAAGCGGCAGCAGGCGTCCTGGTCCGTGGTCCCGGTGGAACTGTATGTGAACTGTGCAGGTTCGGCAGGCATCCGATTCCTGTCCTGCGCAGAATGTTCGGGAATTATCGTGGGAGGCTATTATGAGGGAAGAGAGATGGTATTCTATTTTGGGCAGTTTCCTTTGGCAGTACCGGATGACGGGAGTCGTGTTCGGTCTGTACACCGGGATTTTTGCCGGGATTTTTTCTTTATATAATATCGAAGCGGAAGCGGTGCTGTATGCGGCAGGGCTTTGCCTCCTGCTCACTGCCGTCCTGCTGGTTCCCGTTTTTTTCAAATATTGGAAAAAGCATAAAGAACGTCGAAGGATTCTTCAAAATGTGGAGATTTTGCTGGACCAGCTGCCGGAGCCGGAGAATCTGACAGAGGCGGATTACCAGGAAATGCTCAGGAAGCTGAAGGCTGTGTTTGACAGGAATCTCACTTCCTGGCAGAATGAGCGCAGGGAAAGCATGGATTACTACACCACATGGGTGCATCAGATTAAAACGCCCATATCTGTCATGCGCATGACGCTGCAGGGGGAGGATACCAGAGAGAACCGGGAACTTCTGGCGGAGCTGTTCCGCATTGAACAGTATGTGGGGATGGCGCTGAACTGGCTGCGGCTGGGGAGCGATTCCACGGATTTTGTCTTTCAGGAATATGGGCTGGATGCGATTGTCAGGAAGGCAATCCGTAAATATGCCCCCCTGTTTATCGGGAAAAGGGTGCGCCTGTATTACGATCCCACAGACGTTACCGTGCTGACGGACGAGAAATGGCTTCTTTTTATCATTGAGCAGCTGTTGTCCAACGCCGTGAAGTATACATGGGAGGGTTCGGTTTCGATAAGCGTTAAACCAAATAAAATATTATGTATAGCCGATACCGGAATCGGGATTGCGCCGGAGGATGTACCCAGGATATTTGAGAAAGGGTTTACGGGATATAACGGCAGGGAGGACAGGAAGTCCACCGGCCTTGGGCTGTATCTCTGCCGGATGACTGCGGACAGGCTTTCCCACAAGATCAGTGTGGAATCCGAGCCTGGCGTGGGGACCGCCGTTTCGCTGGACCTGCATACGGAGCGGCTGGAGGTGGAAGACTGAAAATGCATCCTGCGTCCGTTGGCTGATCGCAGCCGGATCGGCACATCGGCGCTCCAGGATACGGAACTTACAAAAATGTCACATAAAACAGCGGAATTGTCACCTGAATCGATGTCGGGAAATTCCGCTGTTTTATATAATGTACCTGTAAACGATGAACGCAGCGGCAAAAACGGCATATACATGAGGGTGTGCCGAAGGCGCTTTGGGGTCCGCTGCGCAGTGATTTGAAACAGGAGGGATGATATGGCATTATTGGAGGCACAAAGTCTTAAAAAGGTATACACCACACGCTTCGGCGGCAATCAGATACAGGCACTGTCCAAGGTATCTTTTACGGTGGAACAGGGGGAATATGTGGCAATCATGGGGGAATCGGGCTCAGGTAAGACCACATTGCTGAATATACTGGCAGCTCTGGACCGGCCCACAGGCGGGCAGGTGATTCTGGGAGGAAAAAGCCTGTCCGGCGTGCGGGAGAAAGAACTGGCGGCATTCAGGCGGAATAACCTGGGATTTGTTTTCCAGGATTTCAACCTGCTGGACACATTTACCCTGCGGGATAATATCTTCCTGCCGCTGGTGTTGGGCGGGAAGGAGTACAGGGAGATGGCGGAACGGCTGGAACCCATTGCCAGGAGGCTTGGCATCGGCGGCATCCTGGACAAATTTCCCTATGAGGTCTCAGGCGGGCAGAAGCAGAGGGCGGCGGTGGCCAGGGCGCTGATAAGCCGCCCGCAGCTGGTGCTGGCGGATGAACCCACGGGCGCGCTGGATTCCAAAGCGGCGGATGGGCTGTTGGACATTTTTAACGAGATTAACATGGACGGACAGACCATTCTGATGGTGACACATTCCACAAAGGCGGCGAGCCGTGCGGGCAGAGTGATGTTTATCAAGGACGGGGAAGTTTTCCATCAGATTTACAGGGGAAACAACACCAATGAGCAGCTGTATCAGAAGATTTCCGATACGCTGACCCTGTTGGCTACGGGGGGAGGTCAGGTATGAAAAAAAGGTTTTTTCTAAAATTGGCGGCAGAAAATATAAAAAAGAACGGGAAAACGTATATTCCCTATATGCTGACCTGCATTTTGACGGTGGCGATGTTCTATATCGTAAAGTCCCTGTCGCTGAATCCGGGGCTGGAGAATATGCTTGGAGGGAATTTCCTGCACACTACCATGGGGCTTGGAAGCGGGGTTGTATCTGTTTTTGCTTTTATTTTCCTGTTTTACACCAACAGCTTCCTGGTGAAGCAGCGGAAAAAGGAATTCGGGGTCTTCAACATCCTGGGTATGGAGAGAAGGCATCTTGCCAGGGTGGTGGGCTGGGAGACCGTTTATGTGACATTGATTGCCTTGGGGCTGGGACTGCTGCTTGGGGTGGCTCTGGACAAGGTAATGTTCCTGGGCGTGATCCGGATAGTGGGGGCGGAGGTGCCGCTGGGATTTTTCATCTCTCCTGAGGCGGTAGCATCCACAGTCACCTTTTTCCTGGCTATATTTCTGCTGATTTACGCCAACTGCATCCGGCAAATTCGTGCGGCGGACCCCATTGGGCTGCTGCGGGCCGGAAGTGAGGGGGAGCGGGAGCCAAAGGCCAACTGGCTGCTGACAATCTGGGGACTGGCTGCGCTGGGGGGCGGCTATTATATCGCCGTTACCACCCAGAACCCCATCGCTTCCGTACTGCTGTTTTTTGTGGCGGTACTCCTGGTCATCGCGGGGACCTATCTGCTGTTTACTGCGGGAAGCATTGCCCTTCTGAAGATGCTTCGGAAAAATAAAAAATATTATTACCGCACGAAGCATTTTGTGAGCGTGTCCGGTATGATTTACAGGATGAAGCAGAACGCGGTGGGGCTGGCAAATATCTGTATCCTGTCCACCATGGTACTGGTGATGGTTTCCACGACGGCTTCCCTGATGGCGGGGATGGAGGGCATTATAAGGAATCGTTATCCCTGGGACTATGTATTTTACTTCGACGGGGAGAAAGAGGAGGAACAGGAGGCGGCGGAAACCATACGGCGGCTGCGGGAGCAAAGCGGGCTTTTGACGACAGGGGAATGGGACTATACGTATCTCGCATTTCAGGCCGTCCGTGATGCGGAGGACAGTTATCAGGTACTGCGGCATCGGGCGCGCTCGGTGGAAGACGACACACATTCCCTTTTATTTGTGACACTGGATGACTACAATGCGGTAACGGGGGAGAACAGGCAGCTGGGCGAGGGGGAGATTCTGCTCTATGCCAACCGCCAGCCCTTTCATGCTCCCGTGCTGAAGATATTCGGCAGGGAATACCGCGTGGCGGAGAGGCTGGATCATTTTGTGGGGAACGGCGAGTATGAGGCGCTGCTGTCTGCCACACAGTATATCGTGGTTCCGGACAGAGAGGAGCTGGAGTGGATTCATCGGGAACAGGAAGCGATTCTCATGGATTTGGCCAGTCCCATCGGATGGGTGTACGGATTTGACGTGAAGGCGGGCGAGGAGGAACAGCTGGCATTCTACGGTGTGCTGCAGGAGCAGCTGGCCGGGGTAAGCGGCCTGAAGACGGAAGCAAGGGCAGACGGGAGGGCGGCTTTTCTGGAAATAGACGGCGGGCTTTTCTTTATAGGGATCTTCCTGGCAATCCTGTTTGTCATGGCAACAGTGCTGATAATTTATTACAAGCAGATATCGGAAGGATATGACGACAAGAATCGTTTTGAAATCATGCAGAAGGTGGGCATGAGCCGCAGCGAGGTAAGGGAGGCAATCCATTCCCAGGTGCTGACGGTATTTTTCCTGCCCCTGATTGTGGCAGGGATTCATGTGGCGGCGGCTTTTCCGCTCATCTCCCGGCTGCTGGCGCTGCTGAATCTGTACGATGTTAAGCTGTTTGCCCTGTGTACGGCAGGCTGTTTCCTGGCATTCGGTGTCATGTACGTCATTATCTATATCCTGACGGCCAGGACATATTATCGTATCGTAAGCCGCTAGGGGCTGTTTCCCGGAAGGCCGGCGGCGAGGCGCCATGCAGGGAAGCGGCAGGAAACCAATCAATAAAAAGTATGGAAAGGAAAATCAATGATGAAAAGAGCAAGAGGAAATAATTTGTTTTGTACCGTATTGGTGGGGATAGCATCGGTTATTTTGTTCCGTTATTTCAGAGCGGCACGCAGGCGGAGGGAAGAGGAGGCGCGTGATTAGGGGCGTATGCCACATTGCTTCGGTGGCAGGGCTGGCCGGCGGTAAAATCTGCGCGGCTGATGCCTGCTTCTGGTGTCATTCTTTTTATACCAGCTGCCCGCCGGAGGAATATTTTGAGGAGCATTCGGAAAGGGCGCGGCTTTGCGGAATGCGGCGGCGGAACGGAAAGGATGCGGCCTTTCCGTTCATGGGCAGAATTCGCAGGAACAGTAATTTCGCGCACAGCTGCCATAATTTTGCATTTCGATTGCCCTTCTATTGACAAGAATTCGGTAAAATGTTATATTTAAAAGCGGTTTGTGACATGCCGGGATTCCGGAAACGAAGCGGCCCGGAGGCATAAGAAGGGAACAGAAGGGTGGATACCAGGAACTATCGCAACGAACTGAAATTTCTCTGTAGGGAACAGGATTTATACCTTATCGAAAATAAAATCCGCCATATCTGCAGACTGGACGCAAACGTGGGTCCCGGGGGAACCTATTCGGTTAAAAGCCTGTATTTCGACACATATGATGACCGATGCTACCACGAAAATCAGGCGGGGGTTGACAATCGAAAAAAATACAGGATTCGGATATATAATGAAGACACGAGTGTAATCAAGCTGGAGTGCAAGTATTCGCTCCGCGGCAGGAAAGCGAAGGAGTCCTGCAACATTACCGGACAGCAATATGAAATTCTGACGGCTTCCCGCCCGGCACCTTCTTTGTGCAGCGGCGAAAGGGCTGAAGGAGGGCGGGGAATGCAGAAGCTGGCAGCCCGTTTCCTGCTGGAAAAAAACCTGTATTTACTGACACCGAAGATTATCGTGGAGTACAGGCGTACACCGTATGTTTATGCAGCCGGAAATGTGAGGATTACATTTGACAGGGCCATCCGTGCTTCTTCCCGGACGGACAGGTTTCTGGGTCCCAATACCACGTACAGAAACATTTTGCCGGAAAATATGCATGTTCTGGAAGTCAAATATGATGAATTCATTCCGGCGGCAATCCTGGAGCTGGCGGCGGCAGGACGCTCGCTGCGCAGGACAAGCTTTTCGAAATACGCCCTGTGCAGAGACTACGGCACTGCGTAAGCGGCTTATAAAAGGTGAGGAAAAAGGAATGAGCATACAGGATGTAATCAAAAAATCTTTTCTGCAGGGATTTCAGAACACTGACATGACCATGCAGACCGTGGCGCTTCTGCTGGTGGCTGCGGGAATACTGGGAATCTACCTGTTTTTTGTATACCGGTTCATGACGGCAGACTCTTTTTATTCGAAGAATTTTAATGTGTCCCTGATCTTGATGTGCGTGATTACGACCGCAATCATCATCACCATTCAGAGCAGCGTAGTCGTATCGCTGGGCATGGTGGGTGCGCTTTCCATCGTCAGATTCAGAACCGCCGTAAAGGAGCCGCTGGATCTGATTTTTATGTTCTGGAGTATCAGCCTGGGAATCATATGCGGTGCGGGGATGCTGAGCCTGGCGGTGATGCTGACGGTGGGCGCAACCATCCTCGTGGTGGTGTTTTACCGGCTTCCGGAGGTGCGCGGTTCCATGCTTCTGGTGGTGAATGCCAGCAGCGGCGAATGCGCGGAGTCCGTTTTCCGCACGGTTGGTAAATATGATAAAAGCTATAAGGTAAAATCCAGGAACCTGACAAAAGAAAGCGCTGATTTTGTTGTGGAAATACGGCAGAAGGAGCGGGATTGTGACAGCCTTCTGATGGAATTAAACGAGATAGAGGAAGTTGTTTCTGTTTCCATGGTAGCCCACAGGGGAGATGCAGTCTATTGAATAAGACGGAACTGTTCAAACTTTTGTTTATGATGGCAGCGGCGGCTGCGCTGGTCCTGGCAATCGGCGGGGGTATAAACCGGCAGCCCCGGCAGGGGGCAGGGGATTTTGTTTTTGCCGCACCTGAATTATCTGCGGAAAGCGGCTTTTATGCCGAGCCTTTTGAACTGGAAATAACGGTGCCGGAAGGCGCTTTGGTATACTATACGCTGGACGGCAGCGCGCCAAGGGAGGATTCACGGCTCTATACGGAACCCGTTGCCATATCATATGGAAGCGGAAGGGAATCCGATGTCACTTATATCGAAAATATGCAGCAGGACTGGATGAACGGCGAAGGCGAAACCCACTCCAATCTGGCAACCGTAATCCGCGCCGCCGCCGTATATGAGGGCGGCGTCACCAGCGACATAGTGACGGCAACCTACTTTGTGGGGCAGGAAAAAAACAGGGATCACCTGATTGTCTCCCTGGTGGCTGACCCGGAAGACCTGTTCGGGGATAACGGGATCTATGTCACGGGCCGGGCATATGACGAGTGGTATCTGGGAGACCGGGCGGGAGACGCGCCCACGCCCAATTTTTTTCAGCATGGGGAAGAATGGGAGCGGCCGGCGGTAATGGAACTGTTTCAGGGCAAGAGCCTTCTGCAGCAGCCGGTGGGAATCCGGATACAGGGGGCTTCCATGCGGGAGGGTGCCAACAAGCGTTTTTCCGTATATGCCCGTAAAAAGTACGGTGGGAGCGGGTGGTTTGACACGCCGATTTTCGGTTTTGAAGCCGGACGCACCCATTCTTTTATGCTGCGTTCCGGCTTTATGAACGGCTACATCCAGTATCTGGTGCAGGACAGGGATATCGCTTCCGCCCAGAGCAGGGAGGTAATCGTATACCTGAACGGCGCCCTGTGGTATATCACGATAGCCCAGGAAAAATACAGTGAAAAGTATTTCCAGGAAAAGTACGGAGTTGACGAGGATAATCTAGTCATTGCGAAGGCCGGGGCAGTGGAGTCCGGCAGGGCGGAAGAACAGGCAATGTATCAGGCAATGTATGATTTCCTGAATACACATGACATGTCGGATCCGGTGTCTTACGAAGGGCTTGACCGGATTATGGATATCCAGAGTTATATTGATTTTTCCTGTGTCAATCTCTATTTTGCGAATCTGGATTATAATGAAAATAAAAACATCTACTGCTGGAGGGCCAGGAAGGCGGGCTATGGGGAATATGAAGACGGGCGGTGGCGCTGGGGACTGTATGATATGGATCTGGAGAATCTGGATTACGGCGTACGCATGGAGGAGATCAATACGTTTACCATGGATACCCATTATGCGGGCGGCGCGTTCAATACCCGTCCCATGTACGTGGCTTTGAAACAGAACCCGCTGTTTTGCAGACAGTTTGTCCTGAGCTTCATGGACATGGTAAATACGGATTTTACGGTGGAAAGGGCGGCAGGCGCCATGGAGGACTGGGGCGTTACCATGGAATGGTGGGGCATGCCGGCGGATTGGGTGGAAAATTTCTTCCCGGCACGGACCGAGGCGATTACAGGCTATCTGGCAGAGGAGTTCGGGCTGACGGGAACCCGCCAGGATGTCAGGCTGTCTGTCAGCGATGCGGAAGCGGGGTATCTGACCCTGAACACGATTACGCCGGATTTGTCCGAGGGGGAATGGACAGGAAGCTATTTTACAGATTATCCCGTGACGGTTACGGCCGTGGCGAATGAGGGATACCGTTTTGCGGGCTGGTCCGGTGATGTGCCAGAAGGCGTATCGGGGCAGCAGGTGCTGACTGTGGAGATACCCGAAGGCGGGCTGAAGCTGCAGGCAGTTTTTCAAAAAGAAGGAGATAGGCAGGCGAAAACAAGATGAAGGACGGTAACATGAAAAGGAAATTACTGGCAGGCGCTGCTGCCTTTGTGATTGTGGCAGCGGTTGTGTTGGGGGGGATAAAATTATACAGGATACACCAGATGAACCAGTCGGGCATTCTGCTGGCTTTTGATGACTACAGCGAGGACAGCTGGCGGGCGAATTTCGAACTGTTTTCCGAATACGGCGCCAAGGTGACTTTTTTTGTCAATTTAAGCGAACCTACGGAATTCTGTTATGATGCGGAAAAGGAAGGGCATGAAATCGGGTTTCACACCGTGGAGCATGTCAACCTGAAAGAGGCCACGGAGGAAGCGGTATACCAGCAGGCCATTGCGCCGATAGAGGTCTTTCGGAAGGAAGGAATTGAACTGACTACCTTTGCGTACCCTTACGGGGCCCAGACCGAACAGCTGGATGAAATGCTGCTGGAGCATTACAATGTGGTCAGGGGCGCATATCACCTGGAACTTCACGGAAAGCACGAGCTGCGGAAAGGGTTTGTGGATTCCATGAGCCTGGATAATGCCAATTTTGATTCCCAGGAAGCGTATGAACAGAAGATTATGGAAGTCCTGAATGAACTCAAAGGCGGAAAGGGGAGAGTGGCCGCTTTTTATTCTCATGTCATAGGGGACGGGGAGTGGTGCATCAGTACTGACAGGCTGGAGTTTCTCCTGCGGAAAGCGAAGGAGATGGGGCTTCAGTTTTATACGTTTCAGGAACTTCAGTACTGGTAAAGGACTATTGGGGACTGTGTGGTTCAAAATATTGACATAAATTCATTGTCTTGTTAGAATAGTATTTAAGTGAAGAATTTTCATCACATCAGGAGGAGACGGACATGTATCATTGCCAGGTCCACTTTTATTTAGTCGGTCGTTCGTGCAAGACATTCGAGATAATAAAAGGGAGTGTCCCGCTGGATAATTTTACGCATACGTTTTCGGAGAGCAGCCAGGTGGAGGAGAAGCTGGCATCGCAGGCAGATGTCATCATGATGCATCTGGCGGATATGGATATTGAGGAATCGGTGAGAAAGTCCGTATCGGCAAAGCGTGACAGCGCGGAATTGATATTGCTTGCGGAAGGGGCGGAAGCAGCATTTTTGGCGGGGGAATTTCCGGAAGAGGGATACTCCGCTTTTTTCAGTGGTGTATCCGGCGGACAGGAGCGGGAGGAAGCATGTGAGTCAGGGCCGGAATGTCTGCTTGCGGCGGTGAAGGACATATGGAGGCTTCCCATGACGGAAGGGGAGTCCCGCTTTCGATTTGCCAGGTGGCAGCAGGGCTATAAAGCGGAAAAGGATGCCTGGCAGAACAGCCATTTTTTTGAGTCCACCATTAATAACGTCCCGAATCTGATTTGGTATAAGGATAAGAACGGTATCCATGAGAAGGTGAATGACAGCTTCTGCCGGACGGTGGGCAAGACGAAGAAGCAGGTGGAGGGCCGCGGGCATGCATATATCTGGGATGTGGAGCAGGATGACCCGGCCTGTATAGAATCGGAACGCGAGGTCATGTCCAAACGGCGTACATTTGTATCCGAGGAGATCATCAAAGCGGGTGACAGCATGCGTACGCTTACCACTTATAAGTCCCCGCTGTATGATATTGACGGAAGTGTGATGGGAACGGTGGGCGTAGCCATCGATGTGACGCAGGAGCGTGCCTATGAGCAGGAAATCATACAGAAGAACCGTACGCTGGAGGCACTTTTTACCAGCATTGACTGCGGCGTACTGTGCCATTCTCTGGACGGAAGCGAAATCATCAGCATAAACCGTGCCGCCCTGAAGATTCTGGGGTATGAGAGTAAGGAAGCGCTGCTGCGGGACGGCTTTGACATGATGGCTTCCTCTGTTCTGGAAGAGGACAGAGAGGCTCTCCAGGAGAGTATGGAGGATTTGAAAAAAGAGGGAGACAGTGTCAGTGTCGAATATCGTATCAGGCATAAAAACGGCGATATTCTGCATCTTATGGGCAATGTCAAGCTGCTTCGGGAGAACGGAGAGCTGTTTTATCAGCGATTTATTTTGGACTGTACGGCCCAGAAGCTGCAGGAAAAGCAGAACGAGAGACGGCAGATGGAGCTGGTGAAGGCGCTGAGCATTGACTACAATCTTGTCTGCTACTTTGACCTTGACACGGGAAACGGACGCCTGCTGCGCGATGACGAGACGGAACGCTCCTTCGAGACTTTTTTCCGGGGAGATATTTCCCTGGAGGAAAGCATGGGAGCGTACATAGAGAAGTCTGTGCACGAGGAAGACAAGGAGATGGTGCGCCAGGAGTCTTCCCGGGAAAGAATACGGCAGGAACTGGGGGAGAAGCTGCAGCATTATGTGAATTACCGGACTGTCACGGAGGACGGCATAAAGTATTTTCAGGTGAAGGCCGTGCGGGCCGGCGAGTGGGGGGAGGACTACGGCATTGTCCTGGGCTTCCGCAGTGTGGATGACGAGATTCGCAGTGAGATGGAGCAGAAGCGCCTTCTGGAGGACGCCCTTCTGCAGGCGAACAGGGCAAGTAAGGCAAAGAGTGTCTTCCTGTCCAATATGTCTCATGATATCCGGACGCCAATGAATGCCATTGTGGGATTTACGGCCCTTGCCATTACCCATATCGATCACAGGGAACAGGTGGAGGAGTATCTGAAGAAAATCATGACATCCGGCAACCACCTGCTGAGCCTGATCAATGATGTGCTGGACATGAGCCGGATTGAGAGCGGGAAGATACATCTGGACGAGAAGCCCTGCAGCCTGCCGGACATTCTGCACGGGCTGCGCAATATTTTACAGGCGGATATCAATGCCAAACAGCTGGAGCTGTATATGGATGCGGTGGATGTCTGGGACGAGGGGATTTACTGTGACAAGCTGCGGCTGAACCAGGTCCTGCTGAATCTGTTAAGCAACAGCGTGAAATATACGGGGGCAGGCGGTATCGTCAGCATGCGGGTCACGGAAAAGCCGGGAGCGCCGGAGGGCTATGCCAATTATGAGTTTGTGATCAAGGATAACGGCATCGGCATGAGCGAGGCGTTTGTGGAGCATATTTTCGAACCCTTCGAACGGGAGGAGAACAGCACCATCAGCGGGATTCAGGGAACCGGGCTGGGGATGGCCATCACCAAGAATATTGTGGATATGATGAACGGTACCATCTCGGTGAAAAGCGAACCGGGCGTCGGAACGGAATTCCGCACGGCATTTACCTTTAAACTGCACGCCGCGTCAAAAGAGTCCCATGCCATAGCGGAGCTGAAGAACTGCAGGGCGCTGGTGGTGGATGATGATTTCAATACCTGCGACAGCGTTTCCTATATGCTCCAGCAGATCGGTATGCGGGCGGAGTGGACCCTGTCCGGAAAGGAAGCGGTGCTGCGCACCCACCAGGCGCTTATGCGGGGAGACAGCTACAGCGTCTATATTGTGGACTGGCTGCTGCCGGATATGAACGGCGTGGAAGTGACGCGGAGAATTCGGAAGGAAATGGGAGAAAATGTGTCGGTTATTGTCCTGACAGCCTATGACTGGTCCGACATAGAGGAGGAGGCAAAGGAGGCCGGCGTTACGGCTTTCTGCAGCAAGCCGCTGTTCCTGTCGGAACTGAGGAGCTGCCTGCAGTCTGCTATAAACGCGGAAGAGAAAGATGAGGAGGAGAAGGTTACTCATACAGTGCGGCATCACTCGGGGCGGATTCTGCTGGCGGAGGATGTGATACTGAACCAGGAAATTGCGGTCACGATACTGGAAGACGCGGGATTTACCACGGAGATAGCGCAGAACGGACAGGAAGCCGTGGACATGATGAGGGAATCCAGGCCCGGGTATTACCAGCTGATCCTGATGGACGTGCAGATGCCGGTAATGAACGGCTATGAGGCAGCCAGGGCAATCCGGAGGCTGGAGAACGCGGAACTGGCATCCATCCCCATTATCGCCATGACGGCCAATGCCTTTGAGGAAGACAAAAAAGAAGCGCTGGCCTGCGGAATGAACGGTCATATCGCGAAGCCCATTGATGTGGATAATCTGTTTGAGACACTGGACAGGGCGCTGGCCTGAAAGCCCCGCGGCTGTTCTTCGTGTGTCTTTTTATCAAAATTTAATGGGAAAGTGATTGCAAATAGACAAGGACTATGCTAAACTAGAAACAGTCATTGTGATAAAAAAATAACAATCATTACAAAACATTTTTTGGAGGGAAAACAAATGGCAAAGAAAGTAGTTTTGGCCGGTGCATGCCGTACCGCAATCGGTACTATGGGCGGCACACTGAGCACCACACCTGCAGCGGATCTGGGAGCTGTCGTGATCAAGGAAGCCCTGAACAGGGCGGGAGTAAAGCCCGAAGACGTAGATCAGGTCTACATGGGCTGTGTTATCCAGGCAGCGCAGGGACAGAACGTGGCCCGTCAGTCTTCCATCAAGGCTGGTCTTCCCATCGAAGTGCCTGCCGTTACCATGAACGTTGTCTGCGGTTCCGGGCTGAACTGTGTGAACCAGGCGGCACAGATGATCATGGCGGGGGATGCCGACGTGGTAGTGGCCGGCGGTATGGAGAACATGTCCATGGCGCCTTACGCGATTCCTCAGGCCCGTTACGGTTACAGGATGAACAACGGCACACTGGTGGATACCATGATCAAGGATGCCCTCTGGGACGCTTTTAATGATTATCATATGATTACCACTGCAGACAATATCTGTCGTGAGTGGAATCTGACCCGCGAGGAACTTGACGAGTTCGCACTCAAGAGCCAGCAGAAGGCGGAAGCGGCACAGAAGTCCGGTGCTTTTGACGCCGAGATCGTTCCCGTTATGGTGAAGAAAAAGAAAGAGACAATCGAATTCAAGGTAGACGAAGGACCCCGTGCAGGTTCCACCATCGAAGGACTTGCAAAGCTGCGCCCCATCAATAAGGACGGCTTTGTAACCGCCGGCAATGCTTCCGGTATCAATGACGGCGCGGCTGCCGTTGTTGTCATGAGCGAGGAGAAGGCAAAGGAACTGGGCGTGAAGCCCATGGCTACATTCGTTGCAGGCGCGCTTGCAGGCGTTCGTCCCGAAGTTATGGGTATCGGACCCGTGGCATCCACGAAGAAGGTTCTGGCGAAAACCGGCATGAAGATTGAGGATTTCGATATTATCGAGGCTAACGAGGCATTTGCGGCGCAGTCCGTTGCGGTGGGCAAGGACCTGGGTATTGATGTGGACAGACAGCTGAATCCCAACGGCGGCGCCATCGCGCTGGGACATCCCGTAGGTGCTTCCGGATGCCGTATCCTGGTAACCCTGCTTCACGAGATGCGGGCGAAGGGCGCGAAGACCGGTCTTGCGACCCTGTGCATCGGCGGCGGTATGGGCTGCTCCACGATTGTGAAGATTGAGGACTAAGGTTTCAGTTTCAGGAAGGGTGCTTCCGGACGGTCTTGCTCTCCGGAAGCCGAAAAAGGGAGAATGGCTCTGGCATTGAGGCATTCTTTCTTTGATGAAGACAGCATTTTATAAAAAGTTCGTAGATGAAAGATACATAGGAAACTGGAAAACAGAACAGCAGGATTGATTGGCATGTGTGCTGAAGCGCACAAGGAGGTGTAAACATGGAATTTATATTGTATGAGCAGAAAGGGGCGTATGCCGTTATCACCATTAACCGTGAGAAGGCGCTGAACGCACTGAACTCTGCCGTGCTGGATGAACTGGACAAAACGCTGGACGCAGTGGATCTGGAGACGGTACGCTGCCTGATTCTCACCGGGGCAGGACAGAAGTCTTTTGTTGCCGGTGCTGACATCGGAGAGATGAGTACGCTGACAAAGGCGGAAGGAGAGGCTTTCGGCAAGAAGGGAAATGATGTCTTCCGCAAGCTGGAAACATTCCCCATTCCGGTGATTGCTGCCGTGAACGGGTTTGCATTGGGCGGCGGCTGTGAGATCTCCATGAGCTGCGATATCCGGATATGTTCCGATAACGCGGTATTCGGCCAGCCGGAGGTAGGCCTGGGCATCACACCCGGCTTCGGGGGCACTCAGAGGCTGGCACGCCTGGTAGGGTCCGGCATGGCGAAGCAGTTGATCTATACCGCGCGCAATATTAAGGCCGACGAAGCATATAGGATTGGGCTGGTGAACGCGGTTTATTCCCAGGAGGAACTGCTGCCCGCGGCGGAGAAGATGGCGGCAGGCATCGCAAAGAACGCACCCATCGCCGTGCGCAACTGCAAAAAGGCAATCAACGACGGCCTGGATGTCAATATGGACGAGGCAATTGTAATCGAAGAGAAGCTTTTCGGCGACTGCTTCGAGACGGAGGATCAGAAGTACGGTATGGCTTTCTTCCTTGACAAGAATAAGGAGAAGGTGAAAGAGCCGTTCCAGAACAGATAAGCAGAAATCTCTTTCCATGAAGAGAGAAACTGCCTGATAAAGATAAGGAGGAGTTTTCAATGAAAGTAGGTATTATCGGTGCAGGCACAATGGGAGCCGGAATTGCACAGGCATTTGCCATGACGGATGGCTATGAAGTATGTTTATGCGACATCAAACAGGAGTTCGCTGACGGCGGTAAGGCCAGAATTCTGAAGAACCTGAATTTCCTTGTAAGCAAGGAGAAAATGACGCAGGAGAAGGCTGACGCCATATCCGCGAAGGTTGTTACCGGCCTGAAGGACATCTGCACTGACTGCGATCTTGTAATCGAGGTTGCGCCCGAGAACATGCAGATTAAGAAGACCACCTTCAAGGAGCTTCAGGAAATCGTGAAGCCCGAGTGCATCTTTGCCACCAATACATCATCCCTTTCCATCACAGAGATCGGTGCCGGACTTGACAGGCCCATGATCGGCATGCATTTCTTCAATCCGGCAGACCGGATGAAGCTGGTGGAAGTGATTGCCGGCGCAAATACGCCTGATGATCTGGTAGAGAAGATCAAGGGCATTGCGGCAGAGATTGGCAAGACCCCTGTGGAAGTAAAAGAAGCTCCCGGCTTTGTGGTAAACAGGATTCTGATCCCCATGATCAATGAAGCAATCGGCATTTATGCGGAAGGCATTGCCAGCGTGGAGGATATCGATACCGCCATGAAGCTTGGCGCATCCCATCCCATGGGACCGCTGGCCCTGGGCGATCTGGTTGGCCTGGACATTGTGCTTGCCATCATGGAAGTGCTGCAGAATGAGACCGGCGACTCCAAGTACCGTCCTCATCCCCTGCTCCGCAAGATGGTACGTGCAGGCAAGCTGGGCAAGAAGACCGGCGTAGGTTTCTATGACTACAGCAAGAAATAGGCCTTTGCCGGCAGGAAATAAGAAGTAAACAGATACGGAATCGCTACATTGACAGACCGGGTGGTGATTCCGTATGCTGTGCATGCGTGGATGCACGGCTTGCAGGTTGGCGGTTATAACTGTTATTTTCCCAGATATTAGATAATGTATAGATGGAGGAATGGAAATCATGGATTTTACATTGCGAAAAGAACATGAAATGGCACGTACCCTTTTCAGGGATTTTGCCGAAAAGGAAGTAAAGCCTCTGGCTCAGGAGGTGGACGAAACTGAAGAATTCCCCAGAGGAACCGCGGAGAAGATGGCGAAGAACGGTTTCCTGGGCATTCCTGTTCCCAAGGAGTACGGCGGACAGGGCTGCGATCCCTTAACGTATGTTATGTGTGTGGAGGAACTCTCCAAGGTATGCGGCACCACAGGCGTTATCGTTTCCGCACATACTTCACTGTGCTGCGATCCGATTATGACTTTCGGAACGGAAGAGCAGAAGCAGAAGTACCTGGTTCCCCTTGCGAAGGGTGAAAAGCTGGGCGCATTCGGCCTGACAGAGCCTGGTGCGGGTACGGACGCACAGGGACAGCAGACCAAGGCAGTAGCGGACGGAGATGACTATATCATCAACGGCTCCAAGATTTTCATTACCAACGGTAAGGAAGCGGATGTGTATGTCATTTTTGCCGTGACGGGAATGATTGAGAAGAGAGGCAGAAAGATTAAGGAAATTACCGCCTTTATCGTAGAGAAAGGGACTCCCGGCTTCACTTTCGGTACCAAGGAGAAGAAGATGGGTATCCGTGGTTCCTCTACTTATGAGTTGATCTTCACAGACTGCCGCGTTCCCAAGGAGAATATGCTGGGTAAGCTGGGACAGGGCTTCAAGATTGCCATGCATACCCTGGACGGCGGACGTATCGGTATCGCCGCACAGGCGCTGGGCATTGCTGAGGGCGCCCTGGAGAGAACCATCGCCTACACCAAAGAGAGAAAGCAGTTCGGCAAGCCCATCGCGGCATTGCAGAACACCCAGTTCCAGCTGGCAGACATGGCTACCAAGGTACAGGCTGCACAGCTTCTGGTGTACAAGGCTGCCATGGCCAAGGCTACCCAGAAAGAGTATGGCTTTGAGGCTGCACAGGCCAAGCTTTATGCGGCAGAGGTTGCTATGGAGGTTACCACAAAGGCTGTTCAGCTGCACGGCGGCTATGGCTATACAAGAGAGTATGACGTGGAGCGTATGATGCGCGATGCCAAGATCACGGAGATCTACGAAGGTACCAGCGAAGTACAGCGCATGGTTATCAGTGCTGCATTGTTGAAGTAGTATTGCTGATGATTCATGTTCCGGAGGGGAAATGCGTTTTGCGGGAATACCTTCCACTGTATAGGCGTGGCAGGTTGCTGGTTATGCAGAGGGCGGCGTTTTCATGGAGAGGGCAATCCGCAGTATAGGCGTGGGAATGCCATACAGGCGGACAAAGCCTTCATGAGGAGAGCCATCCGCAGTATGGGTGTGGCAGGGCGGCCGGTTATACAGAGGGGCTGCGTTTTCCCGCGGAGGGTGCTTCGGCGGCATGAAATTCCGAGAAAGCAATGAATTCACATGAAAATAGAAAATAAGGAGTGAAAATACAATGAAAGTTGTTGTTTGTATTAAGCAGGTTCCCGATACCAAGGGCGGCGTAAAGTTCAATCCCGACGGTACACTGGACAGAGCTGCGATGATGACCATTATGAATCCTGATGACAAGGCAGGACTGGAGGCGGCACTCAGATTAAAGGATCAGTACGGCGCGGAAGTTACGGTTCTGACCATGGGACTTCCCAAGGCGGAGGATGTGCTGCGCGAGGCTATGGCCATGGGCGCTGACAAGGGTGTCCTGGTGACTGACAGAGTGCTGGGCGGCGCAGATACCTGGGCTACTTCCCAGACACTGGCAGGTGCGCTGCGCAATATGGAGTATGACCTGATCATCACCGGACGTCAGGCAATCGACGGCGATACCGCACAGGTAGGACCTCAGATTTCCGAGCATCTGAATATTCCGGTTATCTCCTATGCACAGAATCTGAAGATCGAAGGCGACAGCGTTATCGTAGAGCGTCAGTATGACGACAGATATCATGTGCTGAAGGCTAAAATGCCCTGCCTGATTACAGCTCTGGCAGAGCTTAACGAGCCCAGATACATGACACCCGGCGGAATCTTTGATGCCTGCAAGGCAGAGATTACCGTATGGGGAAGAGCGGATCTGAAGGATGTGGAAGACTCCAACCTGGGCCTGAAGGGTTCCCCTACCCAGATTGCAAAGGCTTCCGATAAGGTAAGGAAGGGCGCCGGCGAGAAGGTAACCCTGGATCCCGCAGAAGCTGTTGACTACATTGTTGACAAGCTGAAAGTGAAGCATGTGATTTAATTATAGATAGAAAATCGCAGCGTCGGAAGATGAAGTATCGAAGGCGCAAGAGAATAAATTTCATGAGTGACCAATCGAATGAAATTTATTCTCCCAAAAGTGCGCCGAAGAGACTTCATCCTTTAGTGCCGTCGCGCAGCGACTTTAATTAGGAGGAAAAACAATGAATTTAGAAGAATATAAGGGCGTATATGTCTTCGCGCAGCAGGTGGACAATATCGTCAACAGCATTGCTTTTGAATTGATCGGCAAGGGCAAGGATCTGGCAGCGGATCTTGGCACCGAGGTGACTGCTGTATTGGTAGGAAGCGATGTAAAGGGCCTGGCTGACGAACTTGCCGAGTACGGCGCAGACAAAGTAATCGTGGTTGATGATCCCGAACTGAAAGAGTACAGGACCGAACCCTACGCACATGCACTGTCATCCGTGATCAAAGAATTTAAGCCGGAGATTTTCCTGGTAGGCGCTACCGCAATCGGACGTGATCTGGGTCCCCGTGTCTCCGCAAGGATTCATACCGGTTTGACGGCAGACTGCACCCAGCTGGATATCGGCGATTTCCCGCTGAATCCGATTCCCGGCAAGGAGCAGAAGCACAATCAGCTGCTGATGACACGTCCCGCTTTCGGCGGCAACACCATCGCTACCATTGCCTGCCCTGATTTCCGTCCGCAGATGGCAACCGTCCGTCCCGGCGTTATGCAGAAGAAGGAGAAGCAGGCAGGGGTAAAGGCCAATGTGATTGAGTTTAATCCTGGATTTACACCCAACCAGAATTATGTGGAGATCCTGGAAGTGGTGAAGGCAGTGTCCGAGACCGTTGACATCATGGATGCGAAGATTCTGGTATCCGGCGGCCGCGGAATGGGCAATGCCGAGAACTTCAAGATGCTGGAGGAACTGGCAGAGGTAATCGGCGGTACCGTGAGCTGCTCCCGCGCGGTTGTGGATGCAGGCTGGAAGCCCAAGGATCTGCAGGTAGGACAGACCGGTAAGACCGTCCGTCCCAATGTGTATTTTGCCATCGGTATTTCCGGCGCCATTCAGCACCTGGCAGGTATGGAAGAGTCCGATATCATCATTGCCATCAACAAAGACGACACGGCTCCCATTTTTGATGTGGCTGACTTCGGCCTGGTGGGCGATTTGAACAAGATTGTTCCCGCCCTGACCGAGAAGCTGCGTGCGGAGATGGCAGCGAAAAACTAAATTCCGATAAAATAGAAATGAAAACCTGCAGGTCCGAAAGCCCAGCTTTACGGATTTGCGGGTTTTTCTTTTTCCGCTCTGTGAGGTGCCAAGGTGCCAGGGCGATAGCATCGAGCGGCTGTACAGGCTGCGAGGACTTTCTAAAAAATTAAGAAAATGCGGCTGTATAATTTGGAGAAGAACTCTTGACTTTGCCAGCCTGCTTGGTATAATTTCCATGGAATGTTAGCAGAATACTTTCGTACTGATGTGAAAGCGGGGCCTGTAAGAAAAGAAAACAGGGCAGCTTTACCATGAAAACACGATGGGGGTTGAAATGAAACGTAACGTTTCCCTTGCGGATATTTCGGATGGGCGGTTATATAAAAGCAATGATATGGTAAAGGCGGACTGTCATGGCTGTCGTGGCTGTTACAAATGCTGTACAGGCATGGGAAATTCCGTGATCTTGGATCCGTATGATGTATTCCGGCTGCAGCAGGGACTTGGAAAGACACTGTCCGGGCTGCTAGCGGAAGGACGTGCGGAGCTGAATGTGGTGGACGGCGTTATCCTGCCCAATCTAAGGATGGCCGGGCAGGAAGAGAGATGTGTTTTTTTGAATACGGAGGGACGGTGCAGCATTCATGGCGTCCGCCCGGGAATCTGCAGGCTGTTTCCGCTGGGGCGATATTATGAGGACGGTGATTTTCGGTATTTTCTGCAGGTAAATGAATGTGCGGCATCGGGTCGCTCCAAGGTTAAAGTGAGCAAATGGATTGATACGCCGGAACAGGGCAGAAATCATGATTTCCTGTGTAAATGGCATTCACTGTTAAACGGCCTGGAGGAGGCTGTGGCGGGGAGAGAAGACAGTGACAGGGCCAAACAGCTTAACTTACGGATGCTGCAGATCTTTTATATGCAGCCATATGCAGCGGAAGAAGATTTTTACGGGCAGTTTGAGGGCCGGCTTGAAGGTTTCACAGATGCCCCGGGGAACAAACAGGCAATGGAAGGGAAGCAGAATATAGATGGAAACGGATGAAGAACGTCAGATCCGCCGGAGGCAGCGGATAGAAGAGATGAAAAAGGAAAAGCGCAGAGCCGAACTGATGCATAAGTGGGGAGTCGTGGCTGCCTCTGCGGCAGTATTGATCGTGATTGGAGTGGGAATCGGAAATGCGGTTTTCTCCGGAAAGGATGACGGCGCCGGGGAACAGGGCGGCGGTACAGGAATAGTGACAATTCAGGATATGGTGTCGGGCAGCGGAGAAAGCAGCGTCCCGGAAGTGACGGCGCGTCGAAAAGGCAGCCAGAGGGCCTGGGAGACGGTTGATTTTCCGGAAGATGCGGATATAATGCCGGCAGGCGGGCCGGGGGAGGCAGCGGCCGGAGATGAGGGAGAGGGTATGCTGGCCGGAAAAACGCCGTATTTTGAGCCTCACGACAGTGAGAGTACGGCAGAGTTTGACGAGACGATTATCAGTCAGTACGGTATCCTGATAGATGCACAGGACGGCATGATCCTGGCACAGAAGGGGGCGCGTGAAAGGATGAACCCTGCCTCCATGACCAAGATTCTGACATTGCTGGTGGCGGCGGAACATCTCACAGAGGCGGACCTGGACGTGACGGTGCCCATTACCATAGATATAACGGACTATTGTTTTGTGAATGAGTGCAGTGTTACGGGATATGCGCTGGACGAGGAAGTGCCCGTACGGGACCTGCTGTATGGGACGATTCTGCCCTCAGGAGCCGACTCTTCCCTGGCTTTGGCAAAGTATGTGGCCGGTTCTCATGAGGCATTTGTAGGACTGATGAATGAGAAAGTGGCGGAACTGGGGCTGGCGGAGACCACACATTTTACCAATTGCGTGGGATTGTATGATGAGGCGCATTATACAACGGCGTACGACATGGCTGTAATCATGAAGGCGGCGGCAGATGACGCGTTCTGCAGGGAAATTTTGTCGGCGCGTACTTACACGACCACATTTACGAAGCAGCATCCGGAAGGGCTGGTGATTTCCAACTGGTTTCTGCGGAGAATTGAAGACAAGGATACCCATGGCGAGATACTGTGCGGTAAGACGGGCTTTGTGGACCAGTCCGGCAGCTGTGCCGCCAGCCTGGCAGTGGGCAATGACGGCAGGGAATATCTCTGTGTGACGGGTAACTCCACAAGCAGCTGGAAATGCATTTCTGACCAGGTAATGCTGTATCAGAATTTTATTCCGGAATAGACTTTTCAGAAGGTTTTTAAATTATCACGGAATGCAATGCCTGTGGGGGTTGCGGCCAGGCCGCCCTTGCCGGTTTCCTTCAGGTCCTCCGGAAGCATCCGGCCTACATTGCGCATGGCATCAAATACTTCGTCGGGGGGAATCCTGCTGCGGAGACCGGCACCTGCCAGGTCGGCGGAGGTCAGCGCATTCACCGCCCCGATGACGTTTCGCTTGACACATGGGACTTCCACCAGGCCGGCAACCGGGTCACAGGCGAGTCCCAACAGGTTTTTCATGGCCATGGCGGCGGCATGGGAGATTGCCTTCGCGTCACCCCCCAACAGGAATGCCACACCCCCTGCGGCCATGGCAGATGCGGCTCCGATTTCCGCCTGGCAGCCGCCGGCAGCGCCGGATACGGATGCACGCTGGGCGATAATGCCGCCGATGCCGGCGCTGACATAGAGCGCCTTGACCATTTCCTCTGCAGGATAGTTTTTTTCCTCTTCCAGCGAGAGAAAGACTGCGGGAAGCACGCCGCAGGAACCCGCTGTGGGAGCCGCCACGATGCGCTTCATGCAGGCATTGGATTCCCCCATCTTGATGGCTTTTTCCATGACAAGCCCCAAAAAGGAACCGCAGAGGAGCGCATCATTCCGACGGGCGGCGGCCACTTTTTCACCGTCCCTGCCCACCAGCCCGCTGGCAGAAGAAAGGATGGGGTCGTAGGAAGCGTCCGCGCTCTTCATGGCATGATACATCTCCTCCATTTTCCGGAAAGCAGCTTCAGGGGTGATTTCCATTTCCTTACAGTCGTCGTCTCTTACGATTTCCCAAAAACTTTTTCCGGTATTTTTCTCTATATCAATGATCTCCTGAAATGACTGATACATATGTCTCCTCCATGTTGATATTATGCTTCCTCTTTTAGTCCCAGATACGTTACTTTTAAGATACCTTCCAGATGCGACAGCCAGCGGATAGCGGTTTCAGGCACCTCTTGATCGCATTCCAGCACGATAACGGCATTTCCGCCCTTGGAAGAGCGGTATAGCTGCATGGTGGCAATATTGATGGATTTGTGGCTTAACATGGATGTGATTTCGGTTACATGTCCGGGCTGGTCCAGATTGCTGACTACAAGAGTAGGATAATCTCCGGAGAAATTGGCGGGAAGTCCGTCAATCTCCGTGACGCGGATAGCGCCGCCCCCCACAGAAGCTGCCACGATTTCCATTTTTCGTCCGTCTGTCCCGGTCAGGTGCAGTTTTACGGAGTTGGGATGTACTTCTCCCAAATCAATGCCGGACATACGATATTGCATTCCGTTTTCTTCGGCATACCGAAAACTGTCCGCAATCCTGGAATCATCTACCGGAAAGCCCAGAAGTCCGGCGATCAATGCCTTGTCTGTTCCATGTCCCTTGCCGGTGGCAAGAAATGAGCCATGGAAATAAATATCCGCATCCTGCACGGGAGTGCCCAGCAGCTTTCGCGCGATGTTTCCTATTTTGGCTGCTCCGGCAGTGTGGGAGCTGGAGGGGCCCACCATAACGGGGCCGATGATGTCAAATGAATTCATAGCTTCAGGTTCCTCTTTTATACAGATGGTTTCTATGGGACTGGTTCTGTTTCTACTATATCTTAGTTTCGGAGAAATTGCAAGCAGATACCGGAAATATAATTTGCTTGAAATTTGGGAAGATTACCTTTATAATGGGATTGGTGAGTCAGATAAATAATCGCGGCCGCATATCCGATTCAGTGCAGTGCCCTGACGGAATGCGGGTGAGGAAAGTCCGGGCTTCACAGGGCAGGATGCCGGATAACGTCCGGTGGAGGTGACTCCAAGGCCAGTGCAACAGAAATATACAGCAGGAAATATATGCCTCGGCATGATTTCCTGTAATGGTGGAAAGGCAGTGTAAGAGACTACCGTCCGTCCGGTAACGGGCGGAGCCATGTAAACCCCATCCGAAGCAAGACCAGAACGAAGGCGACAGGCCGGCCCGGCCTGCTTTCAGGTAGGTCGCTGGATGCGGCTGGTAACAGCCGTACTAGATAGATGATTATTCACGACATAACCCGGCTTATCGTCCGGCTCACCGCTTAAATGCCGGAAATGCTTGATTTTACAGGCTTTTCCGGTATTTCTTAATTCAGGCTTCTTCCAGGAATTCCTCCGTGACACCTAAATGTTCAGCTGATTCTGCAATATTCTGGCAGTGATGTTTATAGGCATCAAGAATTCCCATAAGGTCAATGAGCCTATCATAGGCATGAACACGTCCAAAACGTTCCTGTTTCCTATTGTTTTCAAATAAAACAGATTAAAAATTTTCGTCCCGGTTCGGTGAAGAGCCGGGGCGCCTGTTATCCAAGATGGAGTTGTAATTTCAAGGCATCCTGTAAACCAGGACAGCACGTTCATTGGGCTGTACTTCCACTTGGGAAAGAGGGGTAGGGGCAGGTCTAGTTAAATAAATGCTTTATTCCGTGGACAGTGTGAACTGTTCCACCAGCTGTTTCAGGCCTGCCGCCTCGGCGGAAAGCTGTTCGCTTGCGGACGCACCCTCCTGGGCGGTGGCGCTGTTGTTCTGGACCACTATGGATATCTGGTTGATTCCTTCGGATACCTGCCATACAGCCTCGGCCTGTTCATTGGATACCGTTGCGATGTTGTCAATGGAATTCACAACGGACTGAATGCTGTTTACCACTCCGGACAGGATATCGGCGGTCTCCTTGGCAATGCCGGAACCCTCGTGTACCGCCAGGGAAGAGCGCTCGATGAGGGCGGAGGTGTTTTTGGAAGCCTGGGCGGATTTACCGGCCAGGTTGCGGACTTCTTCGGCCACCACGGCAAAACCTTTGCCGGCCGTTCCGGCCCTGGCAGCTTCCACAGCGGCGTTCAGTGCCAGGATATTGGTCTGGAAGGCGATATCTTCTATGGTTTTCAGTATCTTTTCGATCTCATTGGAACAGGTCTGGATATTATTCATGGCATCCATCAGCTTCTGCATCTGCTGATTGCATTGGGATACTTCTTCGCCTGCTCGGTGGGTCTGGGAACGGACTTCCACTGCGCCGGCGGCGGTATGCTTTGCCTGGGAAGAAATCTCAGTGACCTGGGAGGCCAGTTCTTCCACTGCGCTGGCCTGCTCCACAGTTCCCTGGCTGAGTGTCTGGGCACTGGAAGACAGCTGGCTGCTGGCAGAAGCAACCTGGTTGGAGGAAGCGTTCACCTGGCGTATGATATGGCTTAACTCTACCTTCATATGGCGCATGGAGAACAGGATATTCCGGAAACTGCCCACATACACTTCTTCCCGGCTGGTGTGGACATCCAGATTCTGGTTGGCAAGCTGGGTCAGCAGGTAGCTGATGTCGTTGATAACGGTGCCCAGGCCTTCTACCAGGGAAGTGGTGGAGCGGGCAAGCATGCCTGTCTCGTCTTTGCTGTTGATTTTCGGCATGGGTGTCTCCAGATCGCCTTCCACCAGTAACTGCATCCGTTTGGCGCAGGCTTTCATGGGCTTGCTGATACTGCCTGCCAGAAGCAGGGCGACCACGATGGATATGAGGACGCTTCCGATCATTACCAGGATGTTGATGGCCATGCCTTTGTATGTAGTGGACAGGTAATTCAGCTGGGGAGCGGTGACCGCGATGCTCCATCCGTCCGTCCCGTTCACCGGCGCATAAGCCATAAACATTTTGCCGGCGGAACTGTCATAGCTTCCGAAGCCATTTTCACCCCGACGCATGGCGGCGTGAAGACTGGCAAGGTCTTTCAGGGAGGAGTCGCTTCCGGACTCGGCTTCAATGTTCTGAACCGTGATGGTATCCAGGGTAATATCGGCGATGGTGTCACCGGATTTGTTGATCATATAGGCCCTGCTGTTTTCTCCGATCTGAATGGAAGAGACAATGTTGTTCAGGAAGGTCTCGGGGGGAACAAAGTAGACTACGCCTGCGATGGTGCCGCCATGGGTTCCGTCGGCATAGAGCGGGGCCGCAACCATAATGGACAGTTCACCTGTTATCTTGCTGATTAAAGGCTCCGATACATAGATATTGCCCTGCATGGCCTGCTGCACATATTCACGGTCGGAATAATCCTTACCGTCAAAAATACTGATGCCGTCCGTGCCGATGATATTTCCTCTCTGGAAGTTGTGCATGGAGCAGCGTTCGTCGATGATGGATTTTTTCTCTTCCGGTGAGATTTCCGGATCGGATAACTGGGGAATGCAGCCTGTATCCATAGCCACGTTGCGGTAAGCGGTGAGTTCCTGTTCCACGCGCTCTGCCGCCAGAACTGCGGTTTCGCTCATCATGTGATCCACGGTGGTAATGGTGCTGCGGTAATTGGGAATAATGCCGGAAATGCCTGCTGCAACCAGGGCTGTCACCACGGTCACGATGAGGCATAAGGTGATTTTGGTGCGAATGCTTTTCATGTTGTCTTACCCTCACTTGTGTCAGTTGTTTTTGGTTTTAGAATAAACCATATATTGATATTATACGAGCGTGTACTTGTGTTTGTCAACCCTTAGAGGTGTTTGAAAATTCATCCCTGCCATCTGCCGGAAAGCAGTTTTCAAACACGCTCCAGGGTGTTCGGAAAACAACATCACTTTCTTTTCTTTTTTCTTGCAATTCTTTCCATCCTTTCTTATAATAAGGATAGAAATCTGGACATATGATAGTTTGGGAGGATACTATATTCAGCAGGAAGGAAAAGCAGTTTCCTGTATTCTGATTTATGGAGAAGTGTTCCTGATGTGCAGGACAACGGCGCGGAAACGCGTGTATTACCGAACTGAAACGGGAGGAAATTTATCATGGCAAAAGACGATTATCTGAAAGCGTTTAAAATGGGAAAGAAGGACTATCAGTCCAGGATGTTTAAGGGAGAGAAACCCACATTGCAGGTACTTGACGATTTTATGCCGGAGAAGGGTACCTATCATGAGGTGCCGCTGGGGCTGGTCCAGGTGCCCATAGCGCAGATTGTGGGGACGAAGACCGTAGGGCGGAGCAGTTCTTTCGCGGGGAATTTTATGCCGATTCTATGGGAAGACACGGAATTTGCGTTTAAGTGGATTAATCTCAGTGAGAGCCAGAAGGAAGAAGGTATCCGGGATCCCATCAAGGCCTATGAATATATGAATAAATTCTATGTGGAGGAAGGCAATAAGCGAGTCAGTGTCATGAAATATTTCGGCGCGGTCTCCATTCCGGGCAATGTGACCCGGATTGTGCCGAAGCGCACGGAAGAAAAAGAAAATAAGATTTACTATGAGTTTATGGATTTTTATCAGTATGCGCCCATTAATTACATCTGGTTTTCGCAGGAGGGAAGCTTTGCGAAGCTGGTAGAGGCTGTGGGGAAGGAACCGGGGCAGGTGTGGACGGAGGATGAGCTGCTGAAATTCAGCGCCCTTTACACCCGCTTTACATCAGAGTACGAGGCTAAGGGCGGCGGCAAACTGAAAATTACGGAGGGAGATGCTTTCCTGGCGTTTATTTCTCTTCACGGATATGACGCGGTGGACGAGAAGACTACCAACGAGCTTCGGAATCTGGTTGCGAAGACCTGGGAGGAATTTGAACTTCTGCAGGAGGAGGGGGATATTGAGCTGAAGATGACGCCCAGCCATGAGAAGAAACCGCTTCCGCTGCTGAGCAGGCTGCTCCCGCTGAGTACGCCCAAGCTGAAGGTAGCGTTTATCTATGAGAAGACACCGGGAACTTCGGCATGGACCTATGCGCATGAACTGGGAAGGCAGTATGTGGAGCAGATCTTTTCGGATGAGCTGACCACTGTGTGCTATGAGAACGGAACCGAGGAGAATGTGGGTTCCCTGATAGAGAAAGCCATTGATTCCGGCTGCAAGCTGATTTTTACCACTACGCCTCCCTTTGTGCAGGCCAGTGTGAAAGCGGCGATTGCCAACCCGGAGGTGCGTATTTTAAACTGCTCGCTGAATACTTCCCACAGGTACATCCGTACATATTATTCGCGGATGCATGAGGCAAAGTTCCTGATGGGCGCCATCGCGGGGGCCATGGCGGAGAACAGCAGGCTGACATATATTGCGGATTATCCCATATTCGGCTCCATCGCAAACATCAACGCGTTTGCGCTGGGGGCAAAGATGATCAATCCCAGGGCAAAGGTTTATCTGGAGTGGTCTACCATGAAGGAGGTGGATCTGGATAAAAAAATAAGGGAGACCGGTTCCTCCTGTATCTCCGGCCGGGATATGGTGATTCCGGAGGAAGCGTCGCGGTTTTTCGGGATTTACCATGTGGACGGGGAGCATACGAGAAATCTTGCCATGCCGCTGTACCATTGGGGAAAGTTTTATGAGCAGCTTCTCCGGACGATTATCGACGGGACATGGAAGTACGACGACGACACCGGCACCACAAAGGCGATCAATTACTGGTGGGGGATGTCTGCGGGGGTAATCGACGTGGTATGCTCCAGACAGCTGCCCATTGGAACCAGGCGGTTGGTGGAGCTGCTGAAGGCTACTATCAGCTCGGACCGTTTCAATCCGTTTTCAGGCATTCTGTACTCTCAGGACGGCATGGTGCAGGCAGATCCCAACGGCAGCATGCTTCCGGAGGACATCATGACCATGGACTGGCTGGCGGAAAATGTAATCGGTTCCATTCCGACCAAGGAAGAATTGACGGAGAAGGCAGAGCCTGTCATTAAGCAGCAGGGTGTAAAGGGCTGACGGTTTCATCACGGTTACAGGATAGCTGCGGCGTCTCCCGGCGGAAGGCTGCCATTGCAGGAACCGGAAGACTCTGAGGACGGCCCAGGCGGGAGCGGTTATACAGGAGAAAATCAGAGGGAGCAGCCCTGTGCGGGGGTTTGTGCAGGGCTGCCTTCCGGGCAGGAAGCTTACAGGAAGAACCCGGCAGAAGGAGATGCCGCCAGCTGTGGGAAGAAAGGCTTGTTATGAAGATAATGGTAATTGCGGACGAAGAGTCAAAGTATCTGTGGGATTTTTTTGAGAAAAGTATGCTGGATGGAATCGACCTGATTATATCCTGCGGCGACCTGGATCCGCGGTACCTTTCTTTTCTGGTGACATTCGCCTCGGCGCCTGTTTTGTATGTACACGGAAATCATGATAAAAAGTATGAGCAGATTCCGCCTGAGGGCTGTATCTGCATTGAAGATCGGGTTTATGTCTACAATGGAGTGCGTATCCTGGGACTGGGGGGATCCATGCGTTATAAGCCGGGACCGCACCAGTTTACGGAGAAGCAGATGGCAAAGCGGGTCAGGAAGCTGCGGTTCAAGCTGTTCCGCAAGGGAGGCTTTGACATATTGGTAACCCATTCGCCGGCCTACCAGCTCAATGACGGGCGGGACCTGCCGCATCAGGGGTTTAAGGTGTTCCGCACATTGATGGAAAAGTATCACCCCAAGTACTTTCTTCACGGGCATGTACACATGTCTTACGGAAGACAGCATAAGCGGTATGACAAATATATGGATACCCATATCATCAATGCTTTTGAGCGATGTGTGTTTGAATTTGAGGACGAGAACCCCCAGGAGCATATCCGCTGAGGCAGGTTCCGCTTATATGAGGGCACGGGCTTTCGACGGGGAATGTTTCCGCAGGTGCTGCAGGGGATGAACTTTTGAAAAGTGATTTCTGCTGGACAGTAAAGCCGCAAAGACGCACGAGAGGAACTTTTATGAGTTCCCTTTCGAAATAAAAGTTTCTCTCATTACAGGTGTGTCGAAGCGGCTTTACTCTTTAGTGCTATCGCGCAGCGATTTAAATAGTCCAGCTAAGAAATGTCAAGTGCTTTTGAAAAATGATTTCTGCTGGACAGTAAAGCCGCAAAGACGCACGAGAGGAACTTTTATGAGTTCCCTTTCGAAATAAAAGTTTCTCTCATTACAGGTGTGTCGAAGCGGCTTTACTCTTTAGTGCTATCGCGCAGCGATTTAAATTTAGGAGGAAAAAAGATGCGTCTGATTACCACAACGGAAAAAACGGCCGAAATTTTCGGCGATGAAGAGAGTGTCCGCATCCTTGCGGAAGCGGGCTTTGATGCCATAGACTGGGGATTTTTTGAGATGGCTGCCGGAAAGGGGGCCTGGTGTACGGATGGCTGGAAGGAGCATGCGCTGCATTTGAAGAAGCTGGGGGAGGAATACGGGATTGCTTTCGGCCAGGCCCATGCGCCGTTTCCTTCTTCTTATGGGGAAGCCCGGGAGGATTCCGTGGCCCGGGAGCGGATTCTGCGGTCCATACACGCAGCTTCGCTGATGGGGATACGGAATATCGTTGTGCATCCCGTTCAGCATCTGACTTACGCAAAGGAAAAACAACGCCTGTGGGAAGAGAATCTGGCATTTTACCGCAGCCTTATCCCTTATTGCGAGGAATACGGCATCCGGGTCTGCGCGGAAAATATGTGGCAGTACGATAACAGGCGCAGGTATATCGTGGACAGCGTCTGTTCCCAGCCGGAGGAATTCTGCGGATTGCTGGACGCGCTGGACAGCCCCTGGATTGTGGGATGCCTGGATTTGGGGCATTGTGCCCTGGTGGGTGTGGAGCCGGAGGACTTTATCCGGGCCATGGGAAAGGACAGGCTCCAGGCGCTCCATGTCCATGATGTGGATTATCTTCACGACTGCCATACCATGCCTTTTACGAAGAACCTGGACTGGGAAGCCGTCACCCGGGCATTGGCGGAGATCGGATATCAAGGGGATTTCACCTTTGAGGCGGACAGCTTTTATGAGGGATTCCCACCGCAGCTGGTGCCGGATGCCTGTAAGCTGATGGAGCGTACCGGAAGGTACCTGATCGGGCGGATCCTGGCATACGCTGACGGAGGACAGGGGGTATAGGAAGGGGACGTAACGCAAAAGAGTCAGCTGACGCTTAAATTCGCATACTTTTTAGGCGACACGCCCACAGCCTTGGTAAAAGCCTTGAAAAAGCTGCTGTAGTCTCCAAAACCGCTTTTCTCAAAAGCAACGCTCACACTGTCGCCTTCGCTGAGATGGACCTTGGCGATGCTGATGCGGCGGGCGGTGATGTATTTATTGATGGTGGTGCCGGTGGCCTGCCTGAATATCCGGCAGATATAGGACTCGCTTAAGAAGAAGTTCTCCGCAAGCTGCTCTACCGTAATACTCTGACCGATATTTTGATTGATATAAGCCAGAATGTCGTCCACCTGCCGGCTGTATTTGTAAGTGCTTACACAGTTTTCTCCGGCATTTGCGTCGGAGAGGGCATTGATCATTACCATCAGTTCCATGAAAGCCGCCTGTTCCACAATGTCGTGGGCATAGCCCCTGGCGGAGGTAATTTTGCTGATGTAATAGAGAAAGCGGCTCTGGGCGGTCTTGTCCAGGGACACCTTGTGCTGGAAACGGCTGTCCCGGTTGGAAAAGCAGTAATCCAGATCGGTATACGGGGTGGAGAGGCGCTTGACGAAATCCGGATAGATGGATAATACGATCCGTTCGTGGACGCTGTTGTCTATCTGGGTGAGTTTGTGGCTCTCGTACTGGTTGATGATAAACAGATCTCCGGGTGAAATGGGGTAAAAGCGGTTGTCTATGAGGAACTGCTTTCCCCCGGAGATGGAATAATACAGCTCATAACAGTCATGGATGTGCATTTCCATGGCTTTTTCTTCTTTGTAAAGGTGGGCAATGGAAAATGTTTTGGTGCGCTCACAGTTTTCGATTGCGGTTTTGCAGGAATTGACCTCTACCATGTTTCGACGCTCCTTTCACGCAGGCGGCATATAAATGGCCGGTGTTTTCCATCATATATGAAATGTTCAATATTTGCAAGTTTTTGAGAAATATTTGAATAGACTTTGAGATTTTTTTCTTGTATACTGTTATCACAGGCAATTTAAGGGAAAATATACGGACAGAAAGAGAGGTATCAGCGTGGAACTTAGAACAGCAGTATCCCCCAGGGATGTGAAGCATTATACCACGGAGCGCCTGAGAGAGGAGTTTCTGATTCAGAATCTCTTCGTACCGGGTGAGATTAAGCTGGTATACAGCCACATTGACAGAATCATTACGGGTGCGGCAGTGCCGGTGGAACCCATTGCCCTGACGGCGGGCGAGGAACTGAGGGCGGCGTACTTCTGCCAGAGAAGGGAACTGGGCGCCATCAATATCGGAGGCCCGGGTTCCGTGACCGTGGACGGCAGGGTGTACAGGGTAGGCTTCAAGGAGGCCATGTACATCGGCATGGGCGCAAAGGAGATTGTCTTTGCCAGCGACGATGCCTCCTCGCCTGCAAAATTTTATCTGAATTCCGCACCTGCCCACAGAACCTGCCCTACCGTGCTGATTAAGCCGGAGGGAATACCGGAGGAGGGTGTCGTTATCGTAAAGGACGAGAACAAAGTGGAGCTTGGCTGCCTGGAAGACGCAAACCACCGTGTGATCTGCAAATACATCCTTCCCGGCCAGGTGGAGAGCTGCCAGCTGGAGATGGGCATGACCAGGCTGGAACCCGGAAGCGTGTGGAATACCATGCCCTGCCATACACATGACAGGCGTATGGAGGTGTATCTGTATTTTGAGATGCCGGAAGACGCCTTCGTCATGCACTACATGGGAGAGCCGCAGGAGACACGCCATATCGTCATGCGCAATGAGGAGGCGGTAATTTCGCCCAGCTGGTCCATCCATTCCGGCTGCGGCTCCAGGGCATATACCTTTATCTGGGGCATGGTGGGGGAGAACCAGGATTTTGACGACATGGACGGCGTTGCCATGAAAGATTTGATGTAAGGGGAGCTTCTGGCAGGGCTGATGGTGCTGTTGATAATAAATTGAAAATGAGAAGAAGGAGAAACAAAACATGTCAGAATTTACAAGTTTTTCACTGCAGGGAAAAGTAGCGCTTGTAACGGGCGCTTCCTATGGAATCGGCTTTGCCATCGCGTCCGCGTATGCGGAGTGCGGCGCCGTCATCTGCTTCAATGATATCAGTCAGGAGCTGGTGGACAAGGGGCTGGCTGCATATGAGGAGAAGGGAATCAAAGCCCACGGCTATGTATGTGATGTGACCGATGAGGATGCGGTAAACGCATTGGTTGCGCGGATTGAGAAGGAAGTGGGTGTCATTGACATTCTGGTCAACAATGCCGGAATCATCAAGAGAATTCCCATGACCGAAATGACCGCCGCACAGTTCCGCCAGGTAATCGACATTGATTTGAACGGTCCCTTCATTGTATCCAAGGCTGTCATTCCCTCCATGATCAAGAAAGGGCACGGCAAGATTATCAACATCTGCTCCATGATGTCCGAGCTTGGCCGTGAAACGGTATCTGCCTACGCTTCCGCGAAGGGCGGCCTGAAGATGCTCACCAGGAATATCTGTTCCGAGTACGGGCGCTACAACATCCAGTGCAACGGCCTTGGACCAGGCTATATCGAGACACCCCAGACGGCTCCGCTGCGTGAGCTTCAGCCGGACGGCAGCAGGCATCCCTTCGACCAGTTTATCTGTGCCAAGACCCCTGCAAACAGGTGGCTGAAGCCGGAAGAGCTTACGGGACCGGCAGTGTTCCTGGCTTCCGATGCTTCCAATGCCGTAAACGGCCATATCCTGTATGTGGACGGCGGCATTCTGGCGTACATCGGAAAGCAGCCTGAATAAGCTGTCAGGGCGGGGAGACGCCCTGGTCATGGGTGGATTTCCGGGCGGCACTCCTTACGGAAGGGGCAGGTTGTGTAAGGGCAATTATATAAAAATAAAACAAACGAATCTGACGGCCGGCGCCGCGTGAGCGGATGGTTCACTGTCAGTCCTCGGGATGCGGGAGGCGCCGCCGGGATGCGAAAGCATTGCGGCGTTTACCCGTATTTCCGGGAAAAATAATAAACCGGAGGCAAATCCTGAAATGAAAATAGCATTGATAAACGAAAACAGCCAGGCGGCCAAGAACGAACTTATCTGCAGGACTTTGAAAAATGTGGTTGAACCCATGGGGCATGAAGTGTATAATTATGGCATGTGCGGTGCGGAGGACCCCAATGCGCTGACCTATGTGCAGAACGGCATCCTTGCGGCGGTGCTGCTGAATTCCGGCGCGGCGGATTATGTGATTACAGGCTGCGGCACCGGCGAGGGTGCCATGCTGGCATGCAATTCCTTTCCGAAGGTGCTGTGCGGGCATATTGAGTCGCCCCTGGATGCCTATCTCTTCTCACAGGTCAACGACGGCAACTGTGTAGCCCTTCCCTTCGCGGAGAACTTTGGCTGGGGCGGCGAACTGAACCTTCAGTATACATTCGAGAAGCTGTTCTGTGCGCCCGGAGGCGGCGGATATCCGCCCGAGAGAGTGGAGCCTGAGCAGAGAAACAAGAAAATCCTGGATAAAGTAAAGGAAGTGACCCATACTGATATGGTAACCATACTGAAGAACCTGGACAGGGAACTGGTTAGGGGCGCTTTGTCGGGGGACAGGTTCCGGGAGTACTTCTTTGCGAACTGCAGGTGTGACAGGATTGCGGAGGCGGTCATGGAAGTATTGAAATAATATAAATGTAACAGCATGTACGGACATGCGGAAAAGAGGGAGAAATGAACGCAGTATTAGAGCAGATCAGTAAAATCGGTATCGTGCCTGTTGTGAAGATTGACAGGGCTGAGGACGCGCTTCCCCTGGCAAAGGCATTGTGCGCAGGCGGGCTTCCCTGCGCGGAGGTGACGTTCCGCACCGACGCGGCCGCGGAGGCCATCAAAATCATGACCACAAACTTTCCTGACATGTGCGTGGGAGCCGGCACCGTGCTGAATGCGGAGCAGGTGGACGCGGCGGTGGAAGCCGGCGCGAAATTCATCGTCAGCCCCGGACTGAACCCCAGGACCGTGAAGTACTGTATCGAGAAAAACGTGCCTGTTACCCCCGGTACATCCAGCCCTTCCGATATTGAGCAGGCCATTGAACTGGGGCTGGAGGTGGTGAAGTTTTTCCCGGCAGAGCAGTCCGGCGGGCTTGCTAAAATCAAAGCCATGGCGGCGCCTTATGTGAATATGAAGTTTATGCCCACCGGCGGCATTAACGCCAAAAACCTTACAGATTACCTTGATTTCAAGAAGGTCATTGCATGCGGCGGTTCCTGGATGGTACCCGGCGACCTGATTAACGCCGGCCAGTGGGACAAGATTGAGCAGCTTACCAGGGAAGCGGTTCAGACCATGCTGGGCTTCGAGCTTGCCCATATCGGCATTAATTCCGAAAGCAAGGAAGAGGCGGATAAGAGCGTTAACCGCCTGGCATTCCTGTTCGGCACGCCTGTGAAGACGGGCAGCGGCGGCAGCTTTGCAGGCACCATCGTGGAGGTGCTTAACACCCACGGCAGGGGAACACACGGGCATATTGCCATCAGGACGAATTATATCGAACGGGCAATCAACTACATGCGCACCGTGCTGGGCGCGGAGTTTGAAGAGCCTATCATGAAGGGCGACAAGATCAATGCCATTTACCTGAAAGAGGAAATCGGCGGCTTCGCGGTACACCTTCTCCAGAAATAAGCAGGCATGCCGGCGTGGTATGACCCAGAAACTATAATTCAGGAGAAAGAATAGAAGAAAGGATTTAACAAAACAATGGCGAAAGTAATTACCATGGGTGAGATCATGCTGCGGCTGTCCACACCCAACTTTGAAAAATTTATTCAGGCGGATGAATTCGACATCAACTACGGCGGCGGGGAAGCCAATGTGGCAGTATCCCTGGCAAATTACGGGCATGACGCGGAGTTCGTGACGGCGGTGCCTGACAATGAGATCGGCGAGTGCGCAGTTGCGGCTCTGCGGAAGTACAATGTAGGAACAAAGCATATCGCAAGGTGCGGTGAGAGGCTGGGCATTTATTTCCTGGAGAGCGGCTCCTCCATGAGGCCTTCCAAGGTCGTGTATGACAGGGCACATTCCTCCATTTCCACCGCAACGGCGGACGACTTTGATTTTGATGCCGTTTTTGCGGGAGCGGACTGGTTCCACTTCACGGGAATCACGCCGGCCGTGTCCGACGCGGCGGCCGTGCTGACCGAGGAAGCCCTGAAAGCGGCAAAGAAGCATGGTGTGAAGGTTTCCGTGGATCTGAATTTCCGCAAAAAGCTGTGGACCTCCGAGAAGGCGCAGAAGGTAATGAAGAACCTGATGCAGTATGTGGATGTGTGCATCGGAAACGAAGAGGACGCGGAGCTGGTGCTTGGCTATAAGCCCGGCAAGACGGATGTCACCAGCGGCGATTTGGAGCTGGCCGGATACAAATCCATTTTTGAGCAGATGGTTGCTGACTACAACTTTGAATACTGCGTTTCTTCCCTGAGAGTGAGCCATTCCGCTTCAGACAACGGCTGGTCGGCCTGCATCTATTCCAGGGACACGAAGGAGTTCTATCATTCTAAGGAGTACAGCATCCATCCCATCGTCGACCGTGTGGGCGGCGGTGACTCCTTCGCAGGCGGTGTTATCTGCGGCATGCTGGACGGCAGGGATTTCAAGGCGGCTTTGGAATACGGAGTGGCGGCTTCCGCGCTGAAGCACACGATTCCCGGCGATTTTAACCTGGTGTCCAGGAAAGAGGTGGAGACGCTGGCCGGCGGTGATGCTTCCGGGCGTGTACAGAGATAGGCGGCTCTGAAAAGCTTTTGATATATTTTTATGGGATTACAAGTGAGGGGGATGTCTGCGCGGCAGATGTCCCCTTTGTGATTAAGGCGCTTAGGAGAGAGGAGCGCCATTTTCCGTCCTTTCCGTTTCGTGTAATTTATAAATTATTAATATTTATTTTTAAATAGTATATTGCAATATATAATAGTGCGTGATACAATAAACCAGTCAATACGAAGTACAGGGGATCAAAAGGTATGTTCCAGAGCGGCGGACAATCGGGTTTCCGCGGCAGGAGGGTGCATTTTGGGAGATTCCCGGGCGGAAAGGAAGGAGGCCATACATGAATACACAGTTTAAGAAGGGGGCACTGGAACTCTGCGTGCTGTCCCAGCTTGTGCGGGGAGACAAATACGGATATGAACTGACAGAGAGGATATCCGGTAAAATGTCTATTGCCGGCGGCACATTGTATCCCATTTTGAGGAAGCTGAAGGAAGACGATTACGTGACCACATATCTGGTGGAGTCCGAATCGGGTCCGGCGAGAAAATATTACAAGCTGACGGACAAGGGCAGGGAGTACCAGGCATCCGTAAAACAGGAATGGAAGGCATTTACCGACGCGGTTAACCAGTTGATTCGGGAACAGGAGGGATGAGACCATGACGAAGCTGGAATATATGACGAAGCTTCAGGAGAAGCTGGAGAAGTTTGGAAAGGAACTGCAGGAAGAGATCCTGGAGGACTACAGGCAGCATTTTGTGGAGGGAGAGAGCGAGGGAAGGTCGGAAGAGGAAATTATTGAAGAGCTGGGCAATATCGAAGAGATGATCAGGGAGCTTTCCGAGGAGGACCTTCCCGAAGGATTTACGCAGCTGGATGCGGGAAAGGAACCGGACCGGGAAAAGGATGTGGAAGCCGGGCAGGATGTGAGGAATACGGATCTGAAGAAAAGCTTTTCCTATTCGGCGTACTATAAGGGAATCGTACTGGACGGCAAGGTGGCGAATGTCATTGTGAACCGCTCCGAGGACGACAAAATCCATGTGGACTACGAGGCAAAAGGAATAAGCAACCAGCTGAATTACGAGTTTTTCCAGCATGAAGAAGACGGCATCTTTTATGCGGGGGTAAAGCGCAGGAAAGGCGGCAGGGATGAGGGAGACGGCGGTGAAAAGCTTGTGAAGGTGACCTTGTTTGGCCGTACCATTATTTCCTACGGGAACATAGGCGGCTTCGGCGGCGACGGGCAGAACATTACATTGACGGTCAGAATACCGAAGGGAGTGCCGAGGCTGACGGTGAAAGTCGGAAGCGGCAATATCAATGTCTCCAGGCTGGAACTGGAAGCCTTCGAAGGCATCAGCGGAAGCGGCAACGTAGTTCTGGACGAGATGGTGGCAGACAGGATGAAAGCCCACTGCGGAAGCGGCAATATTAAAGTAAGCCATACGGAATTTATCTCCGGAAGCTTTGAGGCAGGCAGCGGTAATGTGAAGGCGGAAATGATCAAGGGGCGGGATTTAAAATGCGGTACCGGAAGCGGAAATATCAAGGTGGATTCTGCGGCAGCCGACTATCATCTGTCCACCGGAAGCGGCAGCATCAGGGCAAGGGCCGTGGGCGCCACGGAGCGGGCTGAACTGTCCGCCGGAAGCGGCAGCATCAGGCTGGAGCTGGAAGGGGCGAAAGGCATGGAGGCTGCGGTGCAGAGCGGCTCCGGCAGCATACACATCGAATGGGAAGGACAGGAGAGCCAGAAGGTCAGGAACGGGACTTATGCCTACGGGAACAGCGCCTGCAAGATAAGGGCGAATACCGGAAGCGGCAGTATCAAAATATCCGGAAATTAATGGAAAGCGCAGGGTCGGACGTCTGGTTCCGGCCCTGTGTTTTGGCGTACGGCGCTGTCCTGCGAAAAATTCCCTTCCGTATCTGAGAAGTATCCTTGCATATTCCGGTGTATTTCTATATAATGATGTAGGGGGCAGGCGGTATTCTGCATCCTGTGGTATCGCCGAAGTAAAAAACGCACAGGCACGGAAGCCTTATGGGTGATTCCGGGTCAGGAGAACGGGAAAGGCGAAGCACCGTAAAATGTCAGACAGGAGGAACCGGAAATGCCGCGGGAAAATGCAATTTCAACTACAGGCAACGAAAATCAGGAGCGGATGGCAAATCTGGATCTGCTGCGATGCACAGCCATGATGATGGTGGCAGTGCTGCATTATCTGGGAAAGGGGAACCTGCTGGCGGACCTGGCGGCAGCAAACCTGACAGGGGCGCAGTATGGGGCATGGTTTCTGGAATGCTTCTGTATTGTGGCCGTCAATGTATATATGTTTATCAGCGGCTTCTTTCTATGCACCGCTTCCTTTAAGCCCAGCCGCCTGCTCAGGCTCTGGCTGCAGGTCTGGGTATATTCCGTGGGAATCGGCTTGCTGGGCGCGCTTACCGGCGTGATGGCCGGCACGGAAGCGGATACCCATTTTCTGCTTACCCTGCTGTTTCCGGTTTCCATGGGACACTACTGGTTTATGACGGCATATATTTTCCTGTACCTGCTGCTTCCCTTTGTGGGATTGGCGGTGGGAAAGATGGGGAAACGGCAGATGCAGACGGCGCTGCTGCTTTTGCTGCTGGCCTTCTGCATTGTGAAAAGCGTCCTGCCGGTACGGTTTGAAATGGATGGGCAGGGGTATGACTGCCTGTGGTATCTGTGCGTCTTTCTGACGGCGGCCTATGTGCGGCGGTTCGGGGGCGCCCTTCTCGGGAAAAGATGGCTGGGACCGGTATTGTACGGGGGAGGCTGCCTGCTGATTTTCGCGACAACCATTCTCCTGCGCCTGATTTACCTCCGCACAGGCAGCCTGGGGACGATGATAGGGTTTGGCCTGGAATACAATCATATTCTGCCGTTTGCGGCGGCGGCGGGACTGTTTTTTATATTTTACAGAATGAAACTAAATGGTAAAGCGTCCAATATAATTCGGTTTATCGCCCCTTATACCCTGGGGGTATACCTGCTCCATGAAAACCTTGGCCTGCGCTATAGCTGGCAGAACTGGTTGGGCGCGGACAGGGTCGCGGAGGCAATGGCGGAGGGAGGCGCCGGCCCGGTGTTTATGCTTTTTGGATACACGCTTGCGGCGGCAGCGGCCGTGTTTGCCTGCGGTGTGCTGGCGGATATCCTGCGGGAACGGGTGTTTGGTGTGATACACCGTGTGCTGATGCGGACAGGGGGATACCGCAGGCTGGCCGCAAAGATAGAGCGGGCAGATGCGGTGTTCAGGGCAGAGGACGGACAGGGCATGGCGGGAAGCTGAAAGGGCAGCCATTGATGGGTATGCGTACCGGGAGACACAGGGAGTACAGGATATGGAAAGAGAACGGAAGCAGTACAGGCAGCCGGGGAAAAGCAATCTGTTGGAGAATCTGTTTATCGTGATTCTCTCATTCTATCCGCTCCGCCATATGGGGTGGGGACTGGATTTATGGGATACCGGATATAATTATGCGAATTTTCAATATATGGGGACGGAGCACATGGATCCCATGTGGCTGTTCTCCACTTATCTGGCAAATGTGGCGGGCAGCTGGCTGACAGGCCTGCCTGGGGCGGATACGCTGCGGGGGATGAACCTGTACACCGGGCTTTTTGTAAGCGTCCTGGCCCTGACGGGTTATTTTTTCTGTACCAGGAAGCTGAAAATGCCCGGATGGATCGCTTTTGCGGGAGAGATGGCGGCAATCAGCCTGTGTTGGTGTCCCACGGCGCTTTTATACAATTACCTGACATATGTGTTTTTCCTGGGGGCCTTTATCCTGCTCTACCTGGGATTGACCAAAGAGAAAAACGGATTCCTGACAGGTGCGGGCGTCCTGCTGGGGGCAAACGTGCTGGTGCGGTTCTCCAATCTTCCGGAGATGGCGATGATACTGGCCGTCTGGGCGTATGATGTCATCCTGTGGCTGGAGGAGCGGAAGGCGCCGGCGGCGGGCATGGGGCGTTCCAGGGGGGGAAAACACTCCGGGGGACAGCAGGCAGGAACAGCTTTCCGGCAGCGGATAGTCAGGCATACGTTACGGTGTTTTCTGGGTTATGGGGGAACCGTAGCGGTGCTGCTGAACTATATCCATATCCGTTATGGGATAGACGCTTATTTTCAGGGAATTGCCGGACTCTTTGCCATGACGGACACGGCGGCGGACTACAAACCCACCGCAATGATTATGGGAATTGTGGGGCGCTATGCGGAACACCTGTACTGGGCTGCCAGAATGGGGGTTATTCTGCTGGGAGGCGTGGTGCTGTTTGCGGCGGCAGGATGGCTGGAGGGACGGCTGACAGGGCGCGGCAGGGGCGTTGCTGCAGGGAAGCCGGAAAATGCAGGGAAATTAGGCGCTGCCGCGGATATTTCCGAAAAGCCGGTGAGATTCCTGCGTATGGGGACAAGGATTTTATGGGCAGCGGTTTGTGTCGCAATGATTGCCTGGCTGTATAGAAGGGAGTATTGTTCTTTCCTATTCTACAGCTATGATCCCATCATAAGGCCCGGCACCATGTTTCTGATGCTGGCCATGCTGATTGCCGCCATCCGTATCTTCCATAGAGACAGCCCGCGGGAAGAAAAGCTGGTCAGCGGCATGGTGGCACTGGTTATCCTCCTGACGCCCATCGGCAGCAACAACGGCGTAATGCCTGCCATGAACAACCTGTTTGTGGCGGCGCCTTATACGCTGTGGGAGAGCTGGCGGTTTCTTCGGAAGGCAGGGGAGAAAAGGCTGAAATGCGGCCTGGTGATATCCTCTTTTCCTGCAAAGGGGATTCTGACGGCATTCCTGGCATTGTGCCTGTTCCAGTTCGGCGGGTTCGGCGCGGGGTTTGCCTTTGCCGAGGCTACGGGCATACAGGATGCCAATGCTTATGTGGAAAATAATGCCGTTTTGAAAAATATCAAGATGAGTCCGGAAAAGGCCCAATGGATGACGGAGCTGAGTGAATTTGTCAATGAGGCCGGGCTGGAGGGAAAGGAACTCATTACGTACGGGTATATTCCGGCGCTGTCCTACTATCTTCAGATGCCGCCGGCCTTCAATGCCTGGTGTGACCTGGCTTCCTACCGTTCGGAGTCTATGGAGGGGGAACTGGCCGAGCTGGAGGGGCTGATTACGGAAAAGGGCCTGGAGAAGCCGGTCATTATCCTGGAAGACAGCTATGCATTATACAGGGAGGAATGTGAGGGGGATATTTCCCTGTTCCCGCTTTCCGGGGAAAAAAGGCAGAAGATAGGCGCGGATTCGAAATGGATGCTGCTGATGGCGTTTATGGATAAAATGGGGTATGAATGTACGTTTCGGAATGTGAAGTTCGGGGTTTACCAGTAAGGCCGAAGGCCCGCAGCTTACAGCAGCTGCAGGCCTTTTTTCGCGGCTTCCTCCATGATTTCATCGGGCCAGAGGGAACACTGCACCTCGCCGATATGTGCCTTGCGGAGGAAGAACATACAGATGCGGGACTGGCCGATACCGCCGCCGATGGTGTAGGGTACTTCCTCATTGATGACCGCCTGGTGGAAGGGCAGCCCGGCGCGGTCCATACAGCCTGAGGCCTCCAGCTGGGAGAGCAGTGCTGCCCTGTCCACCCGGATGCCCATGCTGGACAGCTCCAGGGCAATGTCCAGGACAGGATAGTAGACGATGATGTCCGCGTTCAAAGCCCAGTCGTCATAGTCCGGCGCACGCCCGTCATGGGGCTTGCCGTTCCCCAGGGCGCCTCCGATCTGCATTACACAGACCGCGCCCTTTGCCTTGGCGATATAATATTCCCGCTCCTTGGGGGTATTGTTGGGGAACATTTCCTCCAGCTCGGCGGTGGTGACGAAAAAAATGTCGTGGGGAAGTATTTCCTCAATGTAGTCATAATGGATGGCCATGTATTTCTCGGTTTTGCGCAATACCTTGTAGACGGTGCGCACCGTGTCCTTCAGCGTTTCCAGATTGCGGGCATCCCTGTGGATGATTTTTTCCCAGTCCCACTGGTCCACATAGATGGAATGGATGTTGTCCGCCTCCTCATCCCTGCGGATGGCGCTCATATCCGTATAAAGCCCTTCTCCGACGGAAAATCCATACTTCTTCAGGGCGAAGCGTTTCCATTTTGCCAGGGAATGCACGATTTCCGCCTCACGGCCGTCCTGGTATTTGATGTCGAAAGCCACGGGACGCTCTACACCGTTTAAATTGTCGTTCAGGCCGGATTTGGGGTCTACCATGAGAGGGGCGGATACCCTCAGGAGATGGAGGCGCTCCGCAAGCAGGCTCTGAAAGAAATCCTTGACCATCTTGATTGCCACCTGGGTATCGTACAGGTTTAATCCGGATTCGTAATTCTGAGGTATTGAAAAGTTTGACATATGCTGTTTTCCTTCTTTCTGATTTTCGTTCCGCAGGTATCCGGTTGGATTCCTATCCTATTTAAACGCTTTTCGGGAGATTTTGCAAGGGTTTTTCTTTATTTTGGGAGAGGAATTTACAATTCGGAAACATTTCTGTATTATAAGGATAAGGGGTAAGATACCTTTTGGACCCGGCATCATAATACTAAAAATAGGAATGTGAACGAAGGGAGGCGTAGGCTATGGCGGATATTCTGATTGTGGAAGACGATGAGTCCATTGCGGAGCTGATCTATATGAACCTGTGTGCGGAAGGATATCGCTGTACCTGTGCCCATGACGGCATGGAAGGGGCGGATTATCTGGAAACGGGAAAATTTGACCTGGTGCTGCTGGACATTATGCTGCCGGAGGTGGACGGATATGAGCTTCTGGAATATATTAAGCCCACAGGGACTCCCGTTATCTTCCTGACGGCAAAGGGTACCGTGGAGGACAGGATACGGGGGCTGAAAGCGGGGGCGGATGACTACCTGGCGAAGCCCTTCCAGGTGGGAGAGCTGCTGGCCAGGGTGGAGGCCGTGCTGCGGAGAATGGGCGTGGGCGGAAAACGGCTGGAACTGGGGGATGTGACGGTTCTTACGGATTCCCGGCAGGTGCTGAAGGGCGGCAGCGCCGTGGTTCTGACAGCGAAGGAATTTGACTTGCTGGTGGAGCTGATACAGAATAAAAATATTGCGCTATACCGAGAAAAATTATACGAAAAAGTGTGGAAAGAGCCTTTTTTCGGAGAGACCAGGACGCTGGATGCCCATATCCAGCGGCTGCGCAAAAAGCTGGGCTGGGAGGAGCGGATCAAGACGGTGTTCCGGATAGGCTACAGGTTGGAGGGATAGGATGCGGCTTTTTACAAAGTATTTCTTATTTGGGATGTTGGTGCTGGGGCTGGCATTTTCCGTGTCCGGGTATTTTCTGCTACACTATTCCATGGAAAGCAGCCTGGCAAGGGAAGCGGAGTTTGCGCTGAGGCAGTTCCAGTATGATAAATTTACGGTTCAGTCCGCCATGCTGAGCGGCCCGGATGTTTATGACGTGAAAAGCCTGTTTGCCGGCCTGGCGGAGGAAATCAGTTCTCCCGTGGCCTTTTTTGCGGAAGACGGCACTGTGGTCTATACGGAAATAGAAGGGATTGAGGATTCCTTTTTGGAAGAGTTGTCGGAGGGGGCGCATGTGTATCGGTTTCAGGATACCCCGGAGGGCGGCTGTGTGCTGGTGGGAAGTGTGCTGAACGGTGACGATATTACATTGAGAGAAGTGATATGGAACGTCACGGAGGACTATCAGGGCGTCTTTTCCATCGTGCCGAAAGACGGGGCGGAATGGCCGGGCAGCCGGGAAGGGACCGGAAAGTTTTCCTTCGTCACACGGTGGGACGTCAGCAAGGCCATAAGGCAGCAGCAGACTCTGCGGCAGTACTTTGTGCGTTGTTATCTGGTCGCCATGGCAGCGGGAATGGTGTTGCTGGGCGTTTTGTCGGCGCTTCTGACCACTCCGCTGAAGCGGATGTCAAAAGCGGCAGGCAGAATGGCGGAGGGCTGTTATGAGGAGCGGCTTGCCATATCGGGAAGGGATGAAATCGGGGAACTTGCGGGAAGCTTCAACCGGATGGCGGACGCCGTGGAGGAAAAGATCGGGGAGCTTTCCAAGGCAGCCCGGGAAAAGGAAGACTTTGTGGCGAATTTTGCCCATGAGCTGAAGACGCCCCTCACCTCCATTATCGGATATGCGGATACCATTTATCAGAAAGAACTCTCCAGGGAGGATATTCGCAGGGCATCCTGGAATATCTGGAATGAGGGGATGCGCCTGGAGGCGCTTTCCTTTAAGCTGCTGGAGCTGACGGTTCTGGGGCGGCAGGAATTTCCGCTGGTGGAGATGCCGGCGGATGAACTGCTGCAGGATGCGGCAGAGGGGCTGGCGCCGCTTATGGAGGAAAACGGGATTGAACTGCGCATGGAGGCACAGCCGGCCTATGTGAAAGTGGATTATGACCTGCTGAAAACGCTGCTGATGAATCTGGCGGATAATTCCGTCAAGGCGGGAGCCGGCCGGATTGAATTGTCAGGTGAGCTGGTGGGAGAAGGGGCTTCGCCGGTTTCCGGGGGGCAGTATCGGATCCGGGTCAGGGACGATGGCTGCGGTATGGAGGAGGAAGTGCTTTCCCGTATCACGGAGGCTTTTTATATGGTGGATAAGGCGCGCAGCCGGAAGCAGCACGGGGCAGGGCTGGGGCTGGCACTGGCAGACAGAATTGCCCGGGTACACGGAAGTACCCTTGCGTTTCAAAGCCGGAGAGGGCAGGGGACGGAGGTCAGCTTTTTGCTGGAAATCGGCCCGTCTCCTTCCGGGGAAGCGGATGGGGACGGCGAAAGTAACGCTCTGACGAGTGGGAAAGGCGGGACGGAGGATGGGGAAAGGAAAAACGGAGGGACCGCGGAAGAACCGGGCGGCCTGTGCCGGGAAAAATGCGGCCTTATGGAGTAATTTTCTGGGAATTCTGCTGGCAGTCGGGATTGCATCGGGAGGATTGCTTCTGGTATACCGCCGGCTTGCATCGGAGGAGGAGGCGCTTCTGCACCAGGGCGGCAGCGTGACAATACAGATGCAGTTCGAGTCCATGCCGGACCAGGCTGTGGAAGATGAGGGAGCCGTGCCGGCGCTGCTGACGGAAGAGCAGCTTTATCTGACGGTGAAAAACCTGGAGTACAGGGTGGGAACCTACCCGCATGAACCGTGGGAGGGGCAGCTGACCATGGGGGAGGCGGCGAGATGCGGCATGGAATGGATTGAGATGTTCCTGCTGCCCCATATGGGAGCGGACAGCCTGGATGCGGACGATTTCGGACCTGAGGAATACAGCGTGAACTGTTATCTCTGGGCGTGGCAGGAGGATGCGGAAGCAGGCATACAGGATCCGGCGGCAAGCTACTGGAATGTATGGGTGGATACCCGGGAGCTGACGGTTGACCTGACCCTGGACGCCGTAACCGGGCAGGTGCTGAGCGCATATGTCAGCAGCTCCCTTGTCATGGAATATCAGGAAAAGGACATTATACGGCAGCTTTTGTGCGACTATGCGGATTCCTTTGGGCTGGGGGGCAAATATACCATGTTCATCGGCGGCAGTGAAACGCCGGAGGGGGATTTTGTGTACGGGGAATTACGCCAGAGCATCGGGGAGAAGGGCGTGTACGCGTCTGTGAATGCCAGCAGTGTTGTAGTGGCCGCTGCGGAGGGCACTTACTGGGATACGAAGAATATATTCATGATTGAGTTAAGATTGGGTACCAATGAAGTGCTTACCGGCCGTAACGGGGAAGTACCGGCAGCATGAGGCGGGACGGCGGTGGTAAAGTTTGCTGAAGCTGGAGGTGATAAAGTTTGGCGTACTTTGGCTTGACAAGGGGGATGCTTAGAAGATATAATAATGCAGGGGCCGAAAGGCATCCGGCTCCTGGTATCAGAGGGATCGGCAGGCATACACAGGCCGATTATGCGCGGTTATGATGGAATTGGCAGACATGTAAGATTTAGGTTCTTATGTCGCGAGACGTGTGGGTTCGAGTCCCACTAACCGCAGGAAATGAGAAAAGCCGCAAACTCAAGGATTTTCCAGCAAACTCAATGGTTTGCGGCAGCCATCAGCAATAAGTTCAATAAGGCGCTTACCTATGCCAGGAACCGGCAGGATATCCTGATGACCTGCCTGGAGGATGGCCGGTGCAGCCGTTCAAACAACATGAGCGAGAATGCAGTCCGCCCGGTGGTGGTGGGCCATAAGAACTGGTTTTTCTCTGATACGATGGATGGCGCTGAGGCGAGTATGGGCATCTATACCATCGTGGAGATGGCAAAATTCCACGGACTGGATCCCTATAAATATATGAAGTACATCCTTGAGAGGCGGTCAGATTATAAATTCTCTGATGAAGAGCTTGAAAAACTTGCTCCATGGTCGGACAGGGTTCAGGGAATATGTAGGTAGTTATTATTCAAATATCATTATGAGAGATATACCGGAGCCAACCGCCCCGGATTTTTTGCGTCTATACCCTTAAATTAAGCGCTTACGATAGTGGAGAGATTCAAGCGGGAATAGTTTGAAATGTCTTATAATAGGGCTTGCAGAGGGGCAAATTCGGCTTGAAATGGTGTGAGGGAAATGTAAGGGTAAGAGGATAGAGGGCGAAAATAGGCTTTAAAAACATGAATAGACAGAGAAAACCGCCCCTTGTACTTTGGCGAATGTCAGGGCGGTGTTCTTATCAGGTTTGAAAGTGTGTGCCTGCTGGCCGGTAGCTGATATATGGCGTAGGGCTGCAGGACTAAACTATTTAGGAGAACTCATAAAAATGATTACTGTAAACGATATTCTTTGTGGGGATTGCTTTAATATCATGCAACAAATAGACAATGACAGTATCGCTTGTTGTATCACAGATCCCCCTTATAACTATGAATTCATAGGGCGTTCATGGGACGAAACAGAAATTAATCGTCGATTAGATAAAGTTAAAAACTCCAGTTCCACCTTAGTAAAAAATATTCCATATGGAAGTGGATTAGCTGGAGGTGTTCGTAATGCTCGATGGTATGACAAAAATCGAAAAAATATTTTGGAATATCAGGATTGGGTAGAATCGTGGGGAAAAGAATTGTTTCGTATTCTTAAACCCGGAGCATTGGTTCTTATATTTAACAGTACTAGAACGGCCGCACATATTCAAGTCGCATTAGAAAACGCTGGATTCTATGCACGAGACATTCTTGTATGGCGCAGAAATAGTGGTATCCCAAAAGGAATTAATGTAAGTAAAAAGTTAGAAAAAATGGGGGATAACAACGCTCAAGAATGGAGCGGATGGCATAGTTGTTTAAGAAATGAATGGGAAGCTATTGTGGTGGTTCAAAAACCACTAATAAATAATTACATTGAAACACTAACAAAACACCATGTTGGGCTTTTTCAAGCAAAAGATGCATCTGGATTTCAATCTAATATTATTGAAAATATAAAAAGAGAAGCTTTAGATGACTTTAATACTCATCCAACAGTTAAACCATTAGAATTGATGGAAAAACTGATAAAATTGACAGTTCCAAAGGGATACGGAAATATTGTACTCGATCCATTTGCTGGATCAGGAACAACACTGGTTGCAGCAAAGAACTTGGGTATCGATTATTTAGGCATTGAAATAAATCATGCATATGTAAATATAGCTCAAAAACGTTTAAAAATGAATAATTTATTTTAGAAAGCGAAGATTCTGATGGGTCTTCGCTTTTTATATCCAGATGTAACTTATTGTCTGTAGACTTATTGTGTTCAAAGATTAAAATTAAAGAGGAGGTGGAATAATGGACATCTGTGAAAAGTTTGGTAGAAACGTATATAAGTACCGCACTGAAAGAAATTTATCACAAGAAGAATTAGCTGAATTAACTGATTTACATAGAACATATATCAGTGCAGTTGAACGTGGCACCCGAAGTATTTCATCGAAAAATATACAGAGAATTTCCGATGCCTTAAAAATTCCTACTTACAAATTATTTGATTTTGGAGGCAATACAAATGAATGACGCAAGCTATATTACTCCTATTTTAGAAAGGTATTATGAAGCTTTTAAAGCAAAAACATATTCTGCCGAGAACAATGATACCGATGTATTAATGGATATCTTTGGAATTACTCCAGAACAAAAGAGAGAAAATAGACAATATTGGGGCAGAGAACTCGGTATGATGTGGCAGTTAATTGTCACAGAAATATGCAGAAATCACACTTCTTCATTCAGGTCCGCATTAAAAATTGGCAGTGATGAACCATGTGACTTAATTATAGATAATTATGCTATAGATACCAAATATAGAATTGGTTCTGGAGATTCAGGAACTCTCAAGAAATTCAAGCAATATGGAAAATTGTTGCAAAATTATGGTTATAATCCGGTATTGTTGATTCTACGAGATGATAATTTATCAGCTGCAATTACAGCATGTGTAAATGGTGGATGGATAGTCCTTACGGGAGTACAAGCATTTAAATATTTATATAAAAATACTGGAGTTGATGTATATAGTTTGTTAAAACAATTTCGAGGAAAATATTTATTAACTTAATCCAAAAGAACTGATAAATATTCAAGGCGGGAAAGCTTTAAAATGGCTTCCCGCCCATTTCGATTTTGAGAGAAAAATCCGTCTGCTTTTTTGGGAGTGTGTCCACAAATCCGGCGTAGGACAAGGGACGGGGTTTTTCATATACGCCCTGTCTGCTGAAAAAACCAGTCTTGCGCTTGCGGCTCCATACCGCGCAATTACAGCCCTGTTTTCCTGCCACGAAAATGTCCTTGACGACTGTGGGTATGAAGAGAAAATCGCAAACGCCACTTCCGCTTTATCAGCGGACAGATGGAGATTTCTTTTACCGCAGCCTCGGTGATATGGGCAAATATCTCCGAAGCTGCGTTTTTTTGGACCGGATTACGGATGCAGCGCCATATAGGAGTTATGGTACTCCTGAAGATAGGTTACGTCCTCCTTAAACCAGTCAGGGGGGATGAAGTTCTCGGCGGCTTTCCTGCTGCCGAACTCCACTTCAGCCATAACCAGGGGGGCGAAGGGCGGGTCAAAGATATCCAGCTCGATGGTCAGGGAGTAATCGGACGGCGGACCCGGAACCCCTTCCTTTTCCCGAAAAACGGGATTGGGCAGCGGAATCAGGTAACGCTTCTTCGAGATAATCCTGCCATCGGATTTGTCCCGCAGATGGTAATAGGCGTCTCGGTTCAATGGCAGGTTGTATTCCTCCCTGGCCATCATGCCGTCGCCCTTGTAGGTCAGATAGTACTCGTCGTCTTCCTTGCGGACCCGCACCACCGGAGAGACGTTTAAATAAGCCTGTTCAATGTGATGGAAAGGATATTCTTCCAGACCGGCGGGTAATTCTCTGATCGTAAATTTACGTTCTATTTCCATAGCCGTTTCTCACCTCCTAACATTTTATTCTCAGGACCGGAAAGTTTTGCCTGCGGCGCTTTTGGAAATACTCCGATATAGTATAACATAATTTCTCAAAATACCCAAGGTATGAATTGAAATATTTGCAAATACTGTGTATACTGTAGTTATTGTTCGGACGGGCCGGCTGAAAGCGGACGGCCATTGCGTCCGACAGGTGTATTTTTTGCGGCGAAGGGGAGTTTCGGTGCCGGGGAAAGCGGGAGCGGAAGGAACAGCCCCGGCGGAGCCGAAGTTCCCCTGGCGACGGTAAGGGAAGAGAGGTTGAGAAAATGAAAAAAACAGCGATTTTTCTGGCGGAAGGGTACGAGGAGATTGAGGCCCTGACGGTGGCGGATATCTGCCGCAGATGCGGGGTGGAGGTAAAGCTGGTTTCCGTTACGGAGGAGAGATGGGTCAGGGGTTCGCATCATGTGAACGTGGAGGCGGACATGTGCTTTTCGCAGGTAGATTTCCAGGAGTACGATATGCTGGTACTGCCGGGAGGAATGCCGGGTACCAGGAATCTGGAGGCTCACGAGGGCCTGATGACACAGGTGGATGCCTTTTACGCCGCCGGAAAATATATTGCGGCAATCTGCGCCGCCCCCAGCATTCTCGGGCACAGGGGGATTCTGAAGGGAAGAAAGGCCTGCTGTTATCCGGGATTTGAGAGCCACCTTGAGGGTGCCGAGGTGACGAAGGAACCGGTGGAGGTATCGGGCAATGTAATTACTTCCCGGGGAATGGGCACTGCCATTGACTTTGCGCTTGCCGTGGCAGGGGTTTTCTGCGGCAGGGAGAAAGCGGAGGAGATGGCGGAGTCCCTGGTATACAGGGTATAAACGGGCTGTCTTCAATTTTTGTAAAAACGGGAAAGAGCAGGTTTTTTATGGAAAAAGATGCGAAAATTTACGTGGCGGGGCACCGGGGAATGGTGGGCAGCGCCATCTGCCGTGCGCTTGCGAAAAACGGATATACGAACATTGTCACGAAAAGCCACAGTGAACTGAACCTGTGCAGGCAGGATGAGGTGGAACATTTTTTTGAAAGGGAGAAGCCGGCGTATGTGTTTCTGGCGGCGGCCAGGGTGGGCGGCATCCTGGCAAACAGCGAGGCGCCGGCGGATTTCATGTATGACAATATGATGCTGGAGATGAATGTGATACATGCGGCATGGCGGAATGACTGCAGGAAGCTGCTTTTTTTGGGGAGCAGCTGTATTTATCCCCGCATGGCGCCTCAGCCGATGAAGGAGGGCTGTCTGCTGACAGGGGAACTGGAGAAGACCAATGAGGCCTATGCGCTGGCCAAGATTTCAGGCCTGAAGTACTGTGAGTTTTTAAACCGTCAGTACGGGACGGACTACATCAGCGTCATGCCCACCAATCTCTACGGGCCGAACGACAATTACCATCCAACCCACAGCCATGTGCTGCCGGCACTGATCAGGCGGTTCCATGAGGCGAAGGAGTCCGGGGCGGCGGAAATTGTCTGCTGGGGGACGGGTACGCCGCTGCGGGAATTCCTGTATGTGGATGACCTGGCGGATGCCTGCGTGTTTCTGATGAACCGTTACAGCGGAAACGAGACCGTCAACCTGGGAACGGGAAAGGAACTGACCATCAGGGAACTGGCAGAACTGGTGGCTAAAGTAGTGGGCTTTACAGGGGAGATCAGGTGGGATACCTCCAAACCGGACGGCACGCCCAGGAAGCTTCTGGATGTGAGCAAGCTGGAAGGGCTGGGATATCACTGTGCAACGGAATTGGAGGACGGTATCCGCCTGGCGTATGAGGATTTTCTGAAGAATCCCATGAGGGCCGAGCGGTGACGCGGGAAGGCGGGCCGTGCTGAAGAACCGGGCGCCGGCGGGGTTCCCCATATGCGGCAGGAGATGGTCAGCATTCTCATGGAATCCGGGGCGGAAAGCGCAGGCCGCATGGGGGAATGCACGGCGGTTTGGGAAAGGAATGGTAGAGACACATGAAAGAGTATCGGAAATATGCAGAAGAGATGCTGGAATTTATAGACAAAAGCCCTACAGGCTTCCATGCCGTTGCAAATCTGGCAGCGGCACTGGAGGAGCAGGGCTTTCGGCGGCTGAAGGAATCCCAGGCATGGGAGCTTGCCGCCGGGGAGGGCTGTTATGTGACACGGAACGATTCTTCCCTGATTGCGTTCCGGCTTCCGGCGAAGGACAGGGCGGCAGGCTTTCACATTGCGGCATCCCACGCGGATTCTCCCACATTCAAGGTGAAGGAAGCGCCGGAGATGCCCGCGGAAAACGCATATGTGAAATTAAATACGGAAAAATACGGCGGAATGATTCTCTCCAGCTGGCTGGACAGGCCGTTGTCGGTGGCCGGACGTGTAGTGGCGGAGGGCGAGAAGGGAATAGAGACTAGGCTGGTCAATATTGACGAGGACATGATGGTGATTCCCAGCGTGGCGATCCACATGGGACGGGATGCGGCAAATAAGGAATACAATCCGCAGGTAGATATGCTTCCGCTGTATGGGGAATGCGGCGAAGAAGGCAAGGCAGCCGCGGCACATGCCTTTCTGGACAGGATTGCCGGGGAGGCGGGAACGGAGGCGGAGCGTATCCTGGGGCATGACCTGTTCCTCTATGTCAGGGAAAAGGGGAGGATTCTGGGGAGAAACGGGGAGTTTGTCCTTTCCTCCAGACTGGACGACCTGCAATGTGTATATGCTTCCTCCAGGGCGTTTCTGGACAGCACGCCGGAAGACTACATTAATGTCTGCGTCGTGTTTGACAATGAAGAGGTGGGAAGCGGTACGAAGCAGGGGGCGGATTCCACGTTTCTGGAGGATGTGCTGTGGCGGATCGGCGAGAGTATGCATTTGAGCAGAAGCGAATATCTGCAGCTGATTGCGGGGAGCTTCCTGATTTCCGCGGACAATGCTCATGCGGTACACCCCAATCACCCGGAGAAGGCGGATCCCACCAACCGGCCCTTCCTGAACAGGGGGATTGTCCTGAAATTCCATGGCAGTCAGAAATATGCCACGGACGCCGTCTCCGCAGCCCAAGTCAGAATGCTCTGCCGGGAAGCGGGAGTACCCTGCCAGTCTTATGCAAACCGTTCTGATATCGCAGGCGGTTCCACATTGGGGAATATTTCCACGTCCCATGTATCCGTGTCCAGCGCGGATATCGGCCTGCCCCAGCTGGCCATGCATTCCGCAGTGGAAACGGCCGGGGTAAAGGATACGAAATATGCCGTGGACATGTTCCGGGTGTTTTTTGCAAAGTGATTTCCCTATGGGGTGTACTTTTCCGCAACGTAAAAAGTGTGTTTCGCATTCTGTACACGTGCCTGACGGCGCAGTCCTTATAAGGAAAGAAGCCGCCTTCCCGGATGGATTTGTCTCCGGAAAGGCGGCTGTTTTTTGCTTGTGCGAAACGGACCCTTATTTTTTATCTGCGCTGAAGAATACGAAGAAGGTATCTCCGGTGCTGTCATCTTCAAAATATTCCATGTAAGAGATGGAGAATTCCTTTTCGCCGGCAGGCACTTCGAAAACCAGAAGCCCTGTGCGGCTTTCGTCTTTTGCCAGATCATACTCGCCGGGCAGTACCTCGTCTCCAAGGCTTGTCCCTTCGGCCAGATAGTATGTAACGGGGCAATCGTATGCATCATTGGCATCGGAATTCCACTGCACCTGGAAATCGTTGTCAAACATGGTGATGGTTTCGCCGAAGACATTTTTGACGGTAACGTCGGCTACCAGCAGCTCATATCCGCTCTGAGGCGTGTAGTCGCTGTAAGTGTCGCAGAGATAGGCGCTGTTCACCGTGTAATCAAAAAAGCTGTTGCGCATCGTGTCGCCCAGTTTGCCTTCTGCGTACCCGTTTTCATCGGGTGTGACCACCTTGCTGCCTGAGCCGGGAACGCTGCATCCGATTACCGATACGGCCAGCAGCGCTGTGAATAAAAGGGAAGCAATTTTTTTCTTCATTTTTCGTTTCCTTTCTAAAATACAATGATATGAGTATTCTATCATGATTATTCCCCGGTGACAATTTGAAATATGTAGAAAAAGCAGTGGAAAGCATCCCTGTAATTGGACAAATTGTTCGATTGAAAGGCCATAATGAAATCTTAATATTTCGGCAGAGGCGTGTAAAGAGAGGCTTAAGATAATCTTAGGATATTCCGGCCGCCGGACATATAAAATAAGGGAGTGCTGAAGACGGGAGACACGTAAACCGGAAACAGCAGAACCAAATGCGGAATCGGAATGGAGGAAGGATGTATGAAATATGGAAAAGGGATTGCGGCGCTGCTCTGCACGGCGCTGCTGGCGGGAACACTGGCCGGATGCGGAAAGAAGGAGGCGGACGCCGGTATGGAGCCTGTAAAGGGCAGATATACGGAAAGGGAAGAGGCCCTGCCGACGGAGCTGGAGGGCTGGACGGTGAAGCAGATGTTTCTCGAAGAAGAAAAGGTTCACCTCCTTGCCGCGGGGAATGAGGAGGGAAAGATTGTTCTTCGGGAATGGGCCCAGACGGATGACGGCTTTGCCGATGTGACCCGGGACTGGATGGCGGGATTGGAATTGCCGGTTTCCGGGGAATGGGTGGAGCTGCGGCTGCTTGTGCCCGGGGAGGGGAAGCGCTGTCTGTATGCCGGCTATGTGGAAACGGGAGAGGAAGATTTTAAAGCCCATCTGTGGACCGGGGAAAACGGGGATGTAAAAGACATTACGCCTGAAAAATGGAAAACATTCATTGAAGAGTTGGGCGGATATGAGATGCCCACGGGGATTGCGGCGCTGGATAACGGGACATTGGCAGTCTTATCCTACACATCTGCGGATATCCTGGATGGACAGGACGGCACTGTCCTGGAAAGCGGAGAAATGTCCGCGCAATATGACAATATCGTGTCCGACGGGAAAAACATCTGGATCTATGCCGCATATTCGGACAATGCCGGGCTTACCCTTGAAAAACGGGAGGAAGGAAAGGCGAACGACGTTGAGACGGTGACATTTCCGCAGGGGGACGGTCAAATGCACTTTTGTTCCATGAAGGACGGGACGCTTGTTCTGGCGGGAGAGGATGGGATTTTCCGCGGAACGAAAGATGCCGGGGCAGAGGGAGGCGCCGCCTGGGAGAAGCTCATGGCCGGGGTGGAGACAGACTTTGGGTTGTCGGACCGCTGGTGTACGGGGATTGCCGCCCGGGAGGACGGCGTCATATATGCCCTGTTTCAGAAATCCGGCGGCGGATCGCTGCTGAAAAAGTACGAGTATGACCCTGATGCGGTGATTGAAGTGACGGAAGAACTGAAACTGTATACCGTATATGAGAGCGCGCTGCTGAACCAGGCGGCTGCCATGTACCACAGGGAACATCCGGAAGTAATGATTTCCATAGAATATGAATATCCACGGTATTATTACGGTGAGACAGATTATAATGCGGTGTACCAGAAGCTGAATACCATGCTCATGGGGGACGAGGCGCCGGATATTCTGGTGATGGATCATCTGGATATCGATTCCTACGCGGATAAGGGGTTACTGGAGGATATCAATGACATAGTGGGTCCCATGGAGGAGAAAGGAGAGCTGCTTTCCAATATCACGTCTGCGTATTTGCGGGAGGACGGCCATAGATATGTGATACCCCTGGAATTTTCCTTCAATATGGCGGTGGGCAGAGACATCACGGCAGAGGATATGGCATCCGTGGAAGCGCTGGCGGCATTCCTTGCGGCACAGGATTGCAGCTATATGGGCCCGCTGACGGTAAGCGAGCTGGCCGACAGGTTTTATCCTTATTTCTGTAATGAAATTGTAGACGGAAAACGGCTGGATCCGGAGGCTTTGGGAAGGTATCTGGAGGCTCTGAAAGTCATAGGGGATAACAGCGGGATTCTGGAGGCCCATGATAAGGACAGCCGGGCCTGCAATGTGTGGGAGCTGGCATCCGAGGCAAAGCTGGCGTTCGAAAACGTGGAAGGCTTTAACAATGCAATGTTTCCTCTGGCGGTTAGGGACTATATTCAGGGAGAATTTGCCGCTTTTGAGAATTGCTTCATTCCCATGCTGCAGATGGGCATCTGCGTGAAAAGCGGTTATAAGGACAGGGCAGGGGATTTTCTGAAATATATTCTCTCGGAAACCGTCCAGCAGACAGATGCCTACGGCGGATTTCCCGTCAATGCGGCGGCGCTGGAGGAAAATGCCCGCAAGGACAGGTCCGAAGCGGAGGCGGAGACCGAAATCATGGCAGACGGAGCAGCGGTGGAATTCCGCATCGGCTCCTATTCACAGGAGACGGCGGATAAGCTCACGGACATGTGCAGAGAGTTGGAGCGGCCCGCAGGCGAGGATGAGAAAATCCGGGAGGTGCTGACGGAAGCCCTGGAGGGATATCTGAAGGGAACACAGTCGCTGGAGGAGACGGTCAGGAAGACGGAGGACGGGCTGAAGATGTATCTGGCGGAATGAGTTTCTGACGTAGTGAGAGGCTGTCGCATTGAGAAATTATGATCCTTAATGGGACAGCCCCGAAAATTATTTCAAAAACATACCAAAAAAACGAATAAAAAAGTAAAAAAATAATTGACATTTATACCATATGGTGATATTATAGCACATGTGCAAAGCACAGGCGGAAGTGTCGGAACTGGCAGACGAGCAAGACTAAGGATCTTGTGGCAGCAATGCCGTGTGGGTTCAAGTCCCATCTTCCGCATTTGACGGCGCGAAGCAGAACACATGGGGTTCAGGTTTCGCGCTGTTTTGCGCAGTGGATGAAACGTGCTGCAGACTTAACGATTTTCCAGTAAAATCAGAGTTTGCAGCTTTTTTAATAGTAAATTTGCATTGTCCGGATGTCAGAAGATGTGAAAGGCCGAAACCTTTTTACTTGATGTTTTGGAGAGAGATTGATATAATAGATTTCGGACAATGGAAAATGCGATGTGTTCCTATTTGCAGGACTTGGGCAAACAGAAACATAATACGGCGCCGGCTGCGATGTCAGAAATACAGTTTACATATTCGGGAGGAAGTAGCAGGATGAAGAGAGAGAGAAGAGAAGAGAAATCAATCCGTTTTCTGATTTTCAGTATTATCGGAGTCTCTGTCCTGATTGTCGGATTATTTACACTGCTGTCCATATATATGAACAAGAAGAGTTCTGATACGATTGAAGAAGTGGGCAAGCTCTACATGAACGGGATGAACGAACAGATCGTTCTGCACTATGAGACCGTTATCGGGCTTCGTCTGTCACAGGTAAGCGCGATAGCAGATACGGCTGACTTTGATGTGAGCAGCAGGGAGGAGCAGCTTCGGGACCTGGAATACAGTGCGGCGGCCAGGGGATTCAGCTATCTGGCGCTTTGCTCGGAAGAGGGGGCGCTGGAAATGATTTACGGAGATATGGTAGAGGTACTGGATCCGGAGCCGTTTCTGCGCAGCCTGCTCAACGACCAGCAGAAGCTTGCCGTGGCGAAGGACGTGAAGGGCAACAGCGCTGTCCTGATGGGGGTGCCCTTTACCTGGACAATGGCGGACGGAGAGAAATGCATCTCCCTGATCGGGGGATTTTCCACGGAATATATGAACAGTGTCCTGTTTCTGGATGAGGATGAGGCGCTGGTGGATTCATACATCATACGCAGGGACGGCAGCTATGTTTTCCGAAGCAATGAAATGCTGCACAAGAATTATTTCGAGAACGTTTATGATGTGTTCGGGAGCCGGGAGAGGGACGTTGCGGAGCAGTATGTGAAGGAACTGCAGGCCGCCATGGAACAGGGGGAGAACTTTTCGGCGGTTCTGAGCGGGGAAAAGTCAAAATTTCATCTGTATTGCATCAACCTTCCCTACAGTGAGTGGTATCTGGTGACCGTCATGCCATTTGCCTCTCTGGACATTCTGATTCGGGACATGGGACAAGACTGGACGTATATGGTATACTTGGTGTGCGGCATTGTGATGGTGGCGCTGCTGCTGATCTTTGCACAGAGCCTTCAGATTGTGAGAAAGCAGGTAGCAGCCCTGAAAGCTGCCAATGAGACGGCCAACCGGGAGCAGCGTGCCGCGGAAATCGCCAGGAGGGAAGCGGAACATGCCAATAAGGCGAAGAGCGAATTCCTGTCCAATATGAGCCACGATATCCGGACGCCCATGAATGCCATTGTGGGGATGACCACCATTGCCATTGCGAACATGAATAACATGGAGCAGGTACAGAACTGCCTGCGGAAGATTGCGTTGTCCAGCAAGCACCTGCTGGGTCTCATCAACGATGTACTGGATATGTCCAAGATTGAGAGCGGCAAGATGACATTGAATATGGATCAGGTGTCCCTGCGGGAGGTTATGGACAGCATTGTGAGCATCGTACAGCCTCAGGTAAAGGCGAAGGGGCAGTACTTTAATATTTTTATCAACGATATCTCGGTGGAAAATGTATGCTGTGACAGCGTAAGGCTGAATCAGGTTCTGATTAATCTGCTGGGCAACGCGGTAAAATTCACGCCGGAGAAGGGGGCTATCAATGTAACCCTTTATGAAGAAGAGTCTCCGAAGGGGGAAGACTATATCAGAACGCATCTCCTGGTGACGGACAACGGCATCGGCATGTCGGAGGAGTATCAGAAGAAGATATTTGACTCCTTCAGCCGGGAGGACACGGCCAGAGTTCAGAAGACGGAAGGCACCGGGCTGGGGATGGCCATTACGAAGTATATTGTGGATGCCATGGAAGGCTCGATTCAGGTGCGGAGCGAACTGGGAAGGGGCAGTGAATTTCATGTGGTGCTGGATCTGCTGAAGGCGACGGTGCAGGAGGCGGATATGGTGCTTCCCGACTGGAAGATGCTGGTGGTGGACGACGACGAGCAGCTGTGTGAAAGCGCGGTTGCCTCACTGAAATCCATCGGCGTCAGTCCGGACTGGTGTCTGAATGCGGAGGATGCCATCAAGATGGTGGAGGAGCGCCATAAGCGGCATGACGATTACCAGATTATCCTTCTGGACTGGAAGCTTCCGGGAAAGGACGGGATTACCGCGGCCCGAGAAATCAGGAGAAACTACGGAAACAACATACCCATACTGCTGATATCCGCTTATGATTGGAGCGAGATTGAGGATGAGGCAAAGGAAGCGGGAGTGACAGGGTTTATCGCGAAGCCGCTTTTCAAGTCCACCTTATTTTATGGGCTGAAACCCTATGCGGAGGATGTTTTGGGGGGGAAGGAACGGAGAGAGAAGCCTGCAGCGGCGGAGCGTGTAGTCCTGAAGGGCAGGAGAATCCTGCTGGCGGAGGACAACGAAATCAACTGGGAGATTGCCAACGAGCTGCTCTCGGCGCTGGGGCTGGAACTGGAGTGGGCGGAAAACGGGCAGATCTGCCTGGAGAAATTCAGTCGGTCGCCGGTAAACTATTATGACGCGATTCTGATGGATGTCCGGATGCCGGTGATGAACGGGTATGAGGCCACGGCCGCGATCCGCGCCCTGGACAGGAAGGACGCGTCACTGCCCGTAATCGCCATGACGGCGGACGCCTTTGCGGAGGATGTGAAGAAATGCCTGGACAGCGGTATGAACGCCCATGTGGCGAAGCCCATTGAAGTGAGAGAAGTGAGCCGCCTGCTGGAAAAGTTTATGGACTGATACCATGGCTGTTCCTGAAAAAATTTTTAGAAAAAATCAAAAAATATTCAAATTTCCTCTTGCATTTTTTCGGGGGAGTGGTACAATAGAGGAGATGGAAGCATAGCTCAGCCGGGATGAGCGTTCGCCTCACACGCGAAAGG
>CAJULV010000013.1:0-37962 GCA_910587555.1 uncultured Acetatifactor sp.
ATATCCATTTTGATCCTCCTTTCCATAAGACCACAGTAGTTTCCGGTTGCTTCTACATTACACCATTCTTGCCGGATTGTCAACACTACTGCAGTAGTGTTTAGAAAAAGTTTATAATTTCGGGATCTTGCTTCTTTACCGCATATAGTCCTCTATTTCTCCGGGATTTTTCCGGGCACAAGAAAAGTCTCTTGCACCACGGGTATGCTGCGGGTCGTCTTCGGAACGGACATAGAACGCGGATTGTTTTCAGCGGGAAGGTGTGTTATACTTTGAATCGACAAATCGGGATATGAAATAGGAGAATTGAAGTATGAAGGATTATGGAAGATTATGGGATGATTACTCCAACGAGTTTAATTCAAAGTTAGTAGATTCAAACGGAGATTGGAGCAAACTGGACGAAGATGAACAGGAAATTGCTGCCTTATGGAAGTTGTTTGTGGACATAAATAATGGAGGATTTATCCAGTTTTTTTGCAACTGGGGATTCCAGTGTTTATGCTATGCCATGCGTGGGCTAAAGCGTATCGAAGATACCAGTCTCTATGAATTACTGTCAGACGCATATTATGATGTTCTGGAAAAATTCAAAGATGACACCAGATTAACAGAGTATTGGGACATACCGAAGTATCTAACGGATGAAGATGAGGAATGCCTTGACGCTGCCGATACACAGTTTTATGAAATAGAATGTGAACGTTTTACTAAAAAGGCTTATGAATATTACCATCAAACATTGAAGAAAACGGTAACACCGATTGACATTTAACACTTCCGGTTCGTAGGGTAAACGAAAAAGTCAAAACAGGTTCCCGCTGTTCTTGCCGCAAGATACTGTAAACGCTCATTCTGATTTTCGGACGGTGTGATGATTACCTTTATTTTTGTTCTAAACGGTTTTATCTGTCTCTTGTAATAGGATACCGACAGGCTGGTGACGCATGGCAGTTACCGCGGCCTGCCCCGGTTCCAGACCCTGGAGGGCTGGGCCTTTGAGGTGGGACGGCGGAAGAGCAGTGTACACAATGCCCTGCCGTTGAAGGGAAAAAGCGGCCAGAAATAACTGAAGCCGCCGAAGGTAGGCGTGGTGGCTGCGGACAGCAGGATGAGGGCCGCACAGACCAGGAAGCCCGGCAGGCCGCCCAAGCCCGCTGCCAAAATCAGCAGGATCCGGTACAGCCGTATGGCATCGCTGAAGTCCGTGTCCGTGATGGCGAGGGAGGACAGCAGTGTGACGGCGGCATAGAAGAGCACATCCGTGGTAGCCCAGTTTAAAGTGACAGCAATGTCACCTATGATCAGCCCGCCGACAACGGACAGGGAGCCGGAGAATTTGCCGGAACTCAGGGAAGAGGAATATTTGAACAAGTCCAGCAAAAATTCTACGGCCAGCACATAGAAGAACAGGCGCTGGGGCGTCAGGCCCGTGTCGGTGAGCAGGTCCCATTCCCGGGCAGTATCCGGGAAATGGGCGGTAATCAGCAAAAACAGGGGCAGCAGGAGCAGGCTGACGGGGATGCAGAGCAACCGCACCATGCGGAAGTAGCTGCCCACGGCAGGGCTTTTATAGTAATCTTCCGGATTCTGGGTGAACTGGAAGATGGTGCAGGGGAGAATCAGAACCTGGGGGGAGTTGTCCACCAGGACCAGGATATGCCCTTCCGCGAGATAGCTGCAGGCCACGTCAGGGCGTTCCGTCATCTGCATGCTTGGCAGCGGATTCCACCAGTGCTTGCGGAGAAGCAACTCTTCCAGGCTTTTTGCCCCCATGGTGAGGGAGGTGGCCAGGAGGGAGTCCAGGGCTGCGCTGAGCTTTTCCAGCAGTTCCCGGTTTACGGTGTTTTCCAGGTAGGCCACGGCAACGTCGGTTTTGCTTTCCGCGCCTACGGAGTGCATGGCAAAAACCAGCTCAGGAGAGCGCACCCGCCGCCGGATGAGATTCGCATTGAACAGCAATGTCTCTACAAAGCCGTCCCGGGCGCCGCGGGTGACCCGCTCCAGATCCGGTTCTTCGATGCCCCGGGCGGGATAAGTGCGCACATCAATCAGGACGGCCCGGGTGAAGCCGTCAATAAACAGAACGGCGGGTCCGCTGAGTACGTTTCGGATGATTTCATCCCAGGAATCGGAGAGGGAAGTCTGGGCATAGCCGATTTTGGAATTCATGTAGTCTTCGATTGCTTCCACATAGTTGTCTGACATATACATGGGATTTTGCAAATCCGAAAAAACCTGCTGCAGAACATCTGTTTTGCAGAAGCCATTGATGCCCAGGAAGTAAGCCTTTGTTTTTCCCAGATACAGGTGCCGGGTCATCAGATCGAAGCTGCTGTGTACGGGCAGCCGTTCTTCAATATAGCGGATATTTTCTTGCAATATCGATGATAAGGCCATAATATCTCTCCTGTCCTGAAAGCGGTGCTGCTTTCCCTTTTCTGAATTCCGCTATATATTTTCCCGTTGTTTTATGATTTTATGCAGAGACGGCATATTGAGTACGCGGAGATGTTGATTTTATGTTTTTGAAAGCGACAGATTAGTTTCCGGCAGTTCCCGGTATGTAGGCGAAACGGGTCAAAACCCGGTTTCGCGTGTGGCATGATCCGTGAAGGCAATCCGCAGCCGGGAGCCTCTCTACGGAAAATGCTACAGAAATAACTGTGCCAGCCCCAGTCCGATAAGCAGCATTCCGGAGGCGGGTTCTGCGGCGCATCCGGCTATCTGCAGCCAGCGGCAGCCGCCCAGGCAGTTTCCCGAGAAGAGAAAGAGTACGGAACAGACAAAGGTGGAGGCAGCGGCGGAGACCGGCGGAAGTCCCCCAAGGCTGGCGCTGAAGCCCGCACTCAGATTGTTCAGGGAAAGCGTCAGGCTTAAGGAAAGGACTTCTGCCGGCCGCAGGCAGGCATCAGGCCGAGGACAGTGTGCCGAAGCTGCGCAGAGCATGTCGCTTTCTGCGGAGACAGGGGGCGTTCCGGCTTCCGTGAAGGAATTCGGCAGGGTTTTGGGCCGCAGGTGCGTTATTGTCCATTTTACCATATAATACAGCCCCAATAAGATCAGAACCAGGCTTCCGGCGTATTCGCCTGCAGAATCCGGAAGAAAGGCGGCCAGCCGGCGTCCCAGCCCCACAGACAGGCAGGTTCCCAGAAGGGTAACCAGGCTGATGGAGAGGTTCTGCCAGAGGCGGATGCGGACATTCCGTAACCCGTAGCTGATTCCCACCAAAAGGGCGTCCAGGCTGGCTGAAATCCCGAACAGGAGAGAAGCGATAAACATGGAAATTCTCCTGTATTTTAAAGTTTCCATTTACTATATTCCCTAAATGCATAAAGGGTGTTGCTTTTTGCGGGAGGTCTGGTATACTGGTCGCAAAGCCGTAAATTGTAAATGATTGCAGGGAGGTGCATTGAAGATGACGGAAGAAATGACAATTACAAGCGGAGAAGCCTACAGCGCGGCAAAAGAGCTTCTGGAAGCAGCGGCTCTAAAACCGGGAGACATTCTGGTGGTGGGCTGCTCTACCAGCGAGGTGGCAGGGGCGAGTATCGGCAGCTATTCCAGCCCGGAACTGGCGGAAGTGGTATTCGGGGGCATTTACCAGGCAGTCCAGGAGGCGGGGGTCTGGCTGGCAGCCCAGTGCTGTGAGCATTTGAACCGGGCGCTGATCCTGGAACAGGAAGCGGCGGACAGATATGGATATGAGACGGTGAATGTTATCCCACAGCCCAAGGCGGGAGGATCCTTTGCCGCCGCGGCATACAAGGCGTTCGAACATCCGGCGGCAGTGGAGCATATCAAGGCACATGCAGGGATGGACATCGGGGACACGCTGATAGGGATGCATCTGAAGGATGTGGCGGTGCCTGTGAGGATACGCACAAGACAGATCGGAGACGCCCACATAGTATGTGCCCGGACCAGGCCGAAATTCATCGGGGGCATTCGGGCCGTATACGATGAAAACGCCATGTAATAAAACCAATAAAACCCCATGCAGCAGGCACCGGTGCCGTGCATGGGGTTTTCTCAGGCGGTTAATTCCTGAATCAGCGTCATAATCGTCTTAATGGAATCCATCTGTCCGCTGTCGTTCATGGCGTCGCGGAAAGTCTGTCTGGAGAAGTATAACTCGTGTACCTTATCCACCAGCAACTCCGTCGTCAGGTCATCCTCGTTAATTACGATGGAAAAGCCCTGTGACTCAAAGGATTTGGCGTTGAGCAGCTGGTCGCCCCGGCTGCTTGCGGCAGGGAGGGGGATCAGGATATTGGGCTTCTTCAGCGCCAGAAGCTCGCAGATGGCGTTTGCGCCGGCACGGGAAATTACCAGGTCGGCCATGGCAAAAAGGTCCTTCAGCTCCGCCTTGATATATTCGAACTGCCTGTACCCGGCAGTGTTCAGCAGCAGATTGTCTACCTTATCCTTGCCGCACAGATGCACTATCTGGAAATCCGTCAGCAGCTGGGGAAGGGCGTCACGGACAGCCTTGTTTACATTGGCGGCGCCCTGGCTTCCTCCGATTACCATGATGACAGGCTTGTTTGCACTGAAGCCGCACATATTAAGGCCGGAGAGCCTGTTACCCTGGGCGAGTTCCGAACGGATCGGGGAACCCGTAAGCACTGCCTTTTCCGCCGGAAGCAGCTTCAGCGTCTCCGGAAAATTGCAGCATACTTTCCGGGCCACAGGGATGCAGATTTTGTTGGCGAGTCCCGGCGTCATATCGGATTCGTGGATAATGCAAGGAATGCCCAGGGAGGCTCCGGCACGTACCACAGGTACCGATACAAAACCACCCTTGGAAAAAATAACGTCAGGCCTGTAGTCTTTCAGGAATTTCTTTGCTTCCGAAAAACCCTTTATAACGCGGAAGGGATCCGTGAAATTCTTAAGGTCCAGATAACGGCGGAATTTCCCGGTGGAAATTCCTACATAGGGAAGGTTAAAATCATCTATCAGCCGTTTCTCGATTCCGTCATAGGAACCCATATAAGTAACTTCAAATCCTGCATTCTCCAGGGATGGAAGCAATGCGATATTGGGGGTAACGTGTCCCGCGGTACCCCCTCCTGTCAATACTATCTTTTTCATAAATATACCTCTGTGTCTGCTCCGGCGGGCATTCATTCAAAGCCTGAAGCGGTGCTTTGCAAGCCTGTGCCTTTTGAGAATCAAAGCATTTTTTCGAGAGCCAGCGCCAGCTGGTCCGGGCAGGACGTTGGCTTTGAGCCGCAGCGGATGCCTTTTAATCTGGAAATCGCTTCTTCAGGCGTCATTCCCCTCACAAGTGCGCTGACACCCTGGAGGTTGCCGTGACAGCCGCCCGTAAACTGTACGGATTCGATGACCCCGTCCTTTAACTGAATGTCGATTTCTCTGGAACATGTGCCCTGTGTTGTATATTTCAGTGAATCCATGGAATCTTTCTCCTTTTTATTTTTATTATGGAACCGTTTCGCAGATTGTTCCTCCGGATCTTCCGACAGAAACTGCTCTGCCTTTTCTATTATTAAAGTCTATTCTACATTCTAACAGATTTTTCCTGATTCCGCAATCCGGGGGCTGAAAATTTTTGCAGGCACCGGGTAAAACGGATATTTAAAAGCTTTTTGTCGGAAAAGGACGGAAAAATGCGATGGAAAATTCTGTCAAGCCCGGATATTTTACGTTATACTGGAGACAGGGGATGGAGCAGTGCCGGCTTGAGGCGTATGCCATAGCCGGAGAAAAGTCATCTTTCGTACATAGTAGGACCGGAATAAAAAAGGAGGCGCAATATGTTTCGTGTATTTCAGGAGGAAAAGCTGATAACGAGCTGTATGTTTGCCTTTCTGGGGGGCAGTATTCTGCTCAGGGTATTTTTAGGGCTGCTCTACAGGAATATGATAAAGGAAGCTGATAATATGGCTACCACGAAGAACAGGCTGCTGAAGCAGTGTAAGACAAAATTTGCAAGTTGCTACCAGTTGGGCAACGGGGTGGCTAACATTCCCGTTTTTGTGGACAAGTTTCTGAACCGGATGACACTGGGGCGTCTCTCCTTTGAGACCATATACCATCTGTCGGGGCAGCTGATGCTCCTGTCAGTGGTATGTTCGGGAGTGGGCGTATGCAAATGTATTATAGAAGGACGGACGGTAGGGGAGGTGCTTCCATTTTACATTGTAAGCTTTTTCGGCCTGTATGCGTATTTCAGCATATCGACAGTGGTGGATGTAAGGGGAAAAAAGAGAGTACTTAAGGTTAATCTGGTAGATTATCTGGAGAACCACCTGTCACCCAGGATTGAGGTTACCAGGCAGGACATGGAGATGCTGTACGGGGAAGCGGTCTACGAGGAAAAACAGCTGCCCTACGGGCGTGTGCAGGGAGGAAAAAAGGGCAGGGGAAGAAACCGAAAGGGAGCAAAGGCCGTTCAGGCGAGGCCGGAAAGAAGGCGTACCGTGGAACTGATGCCCATAGAGAGCCGTATGGCTGCGGGAGGGGAGCCGTTCCGTGGAGGAATGCCGGCAGAACAGGTTTATACGGGCAGGCAGCAGATACGCCGGCAGGAGGAACCGCAGTTCATGGGGGCAGCACATCCGGAGGGCGTATGGCAGTTGGGGCAGGCGGAAGAGAATCAGCCCATGAAGACGCCGCAGCCGGAAGCAAGATTGCAGACGACGCATGAGCAGGAAGGAGAACGGTTCCCGGGAGCGCCGCAGCCGGAAGGGATACTGCAGACGATGCATGAGCAGGAGGGAGAACGGTTCCCGGGAGCGCCGCAGCCGGAAGGGACAGTGCAGCCGGCGCGGGAACAGGAGGGAGGACGGTTCCCGGGAGCGCCGCAGCCGGAAGGGACAGTGCAGACGGCGCATGAACAGGAGGGAGAACGGTTCCTGGGAACACCGCAGTGCCGGACGGAGCAGCCGGTGCGGTCTGAGGACATGAGACAGCCGTCGGGATGCGGACAGGCATGGTGGACGGAAGAGGGACGGCAGACATCGGAAGGCGCCCGGAGGGAAGAGGGAGAGCAGGCATACAGGATGGCGCCGGGTTCACGGACTGAATCGCCGGAGGATTCCGCGGCAGTGACGGAAGAGGAACTGGAGGCACTGCTGAAGGAATTTCTGACGACATGAGGAATATTGATGTTTTTTATTTTAAGGGACGCGCTCACTACCGCTGAAATGCAGGCAGTAGTGAGCGCCTTGCCGAATGACACGGCGTTTTGTTTCACATGCAGAGCTGCTGAATTTCATCAAAATTCAAAGTGCTGAGATGGGAAAGGCGGTTGCGTGCCTCCCTATATTTCTTCAGCTGCGCATATTCGCTGCTGTTTAGGCATAGCTTGTCGTTTTTCACCATGAAAACCAGTATTCCCAGCTCCACGTCCCGGAAATCCGTATATTCCTCGCCGTATGCCGACTGGATTGGCAGTGCTGCCTGAATCGCCGCTGAATGCCTTTTTACGAAACTTTCCCGAAACTCTTCAATCACCGAATATATTGTCCTAATCTGGGCAAGCCAGATACAATGCGCCATCGATTTTGGAGTCTTTGCAAAAGTAAATTCCGTGCCGTCGCTGCGCACACAGTCACGGAGAATCTCGATGATCAGCCCCGCCGGGTCCGCCAGAAAGCGGTCATAACGTGCCAGGCATTCCGCACATAATTCCATATCGTTTTCGATGACGCCTGCTGCAAGCTCCGCAAGGTAATTTTTAATAAAGGTTTTCTCTTTTATGGAAGAGGAAGCAAGGGTGGAAAACACAATACGGTCGTATTCTCCTATGTAGTCATCAAAGGAATAAATCTTTATCCCCTTCTTAGCGGGTGCATTGTTGCCCGAATGCCATTCCAGAATAAAAACCGCAGCCTCCTTGCCTTTTTTGCGCTTCTTCACATATTCCGATACAAATCTGGTCCAGGCTTCCAGGGCTGAACGTGAATGAACCCGGACCCACAGGTAGCAGGAATGAAGAACGATGTCGTCGCTGTTCGCGAAAAAATCGGCATATGTTTTTGAAGGACGGTACATGGCTCTTTTTTCCGGTTTGCAATATTCTTTCAGTATATATTCTCCGGGTTCTTCCACATCCCGAACGGACTCGAAACGTTTCGAAGAGTTCTGCTGCTTCACGTTGTTCTTAATGGCGGACTCCATGGAAGAACGCCATGGGATAACCGCTGAAGACTGAAGCACAATGCTTTTTTCCTCCAATAGGCTCTCTGTGATATCCGAAACAAAAGACAGGGCATTTGGTACTTTCTCCCACCATATCCGTTCCATTTCATCCCTCCATGTAGTCCATAAGCTTATCCGCAACTTCCGTGTTGGTTCCCATCATCTGGAAAAATGTAAACCGGGTAAAAAGATAATGATTGTCGTCCGTACTGCGCAGCACGTTTAATTCCCGAAGCTCCTCCATAAACGCCGCTAATTTTTTGAGGTCAAGCGCGGCGATTTTGGTAATCTCAAGATCGATACCCGCTTTTTTGATATCATCCGCGGCATATCCCTTGCTGTAGCCGTTTGTATGGTAAAGATATGCCATCACCAGGGCGATCAGGTAGTAGTAATTATCTTCATCCAGCTTCAGGGTAATAATGTATTTCTCACGAATCTGCCGCATAAACTCCGGATCTGCCAGAACCTTTTTAATATGCTCTTCGCTGACCTCGTAAACGGGTGAGTCCACTTCATTGTATCCCGCATAGTCCTTCTTTCTCATTGCGTCCAGAAGCTTTGCGCAATACATTTGAATCAGGCCGGGGAAATAGTTTGTGGTGGCCAGGATCAGCGTTACAAGCGATTCCTTCTCCTTCGGGAAGCGCAGGCCCAGATAATGCAGCGGAACCTCCATCAGTTCCCGGGCCTCGGAAAAGTGAAAAGGCTTCACCGTCATCGCTTCCAGATGCGTCAGTACACTGTTATTGCTCAGAGCTGCCTCCCGCTTAAAGCGGACGATATTGCGCAGGCCTGCAATGACAAACTTAAAACGCCTGGGACCGATACTCTGGACCTCCTTCAGGGAGTCGAAGGGCTTGTAGTTGACGGCTTCACAGCTCTCTATAAATACATCCGCTTCGTCAAGAAGCAGGAGCAGGTAGGGGATTCGCTTATTCCCGGACTGGAGACGCCGTTTTATGGCCCTGGCCAGCTCATCCCAGTCGGTGGTTTCGATGTCATCTTCCAGAATATCCTGGTCATACAGCTCATGTCCGATTTTCATAGCAGCTTCCTTATAATTCAGCCCCTTAATTTCCACATAAACGGCACGGTTGCCGTTTTCGTCCCAGTTGATATCATCCTTTGCCTTTTTCAACAATGCGGATTTTCCCAATTGCCGGCCGCCATAAACGATATTTGCGCCTGTTGCAGACTTGATCCGTTCCAACTCGTATTTTCTGCCCATGAATATCTCCGGCGGCATTACATTGACGGATTCCCATACATAGGGCTGATAATATCCGAAGGGAACAATCAGGGAAATCAGCATTCTGTTAATCTTTGTCTCGTCGAAATTGCGAATCAAAAACATCATGACGGTGCGGTCCACAACGCCTGAAAACTTATCGCCCAGAGAATTTTTAGTCTTTCTGGCCAGGCGTCTTCGCTCTCCTTTTGACAGCGCATGGTCCAACAATATCAATGTATGCTTTGCATTCACGATCTGTTTCATCAGATCGATTAATCCGTCCGCGTCATATACGCCGTTTATGCAGACCACTCTGAAGCCATCCTGGACGGCACCCGAACCGAAGGCGGCGATGGGATGTGTATAATGACTGATTCCGCTTCCCTGGACGGCTTTTGTCTGTACAATAAAGTTCTCGAATTTGACGATTTCATTTTGTGCTTTGACACTGTCTATGCTGAAGCCGAGGCAGGTCAGCAAATTACAGAGGCGTTCTCTCCCCAGTTTGCTGCCGCCCGGAAGCCAGTTATCTGCCAGCTTTTTTGCGCCCCTTTCTTCTTTATTTCTGGTACGGCTGTTCACAAGGCTGGCAAAATTGGACTTATGTGTTGCTACAGGCTGATAATAATCGTCATAATTATCCAGAAATTCCTTTAAAAAGTCCTCTTCAACCGCATCTTCCCCATCCTCCTCTATCCTCGTCGCCCTGGCAAGCAGGTCCTCCGCCACCGTATAGTTCTGCTCCTGGATCATGGACTCTATGCGGGCGATTCTCTTCTCCTTCACCTCACCGGTAAGAACCGAAACAGAGGTTTCCTTAAATGTTTTCAGCTGTTCCAGCAGGTCCGATTCCCTGCTTTTGGCGGTTTCTCTGATTTCCTCCAGATACGCGTCCATGACCTTGTTTAAGAAGCCGTAGTTCGCGCTGTTCACAGCCCAGCCATACCATTCGTCAACGATCTGCAGTATTTTTTCCTTTTTATCCTCGGAAGAATTATCAATCTGGCCATAGCTTTGGGCCAGCTCCAGTTCCCCTATGAAGTCCGCTTTTCTTAAATCCGCGGTCTCCTTTGCATACTTTTCCCCGGAATCGACGGTTTCCAGAAGCGCGGCCAGTTCCTCACGGTTTTCGGAATCCTCGTTGTATGCCAGGTAGTCGATGATGAGTCTCGCCGCGCCGTAATCGTCGCCCCGGTCTTCCAGAATTTCGGACAGGCGTTCCCTGTATGTTGCCTTGTGCCTGCTTATTTTGCGGACATGGCTTATAATGCGGTTAGCCGGCTGCATTGACTTCATTTCCGAGGAATGCGTATTTAAATCCGGTAGGAAATTTTCATCCAGCATGATGTCGTCTGTCAGAAGAAATTCCGCATAGAAATATTTCCATGCATGTTCGTCGATTGTGCCGTCCATACATTGCAGGATTTCCTGTAAGGTTGTCAGTATGACGTTCAGTCCGGCAACCCGCTCCATATGGGAAGCTGATGCCGAAATGCCTTCCTTTAACTCGGCAATGGCAGCTGAAATATTCTCCCGAAGCGGTTTCTGCAGCCTTTCATATGCCGTTGTCCCCGTATCGTCGGTCCGCTTGTTCAGCTGTTCCGCGAGAACATACCATCTGGCCATCAGCTGCACCGCCTTCATGGTTGTATTCGTAATATTGCTGCGCAGATGGCTCATGAGATCCTCGTGCCGCCGGTACACCATGTTGCCGCCGGCCTTTTCCCAGAATACAACAATGTACTTCCAGAGCTTTTCCGCGTTTATGGTTGTCTCGGAAATCTCATCTTCTTCCGCGAAGAAATTTTCCTGAAGGAAATCCGTCATAAGGGGAAGCATTTCCAGGTCTTCATCAATAATTGATTTGATATACTGCCCGATGTCGCTGCTTACGGAAAACATAAGCTTTTTCGTCTCAATGAAGCGTTTCTGGCTTGCATTCTCCTTCTTTTTGCCCACGACGAAATTATCATAAAAACTCCCGGCCTCGCTCCGCAGCCTGGCAATGTCCCTGTTCAGCGCTGTCCGGCTTTTTGTCCTGTATCCGGCATAAGTATCAATCCCTCTGTTATATTCGTTCTTAAAGTCCAGCAGGGAGTATACAACCTGGCTCAGTGTAGGAAACGTATTTAAGACTTCATAATTTTTGATACCCCCGTAAAATGACTTAATGTTGTAGTCATAACGTACCTGGCTGGAAAAGAACATCCTGATTGCCGTGGAAACAGTCAGTGTTTCTTCAAATACACCACCTTCCGGAATCAGCCGGAAAACATTCTCCGTAGAGTAGATACAGCGCGCCAGAGGGTCGTTCAGCGCATAGGCAAGCTGATTGTATAATAATTCGTTCAGTCTGCCTGCCAGGGAACAGGATTTTGCATAGGCAGCAGCGCAGTAAAACCGCCGTTCCGCCAATAAGCCATATAGAACATCCATGTCTGTCTGCGCAGTGGTATCAAGGGCAGTGGCTTTTAGGGCAGCATTTACTTCTGCAGCAGGCACTCTTTTTTCTGTCGTCAGCTGCTGTGTCTCCGTCAGGGTTGTGGAATCATCAGCTTCCGGTACCGGTGCCTCCGTCAGGGTTGTGGAATCATCAGCTTCCGGTACCGGTGGTTCCGTCAGGGCAGCGGAATCATCAGCTTCTGGTACCGGTGCCTCCGTCAGGGTTGTGGAATCATCAGCTTCTGGTACCGGTGCCTCCGTCAGGGTTGCGGAATCATCAGCTTCCGGTACCGGTGTCTCCGTCAGGGTTGTGGAATCATCAGCTTCCGGTACCGGTGGCTCCGATACAGGTTCGGCTTCACTTTTATCCGAATCCGCATATAAAGCTTCGACATCTACCGGTTCCATGGACGGATATCTGCAATAACTGTTGTCGGACAGACTGTACAGCCAGACGTTTGCCCCGGAAAAATCATGTCCGGTTTCTTCCAGGAGCGCTTTTGCGAAAGCACGCGCTTTTTCATGGTTAATGCCGGCAGCATAGATCTGCGCAATTCCTTCGCATGCGTTTAAATGAACCGTTGCCGTTTCCAGGAAGGCGTCACATTCTGCCGTGTTATCCCAAAATGCGCCGACTGCCAGCTCACATTTTTCAGGAAACGCGTTTATCTTTATCAATGAAAAGAACGCATCTGTAAAAATACACATTTTTTCGGTGTATTTGGAAGTTTTTCTTTCTATAAAACGCTTGGCAATCAGTACATTCACGTTCACATAGGCAATCCTGGCTGCGGCGCTGGCGGCTCTGTCTTCAATACGCTCCCCCCATGCTTCGGACGTGCGTCTGCGAATACCGGCAAATTTGCTGCATTCCTTAAAGCTCATAGCCTTGATAAGCCTGGCTGACGCACAGAAGAATTCTCCGCCGGGAAATAACGAGTATTTCCGCAGATACCCTTTTTTGTATAAATGGCTCAAAACGGAATCCGCCAGCTTCTGCGGGATTCCCTTGGCCGCGGTCAACAGAATCCCTGCCGTACAATTTCTCGAATCCAGTTCTTTCAGTATTATTTTTTCGGCTTTTTCGACAGGTTCAATGCCTGTTCGCATATCGCTGACAAAGATACTGGAGGTTATCTTCTTTTTCTCCCCGGGATGAATCCCCTTTGAAAAGATTCCAAGATTTTCGTCAGCGGAAAGCAGGGCCGAATACTGGCGCAGCTTTTGGACAAAAGCGGAATCGCCTGCCGGCGTCCCGTCTGCCTCCGGGCGGGAGGTATCCGGGACGGCATCGGAGGAAACGTCCGAATTTGGAGGCATATCGCCGTCCTGGCCGTCAGCAGTTCCATCCAAAGACGCAAATACACCGGAATTTACTGATGCGTCTCCGGACGCGGAATCCGGTTCTTTTTCCGTCAGCCTGTCGGCCGGTCCCGTGCTGATAAAATATTTACCGCAGGCAATCCCAGTCAGAACTCTGACAGGATAATATTCTGATGCCTGTTCCAGCACTTCGATAGTATCTTCCGAAGTAAAGTCACTGCAGGATATGGCATTTAGAAAAGCCTGGGGTCCTGCAATCTCATTCCGGATATGTTCCGATTCCGGCGGTTCCCCGGCATTCAGGCACTTAAGGAATTCCAGGGCCGCTGTCTGATAGGGTTCCAGTGCCTGTGCATACACGCTGACCGTAGATTTTACGGCAGCAAAGGATTCCGTCACCTTTTCGGCGGCTGCCATAAGCCTTTTATACCGCATGCTTATGCTGTTCGCCAATGCGTCCGCGTAAACCTGTGCCGGCATACCTTCTCCGGGCAGCTCGTCTTCCGTCAGCTGCTCACAGGCCAGCCGGTATATGGACAGATAATTCTCCCTGAGAGCATCTACGGACAAAATAAGCTTATCAACATTGTCTTCCGTGGGTACACACCCTTCGGATATGACGTCCATCATACTGTCCAGAAGGTGCTTTGATTCATCGGCACGCCGGTGAAATTCTTCTGTCAATTCATCCATGTTAATCTCTAACATATTTCCTCCTAATTTAAATCGCTGCGCCTCTCGTGCGCCTTTGCGGCTGTATAAATGTATTTTTGTCGGAAGCGGCTGCCGACATGTCTATAGTACCATTATAATGGATTGTGCATTTTCTGGCAACGAAAAATGCCGTCATATCTCATGAAAACGGGAGCAAAATAATCTCATAAATGCTTGAATTTGTTCTGCAACTTTGTTACACTGAAAAGAAGTCGGCGGAAGATGGCTTTGCAGGTGAAGGCGGTACAAACCTGCCTGCGGGGAGCATTACATGGTTCCGGTGACAGGGCGAAATTTTTTATGAAAGGCTGGTGCGTGTTTGAAATCGCAAATGTGGGAACACGGTTTACCGCGGCAGATGGCGGGAATGCATTTCAAACATGTTCCAGGGCTGCATTGTATGAAAATCGTGATTTTGGAGAGAAACAGCGTGGGGACAGATGTGTCGGTAGATGGCTTGAAGGAATTCGGTGACGTCACCATATATGACAACACTGTCACTTTGGAAGAAGTGCGGCAGCGGGTGAAGGACGCGGATATTGTCATCGCAAATAAGTCGCCGCTGCGGGAGGAGACGCTGAAGGATGCGCCGAACGTAAAGCTGATTTGTGAGTTTGCCACCGGCTATGATAATTGTGATCTGGAATACTGTTCATCCAGGGGAATACGGGTTGCCAATGTGCGGGATTACTGCACGGCCATGGTGGCGCAGCATACTTTTACGCTGGCACTGGCACTGAGCCAGAAGCTGATTCATTATGACAACTATGTCAAGTCGGGGCAATACAGTGCCCAGAGCCGTTTTTCTAATTTTGATCTTCCATTTTGCGAGCTGGAGGGTAAGACCTGGGGAATCGTCGGGATGGGAAACATCGGCAGGCGAGTGGCGAAGATTGCCCAGGTGATGGGATGCCATGTGATTTTTCATTCTGTGACAGGCGGCGGCAGCTGCCGGGAATATCCGAAGGTGGATAAGGAAACACTGCTTACAGAGAGTGACTTCCTGTCCCTGCACTGCCCGCTCAGCGAGCTGAGCAGGAATTTTATTGACAGGGAAGCACTGAAAAAAATGAAACGGACTGCCGTGCTGGTGAATGTAGCGCGGGGAGGGGTGGTGGACAATGCCGCCCTGTATGAAGCGCTGGAAGCAGGGGAGATTGCCGCTGCAGGGCTGGATGTGGTGGAAAAGGAGCCGCTGGAGCCGGAGAATCCCTTAAGCCGCCTGAAGGACAGCAGCCGCCTGATTATTACACCCCATCTTGCCTGGGCCAGCGTGGAGGCAAGAAAGCGCTGCGTGGAACAGGCCTGCCTGAATATTGCCGCTTTTTTGCGGGGGGAGACAAGGAATGTGGTAAATCCCTGACGGGAAGGGCGAAGGGATTTTGCGGCAAAATACCGATGGTACACAGGGACTAAGTAAGGAGAAAAACAAATGATGCAAAAAGGTAAAGAATTTTATAAAAAATATGAAGAAATTATTGTCTACCTGATAGTGGGGGTGCTGACTACGATTGTGTCCTGGGCGGCAAAGTTTATCGGAAATGCGCTGCTTTTTCATAACACCATGTATCCAACCCCTTTTGAAAATGCGGTGCTCAGTACAATCAACTGGGTCACAGGGGTTATCTTTGCCTATTTTACCAACAGGAGATTTGTATTTAAGAGCAGGGAGCCTATGAGGAAGGAAGCGCCCAGGTTTGTGATTTCCCGTATTTCCACATGGATTCTGGATGTGGTGGTGATGCAGGTTTTTACTGCAATGAATATCAACCTGGTGACTGCGACTTTCATTTCTGCAGTGTTGGTGACAATTGCGAACTACGTTTTCAGCAAGCTTTTTGTGTTTCAGAAAAAAGTGAGCTGAAGGCTGTGGGCAGGCCATGGCGAAAAACAAAAGTAAGAGGTGGTTAGATGAAGGCATTCCGGCGGATTTTGGAAAAGGTGGAATGGAGACTGGCAGCAGTGCTTATGATCTCGCTTATCATGCTGATTTATTATGGAAACCAGAAGGAGGGGTATCATGTGGATGAAGTATATTCATATGGTTTGGCAAATAGCGAATATCTTCCCTTTATGCACTTCGGACAGCATGATTATAATGTGAAGGAGTGGATGGCGGAGTATGGGGCGGGAGAATCGCTGGGACAGCTGTTCAGCAATCTGGCCAGGGATTTCCGGATTTTGAAGGAATGCGGCTTTCAGTTGAAGGAAAGCGTGATATATCAGGATTACCTGACTGCCCAGGCCAACAGCGCCGATACCAGGACGACAGCCTGGGTGCCGGGGCAGGCTTATATGGACTATGTGACGGCGAGTGCAAACAGTACCTTCAATTATGCGTCTGTCTATTACAATCAGCGGGGGGATGTACATCCTCCATTGTACTATATGCTGCTTCACACAATCTGCTCTGTGTTCCAAGGCCGTTTTTCCAAATGGTTTGGCCTGGGACTGAATATTGCATGCCTGCTTGCGGCGGCAGCGCTGCTGTATAAAATGTGCAGGCTGTACCTGGGCGGGAGGGCGGTGGCGCTGCCGATAACCGGTGTATACAGTCTTTCGGCAGGATTTCTTTCCACTGCAATGTTTTTGAGAATGTACGCATTGCTGACACTGATGGTTCTGGCCTGCTGCTATGTACACCTGAAGATTGCGGATGAGGGGTTTTGCCTCAAGGGAAGGAAGCGGTGGAAGCTGGCGGCAGTAGTATTGTGCGGTTATTTGACACATTACTATTTTGTTTTGTATGCCATTGGGATAGCCGCTGTTTTCTGCATTTGGATGGCGGCGAAGAAGAAATGGCGGGAACTGGCAGGCTATATATTGACGCTGGCGGCAACGGCAGCGGCGGGATTATGTATCTGGCCTTTTTCCATAAGGCATGTGTTTCAGGGATACAGAGGAGTAGGTTCCCTGGAACTGCTTATGAGCGGAGAATTCTACCTGAGCAGGACAAAACTTATGTTTGACCAGGCTGCCGCATGGCTTCTGGGAGGGCATGGATGGGTGCTTCTGCTATGCCTGTGTGGACTGGCAGGGCTTTTTATATGGAAAAAGGGGAGGGGGCTTCCGGTGTTTAAGGCACTGCTGCTGTTTGTACCGATTGTATTTTATACGGTAACGGTGTCCCAGATTGTGCCGTATCTTGATGCCAGATACATTATGTGTACATATCCGTTTTGGTATCTGCTTGTTTTCGGGACGGCAGCGGCGCTGCTTCGGGAATGCCGGTGGAATGTCATGGACAAGCCTTATGGAAAAGAGGCAGTGCTGGCAGCCTTAGGGGTGTTGCTTTTAAGCGTCAGCTGCGGCGTCTGGAATCCCCCCAATCATCTGTATTCAGACGGACAGGAGACGGTAGAGATTGCCGATAATACGGATTTTGTGTTTATACTGCCGGATGGGGACTGGAATCAGAGCGCCGTGGACAGCACCATACTGGCTCAGTGCAGAAGGGTAGGCGTGACTTATCTTTCGGATATGGGGCGTCTGGGGGAGGATTATGAATATCGGACAGGGGACGTTCTCATGATTGCGATCCAGAAGGATATGGATGTGGAAAACGTGCTGGCTCAGGCCAGGGAAGTATTAGGCGTGGAGGGGCTGGCGGAAATGGGAAGGGAGACAGGAAGTACCTCGGTTCGGATTACCTTGGCGGATCTGCCGGCAAATGAATCCTGAATAAGCAGTCTTCACTCCGCCAGCGCCCTTTTGCTGTCGGGAGGGAATGCCTATATGGCTTTGTCTCCCGACAGTGTCCTGACACAGATATCAAGATTCCGTTCCCGGGGAATCATGCGCCAAGTTCTTTGAGCATTTCCTTTACCAGGGCAGCGGAATGCCTGGCAGCGGCGGACTCAAAGGTCGGATAATCCATTTCTGCGCTGTCGTCCGCCTTATCCGAGATTGCGCGGATGATTACAAACGGTGTGTTGTTCAGATAAGCGCCGTGGGCGATGGAAGCGCCCTCCATTTCGGCACAATCGCCCTGGAACTCCGCAATCAGGTGTTCCTTTACCTCTTTGCTGGAAATAAACTGGTCGCCGCTGACTACGCGCCCATACATGACATGTATGTCAGGATTGACTTTCTCACATGCTTTTTTTGCCAGATCCATCAGCTTCTCATCAGCCTTAAATTCCCGAAAGCCCATCTGCGGAACCTCGCCCAACCTGTATCCGAAGACTCTGACATCCATGTCATGATGGATGGCATCCCTGGAAATCAGGATGTCACCTATGTCAAGTCCGGCATTCAGGGAACCTGCTACACCTGTGTTAATCACATGGCTCACCTTGAATTCGTCAATCAGTATCTGTACGCATAGCGCGGCGTTTACCTTGCCGATACCGCAGCGGACGATTACGACAGGGGTGCCGTTTAAGCTGCCCTCGTGAAAATCCATTCCCGCCTTGCGGATGATGGCGGTTACGGCCATTTCCTTCTTCAGTTCTTCTACTTCCAGTTCCATTGCGCCTATGATGCCTGTTTTTATCATTTTAATACCTCCCTGCGCGATGCTCACGCTGCCAATCAGTATATTTCTCCGTTTCTGCGCGGCTGCAGAATTGTACATTCTGTGTTCGGCTGCTTACGGGTTTGCCGCAGGCTACTGCGGATATATCAGTCGTTCTTCTCCGATCCCGTACAGCACCTGTTCCAGATACCGCTTTGCCAGATAATTTGCCATGGGCAGATTCATATCCAGATAATTCCCGCAGTCCATGGGGGATGCGCCGGGAACCTCGTCCCGGTAATCGCGGACGAACTCGAACAGCTGCCGTATCAGGGGAACGATGTCTACGGAAGCGTAATCCCCTGCCAACAGCAGATAAAAGCCGGTACGGCATCCCATGGGGCCGAAATAGATGGTTTTGTCCTTGTAGTCCGGATGGTTGCGCAGGAAAGTGGCGCCCAAATGCTCGATGGTGTGAACCTCGGCGGTGTTCATGACAGGTTCCTCGTTGGGGCTGGTCATGCGCAGGTCGAAGGTGGTGATGGTTTCGGCGCCGACTTTATCCTTGCGTGATACATAGACGCCGGGCTGAAGCCGGATGTGGTCTATGGTGAAGCTTGTGATTTTTTCCATAATCGTATTTCCTTTCCTGGGGCTGATATGCCGCACCCTTGGGGCAGCATCTTTATGATAATATAACGAAACGGAATTGTCAATTATCCGGGTTCATGCGCCGCCGGATTAAGCAGGCCGGCATGATTCCCTCAAAAGAAGCCTCCCATCCGGCGTCCGGGAACAGGACGAAACGGGCGGTCATCGGCTTCCGTAAAATGACGGATTGCTTTTTTGTACCGTATCCTGTAAACTATAGGGGAAGCCTGCAGCGAGACAGGAGAGGCTGCGGCGGAAATGCGCCGATAAAACAGGTCCGGAGCAGATGCCTGCAAAACATACATGAAGTCGGAGGAAAATTATGAACGCTGCGTCTATTATGAAGCTGATGAGTGCCAAAAACCAGTTCAGCAGAAATCATCCTAAATTTGAAGCATTTCTGAAAAGTGTTTTTTCCAGAAAGATAGAAGAGGATACCGTCATCGAAATCACGGTCACCAGGCCCGGAGAAGTTCCTGTGACGGCGAATATAAAGGTGCTGCAATCCGATCTGGAGCTGCTGGAGGAATTGAAAGGACTGACAAAATGATTTATCTTTCGCATTTTTCTTTTCCGGATATCGAATTGGAATACAGCTTCCTCATGGGAATAAAGCGCACATGCTATGATACCGCATACCCTTTTCAGATACTCTCCAGGCATGGGCTGAGGATGCTGGATTTTGAGCCGGTGACAATCCTGTACGGCGGCAACGGCTCCGGGAAGACCACTGCCCTGAACGTGATTGCGGAGAAGCTGGGTCTGAAGCGGGAGGCCGTGTACAACAGGTCTAACTTTTTTGAGGATTACACAGCCATGTGCAATTATGAAATCCGGCATCCAATTCCCAAGAGGAGCAGGATTATCACAAGCGACGATGTGTTTGACTTCGTGCTGAATTTGAGATGTCTGAACGACGGAATCAGCAATAAGCGGGAGGAACTCTTTGAAGAGTATCTGGAAAATAAATATGCTCAGTTTCGGATGAAGTCCCTGGAGGATTACGAGCAGCTGAAAAAGGTTTACATGGCCCGCACGAAGACCCAGTCCAAGTATGTGCGGAATAATCTGATGGACAATGTGCGAGAGCATTCCAACGGCGAGAGCGCCTTCCTGTATTTTTCCGAGCAGATTCAGGAGAATGGGCTTTATCTTCTGGACGAGCCTGAGAACAGCCTGTCTCCGCTCAGACAGCAGGAACTGGCAAAATTTCTGGAGGATTCCGGCAGGTTTTTCGGATGCCAGTTCATTATTTCCACACATTCCCCTTTTCTGCTTTCCATGAGGGGCGCTAAAGTATATGACATGGATGAGGAGACTGTGGATGTGAAGCGATGGACGGAACTGGAGGGAGTCCGTGCCTATTTTGACTTTTTTAAGAAGCATGAGAGGGATTTTTCGGTGTGAAAGGGGTTGCCGTCCGCTGTTTTTTGCCAGGGGCAACCCCGTTTTTCACATTACTGCGAACTGCTGCTTAGTTGTAATTGTCGATGCAGGGCTGGAACATGCTCTTGTTCACGCCGCACAGAGGGCAGCACCAGTCATCGGGAAGATCCTCAAATTTGGTTCCGGGAGCAATGCCATGCTCGGGATCACCTTTCTCAGGATCGTAAGTATACCCGCAGGGGTTGCAAAAATATTTCTGCATGATAGTAAGCCTCCTTTCATGATGTAGGATGTAAATATTTTAGCATTTACAGAGATTTGCGTCAAGGGCAGGAGACAAGTTTTCTTTTTACAAAACAGGCCCTGCGCTTGAATTCCCCCGCAGTTCATAGTATAATCGTAGAGTAAGGCTGAAAGTATTTCGTGGAAAAAAGTATTTCCATGGAATCAGGACAATTCCATAAAATAAAAAGGAGGTCGGAGGCAAATATGATTAGCTGGAACAATCTGGATACCATTTCTGCTTACCGGAAGCTGTTAAAGACAGCGCCTGTAAATCTTGCGGAGGCAATGACAGGGGAGAAGGGCGCGGAACGCGTCGGAAAGTACAGTGTTCCCATGGCGGCAGGGCTTGCTTACAATTATGGTGCGAAGCAGGTGGACGATGAGATTCTGGAAGTGCTTGCGCAGCTGGCGGAAGAGACACAGCTTGCGGAAAAGTTTCAAGCCCTCTACAACGGCGAAGTAATCAATACCGGAGAAAAGCGCAGGGTACTCCATCACATGACCCGCGGGCAGTTGGGGGAGTCCGTTGTGGCTGACGGCGTTGACAAGCGCAGCTTTTATGCGGAGCAGCAGAAGAAAATAGCGGAACTGGCAAATAAGGTACATAGCGGTGAGATCACCAACGCGGCAGGAGAGAAATTCACCACTGTGGTACAGATCGGTATCGGCGGCAGTGACCTGGGTCCCCGGGCCATGTACCTTGCCCTGGAAAACTGGGCTAAGGTAAACGATACATTCAAGATGGAAGCCAAATTCATCAGCAATGTGGACCCTGACGATGCGGCGGCGGTACTGAACACCATTGACGTGGCGCATTCCCTGTTTGTACTGGTATCCAAATCCGGCACTACCCTGGAGACGCTTACCAATGAGTCCTTCGTGAAGGATGCATTGAAGAATGCGGGCCTGGATGCGTCCAGACATATGATTGCCGTTACCAGTGAGACTTCGCCTCTGGCAAAGAGCGATGATTATCTGGCAGCCTTCTTTATGGATGATTATATCGGCGGCAGGTTCTCCTCTACATCCGGCGTCGGCGGTGCGGTATTGTCCCTGGCTTTCGGCCCGGAAGTGTTTGCCCGGTTCCTGGAAGGTGCGGCGGAAGAGGACAGGCTTGCACGGAACGGGGACATGTATGCAAATCCGGCCATGCTGGATGCCCTGATTGGGGTTTATGAGCGCAATGTGCTGGGATACCAGAATACGGCGGTTCTGCCCTATTCCCAGGCGTTGAGCCGTTTCCCTGCCCATCTGCAGCAGCTTGACATGGAATCCAACGGCAAGTCGGTGAACCGTTTTGGTGAACCGGTGGATTATGTGACTGGTCCTGTCATTTTTGGTGAGCCGGGTACCAATGGCCAGCACTCCTTCTATCAGCTGCTTCATCAGGGCACGGACATCATTCCGCTGCAGTTTGTGGGATTCAAAAACAACCAGATGGGCAGGGATGTAGTGATTCAGGACAGCACCAGCCAGCAGAAGCTCTGTGCCAATGTGGCGGCGCAGATTGTGGCATTTGCCTGCGGCAAGGCGGATGAGGATCGCAATAAGAATTTTGAGGGCGGCCGTCCGTCCAGCATCATTATCGGCGAGCAGCTGACACCCGAAGCGCTGGGAGCGCTCCTGTCCCATTTCGAGAACAAGGTTATGTATCAGGGCTTTGTATGGAATATCAACAGCTTTGACCAGGAAGGGGTACAGCTGGGTAAGGTTTTGGCGAAGAAGGTGCTGGCACATGACACGGAGGGGGCGCTGAAGGCTTACAGCAATCTTCTCAATATTTAGTTTTTCGCTTTACCGCGTTATGCTGATTATCGGAATATAGTTAAAGAAAGTACGTTGCCAGGCGGAGCGGATTATTGAGCGTAATGTCAGGATTTATAAAGGCTGCTTGTCCGGCATATCTATTCAAGAGCTGGCTAAAAGCTATTATTTATCAGAAAAAAGCATACAGAAAATTATCAGATAGGCAAAATTATTAGGTGTGAGCTAACTTAGGTTGGCTCACATTTTTTTACAATAAACCTTGAGGTATACGTCTTTTAAGATATTTGCTAGTCTATAGTTAAGAATGGAGAATGAGCTGCCTATATGTATCAAGGACATTTGAGGAGGCTGATAACTGGGGTAAGTATTTTGTGAAAATAGACCGCCTAACATATAGCATTGTTAAGCTGGAGATAGATGGGAATTGTTTTTACGGTAATGCGACAAAATGCTTTAATGCACAGTTAGATGCACAGGAAAATATGCGGCTGGCGGATATTTATTGGAAAAATGAAAACAATGACGAAGGTGATCCGCCAATAGTTGAAATGTTAATTGATGGACATATCAGTTGAAATGAAAAAAGAGATAAATGCAAATATTATATAATTTATCGTGGGAGATTGATTTATGGATTATAGCAGAAAAATATCTGAACGCTTATGGAATTTACCAGATAAAGGTGAACGGGAAAGTCGCCGGGAGGAAACCTTCATTGATGACATTATCCAGAAAAGTCATATTGAAAAGGAATTGCTTTCTAATTTAGATGGTATTAAAACAGTATTTGACGGCGGAGCCGGGAGCGGCAGATTTTCCATTCTTCTTGCAAAACACGGATGCAATGTCACGCATTTTGACATCTCGCAGCCTATGATAGACAAAGCAAAAGAACTGGCAGAAAGAGCAGGGGTTCTTGACAAAATATCCTTCGTAAAAGGAGCATTAGAGGATTTGAAGGATTTTGATGATAAATCCTTTGATATGGTTATTTCATTTGATGCGCCTATTTCGTATACCTACCCCCGACAGGAGCAGGTCATTGGAGAGTTGGTGCGCATATGCAAAAAGCGCATTGTCATAAGCGTATCAAGCCGTTTAGGAAGCCTTCCATATTTAGCAAATCCCATCAATAAGCATCAGTTTATATTAGATGAAAATTGTGAAGATCCATATGTTAAGTGGTGCCTTAGTAACTGGCCGAATGCGATTGAAGCGTTTCGATTTGAAAAAAGCAGAGTTGATAAATTATGGTCGGAAGGACTTATGGGAGGTAAGGAAGAAATTGAAGAATATAAAAGAGGCGGCACTCCCTGGTGTATCACATATACTTTCATGCCGGATGAACTGGAAGGAATACTTTATAGATTTGGCGTGAAATATGTTAAACTGGCAGGCCCCGGCGCATATGCGAGGACTATCCCCCATGAGCTGCTTGTCAAGATAATGAAGGATTCAGAACAGCGCTCAGCTTTTCTTGATTTTTGTTATCAGTATGATTCTAATCCGTTTGTATGTGGTATTGGAAAAGACAACTTATTGGCTAAAGGGGAGTTGTAATGGTACATTGGCCATGCTGTCTGAAATTGATTTTTTGCCAAGTGAGAAAGTTTTGGATTCAGGCTGCGGTTATGGTGTCGTAGGCATACTGGCAGGAAAACTCATAGGAGAAGAAAGTGTTATTATGTGTGATATCTCTGAACAAAAAAGGTTTCGTGTGAATACCAATGGCAATAGATTGGATGTTTGGTAAATTTATGATACACCAGAGGATTAAACCAGTGCAGACAGACCACGTCCATTGTAAAATAAGGGTATGTCAGATTGCTCCAACATACCCTTAAATTCTCAAAAATGTTGAATTTACGGCATTCATATTAGCCGAAATACCTCTTCAGCAGGCCTTCGAATGCCGAGGCATTCATATTAGCCGAAGTATCTCTTCAGCAGGCCTTCGAATGCCGAGGCATTCATATTAGCCGAAGTACCTCTTCAGCAGGCCTTCGAATGCCGAGGCATTCATTTTAGCCGAAATACCTCTTCAGCAGACCTTCAAATGCCTTGCCGTGTCTTGCCTCATCCCTTGCCATCTCATGCACGGTGTCATGGATCGCATCCAGATTAGCGGCCTTTGCCCTCTTAGCCAGATCGAACTTGCCGGCGGTAGCACCGTTCTCGGCATCCACTCTCATCTCCAGATTCTTCTTGGTGGAGTCGGTGACAACTTCGCCCAGCAGCTCTGCAAACTTGGCAGCATGTTCAGCCTCTTCGAAGGCGGCCTTTTCCCAGTACAGACCGATTTCGGGATAGCCTTCTCTGTGGGCAACCCTTGCCATAGCCAGGTACATACCTACCTCGGAACACTCGCCCTCGAAGTTGGCGCGCAGATCCTTGATGATATCCTCGGAAACGCCCTGTGCTACGCCTACCACATGCTCGGCAGCCCAGGTCTTCTCGCCTGCCTGAACGGTGAATTTCTCAGCGGGGGCATGGCAGATGGGGCATTCGGCCGGTGCTGCGTCTCCCTCATGAACATAACCACATACTTGACATACATACTTCATAATCCAAATCTCCTTTTTATATAATATAATTTTGATAATAGAACTCCCTTTTCGGAAAATGTTCCCATACCGGCTCAGGAATGCTCATGGAGCCTGAGACAGCGGCGGCAGGTGCCGTAAAAATAAGTGCTGTGGCCTTCAATCCGTCCGTCAAAGTTGGCGGCGGCAGCCGAGGTGATGGATTCGATGCTGCCCATATCCAAATCAATCACACTGCCGCATTTACGGCAGACAAAGTGGTAATGGGGAGAGGTATCGGCGTCAAAATGATCCGTGCCGTCCCCCACGTCCAACCGATTGATTTCTCCCTCGCCGGTCAGAAGCGTTAAATTACGGTACACGGTACCCAGGCTGATATTCGGATTCTCATTGCGGACATTCTGATAAATGACATCCGCGGTTGGGTGGTCCTTTCTGGACATCAGGAATTCTTTCACCAATTCCCGCTGTCTGCTGTATTTTCGCGCAGCCATCCGGTACTCCTTTACAAAATAATAATGATTACTGTTTTTATTATAAGGATTTTCGGCGGCTTGTCAACAGAAATTGGTAAAAAAAGGTGACTTTATAAAATTTTTAGTTTTAGACTGTGGGATTACGGCGTCCGGGCGGTACCCGGGGCGCGGCATTCTGCCCGGAATTCGGAAGGGGATTTTCCGGTATTTTCCCTGAATTTACGGCTGAAATTACTGTCATCGCTGAAGCCGCAGCGTGCCACGATGTCCTTGACGGGTAAGTCCGTGGATGACAGATATCGCTTGGCTGCCAGGATTCTGCAGGCCTGCAGATATTGCATCGGAGCATAGCCGGTTACTTTTTTATAGAGATGGGACAGGCAGGACGTGCTGAGGTGGTACTCGCCAGCAAGTTCGGAAAGCGAGAGCTGTTCCCTGTAATTCTGCTCCAGATACCTTTGTATTGCTTTGGCGACAGCGATGTGATGGTTGCTTTCGCATACAAAAAGTTCAGGCTTGCAGCGGTAAAGCTGAATCAGCAGCTGTCTGAGCGCCATATCCATCATATCGCCGCACCACGGCTTTTGCTGCACATATTCCGAGAGGATTTGCTTCAGGAGCGTTTCAAATATATCGCCGCATTGCTCCGGTGTAACGGCGTGGCAGAAGCCGTTTGCCCGGTTGACGAGGACGGAGGAGAGCTGATAGTCGTCGTATAATACATTGGAAGAGTCATCGGATATGAGTAGATGGTAACGTCTGTATTTACTGCTGTATACGTGGACGGAGTGTTCCTCCAGGCGGCTCATAATCAGGAGCCCGCCGCTGTCAAGCCGGTAGGGACGTCCCCCTATCACCGCCCGGATGGAACCTTCCGCGACATACAGGAGCTGGTGGCAGTCATGAAAATGGCTGGCAAGCCCGGTAGGAGATTCGGAATATTCTGCAGAGATTACATGCATGCTGGTACCTCCTCACTGTCTCTGCGGAAGTTGAAACCGGCACCGCAAGATGACATTTTTCCACATAAATCAACAGCGGGGCCTTTTGCCCCAGTGCAATACCGTCTTTGGCAATTATACCGTTTTTTAAAATAAAAAGCAAGATTTACATATAAAACAGCAAATGTAATATAGTATGCCGGACGCCGTATCGGTATAATAGACGGTAACATGATAAAGAAAACCGGAAGCGCCGGAGAATTGAAGCGCCTTGCCGGGTAAGTGGGAAGCGAGGAGGAAAATGTTGAGACGGGTGTATATGGATTGCGATGAATTTAAGGCGCAGAACGAGGTGCAGGGAACGGGGCTGCCCTTCTGCGGGGATATTGCTGTATTGGGAGAGTCCGTGCAGATGGGTGCGAAGACAGCTCCGAACAGGCTGGTGTGCCAGCCAATGGAGGGATGTGACGGTACGGCGGACGGTGCGCCGGGGGAGCTGACCCGGCGCCGTTACCTTCGGTTTGCAGAGGGAGGGGCGGGCATGATATGGTTTGAGGCTACCGCCTGCTGTGAGGAGGGAAGGGCTAACCCGCGTCAGCTGCGGATTACGGAGAACAACCTGGATGATTTTAAACGGATTGTGGAGGAAATCCGGGAGGCGGGCAGAAAGAAAAACGGATATGCGCCGCTTGTCATTATGCAGGATACGCATTCCGGCAGATATAGCAGGCCCAAGGGAAAACCGGAGCCGATTATTGCTTATCACAATCCGATTCTGGAGGATGCGGCGCCTGTGGACAGCAGCCGTATTTTGTCGGATGAGGGGATGGACCAGGTTCGGGACAAGCTGGTGGAGGCAGCCAGGCTCGCGGAGGCAGCAGGGTTTGACGGGGTGGACATAAAGTGCTGCCACGGTTATTTAAACGCGGAGCTGCTGTCTGCATATCACAGGGAAGGACGCTACGGCGGAAGCCTGGAGGGACGTACAAGGCTGCTGCGGGAAGCTGCTGGGGGAGCTGCAAAGAGCTGCGGCAGGGATTTTATCATTGCTGCCAGATTAAACTTGTACGACGGTTTTCCTTATCCGTGGGGGTTTGGCGTATCCGAAGGCGGCGGGCTTGCGTTTGACCCGAAGGAGCCGGCGTGGCTGCTGCAGGAGCTTGAAAAGGCGGGCGTTGCACTGGTCAACCTGACCATGGGCAATCCTTATTATAATCCTCATATAAACAGGCCTTTTGCTGTGGGGAGCTACGAACCGGAGGAATCGCCGCTGGAAGGAGCGGCCAGAATGCTGCATGGGGCTGAAAAAATGAAGCAGGCTGTGCCCGGACTGAAGGTGGTGGGATCCGGGATGAGCTATCTGGGAGCCGCCGCGCCGTTTGTGGCCGCCGGTTTTATCCGCAGGGGAGGCTTTGACTTCGCCGGATTTGGCAGGCAGGCTTTCGCATACCCGGATTTTGCCTGCAGCATTTTGCGGAACGGGGAATTGCAGGCACAAAAGCTCTGTGTGGCATGTTCCAAATGCAGTGAACTGATGCGCGGCGGAATGACGCCGGGCTGTGTGATCAGGGACGGCTTTTATGGGGAGCTATACCGGGAATACAGGAAAAACAGGGAGGGAGCGGAGTGAAAAATATCATGGTCAGCGGCTGTGCCCGGGGGATAGGCGCAGCAGTGACGCGCCGGCTTTTGAAAGAGGGATACCGTGTCACCGGGATGAGCCGTACGGGAGAGGAAGAAGTGAAAGCCGGCTTTGCGTCGCCGGACTTTGCCTATTTCCGGGGAGACTTGGGGGTGGGAAGTGACAGGGACGGTTTTGTGGAATTTGCGCTGCGGCGTTTCGGAAGGATTGATGGCCTGGTGAACGTGGCGGGTATTGCGCCGAGACAGCGCCTGGATCTTCTGGAGATGACGGAGGAGAGCTTTGACACCGTCATGGGGATTAATCTCAGGGGGACCATGTTCCTGACACAGGCGGCGGCCAGGGCGATGCTGCGCAACGAGCCGGAGGGCGGTGTACGGGGATATATCTGTAATATTTCATCTGTCTCGGCTTATACGGCCTCCGTGAACAGAGGAGAATACTGTGTTTCAAAAGCGGGTGTGTCCATGCTGACGGAGCTTTTTGCAGCAAGGCTTGCCGGGGAGGGGATTCTCGTCAATGAAGTTCGCCCCGGTATCATTGCGACGGATATGACCGGACCGGTAAGGGAAAAGTACGACAGGATGATTGAAGGCGGGCTGTTACCGCTGAAGCGGTGGGGGAAGCCGGAGGACGTGGCGGATGCAGTGTATGTTCTGTGTTCCGGGGCGCTTCCCTATGTGACAGGCCAGGTATTGGATGTGGACGGCGGTTTTCATATCAGAAGATTGTAGGCGGGAGCGGATGAAGAGAGAAGAATTTCGGGCGATAGTGATTGGAAGCGGTGCGGCAGGTTACAGCGCAGCCTGCCGTATACGGGAGGCCGGTGTGGAAAGCGTGTGCATTGTCACAGAAGGAGTGTACTGCGGGACCTCCCGGAACGCAGGCAGCGATAAGCAGACTTATTATAAGCTGGGGCTTGGCGGAAGCATACCGGACAGCGTGCGTGATCTGGCGGCGGATCTTTTTGCAGGCGGATGTGTTGACGGGGATGTTGCGCTGTGCGAGGCGGCACTGTCGGCAAGGTGCTTTTATTATCTCTGTGAGATGGGAGTGCCTTTTCCCGGAAGCCTGTATGGGGAGTATACGGGTTATCGGACGGATCACGACCGGCGTGCCAGGGCGACCTCTGCGGGTCCGCTGACTTCTAAAATGATGACGGAAGCATTGGAGCGCCGTGCCGCCGATTTGGGAATCAGGGGATACGATCATTTGCTGGCCGTGGAACTGCTTGTCGGGAGGGACGGGGTGTACGGGCTTCTGTGCCTGGACAGGAAAGGGCTGGATTATCGTGTATTCCGCTGCGGAAATGTGGTGATGGCAACAGGAGGCCCGGGGGAAGTCTATGCCGACAGTGTGTTCCCTCCCGGACAGGGGGGCGCTACGGGACTGGCAGTGCGTGCCGGCGCGGCGCTGCAGAATCTGACGGAATGGCAGTATGGATTGGCATCCGTTTCACCAAGATGGAATGTTTCGGGGACATACATGCAGGTACTGCCCCGGTTTATCTCAAAGGGAGCGGACGGGGAGTCCCATGAATTTTTAGAAGAGTATTTTGCGGACAGATATCAGGCGCTTTCTCTGGTGTTCCGAAAAGGCTATCAGTGGCCCTTTGATGCGGCGAAGGCGCGGGAGGGTTCTTCCCTTCTGGATGTGCTGGTATACAGGGAAAGCGTGATAAAAAAGCGCCGTGTATTCCTGGACTTTACCCGGAACCCGTTCGGGCTGCAGGAGATTCCCTTTCATAGATTGTGTGGGGAGGCTTATGATTATCTGAAGACGGCGGGCGCCTGTTTTGGGACGCCTATAGAACGGCTGGAGGCAATGAACGCCCCGGCGGCTGCCTTTTATCGTTCCCGGGGAGTTGACCTCGCTGAGGACTGCCTGGAGATTGCACTGTGCGCCCAGCACCACAATGGAGGAATTGCGGTGGATCACAGGTGGAGTACCACAGTGAAAGGCCTTTTTGCAGTGGGAGAGTGCGCGGGCACACATGGGGTAGCCCGGCCCGGCGGCAGTGCCCTGAATGCGGGGCAGGCCGGCGCCCTGAGGGCTGCCCGGTTTATTGCCGCATCCTGTGATGCGCCGGTAAATGAGAGCTGTGACGAAGAAGAATTCCGGCAGATTGCCAGCAGGGCCTTGGAGGAACACAGGGCAATTTGTGCCCGGGCTTTGGAAAATGCGCATCCGGCGGCCGGGCAGGGGGGGAAACTTCGCGCGGTACCGGATGCACTGAGGCAGGCAAGGGAGCGTATGGGCGCCTATGCCGGAGCATTCCGGGACGCAGACGGCCTGAAAAGTGTCTACAGCCAGGTAAAAGCGGAGCTTGAGGCGTTTGGGGAGCTGTATTATGTAGAACAAAAGGAGCAGGTTCCCATGCTGTATCGTCTGCGGGATGTGCTGACGGTACAGCTCGTAACGCTGGCGGCTATGATTGACTATGCAGGGAAGTGGAATGTCTCACGGGGTTCGGCACTTTATTATGACGCGGGGGGAACGCTGGCCCAGGGGCTTGAAGAGCAGTTCCGTTTCTCCGTACTGGGGGCGGGAGAAACGAAGCGGGAGATACAGCAGGTGACCTGGAAAGAAGGGAACAGCAGTATTCTGTGGCGTCCCGTACGGCCGATACCGGAAGAAGAGGAATGTTTTGAGCGTATGTGGAGCCGTAGCCGCAGGGATACGTGTGAAGAGGCATAATCAGCGGCAGGTGCCGGAGGGCGGGATTCTGGTGTCAGTGAGTGCAGATTACTTTCGGCCGGAACAGGCACCTACCCATGACGATGACCGTATTCGTGTGGCGGGGATCAGGGGAATCGCGGAATATGCGGGAGGACGTGTGCGCCTGACAGGGCCGGGAGGGTACACGGAGCCTGTCCTGCAGGCTTCACAGGATGTATTTGAGTTGTTTGTACGCCGTGTGAACGGAGAGAAGACAGGGATAGGGGCAGAGGAAAGCTTTTATCTGAACAGGATTGTGCTGCAGGCAAGGGACTGCGCACTGGCAGGCGGTGGGCAGCGCATTATGGGAAGCGCTGCCCACGCTTCCGAATATTCCATACGGCGGCCCGCACGCGGCATCAGGGAACCTGCTTCTGGCATACCTTCGGGGTATTTCATTAACCTAAAAAGAGCGAAGGGATGACGCCGGGCAGCTACAGGAAGCTCTGGAAATAGCGGGAGAGGGCCGCCGGAAAAACGCTGCGGTGCGGAAAAGGCGGCAGATATTTTTCCGGGGACCCGTTAACTTAGATGCAGCATCCCTCCTTGCCGGGGAGAAGAGGCTGTCATTTTACCTGAAGTTCTTTTACCACCCGTCCCAGCCTTGCGGCAAGGCCGGTGAGGATTTCGTGGGTGATCGTACCGCAGGTTTCGGCAATTTGTGCGGCGGTAATCTCTTCGTCTCCCGAACGGCCGATAACGACGGCAGTGTCTCCCCTTTTCACGTCCGGAATCCTGCTGATATCCACAATACACTGGTCCATGCAGATTCTGCCGATGATGGGTGCCCTGTGTCCGTGGATGAGGAAATAGCCTCTGCCGTTGGACAGCTCCCGGGGCAGCCCGTCCGCATAGCCGATGGTTATGGCGGCAATCTGCATATCCAGGGTGGCAGTGTAAGTAATCCCGTAGCTCACGGATTCACCTGCATGGAGCGGCCGGATGGAAGCCACTTTTGCCTTCAGGGACAGGACGGGCTTCAGGGAACCCTTCCACACGTTCTGGTCTGCGGTTGTGCTTAACACACCGTAGAGGGCAATACCGGGGCGGACGAAATCGGCAGCCAGCTTGTCGGCGTCCAGCCCGGTCCTGCCGGCGGAAGGGCGCCTGTTCTGCCAGTCCGGCTCGCTCCTGTCAGGCAGCAGGTTCAGAATCCCGTAGCTGGCCAGGATATGCAGCGTCGGGCAGGGATAGCCGTCTGCTTTCAGGATATCGATGACCTGATAGAAGGCCCTCAGCTGGCCGGAAGTGAAGGCTTTGTGCTGGGGGTGGGGCGAGTCGCTGACACATAAATGGGTAAAGAGTCCGTCCACCACCAGGTTTTCCAGCCGGTAAACCGCGATGATTTCTTCCAGTTCCTCGCAGCGTATGCCGATGCGGTGCATTCCGGTGTCTATGCCGATGTGGACATGGAGTTTCTCGCCGAACCGGTTCAGCTCTTCCGCATAGGGGTAATCCACCACGGTCTGGGTCAGCTTGTAAAGGCGCAGCAGCGGGAAGTCCTCCGGGGATGTGTAGCCGAGGATCAGGATTTTGCCGGTGATTCCCGCTTTTCTCAGAGTGATGCCTTCCGAAATGCAGGCCACACTGTAGGCATCTATTCCCATGTCGTCCAACAGCCGGGCGATGGGGATGATGCCGTGGCCGTAGGCGTCTGCCTTTACCGCGGGCATCAGACGGCAATTCTGCGGGATCCGGGCGCGGAAAAGTTCCACATTTTGCTTCAGGGCTTCCGCATCCAATTCTATCCAGGCGCGGGAGCAGGGGCTTTCCGGGAAGCCTTCGTCTTCCTCCCCTTCGTATTGCAGGGGAATACCGGCAGCTTCCATGCCGTGTAGATTGCGTTCCGGGCCAAGGGGCGGTTCCGGCTGTGGCCCTGGCTGGCTGCCGTGTGTTTTCCTGCCGGACATGATTTTCAAAATGTAGTCGTCCGCGTCAACTTCCTGCTGCATATCTGCGGTATCCGGCTCATGTAAGGGGGTAAATACCCGGGTTTCAGCGAGCATATCCGGATTTTCCAAGGTATGCCCATCAAAGTCTTCGCTTTCTTCCGTTTGTTCTTCCGAGGAATCCTGTATCTCGGTATCCCAGCCTTCGTAATTGTCTGTATATCCGTCCTCTTGCATATCCGAAACCTCCTGATATTCTGTATCATATTCGTCGATTTCATAAGCCGGCCCTCTTCCGGCGCGGCGGCCTGCCTTACCGGCGGTAATGCGGGAAAGCAGGAGGGAGGGCTTTGCCTTACCGGATACAAAGCTTATGAAAAGCCCGGCGGCAGCCGACAACAGGGCGACTGCAATATAATGTATGAGGCTGTTATCCACCAGAATGCCTGTCAGGTGCAGCGGCCTGGCAATTCCTCTTACAACTACGATGAATGCCGGGTGCAGGATGTAAATCCAGGAAGCCGCGGTGCGCAGCTCTTTTCTGGACTCCGCCTGGGGGTACAGCAGGCATTTGTACAGGAAAAACATTACGGGAATCAGCGCAAAGTACATGCTGTCATGCCGCTGCAGTTCGAAATGCCGCAGTGTAAATGCTTCTGCTGTCATCGCCGCAAAGGAAACCGCCAGCCCTGCAAAGAGAAGGCGCGGGGAAGCGGAGAGCCTGTCCTCCTTTTCTGTGCCTACAGCCATCCACATGCCCAGTACCAGGAAAAGCGGCGCCAGGAACAGGCCGTTGCGGGTGTAGGAGAAAATCCGGAATAAGCCGTCATACATGGTTTCCAACGCCGGAATTTTCTGTGCCAGCCCGTAGTAGCTGTCGCCGAACAGCCCGATCAGGTACAAAATTGCCGACACGATTGTCATATTTCGCAGGCTCAGGAAGCGGCTCATCAAATGCACCAGGGAAATAGCCAGGATGCAGGCAGGGAAATACCAAAGGTGATAAAACGTTCCATCGAATAGAACCATACGCAATGCCGATCCAATCGTCATATCCTTATAATGCCCCGCATAAATTCCCACGGGCAGGTACAGCAGGATACAGAAAATGTAGAGCAGCATGGTTTTCTGAATAAATTTGTGAAGCCTTGCCGTTGCCCTGACAGAGGGAGCCGTAAAACCTGCCGCCACAAACTGCCCGGTTACCATCAGGAAGAAAGGCACGGCAACCCTGGCGAGGATTCTTGTAAGGAAAAAATCGGCTGCCCCGCTTACGGAGGCCAGGGGCGAGGTATGGATTGCAATCACCAGCAGGGCGGCACAGAGCCGGAAGACATCAAGTCCGCCGTAGTTTTGCCTTTTACGCATCTGCATCCCTCCATTCGGTTATAATAAAGCCGTCTGCATTATTGCCGGACAGGGAACGAAAGTCATGGGGAAACAGGCTGATGCCCTCTCCGGCAGCTTCTATATAGGAGACAGAGAAGCTGCGGCGTCCGCAGCATATCCGAAACGGGCGGCTCCCATAGGGAAACTGTCTCAGAAAATCCGTATATTCCTCCAGGCTCATTCCTTCCCGGGACATGATTTCCGCATGGGGCACCCCTACATAACGGAAGTGCCACGGCTCATGGGCAATTCCGGTAATATCCTCCTTACCCGCAGGATAGCGAAGGATAAAACCGTACCCCGCGGCTTTTTTGCGGAAGGTCCGGCAGATGCCGGAATCCGGGAAGGCGGGGCAGATAAAATCCAGGGGTTCCCGGCGCAGTCCCAGGTCAATGGCGAGACCGGTCTGGTGTTCGCTGTGGCCGGGAACTGCCACATATTTTTTGGTAAACGAAATTCCGTTTTCCTTCAGGGAATCGTCCCATATCCGCTGCTGTTCTTCACGGGAACGCCATCCGCTGACGGGGACAATGGATTCCCACCCGTCTATTTCCTGCATCAGGCGCCCAAGGGCGGCAGCGGCATGGGAACACATCAAAACGGAAGGTGCGGAGGGATGGACCGGCGCCAGGGAGGGCGTTGTGCCGGAGGCAATGCCGTACTCCGCGTTCACCAGAATCAAATCCCCGCTGCAGATGCCTTCTTTTGATAATTTAGCCACATTCATGCCTTTCCCGTCTCTTCACGGCATTCTTCCAAGGCCAGCTCCAGTATCCTGTCCAGAACCTGGCGGAAGGTGTATCCGGCAGCCTTCATCATGCCGGGGTAGCGGCTGTGTTCCGTGAAACCGGGGATGGTGTTGACCTCATTGAATACCACGTCTCCGGCGGGAGTGAGGAACATGTCTACCCGGGCAAAACCGCGGCAGCCCAGGGTTTTGTAGATTGTCTTCGCTTTTTCCTTAATTTCTTCCGCTTTTGCGGCATCAATTCGGGCGGGCACATGGATGGCGGAGGTTTTCAGGGTATATTTTTCCGTAAAGTCAAAGAAGCCGCCTGAGAGTTCGATTTCGTCCACTTCCCCGGTAATGGGTTCTCCGTTGCCAAGCACTGCGCAGCCGACTTCAAAGCCTTCGATATTTTCCTCCAGGAGTACCTGGGTGTCATAGCGGAACGCAAGGGCCACGGCATCAGCCAGGTGTTCCCGCTCGGAAACCTTGGAGACGCCGTAAGAAGAGCCGGCTTTTACCGGTTTTACGTAAACGGGATAGCCCAGTTCTTCCGCAAAAGCCTGTGCGTGGGTAAGGTCGGTTCCCTTTTCCAGTACCAGGTGCTTCGGGACGCGGATACCCTCCATGCTCACCAGCCTGTGTGCCCGGTCCTTGTCCATGCCCAGGGCGGAAGCAAGGGTGCCGCAGCCTGCGATGGGGATGCCGATGAGTTCCAGGAGTCCCTGGAGGGTACCGTCCTCACCGTTGCCGCCGTGAAGTACCGGAAATGCAATGTCCACCGGAATGCGCCCGATTCCGTCCTCTTTTAAAAGGAGGAGCGTCTGTTCGCCCCGGTTGGGGGAGAACACGGCCGGCGTGCAGTCCAGGGGATTGCACCAGCTGTCGTTCAGCAGCTTGTCCGTCGATCCCGCGTAGTGGAACCAGTCGCCCTTCTGGGTGATGCCGATCAGGATCGGATTATACTTTTCGCGGTCCAGATTCAGGATGACGCCGGAAGCGGAGGAGAGTGATACGCTATATTCGGGAGAACAGCCTCCAAAAAATACTGCAACATTCAATTTTTCCATGTCAAAAAATCCTTTCTTGTCTCATAAAAACCTGCCCTTTTATCCTACAACTAAAGAGGGCAAAAGTAAATAGGCGGGAAGGTTAATTTTTCCTAAAGGGAGGGGATTCGGTTGTTTTTAGAGATTTTTAATGATATTTTTTCCTTATTTTACACATTCACCGGGAGGATATGTTATAATGATTCTGCGATGTAATGATACCAAAACTGCGAAAACGGCGTTTTTTCGGTGTTTTTCGGGTTCCGTTTTGAACTTGGCATCATTCTGTTCATTGCAAAAATAAGGTGAAGGCAGGAGGAGTGGGGCCATGAAATTCAGAACCAGACTGCGGGTCACCTTTGTGACTATCATCGCCCTGCCGTTGGTGCTGACGGCGCTGGCATTCTGCGGGATCGGGCTGTACCTGATGAATATTCAGGACGGATTCCCGGTTGAGGATCTGGATTATACGGCGATGACGGAGAACATGGGTGAGGTGGTGGACGCCACCGACGGGGTGTTCCTGAACCTGAAGCGGCAGATTGCGGAGGATCCTTCCAGGCTGGCGGACAGGGAATACCTGGAGGCGGTGAATTCCCAGATTATCAGGAAGACTACGTACATCATCGTCCGGAGGGAGAATGAGCTGTACTACGCCGGGAACAGGAATGCGGCGGAGGCTATATTTTCCAGGCTTCCCGCGTACGGGGAGCAGGGGGCGGAGGATTCCGGCTTTTACTTTGACGACATGGATAAATATGTGAAGAAGGCGGATTTCCTGTTCCCCGACGGCGCCAGGGGGAGTGCCTTTGTGGTTACGAAGGTGAATTCCTTGATATCCAGGAAGCTGCTGGTGGACATGTTTGTGGCAATTTTCCTGATTTTGATTTTTACCGGGCTGATGCTGACCAGGTGGATTCACAAAGGGGTATTCGATCCGGTCAATGAGCTGAATGTGGCGATGCGCAGGATTAAGGAGGGGAATTTCGACTATATCCTGCAGACGGATGTCAAGGGGGAAATCGGAGACCTGTACCGGAATTACGAAGACATGCGCCTGCGCCTGAAGGAAAATGCGGAAGAAAACCGGGAGAGCGAGAAGCAGAATCGGGAGCTGGTGAGTAATATATCTCATGATTTAAAAACGCCTATCACAGCCATCAAGGGCTATGTGGAGGGCATTATGGACGGTGTGGCCGATACGCCGGAGAAAATAGACAAATACATTAAAACCATTTACAACAAGGCCAATGATATGGAGAGGCTGATTAATGAGCTGACCTATTATTCCGGCATTGACAATAACAGGATACCATATAATTTTCATCGTATCAACGTATCCGACTATTTTGGTGACTGTATTGAGGAAGTGGGGCTGGATCTGGAACAGAAAAATATCCAGCTGAATTACGCCAACCTGACAGGGGGAGACACGATTATCATTGCCGACCCGGAGCAGATGAAAAAGGTCATTAATAATATTATCAGCAACAGTGTAAAATATTTGGATAAAACACACGGCGTTATCGATATCCGGATTCTGGACGAGGCGGATTCCATACGCATAGAGATTGAGGATAACGGCAAGGGGATTGCACAGAAGGATCTTCCTAAAATATTTGAACGTTTTTACCGCACGGATGCCTCCCGCAATTCCGCCCAGGGGGGCAGCGGAATCGGGCTGTCCATTGTGAAGAAGATTATAGAGGACCACGGCGGTTATATCTGGGCGACCAGCAGAGAAGGAGAAGGCACCTGTATGCATTTTGTACTGCGGAAATACATTGAACTTCAGGAGGAAATTTAGCCGGGATCCATAGGCATGCGGCTTTTTCGGGCGGCTGAAAATGAGGATTCCGGGGTGTATCCCTAATTGACATGACAGATACGGGGCAGGGCCGGACAGCGTTGAATAAAGCGAAACGGCGTCAAAGGTAAAGCGGGTAATGGAAGGCCTGGGTTAAGCGGATCGAAGCGTGGGGGAAAGCAACAGAAAGAGGAAGCGGGTAATGGAAGGCATGGATTAAGCGGACCGAAGCGTGGGGGAAAGCAACAGAAAGAGGAAGCGGGTAATGGAAGGTCTGGGTTAAGCGGATCGAAGCATGGGGGAAAGCAACAGAAAGAGGAAGCGGGTAATGGAAGGTCTGGGTTAAGCGGA
>CAJULV010000013.1:38062-56440 GCA_910587555.1 uncultured Acetatifactor sp.
TCGAAGTGTGGGGATAAAAGCGGCAGAAGGAGACTGCGGCGGTAAAGACAGCATGAAAGAAAACAGGGTGAAGAAAGGCAGGGTAAGGAAATGGGCAGAATTTTGATTATTGAGGACGAAGTGGCAATTGCCGATTTGGAGAAGGACTATCTGGAGTTGAGCGATTTCCAGGTGGATATTTGCAATGCAGGGGATGAAGGCTTGTCCATGGCGTTGGAGGGGGAGTATAATCTGGTCATTTTGGACCTGATGCTGCCGGGTATGGACGGCTTTGAAGTATGCCGGAAAATCAGGGAGGAGAAGAATATTCCGATTCTGATGGTATCAGCGAAGAAGGACGATATTGATAAAATCAGAGGCCTTGGCCTGGGCGCGGACGATTATATGACGAAGCCTTTCAGCCCAAGCGAACTGGTGGCCAGGGTTAAGGCGCATATGGCAAGGTATGAGCGGCTGGTGGGAACCAATCAGAAGCCCCAGAATGATATCGTGGAAATCCGGGGAATCCGCATTGATAAAACAGCACGCCGTGTTTATGTAAACGGTGAAGAACGTACATTTACGACCAAGGAATTTGATTTGCTGACATTCCTTGCGGAGAATCCCAACCATGTATATACAAAGGAAGAATTGTTCCGGGAAATCTGGGATATGGATTCCATCGGCGACATTGCCACGGTTACGGTACACATCAAGAAGATTCGGGAAAAGATAGAGAGGGATACCGCAAAGCCCCAGTATATTGAGACCATCTGGGGGGTTGGGTATCGGTTTAAAGTATAAAGCGTTATGTTAGGGGCTGGCCGGAAAGGGGCGGATGGCAGAAGGGCTGTCTGCCCGGCCGATAACAGCTGGTCAACCGTTTCGGCAGAGGCTTACATTCTCGGCGTTCAAATCGGTAACCCGGTTGTATAACGGATGCTGCATTTTAGTAAGAAAACGGAAAACCTTTGGGGAATTGACATTTTCTATCAAATACGTTACCTTAAATACATAAGCTTAAGCTGACAGGAGAAGTTTTTCCGGATAATGTTTTCGGAGAGAGAACGTCTATTGGGCGGACAGGGGGAGTTTTGATGAGAAAAGTCATGAAAAACGCGATAATTACCTTTTTGATTTTATTTCTTGGCATTTCTACGGTTTTTCTGGCATATCTGCATTTTTTCGCATCAGATGACAGGAATCTTACAGGAGAGTGGTGTGCGGAGCTGGACATGACGGGGCAGGCTGCCGCCATGGCGTATAGCTGGCTCCGGGACATAGAATCGGTATCTGTTTCCCTGGATGAGGTGGAGTCTTACATGCAGGATTTGACCATTCAGGTCAATTTGACAATGGAGCAGACGGGACGCGCGGAGGGAACCTTCCGCTGCAGTGTTCTGCCGGAGAGTTATGATGCCTGCAGGCAGGCGGCTTATGAAGCATTTGCCGAGGCGTTTCGATCCCTTGTGGCGGAGAGACTGCGTATGGCAGGTTATGGGGACTATGCGGAGGGGGAAGCCGTGGAAGCTTTGGTGAACGAGACATTCGGGATGTCTGCCGCCGCTTATTTAATGAACTGCGGCCCGTCGCTGCTGCCGTCACTGGAAGAGCTGCAGGCCGCTTATGATGGCAGCGGTACTTATGAAGCCGCGGATGGCATTCTGGTCAGAAAGTTTGACACAGGCGGAGCTGCCGGCACACGGCAAGAGCAGTATATCCGGAAGGAGTCCGGTCTGATTTTGCTGGGAGACACAGACGACGCCGCAGCTGACGGATCTGCAGAGTACTATCCCATGATATACACATTGAAACAGCCGGATAGTCTGGAGGGCAATGGATGAGTGAGACGATTCCGGAATTCTGTATAGACCGAACCAGTCAATTAAAAGAATCAACACTTTTTTGCCGTGAGAGCAGGAAACAGAGAGGGGCAGGAAGAAAATGCGGAGCCTGTGAATGTGGTAAGGTGACAAGGATGAGAAGCCCCTAATGCCACATGGTAAAGAGAAAAGCGGCTGCGAAGGCAGCAGGGGAAAGAGAAAAGCGGCTGCGGAGGTGGCAGGGGAAAGAGAAAAGCGGCTGCGAAGACGGCAGGGTAAAGAGAAAAGCGGCTGTGAAGGCGGCAGGGGAAAGAGAAAAGCGGCTGCGGAGGCGGCAGGGTAAAGAGAAAAGCTGCTGTGAAGACGGCAAGAGAAAGAGAAAAGAGGCTGCGAAGGCAGTAGGGCAAAACGGAAAGAAGTTTCAAAGACGATGAGAAGATAACAAGATAATGTGAGAAGGGAGAACATAATGAAGCGATTCCTGCAAATGCAACAGAAAATATGCTTCCTGCTGCTGTGTGCGGTACTGATATGCACCATTCTGCCGGCAAAGGTTACGGCAGGATTTGAGATTCCCGGTACCTGCCAGGTGCAGACGGAATCCGGCATCCCGTATATGGTAAAGACACTGGACCATGATTATGGCAGCAATACCTATTTTTCCCTGCGGGACCTGGCCATGGTTCTTAAGGATACGGGTAAATCCTTTTCCCTGGAAATTACGAAAAACGCAGTTTCCCTGAATCCGGGAGAGAACTATTCGGCTGTGGGAGGGGAAAATGTACCCTGGGAGGAAGTCGAATTACCGAATATAACTTTGCGGAGAAATGAATTCAAGGTGGGAGGGGAAGCGGTAAATTACTATACCTTTATCATGATGCTGCCCTCAGGCGAGTATGATTGCTTTATGATGGCCGCGGATCTGGCCATGATTTTGGATATGGATATTTCGGTTCCTGCCGCCGATGTTCTGGAGGTTCATACACAGGAGCCTTTCCGCATTGTGCCTGGGGAATTGGAGCAGGCAGGGTATTTTTACGGTGTCAACGGCGTAGTGGTGGGAGATGCCACTACAGGGGAAATTTATTATCAATATCAGTCCGGCATGCCCTGGCCAATCGCCAGTACTTCCAAGCTGATGACCTGTCTCCTGGCGCTGGATGCCCTGGCGGCAGGGCAGATGAGTCCCGAGGATTTGGTAACGGTTTCTGACGGGGCACAGCTGCTTTCAGCCTCGTCAGACGGGGTGATTCCGCTTACGGCAGGGGAGCAGATTTCAGTGCGGGACTTGCTTCTGGGAGCACTTCTGCCTTCCAGCAACGAGTGTGCGCTGTGCCTGGCGGAAGCGGTGGCAGGCTCCGAGGAAACTTTTGTAGGGATGATGAATCAGAAGGCCGGGGAGCTGGGACTGTCCCAGGCGGTCTTTTTCAACAGCCACGGTTTACCTGTATACACGGAGGACCCGGTTCCCGCAAAACGCCAGAACCGCATGAGCGCAGAGGACATGTTCCGGATGGTATCCCATCTGCTGAACGTGTATCCCCAAATTACGGAGATTACTTCTCTGCAGTCCGCCGTTCTGGATTCCCTGGGCAGGGAAGTGCGCAACAGCAATCCCCTTCTGCGCAATATTCCTGAAGTTACTGGCCTGAAGACCGGAACCACCAATAAGGCGGGGGCGTGTCTGGTTACATCCCTGACTGTGGATGACGGAAACATGGAACATGATCTGGTGGTTGTGGTCCTGGGCGCTGAGGATTCCGTGGAGAGAGGGCGGGTTTCGGCATTGCTGGCCAGATACGCTCTGGATGCCTTTGCAGGCGGCAGGGAGGATGCGGAAGCCGGGACAGGTCTGAATCCCGGAAATCTGCCGGTACATGCGGAAGCGGCGGTGGACTGGATCCTGAAAACTGCGGGAAAATATTAGGGTTGCTGCACTGGGGTACACCTTTCCTGACGGCGGCATATAATAGAGCAAAACAGCATAGGATTATAGGTTATCGTTATGTACATTGCTCTGTTTGTTTTACTTTTGATTGCACTTTTCAGCATGGTATTCTGTCATTTCCGCAGGAAGAAAATTATCTGCAGAATCCGGAATATGGAAAAGTGCGAAAAATGCTCCCTGGTGGAGGAGCTGGCGCATCCCTTCGGCTATGTGTATCACTGCTGCTGCGGGTTCTTTTCCTCCACGGTGGATGCCTGGCAGAAGGATGCCGGCTATACCTGGGCCTACGACTACCTGGCTCCCAGGTTCCAGATGGTGTTCGATTCCCTTCCGGTGTATTTTAATTATCGGGACAGGACATGGCTGATTGAATTCTGGAAAGGGCAGTACGGCATCAATGCAGGCGGAGAGATCGGCATTTACCACAGCGACCGGCTGCTGTCCGAGACGGAGTACCGGACGGCACATTTTGAGGCGGCCAATGAGGAGGAGATGTTGTCCTGCACGCTGCAGTTGTTCCTGGACAACGGCGCGTTCGTGAAAATTTCCCAGCGGCACTGGTGGCTCACGGCTTTTCTGCCGGGGGTGTTTTCACGCCCGTCCGAGCTGTGCCTGAAGGCGACGGTTTGCTTCCGTAACCGGGAAATGATGGAAGCATTCTTCCGGGGACTGTGCCGGGCGGGTTATTCTCCGGAGTGGGTTACGGTGCAGAATCTCTCTCTGTCCTTTACTTTCCACCACCCCGGGAAAGTGCATTACGGTTTTCTGACGCGCTTTCACCGCAGGCTGTCACAGTGCCTGAACCGAATGTACTGCCGGCTCTTCCTGTGGGTTACCAGGCCATTTACCTGTACGGAAGACCGGATTCTGTTTCTTTATTACTACATTCCGTTCTGCTTCCGGAAGCTGATGCGTCTGCGCCGTTTCCACAGGCACTGCCACCGGAAACACGGCTGCCGCCGCCCGAAATGCTGCCGCAAATGCAGGCCGGCCAGGCGAAGAGCTGCCAGAGGTGCCGGCTCCACAGCGCATGCCTGCCGAAATGATGCCTCGTGTGGGAACTCCGGAAACTGTAGCTGCCGAAATGATGCCCCGTGTGGAGGTTCTGGAAACCATAGCTGCCGAAATGATGCCTCATGTGGAAGTTCCGGAAACTGTAGCTGCCGAAATGATGTTCCGTGTGGGAGCTCCGGAAACTGTAGCTGCCGAAATGATGCCCCAGGGGCAAGTTCCGTAGACTGTTCCGGCGGAAATACGATTCGGGATGCCCGCTTTCGCCGCAGGAGAAAGTCATGACCACCGCAAGCCGTCTGAACAGGGCTTTTTCCCAGGCGTTGGTACTGCCTTTTTGCCCATGCTCCAGGTATGTACTGGTAAGCGACTGCCACAGGGGCGTGGGCACCTCCTCAGACAATTTCCTGAAGAATCAGCACCTGTACTATGCGGCCATGGAACATTACTACAGAAACGGTTTTACGTATATTGAACTGGGGGACGGGGAGGAGCTTTGGGAGAATCGGAAGCTGCGCAACATCACGGAGATTCACGAGGATGTGTACTGTATGTTTGCCCGGTTCGAGGAGAGGGGCCGGCTCCATCTGCTATACGGCAACCACAACATTGTCCGCAGAAAGAATCCGGCCTTCCTGGAAGCTGTAATCCTGTATGCCGAAGCCATGCCGGAGAAATCCCTGTACCTGACCCACGGGCACCAGGCAAGCTTCCTGAATTCCACCCTGTGGCCCCTGGCCAGGTTTCTGGTGCGGTATTTCTGGAGTCCCCTGGAAAATCTGGGTTTTCTGGATCCAACCAGCGCGGCCAAGAACTACGAAGTAAAGGAGAAGTGCGAGGAGAGCCTGCGCAGATGGGCCGAAGCCAACCGCCATATTCTGGTCACAGGGCATACCCACCGCCCTGTGCTGCCGGAGGAGCCTTCCTTCTATTATAATACGGGAAGCTGTGTTCATCCCCGCTGTATTACCTGTATTGAGGTACAGCGGGGAGAAATGACTTTGGTGAAATGGACCATGGACGCCCGGACTGACAGCGTCCTGTATGTGGCAAGGGAGGTGATTTCCGGGCCGGTGAAGATTTTGTCCAGGTCAGAGTGAATGCCTGCCGGGGGTTCTGGGAAAATCGGGACAGCATAGAGTGCGAATTTTGTTCTGTTTTGTGACAAATGCATCTTTTGGTAAGCAAAGGGCTTCCGGACGTGGAACTGCTCTGCCTGGTGTGGTATAATGACCATGTTTCAGGTAGGATGCGGCCGGGAGTCTATCTATTATGAACGATAGTGCGTTCATGATACCATGATTTTGCTGACTCAGAATTTAAGCCGGTTGCTGACATATACCACTGTACCATGGCTTGGAAATCAAACGTCTGCCTGGTAAGACGGAAACCGGAGCAAATCCGGAAGCCGTTTCGCGCCACCCGCAGTCGTCTGTATCATACTGCGGAAAAAAGGAGGAGTGTTCCATGTTGAAGGCTATTTTTAACCCTGAAAATGCAGTGTTTTGTGTGATAAATAAAATTCTGGACCTGATGATGTTAAGCCTGGTCTGGGTGCTGTGCTGCATTCCGGTGGTAACGGCAGGGGCGTCCAGTGCGGCGCTGTACCATGCAGTGGTGAAATCCGTCAGGCGGCAGAGAGGCTATCCGGTCCGGGAGTTCTGGAAAAGCTTCCGGGCAAATCTCAGGAAGGGGATTCTGATACAGGTTATATGGATGCTGTTTGCAGCCATGATGTTTGTCAGTGACTTGCCCCTGGCGGCAGCGCTTTTAAACGGTGAAGGGATTCCGGATAAAGTGCTGTTGTCGCTTTTGGTTTTGAAGGCGGTCTTCCTGGTGGGCATGCCCTGTTGGCTCTATCCGCTGCTGTCGCGGTTTGAGGAGCGTCTGCTGAAGCTGGCGGAAGCTGCCCTGTATTTGCTGATTCGGTGCCTTCCCCTTACGCTTCTTTCCGTTGTGCTGCTTTCCGGGGCGCTTCTGCTGTTGGTGTGGGAGCCGCTGCTTGTGGCTGCTGTTCCGGGGATAACCGCATTGCTGCTTTCCCTGGTTTTGGAACCCTCCCTGCGGAAGGTGACGCGGCTTGAGGAGGCGCAGGGGGCTGATACTTGGTATCTGGCGTGAACTGCACCATTTTCAAGGTTGTCACCATGCCGGGCTTGCCCGGCACAAAAGGTAATGAAAGCCATTTAGTTTCTTTGTACTATGTTTTTTTATTTTCATTTCTCCCTGTCTGTTGTATTCTATACCCAGAGACATCAGCACACTACAGAGTACGGTGTGACATCTGGAGATTCAGAGGCCGAGGAAGCTGCGGAGTATTTTCATATCGGAGAAAAGAAACAGCGAAAACTTGTAGAAGAAAGGACGGATGCTGACTATATCAAACTACGAAAAAATCAATGGAATTTGGGTCCCAGGCATGGAAAAGGATACGGTTCTATCCAGACAAGGCAGGCTTAGGGCCGAGTGTCAGTTACAAAGGATGCGGGATATGCAGTACATCATGGGCCATTCGGACATCGGCGTTACGCTGAACACCTACACGCACATCAGCTATGAAGATGCGAGCAGGGAAAAGAAAAAGGTAAGTAGCCGAAAAAGCAGATGAGCCGGAAAAATTCCAGAAAGCCTTGAAACGCCCTAAAATCAAGAAAACCTCTTCTTTTACGCAAAGATGTTGGTTTGAATGTCGGTTTGAATGTCGGTTTATAATGAAATAATGTCGTCAAAATGATATACTTTAATAAACATTAGTTAAATTGAGAAAGAAGATATCGTATATGAGCCAGTACATAGAATCTGAAAAAGTTGAATTAAAAGTAAAATACACAGATACGATATGCAGGGAGAGTGTGGCATACAGGGGCGCCAGCGTTTTGGCTCCATGCTGGCTGGCCTTCCCATGGACGAGGTCATCTATAAAGTATGGGGCTGTAACATACATGTCTGCACTGCCTGCGGCTGCCTTAGCCTGCGGCTCCTGGGGAAGACCCATGTACTCAGGAACTGACACTTTCAATTGAATATGTTTCACGGCTTCCCTGACGGGAGGCTTGTTTGCTGTAGTCAAATCCCTGTTTCTGCCAGCAGCTGGCTTCACACAGCAGGCAGAAACGGCTCCATAGTGCAGTTTTTGGGAAAAGCCAAGGGAATGCAATCCCCATATACCGGCTAAAGTTCCGCGTCTTGGTACAATCGTGAAGAATCACATTCAGGGCAGCTTTATCATTTGCAGAAGGCTGCTCTTTCTTTCTGACCTGAATATGATACTTCACTTAAGAATTTAACACAATATGAACAGGACATGAAGGATTGATTGAAATGCTTTCACACTTTTTAAGGAAAGAACAAAAACAATGAATATCATATATGCAGAATACAACATACACCACAATAGTATAGACATAGCAACTACCGCAGGATATCTTTTGCGGATTGACTGTTGGGAAGCAGAGAAAAGTTAAAGACTACTCCTTGCTCGGAATGTGCGTTAAATGCTCTTGCTGTTGATGAACCACTTGAATATGCAAAGCTCTATCTTGAGGGCAATATGCAGATGTGGATAGACGCAGAGGATTCCTTGAGTTGTGGTAAAAAATATATAGCAACTAAAGCTTAAGGGTTTTCATGGTTACTTGGTTGTTCTTCATGGCCGCATGTTTTCTTTCATGTCAAACAATTCAAAAGGAATAACTAAATCAATGGAACCAGACGCATAATCGCCTATCTCGTAGACATCATAGTGAATACCCAGTCCCTCCGCCGTCAAAAAGAAACGGTTCTGTTCCAGCGCATTCTTTGACTGCTCACCCTTGCTGTAAGGCATAGCTGCCACTATATGATTCTTTACTATCTCCTTGATATCTTCTGGACTGTTATCCACAAAATCCTCCAAAGACAGCCTTTGGCCTGTGTGTCGATTAAAAACATAATAATCGCTCCAATAATAGCCATGTGCCCCTCCCGCCACATAATTCTCACCGTTCATACTTAGGCACAGGTAGTTCTCATCTACATACTCGATAGATGCCACATAGTTCTCCATTGAAATGGCCAGCCATTCATCTAAATCTTCCTGAAGCACTCCGTCCTCAAATAGGTATTCATCAAGTATTTCTTGATTGTACGCCTCCATTTCAGCCTCTGCCGCTTCATAGATTTCTCTTAAGGCGGCATTGATCTCTGCAGCGCCTTCCTCCTCATCATTCAGCCATAGCTTGGTAATGCTGGTAGAGATTCTGATTTCGCCGGTATTCTTTGCATTTTTCTCCACAATTTCCGCTTCCGTGATTTCTTGATTTTGGGGTATATCTGCGAAAGATTCACAATCAAACCATTCCGGTTCTTCTCCTTTATAGGATGAAACCAGACTCTCATACTCATCATTATTCTGCAGGCTGAACCGGGCATCTTCGTTTCCCTCTAAATAATAGTAATTATAATATAAATCAGAATCAGAGTCTGATTCCCGGATAAAATGAATCAATTCACGTTCCTTCCCGTTTTCGGTAAAAGTATAGTATCTTACCTCCTCACCGTCATAGTTCTGTCCCCATTCGACAATTCCATTGTCATATACCCAAAAAGCCATATGGGTTGTATGTGTCACAAGTATATCATAACATGTCAGCTTTTCGTCCTGAACTCCCAATATGTACACCACTTCACTGGGGCTGTTATACATCTTGAAGACAAGCTCCTGATTGCCATCGTTATTTACATCCACAAGAGAGAAGCTTTTCCAAAAACGATCATCATAATCTATCCTGTCATCAAAATAAGTCAGTTTTGTATTATAGTCATAACCTTCCGGCACAAAGGGATTTTCTACACTGATCTGATTCAGCAAAAAAGCCGTATAGAGAGGATGGATATCAAAATCCGACAGGTACGCCTTTGCGCTTTCATGAGTGGTTTCCGTGTCGATCTCCCACTCAATAGAATATATTTTCCCCAAACCATTATGGGAAGCGTTATATAGGGCAGAACCTTTGCCACGCAGCACAATTTTGCCATCTTTCTCATAAAGTCCTGTAAGTTCAGCCTGTATAAAATCAAAATCCTCATCGTAATTCAGCAACTCCAGACCATAGGCCTCCGCTATCAGCTCTTCCATATTGTATGCGCCCAGAATCTTATAACTATCTATACCATTTACAAACTCAACTCCCTGAACCCTTTCAAAAGCCTGTATGCCCCATATCATATAGATACATCCGGCATTCCGATCCACCAGATAATCCGCTACCGGAAATATCTCCATAGTATCCTCCGGGGTCTGAATATAAATGGCATACCCCTCTGCTTCCACGGCAGAATCATCCACATAATATGTATATACATAGCTTCCATCCTTATCATATTCACAGATACAATCCTTAAAAAAGATTTCTATTCCGGTATCAAATCCTTCATAGCGGAGAATATAACTATCCTTTTCTGCTTTCGGCGTGGATTCGGAGACTGTCTGGCTGTCATATTCCGTTTCCACTTCCACTGTCGATGCAGTGGCTGTCGGCAATTCCCCACTTGTTTCAGCCAACTTCTCTGTCTGCTGCATCCCATTAGAAGCCGCTTTGTTATGGTTGCTGATTATCAGCCCCAATACCCAGAACAAGCTCATGATGAGAACAATGGCAATCATAAAAACTGCTACTTTCCGCTTATCTGCAGACTGTTTCCCCATACCGGAACCGTTGTGAAATCCTTGAGGCTGAGGAGCTGCGGTACTCTTTTCTGTTCCTGACATCTCATTTTGGGACGGCAGCACCTCATCATGCACCTCCGGAATACAAGGCATACAAAACGAAACAAAATCTTTGTCCAGAGCCTCTCCGTTTGCCGTAATATTTTGCCGGGCTGTTTTCTCATAATACTCCAGTTCGTGGATCAAAATAGGAATCTCTTCTCCGAATTTGTCTTTCAATAATCCCGATGCATGAATGTCCTGAACTATGGCAACAAGAAACTCCACAAATTTGGGAGTAATCTCATCTTCGCTATCCCATAACCCCTGTTCTGTGACCCACGCCTTGATATCCTCCGCCGTATCCCCCTGTCCCAAACACATTTCTGCATTTTGTATCCAAAAAGCATAATTCCATCTTGCCTCCTGTTCATCGGAAGCCTCTGGCAAACTCTTTTGTACCTGTCTTTCCGTATTATAACCCAACACCGCCACTGGACGGCAAGGATCGTCTTCTTCATCAAACACATACAGTGAAACGGCATAGATATCATCTTCCTGCCATTCGGATATCTTCTGCTCTATCAATCGCTGAAATTTTTCCTTCATGGTTATTTTATCTATCTCCTTTCGGCTTAACCTGAATGTCATCACCATAATCTAACAGTACAGTCAAAGCATGACCAGGCAATCGAAATTTATTTATTCCGTCTTTTATGCCATTCATTCCAAAACGCAATATGCGCCCTCTCGGCAGATCCTATGTCATGAGGGTCTGAACCGCATAACTGAACATGGAAGCTTTATCTTTTGTAGAAGGCAGCTCTTTCTTTCTGCCCTGAATATGATACTTTACTTAGGAATTATAACATACAGTAGACTACATCCACAACATATACTCATGGCAGGCATAGGATTGTTTCATGAAGCATTCCAAACAGCATCATATATGATAAAACATGCTGTCAATCCACCCGATATCCGGTCTGATGACTGCTTTCACAGTTTTTCTTCCTTACCAGTTATTTTCACCGGTTAAAAAGCGCAAAATATACTCTCAATCTTATTTACACTCTTTTCAAATCCTGTATACTTTTTTATCACTAAAAATCAGCTATTCCGATGAAGACTGGGGTGCTGTATTTCTTCTGTAAGGTAAATTTGCGGCGCCTGCTTCCACAGGATGATGGAAAGGACGTTATCCCAGTCTTTTCCCAGGGGCTTTTTCCATTCCTGGGGCAAAGCTGTCATCGGCGTGATGATACCGACATAAGTATCTGCCGGTTGTGGGTATTTCTTTTCGGGGACACGTCTGGATGTCCTCTTTCTTTTTTACCGTAGTTCCCTGTGCCCGCTGTTTCTGCTCCCAATCCGCACATCAATAAACAGTCTTGACAAAAGTACGACGCGGTGTTATATTTAAAATAACATCATGTTATACATTAAGGAGGAAGGAAAGATGGTACAGCAAATATCCGATGCAGAACTGGAAATTATGAAAATTGTGTGGGGAAATACGGAGGAGGTGACATTGTTTCCCTATATCATGGAGGGACTGGCGGCCAGGGGCAAGCCGTGCCAGAAGAATACTTTGATTGTGCTGCTGTCGCGGCTGATGAACAAAGGTTTTTTGAGCGCCAGGAAAATCGGACGCCGCAACGAATATACCGCCCTTGTTTCCGAAAAGGAATATCAGACTGCGCAGACGAAAAACTTCCTGGACAGGATTTATGAGGGGAGCGCAAAGGGCCTGGTCTGTAATCTGATTATGGGAGACCTGTTGGCAGATGAGGAATATGAGGAATTGAAAGGGCTGTTGGAGAAAGGGAAGGGGAAGGAGAAATCATGAATGCAGTTTTGAAAATTTTCCTGTCCATGTCCGTTTCCGGCAGTCTGCTTATTCTGATTCTGCTTTTGGGGAAACGACTGCTGAAAGACAAAATCAGCCGGCAATGGCAGTATTATATCTGGCTTGTTGTGATTTTTCGGCTGCTGCTTCCCTTCGGGCCGGAAGTGAGCCTGTTGGGAAGAACTTACCAGGCTGTGGAGCAGGTACTTACGCGGACTTCACCTTTCCCGGCGGATGCCTTGTGGCCAGAGGCAGAAGAAAGACGTGGGGAGCAGGCAGTTCCGCGGACTTCACCTTTCCCGGGGCAGCAATGGGACCTGGATGCGCAGGGAGATAATCTTACGTCTGCCGCAGGGACGCATTCGGAAAAGGCGGACAGTCCGGCGCAGGATTTGCCGCCCGCCGCGCCGTTTCAGGATATGGGGGCGCTGTTGGCAGAGTATATCTGGCTGATATGGCTGGCGGCCGTACTGGGGATGCTGATCCGAAAGGTAACAATGTATCAGAGTTTTGTACGGTATATCCATGCGGGACTGGATCCGGTTTCCGATATTGAGATTTTAGACCGGCTTTCCTGCGCGGCAGAGCGGGCGGGTGTGAAAAAGCCCATTGAGCTATGTGTCAATCCGCTGATTTCTTCTCCGCTGCTGCTTGGCTTTTTCCGTCCCTGTATCGTACTGCCGCGGGCGGATATTCCGGAAAAGGATTTCCAGTATATCGTTCTCCATGAGCTGACCCACTACAGGCGGCGGGATCTGTTCTATAAATGGTTGGTGCAGGTTACGGTCTGTCTGCACTGGTTTAATCCTCTGGTGTATCTGATGAGCCGGGAAATTGCCGGAGCCTGTGAGTTTTCCTGTGATGAGGCCGTCCTTGCAAAAATGGGGAGCGGCAGCGCGCAGGAGTATGGGAAAACTTTGCTTGACGCCATGGCGGCGGTGGGGAAGTACAGGGAAAATTTCGGAGTCGTTACTTTAAGTGAAAATGTGCAGCTATTGAAAGAGAGGTTAAAGGCAATTATGGGTTTTAAGACACAATCGAAGGGAATGAAAATGCTGACTGCCATGCTGACGCTCTTCATCGTTCTGGGTGCGTCCTTTGTGGGGATTTATTCTTCCGCCGCTGCGGATGCGCCGGATTCGGCGGGCAAAATGAAAGGGGAGCCGTCACAGTCGGATGCATTGCCTGTGGCAGACGATTCGCCGGAAATGGAAACACTGGATTTCAGGGGGACAACATACTATCTGGTTTTTAATGAGGCGCAGCTTAGAGCCATCGGCACAGGTGAGTACGGCATGGACCGGCATTACATGCAGCAGGCGGACATTGCGTTATCCGCGGATGAATGGGTGCCCATCGGGACATGGGATAACCCGTTTACGGGCACTTTTACAGGGAATGGCTATGAAATTAAAGGGCTTACCATGACGGACCCGGATGCGGAGATTGTGGGATTGTTTGGCGTTGCCGTAAATGCGCATATTTATAATGTGGTCCTGCGGGATTACGACATTGCCGGGGCAGGCAGAAATGCTGTGGGTAAATCGGTTGGGCCGATTCTTGCGGTGGGGCAGGAGGTTCGCTCCTATGATAATTTCGCCTATCCCGCAGGCACGGATGCAGAAGAGGATTCTTACCCCATAGAGGAATATTATGAAGCAGGCAGCCTTCCCCTGTTTCAAAAGGCTTTTGCCGAACTGGATGAGGCAGACCGGGGTGAGTGGCTGAACAGGATTTATACGGATGGTAATCTTTGGCTTTGGGGAGTCGCGGTGGGGCTTCTGGAGGAGGATTGTGCCTTAATCCGGCAATATGCGGAAAAAACCTATGGGGATGGCAGCAGCGCCTGGTTTTCCGTACTGGCCAGACACATGAGCCGGGATACGTTGGAAGAATGGCTTGATAAGGCGTTGGAAGATGACAACTGGGCTTTCCAGTCCGTCCTGCTTCAGGCACTGGGGCGGGAAGACGAACTTGATGAGTGGGAAAAAGAATGGGAAGAAAAGCAGGCGGAGGAATATCGGGCTGCAGGCATTTTCATGGACGGAAAGAAATATTATTATCAGGGTGAACTGGTCCGTATTTTTCTGGATATTGTGCAGCCAGACAAATCCTTCTACATGTTGAATATGAACCCGGAAGGCACCGTGGATATCAAGATTGTCCGCGATGAGGAGAACAAAATCACAGGCATTGCCTATATGACGGAGGAGGAAGTGACGGAACTGTTTGGGGACATGGAGGAACCGGAGGAGAAGGAGGATGTGGAAATAATCCCTGTGGATTTCGAATCCATATCGGCCGGAGAAGACATCCTTCTGGGGGAATATACGCTGTTAGAAGGCGATGGAATCCGGTATGATATTTATGTGGAAACGGGAAACAGGATACAGGTTTATTTTGCCAAAAATGGGCAGAAGAACGTGTTCTATTGGGCGGCAAGCATCCTGCGTCAGCCGGGTGAAGAGCTGAAATGCATGGCGGATTTTACCGTGGAATATCCGGCCGGCCCCGGAACCTACCAGCTGTATCTGAAGGCTCCGGAGGACGCATTGGGGAAGGTAAAAGGCAGTGTTTCCATTGAACGGTAAAAGGAGGCCGGAGGCGGCACAGGGAGCTGATGCCCGGTATCTGACGGAACTGCGGCATGCCTGGATTTACTGCATAAAGGGAAAGCGCAGCGTAAAGGTGGAGCCTTTATCCGGAATACTGTCGATGGAGAGGGAGAAGGCTTCGCCGTACAGCAGGTGCATCCTGGTCACGGTATTTTTCAGGCCGATGCTTCCCTTCAGTGGGGAGGCATCGCCCAGGGCCTGGCGGAGCTGCGCCAGTGTTTCGGCGGACATGCCGGCGCCGTTGTCGGACACGCTGACAGCGCAGAGGCCCTCTTCCCGGCGGCAGGAGAGCGTCAGGGTACTGTGCAGGTCCAGATTTTCCGCCAGGCCGTGGAAGATGGCATTTTCAATAATGGGCTGTATGAACAGTTTGGGCACCCGGGCTTTCAGCGTGTCCGGCCCGATGTCATAAATCACATTCAGCTTGTTTCCGTAGCGTTCCTGGAGGATGGAAACATACATTTTCGTAAAGTTCAGTTCCGTTTCCAGGGACACCAGGTCCGTGGATTCAATGGCATACCGGAGAAGGCGGCTTAGGGTAAGGGTGATGCGTGGAATCTTATGGTCATATCCCAGGGCTTCGCTTTCCTGGATGTGGATTGTGTTCAAGGTATTGAACAGAAAATGGGGATTAATCTGGGACTGCAGCGCCAGAAGCCTGGTTTCATTGAGCAGGTTCAGCCTGGCGGACAGCTCGTCCGAAAGCATCTGATTCTGTTGGATATAACTGGTAATCTGATCGGCGATATAACAGATTTCCCTGTCGTTGTACAGGCTCCGGGACAGGGTGTCCTGGGGGTTCTGCAGCAGCGCCAGAAGGTTCCGGATGGGCTTTACAGAGCGCAGGCTGAACAGGAAGGCAATCAGGAGAATTCCGCAGAACAGGGCAAAAAGGAGCGCGGACAGCAATGCCCTGCTGGAGGAGAGCATGGAGGTATATTCCTGGAGATGGGTGATTGTAATATAGCTCCAGGGATAGTCTGCAGAGTGTACCTGGGTATAGGTAAAGGGGTCTGCACCGTCATCGATAAGGGTGGAAAAGGTGTCCTTTGAGCCGGAAAACGCGGAGAGTTCCGGCACGGTTTCCAGGGATTCCATAAGCGCTCTCTGGTGGTGGCGGAACAGGATATTGCCGTCGTCCGATACCAGGAAGATCTCCTGATAGGGATTGCTGCTGACTTCCGTCAGGTGGGAGAGGTTTCCCAGATTCAGATTGATTACAATGACAGCGTCGTGTCCGTTTACCTGTTGCTGCTTCATGATGCAGAGCAGGTAGGGATAGGCGTTGTTTTTTGACCGGAAGAAAAAGGAAAAATCTCCGGATTCCCGGCTTAGATGCTCCATCCAGTTCCTGTCGCTGTGATAGGCGATACTGGTCCGTTCGTTGGAAGTGAGTACGCTGCCGGAGGCGCCCGAGTACAGATAGATGGAGTCAATGGAAGAGTACCCGTTCACATAGGCCTTCAGGTTTTCCTGTACCCGCCCGTAGAATTCGTCGTAGATCAGCCCGGGGTCCGGATAGGCGAAAAATGCCTGGACCATTTTACTGGTGGCCAGGGTGGCGGCAATGTAACGCATATCCATGAGGTGATTGTCGATTGCCTGGGCGGTTACCTCCAGGCGGTACTGACTGGAGGCGGTAAATTCGCGTTTCAGTATATTTGCGGACTGTCTGTAGATGAACAGGGCAAAGCTTAGAAACATCAATGTCATGATTCCCATGATAAACAAAAAATTCTGCAGAAACAGCCGGCTTGCCATCAGCTGTTTCAGAAAAGCAGGCAGGTGGCTGCCGGAGGGGTTATTCTTCGGTTTCTTCATGCGTATCCTCCATCCGCAGGATTTGTCTGCGGTATTCCGTAGGTGTATAACCGGTATAGAGCCTGAAATTGATAAAAAAGCGGTTGCGGCTCTGGTAGCCCACCTTTTTGGCGATCTCTCCCACCTTCATGCGCGTGCCCAGAAGCTCCACGGCCTTCTGCATCCGTACCGTGGTGAGGTAGTCGATAAAGCTCATGCCGGTTTTCTGTTTGAAAAAGCGGCTGAAATAGGCGGAGGAAAGAAATACGGCATCCGCCACGTCTTCCCTTGTCAGGTCATCCTGGAAATGCGCCTGGATGTAGGACATGGCCTTTTTGATTACAATATCGTCGTCTCCTGCGTTTTCCGGGCTGCTGCTGCGTCTGCCCTCCTCCAGGGGAGCGGAAGCCACCGAGAGGGCTTCCAGGTTCTCGAAGGAAGACAGAATCTGCAGGCTGCAGTCAAAATGCAGCAGATGATAGAGGGCGCTGCCAAGTTCTTCCGGGAGAAACGCAGGAATCTGTCCTGTGGACAGCACTACGAAATAGTAGCGCATTCCGCTTCGGAACAGGTGGTATACGCTGTAGTCCGGAAGGAGCATGCGCAGCCCGTTCAGCAGGGAGACTGCCAGTTTTTCCCGGCCGTATTTCCACTGGGTCAGGGTTTCGTTTTTCTCCAGGGTGAGGGCGGTGAGGCAGCCGCTGTAATCGGAGACGGTTCCTTCCAGGGAAAGCTGTTCAAAACGTTCTGCGGCTTCTTTTGCATCTTTTAACATTCCGCCTATCATATCCAGAAAAAACAGTTGGATTTCCTCTTCGTTTACATCCGTTTCAGGCAGCAGGGAGTCCAGGTGCTTCCGGGCGCTGTTCAGGTTCTGGGAGAGTTCTTCGAAATCCAGGGGTTTCAGCAGGTAATTGACAACGCCGTAGTGGATGGCTTTTTTCGCATATTCAAATTCGCTGTAGCCGCTGATGATTATGGTGAGGACGCCCGGATGGCTTTCGTAAATGTGTCTGGCCAGTTCCAGTCCGTCCATGCGGGGCATGCGGATGTCCGTTATGACGACGCTCACCGGATTTTCCCGCAGAAACCGCAGGGCGTCCGCGCCGTTTGAGAAGAGGCCGTTTACCCGGAATTCCGGGTGTTTTTTCTGGATATATCCGCTGACGGCGATTCTTGTAATTTCTTCATCATCTACGATAATCAATGGATACATAAGTACCTCCTAATTTAGTCGCTGCGCGACGGCTCTAAAGGGATAAAGTCTCTTCGGCGCACTGCTATGAGAGCAAATTTCATTCGTAAGAGCCTCATGCAATTTGCTCTCGTGCGCCATCGCGACTTTATCTGACAGGACCGGTAATTGTTCTGGGCACAGATTCGGCACATGCTGTTTAGTCGCTGCGCGACGGCTCTAAAGGGATAAAGTCTCTTCGGCGCACATACGGGAGAGCAAATTTCATTCGTAAGAGCCTCATGCAATTTGCTCTCGTGCGCCATCGTGACTTTATCTGACAGGACCAGTAATTGTTCTGGGCACAGATTCGGCACATGCTGTTTAGTCGCTGCGCGACGGCACTAAAGGGATAAAGTCTCTTCGGCGCACTGCTATGAGAGCAAATTTCATTCGTAAGAGCCTCATGCAATTTGCTCTTGTGCGCCATCGC
>CAJULV010000013.1:56540-62607 GCA_910587555.1 uncultured Acetatifactor sp.
GAGAGCAAATTTCATTCGTAAGAGCCTCATGCAATTTGCTCTTGTGCGCCATCGCGACTTTATCTGACAGGGCCAGTAATTGTTCTGGGCACAGATTCGGCACATGCTGTTTAGTCGCTGCGCGACGGCACCAAAGGGATAAAGTCCCTAATATAATCTCTTCTATAGGTATCTGTTGAGTGGAAGTGTACCATACCTGGGGCAGGCTTTCAACAGGCTTGTCACAAAGCGTTACGAAAATCACAAAAGGGTACAAAGAGGTATTTTTGTGATACGAAAGGGAGTGTTAAGTCACAAAACGCCACTGGAAGAAGACGCATAAAAGGGCGTATAATAGCATCATAAAACACAAGAGGGCAGAAGGAGAGAAGCGGATGAATGCCAGAACAAAACAAAAAGGGACAGCTTCCGGAAAGGTGGCGCGGAGAGAAAACTTTCATTTGAATCTGATGGTTCTTCCGGGGGTTCTGCTGTTCCTGCTCTTTAATTATCTCCCTATGGCGGGTATCATCATCGCATTTAAGGACTACAATCCCAACCTGGGAATTCTGGACAGTCCGTGGTGCGGCCTGAAGAATTTCACCTTTTTCTTCACCTCCCAGGATGCGGCCAGGGTCATAGGCAACACGGTGATGTACAGTATCACGTTCCTGATTGTGGATTTGATTGCGGGCGTGGGACTGGCGCTGATGTTCTACAATCTGAAGTCCAGGAAGGCGTTGAAATTCTACAATACAGTAGTAATTCTGCCCAGGTTTATGTCGGCGGTTATTGTGGCATTCATCGTATTTATCATTCTCAATCCTTCCTACGGCATTGCGAACCAGTTGATTAAGGCACTGGGGGGAAGCGGGATTCAGTGGTATATGAAGCCGGGGTACTGGCCGGTGATCCTGACAATCACTCATGTGTGGCAGACCGTGGGTATGAACAGCATCATCTATTATGCATCGCTGATGGGAATGGATGAGTCGCTGTTGGAGGCGGCGGCACTGGACGGCGCGAATAAGCGGCAGCAGACCTGGCATGTGGTCATACCCCATCTGATTCCGGTGATGGTGATTACCACCATCCTGGCCATCGGGCATCTGTTTTCCGGTGATTTCGGTCTGTTTTACCAGGTGCCGAAGGATGTGGGACTCTTATATTCTACCACGGATATTATCAATACATACACGTTCCGGGCGCTGCAGAACGGAGCCCTGGAGAAATCCACAGCTGTGGGCCTGTTCCAGTCCGTCACGGGTCTGCTGCTTGTGACAGGAACCAATGCACTGGTGCGAAAAATCAGTCCCGACAACAGTTTATTTTGAGAAGCAGGACAGGAAAAGAGGAGATTCGGCATGAGAAAAAAGAAAAAAATCCCTACCGGGCAGGTGGTGTTGCATATTTTATTCCTGCTCATGGTGGTCATGTATATCGTACCCTTTCTGATGGTGCTGTCCATCTCATTTACGGATGAAGTGTCTCTGGTGCGGGACGGATACCATCTGATTCCCAGGCAGTTTTCGTTGAGCGCATATAAGATGGTGTTCAGCGATCCGACGCAGATCTTTCATTCCTACCGGACCACCATTATTTTCACGGCAGCCTCCACCTTCCTGGCCGTACTGGTGATGGGGGTGATGGCGTATCCGCTGTCCAGGCCGAATTACCGGTTTAACCGGCCGGTGTCCTTCTTCGTACTGTTCACCATGCTGTTCAGCGGAGGTATGGTACCGTCCTACCTGCTGATCGTAAAGTATCTGCACCTGAACAATACCATATGGGTCTATATTCTGCCGGGACTGGTATCGGCCTATAACCTGATTATCATCAGAACCAATTACAAGAGTCTTCCGGTGGAGCTGATAGAGGCGGCGAAGATTGACGGCGCGGGAGAGCTTTATATCTGTTTTAAAATTGTGATGCCGTTGTGCAAACCGGTGCTTGCCAGTATAGGCTTTCTGTTCCTGGTAAATAAGTGGAATGACTGGAATACGGCGCTTTTGTACATCACCAAGCCGGATCTGTATTCCCTGCAGTATCTGCTGCAGAAGATTCTGAAGGAGGCGGAGTATCTGAAACAGCTGGCCGAGACAGGGCAGCTGATGGGAGGGGAGGTTTTCCCTTCGGAAAGTTTCCGCTACGCCATGGCCATGGTGGCGGCAGGCCCGGTACTGTGTATCTTCCCGTTTTTCCAGAAGTATTTTTCCAAAGGAATGACACTGGGCGGCGTAAAGGGTTAAATGGGTTTTAGGAAGGGGAATACTCACTACCAGATGTAATTTTTATTAAAATTTATCAAAAAGGAGAGAAAAGTTATGAAAAAAGTAAAACAGTTGGCAGCACTTGGTTTATCTGCGGTAATGATTGCAGGGCTTTGCGCCTGCGGAGATAACGGCGGACAGGATAACAGCAGCACGCCGGACAGCGCGGCACAGGATTCGTCAGGTCAGGAATCCGGTTCCGGGGAATCTTCTTCGGAGGAGTCTTCTTCCCAGGAGTCTGTGTCAGATGAAACGGGCGGAGAAGCGGTGACTCTGGAGTGGTGGTATCGGGGCAACGGTGTCCAGAAGGACACGGAACTGGTGGAGGATGCCTTTAACGAGCTGCTCAAGACCTATCCGGGCATGGAGAATGTGACGGTTCATTTTAACTGCTATACCGGAGGAGAGTACAAAAACTCCGTCATTCTGGCCCAGTCTGCCAATCAGCAGATTGACATTCTGAACACCGTGGGACTTGATTTTGCGGAGGAGGTGGGGAAGGGTTCCTTCCTGGCTCTGGATGATTACCTGGCTTCCAATGCGGCTCTGAAGGCGGAGCTTCCGGACTGGCTTTGGGAACTGGGCAGCATTGACGGGCATACCTATATCGTGCCCAATTACCAGAGGGCGGCAAATATGATGTACTTTATAACGCCCAAAGACTACATGGACAAATACGGCGATATTGATGCCATGAGGGAAGTATTCCAGAACAAAGACAGGGATGTGGAGACTGTTGCGGCCACACTGGAAGCATACTGCGCAGCCGTCCAGGCAGGCGAGGGCGCACAGAAATACATGCCCTCCCTTGGCACTTCCTATTCTACCCAGTATGGCTTTATGGACAGATATGATACCATATACGGCAAGTTCATCAAGTCAAAGGACAGCGATACGGTAGAAAATATTTACATGACAGAGGATATTTTAAAGGCCTATGAAATATCCGCAGAGTGGTATAAAAAGGGGTATGTGCATCCTGACATTCTGACCATAACCGCCAAGGACTTTGAAGGCGCCAATATGATGAATGATATTTCCTATATTTACTGTATGAACAACCAGGCGGGAGATGAGGCGTCCGTGTCACAGTATTACAGCGAAACCTATGGATTTGAGGTGTATGCGATCCCCATCTTTACCAATTATTACATCACCAATACATGGGCGGCAGGCGGCAACGGCGTTACTGCCAAGTGCGCACATCCGGATGAGGCCATGCGTCTGATTGAGCTTATGACTATGGAAGAGGGTACGGAGCTTTACAATCTGGTGGTATATGGAATCGAAGGCACTCATTATGAGAAACTGGATGACACGCATATCAAGACATTGGAATATGACGGCACCCAGGGCGGCGTGGACGCATCCTATGCGGCAATGAAATGGATTATGGGCAACACCTTCCACGCATATCTGAACCAGGGCTGCAAGGACGGGGACAATGAACTGGCTCTTGAAATCAACAATGCCACGGATAATGACATTTCCGATTTGATGGGATTTTCGGCAAATGTAACGGAAATTGCCACACAGCTTGAGCAGACCCAGGCAGTGACGGATGAATACCGCATGGCTCTGGAGAGCGGCGCCATGGGAGACGACTGGAAGAGCTATTATGATGATTATGCGGGAAAAATGAATAATGCAGGCTTGCAGGATATTCTGACCGCTCTGCAAGAGCAGGTGGACGCCTTCAAGGCAAAATAGACTAAATTGGGAGGGGCTGCCGCAGGCAGTCCCTTTTCGCGACAGGGAAATGCAGCGCAGCGACAAAGTAAAGCCACGAAGGCGGACGAGAGCAAATTTCATGAGGGAACTGTGGAATGTAGAGCCGTCGCGCAGGGACAAAGTAAAGTCGCGAAGGCGGACGAGAGCAAATTTCATGAGGGACCTATCGAATGAAATTTGGCTCTCCCATAAGTGCGCCGAAGTGCCTTTACTCTTTAGAGCCGTCGCGCAGCGACTAAACAGCATGTGCCGAATTTGTGCCCAGAACAATTACTGGCCCTGTATTTGGGACAGGAATTGTTCTGACAATATCAGGTACAGATTCGGCACATGCGGAACTGGAATACTAGGAGGAAAGATGGTTCAACAGGAAATGATTGACAGGCTGCTTGACGATGCGGCCGGGGCATATGATGAAGCGGAATCCATGGTGGTAAGGGATTACAAAAACTGGGTGGGCGGATACCATACCAGGCGCACGGGCAGGACGCATGTGGTGAGGGATACTGCGGATTACGCGGCGGGCGTTCTGCTGTTGAAACGGGAAAAGGACTATGACAGGGCAATAAGGGGATTATACCGGCTCTGTGAACTGCAGGATGTGAGAGAGGGCAGCGAAACCTTTGGGCTCTGGCCCTATTATTTGGAAGAAGACCTGGAGCATATGCTTGCGCCGGATTATAACTGGTCAGACTTTATCGGCAAGGATTTCATCGGCATATGTATCCTGTGCAGGGACAGGCTGCCGGAGGAGCTGTATTCCAGGCTTCTTGGGGCTGTCCGCAATGCCATGGAGTGCAGTATCCGGCGGAATGTGGGAGAAGACTACACCAACATGAGCATTATGGGCTGTATGACCATCACTGCGGCGGGGGAGCTTTTGGGGGATGAGCGGCTTATGGACATTGGAAAGCAGCGTCTGGAGCGGCTGTATGCGTATACCCGGCATAACGGGGCTTTCAGCGAGTACAACAGCTCTGCCTATGTGCTTGTGGCAATCAACGAAATCATGAGGATGCTGTGTTTTTTCAGAGATGAGAGATGCCGTTTTATTGCCGGGGAACTGAACCGGTATGCATGGGAGATGCTGGCGGTTCATTACAATTCATCCATCGGCCAGCTGACGCCGCCCCAGGCCAGGGCGTACCGGGATGTGGACAACGGCTCCCTCGCCTGGACAATCTGGCAGGGAACCGGGGGAAAATTCGGGAGGCTTCCCGGTGAGGAAGCGCTTCTGAAGGGGGCGGTTTCCCTGGAATCCCTGTGTTTTCCGGCAAAATGTCCGGAGGATCTGCTTTCCCTTTTTGAGGAGAGGGAGCGTTTTCTGGCACATACGTATTATCGCCGGAATTCCCTTCGCAGCAGGGAGGCGGATCTGACCATCATCCGGGAGCCGGACAGTCCGGATTTGACGGCATATTCCTGGAAAACACCGGGGCTTTCCATGGGGGCTTTCGGGATGTGCGACTGTTGGGGACAGAGAAGGAATGTGATGGCGGTATGGGACAGGGAGCGGCCGAAGTATTTCAGGCTCCGCTGCATCATGGGAGACCACGATTTCTGTTCCGGTTTTACCCGGGCCGCCCAGGTGGAAAACAGCATTTTGGGGCATCTGGGCCTGGTGACGGACAGGGGTAGCTTCCATTATATTCTGGATCGGGATAAAAGCGGGTGCTATGAGACGGAACGTCTGTATTTCTGCTTTGAACTGGGCGGAGATACGGGGGAGCTGCGCATCAGGCAGGAGGGAAGGGATTTCCTGATAGAGGATGAGACGGTGAGAATCCGGCTTCATGTGGAGAAGTGGTTTTTTGACGGGAAAGCGGCGGAGGTGAAGGTTTCCGGGGACGGAAAGGCTGTGATTCTCGCGGGATATGAAGGCCCGGTGACACGGTTGGATACCAGGAAGCTTGGGGATACCTGGGGGATTTTCACGCTGACGGCGGAGACAGGCGAAGCCGCATTCGCGAAAGAAAAAACAGGAACAGGAGGAGCCGCATTCGCGAAAGAAAAAACAAGAACAGGCGAAGCTGCATTCGCGAAAGAAAAAACAGGAACAGGAGGAGCCGCATTCGCGAAAGAAAAAA
>CAJULV010000013.1:62707-75043 GCA_910587555.1 uncultured Acetatifactor sp.
GCATTCGCGAAAGAAAAAACAGGAACAGGAGGAGCCGCATTCGCGAAAGAAAAAACAGGAACAGGCGAAGCTGCATTCCTCAAAGAAAACACAGAGGCGGGCAGTGCGGAGGTACCAAATTTGGCAGTAGAAACGGGGGGAGGCAGGGTCCGGGCCAGGTGGAAGTCTGTGGAGGTGGAGGGTTTCTGCTATCCGGTATCCTACAGACGTGCCATAGGATTGGATCAACCGGACAGGGCCAGGATGGAGGGACATATTGCGGCCATTCTACAGCGGATGCAGGGCATGGAGGCGGACGGTACGGTGAGGGAAAGCTGTCCCATCAGCATTATTTCCATGGATGCCTGGGAGTGGCCCCAGGGAGTAGCCTTATTTGCCATGTACCAGTATTACCGGGAGAGCGGGGACAGGTCCGTCCTGGGGTATCTGCAGGAGTGGTTTGGCAGGCAGATGGAAAAGGGGCTTCCCCCGCAGAATATCAATACCACCTGCCCCATGCTGACCATGGCGTGCATTTATGAGGAGACAGGAGATGAGAAATATCTGCCGCTGCTGAAGGAGTGGCTTGACGGCGTTATGTACCGGCTGCCCAGAACGGAGGAAGGCGGCCTGCAGCATGTGGTCAGCGGTATCCTGAATTCCGGGCAGCTCTGGGATGACACCCTGTACATGGCTGTGCTCTTTCTGGCGCGGATGGGCCGGATTCTGGGGGATGAGAGCTGTATCCAGGAGAGTATCCGCCAGTTCATGGTACATATCAAATATTTGTCGGATGTGGAAAGCGGGCTTTTCTATCACGGTTGGACATTTCAGGGAAGGCACCACTTTGCAGGGGCATTGTGGGGAAGGGGGAATTCGTGGTACACCGCAGGCCTGGTGGATTATCTGGAATGCCTGGAGGGAAACCAGGGTGTGCGGGAATTTCTGTTAAGCACGCTGCGGCGGCAGGCGGAGGCCCTGGAACGTTTGCAGGACGAAAGCGGATTGTGGCACACGCTTCTGGATGATCCGGAATCCTATCTTGAGACCTCGGCTTCCTGTGCCTTCGCCTATGGGATTTTGAAGGCAGTACGGAAGGGATATCTGCCGGGAAGGTTTGCGGAGACAGGGGAGCGGGCCGTGGCAGGTGTCCTGGAAAAGATTCGGGAGGACGGAACCGTGGAGGGCGTGTCCTATGGCACACCTGTATTTGCAACCCTGCAGGAGTACAGGGAGGTGGAGGTCTGCCCCATGCCTTACGGGCAGTCCATGGCGCTGATGATGTTGGTGGAGGCGTGCAGGGATTGAGGCGGGCAAATATAGGCGGTACAGGTATAAAGTGCGCGCCGAAGTGCCGCTGCCCTTCAGAGCTGTCGCGCAGCGACTTAACAGTAAGAACCCCGTGTCTGGCACTGGCCGGGTATAAACATCGCAGGCAGAGTCGCGAAGGCAAAAAGTGTGCGCCGAAGTGCCGCTGCCCTTCAGAGCCGTCGCGCAGCGACTTAAGTTAGGAGGAATCATGTTGACAATCAGGATAAGTCCCCAGGGCGGGATGACAGAGGAGATGGAAGGAGCCAGGGATACGGCAAGAATACAGGAAGCCATAGACGACTGTTTCAGCCGGGGCGGCGGGAAGGTGGTTCTGGAGGAAGGGGTGTATGTGTCAGGGACGCTGCGGCTGAAAAGCCATGTGACGCTGTGCCTTGCCGGAGGCGCCCTGTTGTTGGGCAGCACGCGGATAGAAGATTACCCGGACAATGAGACCTGCTTTACGGACGCAGTGGGACACAGGAGAGGGCGCGCCCTGCTGTATGCCGTGGATGCGGAGGATATTGGCCTGGAGGGAGACGGGATCATTGACGGCCGGGGCGGGGAATTTCCGCCGGAGCATCCTGCCCATATGATAAGGCCGTTTCTGGTCAGACTGGTACAATGCAGGGAGGTCAGAATCCGGGGGTTGGAATGCAGGCAGTCACCGGCATGGTGCCTGCATCTGCAGGAGTGCAGCGGTGTATTACTGGAAGAAGTCACGGTGGTCAGTCGGTGCAACGGCAATAATGACGGGATTGACATTGACGGCTGCAGCATGGTGAGAATCCGCAGCTGCAATCTGGACACGGGGGATGATGCCATTTGCCTGAAGGCTACAGGAAAAAAGGCCTGTGAAGGGATATCCGTTACAGGGTGCAGGGTGACTACGGGATGGTCTGCTTTTAAAATCGGAACGGAGTCTGTGGGTGATTTCCGGGAGATAGAGGTGGCGGACTGCGTATTTTATGATGTAAAGGGATGCGGAATCAAGGTGGTGCCTGTGGACGGAGGCAGCGTGGAGGGGCTGTACCTGCACGACATCCGCATGGTAAACTGCACCGGACCCATATTTTTCAGCCAGGGAGAGCGGCTGCGCAGATATTTCGGACAGGGGAAGGAGCAGCCGGGTAGAATTTCCCGTGTGCGTCTGGAACGGATCAGGGCGCATGCGGTCAGCGCAGAGGGAGGGCTTTATCAGGGAAAGCCCTGGGGAAATGCCAGGGGCTGTGTGGTGTTTTCCGGACTGAAGAATCTGCCCATGGAGGACGTGCGGCTGAAGGACTGCGAATTTGAAATGCCCGGGGGCGTGATGGAGGAGGTTTGCGGAAATGTGCCTGAAATGGGGGAGCAGTATCCGGAATTCCATCTTTTTGACCCGCTTCCCTGTTGGGGAATGTACCTGCGCCACATTGACGGGATTCAGTGGGAAGGCGTAAAACTGGTCTGCCGGGAGCCGGATGTAAGGCCGGAGACGGCAGGGGAGGATGTCCGGAATGTGGTTTGTCCGGAAAGGGATGCAGGATTTGAGGTTCGGAAGGCGGGCCGGGGGGAACCGGAAGCCGGTTCCGTGACAGAAAAGGAGGATGTGGATCATGTATGAGAAGGATGCGCCGGAACTGTTTTACAGCTTTGCGGATGCCCGCAGGGAGGTCTGTTTTCACCGTTATGATATGCCCACGCCCTGGATGAATTATCTGTCCAACGGGACGTTTACGGCGATGATTTCCCATGCCGGAGGCGGGGTGGCTTTCTATAAATCCCCCCAGATTTTCCGTATCAATCATTATCGTTTCTTCCATCTTCCCGCGGACAGGAGCGGATTTTATACCTATATCAGAGATGGCGGAGGCGTATGGTGTCCCACCAGTCAGCCTGTGGCGGTGAAGCCGGATTCCTGGAGTTCCTGCCATGGGATGGGCTACACCAGGTTCCGGGCCGAAAAGGACGGTCTTGGGGTAACGGCCACCTATCTGGTGGGTGAGCGGGAGAATGCGCTCATCTGGAATCTGAAGTTTGTCAGTGACAGGGACAGGAAGATTGAGCTGTATCCTTTTGTGGAACTGGGAATGATGGAATTCATGCGGGAGCTGCAGTGGCAGTGCTATAACAAGCATCAACTGGAGGTGTCCTGGATGGAAGAGGCGCAGGCGCTTGTGTACCGCTATGGGGTGGAGGCGCAGCCGAAGCCGGAGGAGACGCCGCTGATCTATTTTGGGACGGACGCGGCCGTGCATGCCTATGAGGGGGACAGGGATGAATTCATCGGGCCTTACCGCAGCGAGGAAAATCCCATGGGACTGGAGCAGGAAGCGTTGGGAAATTCCCTGCTGAAGGGAGGAGATCCCTGTTTCGCGCTGCAGCTGAAACTGGAGCTGAAGGCCGGGGAGGAGTCGGAAGTGAATGTTTTCCTGGGAGCGGCTTCGGACAAACAGGACATTGCCAGGGCACTGGCGTCTTGCCGGGAGAAGCATTTTGCGGAGAAGGAGGAGGCGGCACTGGAAAAAAGGTGGGAGGCGTATCTGGGGCGTTTTCAATGCAGGGTGCCGGATGCGGAAACGGCAAGGATGGTGAACTGCTGGAATCCTTACCAGGCCCACAGGAATTTCCTGTTTTCCAGAAATCTGTCCTATTATGCCACGGGAACCTTCCGGGGAGTGGGATACCGGGATACGGCCCAGGATATTCTGGCGGTGGTACCATTTGATCTGGCGGCGGCAAAGGAGAAGACCAGGCTGCTTTTGACACAGCAGTATGGGGACGGCCATGTGAATCATTACTTTTTTCCGGTGGAGGGATATGAGCCGGTGACCAGTGTTCACTCGGACGATCATCTGTGGACGGTTCTTACGGTCTGGCATATTATCAGCGAGGAGGGAAGACTGGATTTTCTAAAGGAGAGCATTCCCTATTATGACGGTGGTGAGGGGATCGTCTATGAACACCTTCGGAAGGCGATTGACTTCAGTGCCGCGCATCTGGGCGAGAGAGGCTTTCCGCTGATGCTCCGCTCCGACTGGAACGATGCGCTGTTCAGGGTGTGCAGGGAAGGCAGGGGGGAGAGTATCTGGACGGCCATGCAGCTTGGACTGGTACTGGGCAGGATGGAAGAACTGGCACGGAGGATGAGAGACGGGGAAACAGAGCATTTCTGCCGGAAATTTTACGGGGAACAGAAGGAACTTGTGAATACACTTGGGTGGGACGGAAGGTGGTTCCGCAGGGCGATCATGGACAGCGGGGAGTATGTGGGAACAGCCGGGAGCGGGGAAGCCAGAATCTGGCTGAATGCCCAGACCTGGTCAGTGCTGTCCGGAATGGGGGACAGGGAGAGGTGCCGTATGGCCATGGATGCGGTTTATGAGATGCTGAATACGCCTCTGGGAATCAAAAAGATTGAGCCGCCCATTGTAAACTTTCCCAGTCCGGAGGAGCCGCTGACCAATTATAATCCGGGTACGGGAGAAAACGGTTCCGTATTCTGTCACGCCAATACCTGGGCAGTGATTGCGGAATGTATGTTGGGAAACGGCGACAGGGCTTATGAGTACTATCGTCAGCTGATTCCGGCGGTGGCTGCCGGAAAGGCGGGTATCTGGCGCTATAAGGCGGAGCCGTATGTATATGCGTCAAATATATTCGGTCCGGACAGCCTTCGGTTCGGTCTGGCTAACGTGTCCTGGCTGACGGGGACGGCCGCCTGGATGTATGTGGCGGTGAGCCAGTATATTCTGGGGGTACGGGCAGTTTATGAGGGTCTGGTGGTGGAACCCTGCCTGCCCTCCGCGTGGAAGCAGGTGCATGTGACAAGGAAATTCCGGGAGGCTGTGTATGAGATATCTATGGAAAAGGGAAAGGAAAATTCCCTGACTGTGGACGGCAGGGCACTGGAAGGACGGCTGATACCTTACCACGAGTTTGGGGCAGGGCGGCATGAGGTGAAACTGGTGATAGGACCGGACAGTGTGAGATGAAACTGTTGACAGGAGCGGACAGTGTGAGATGAAACTGTTGACAGGAGCGGACAGTGTGAGGTGAAACTGTTGACAGGAGCGGACAGTGTGAAGAGAAACTGGTGACAGGACCGGACAGTGTGAAGTGAAATTGGTGACGGGAGCGGACAGTGTGAAGTGAATCTGGCCATGGAACAGGGGTGAGGCGATGCTTGATTATTTTCGGAACAGGATGGGAGAAGGAAAAGAGGCGGTGATTGTCTATCTGGGGGGATCTATTACCGAGGGACAGGGGGTGGAGGACAAGCGGCTGTGCTGGCAGGGGCTTGTGCAGAGTAAGTTGGAAAGAACCTATCCGGAATGCAGATTTTCGGCTTTCAATGCAGGAATTGGGGGGACGGACTCCCGTTTTGGGGCATTCCGGATGGAGAAGGATGTGCTGTGCCGCAGGCCGGACCTGCTTTTTGTAGAATTTGCCGTAAATGACTACACCAGGCCGTCGCAGGAGATACGGGAATCCCTGGAGGGAATTCTCTCCAAGCTGTGGAAAGCTGCGCCCCGGTGCGATGTGGTTTTCGTACTCACCGCCACGGGGAAGATGGCGGAGGAAAATCCTGACTGTCTGCCGGAGTCGGTGGCGGTTCATATGGAAGTGGCCGGGCAGTATCAAATCCCCTGGGTCAATGTGGGAAAAAGGCTGTTTTCCAGAGTGGCGGAGGGAACGGCTTTGGAGGAACTGCTGCCGGACGGGGTACATCCGAACCGGGAGGGGTATCAGATTTATTTTCAGGGGGTGTGGGAGTTTCTCTGGAATGTACTGGAACAAAAGGAGGCTCTTTTGACCGAAAGCGGCAGGGAGGAGACAGGCTGCCCGGAAGAGAGTGGAAGCCTTCGGATAGAAATCGGGAGGGAAGAGACGAACAACCTTCGGACGGAAACCGGGAGGGAAGAGACGAATAACCTTCGGACGAAAATCGGGAGGGAGGAGACAGAAAGTCTTCGGGCGGAAACCGGGAGGAAGGCGGGAAAGTACACCACATGCGGAATGATACCGGCGTCCCGGGCAAGGCTGCAGGGATTCGCCACGGAGCATATTGCCATGTGCGGAAGATATGGGAGTTATGTGAGCAGCAACAGACAGGGGGATTTTCTGGAATTTACATTTCAGGGGGATAAAATAGGGCTTTTTTATATGATTTCCTGTGACGGCGGGCAGATGGAATGGGCGTTGGACGGAGGGGATTTTAAAGAGCTTTCCGCATGGGATGTCTATGCACGTTCCTTTGACAGGGGAAGTGCCAGAATGTTGGCAGAGAACCTGGAATTTGGAGAACACAGGCTGTGTATACGGGTTGCGGCAGGAAGGGATGCGGAATCCAAGGGGAATTTCATCAGAATCAGTGATTTTCTGGTGTGAGGCAGACGGAAGAGGTTGGCAGACTGGAGAGGAGACGAAGGATGAAAAGAAGAAACTGGAAGAGGGCTTGCAGCGTTTTGGTTGCTTTGTGCCTGATGGGGAGCGGCTTTTGGGAGTCCGGCTTTTACAGCAAGGCACAGGGGGGGCAGGAGAGTGCAGGTGAGGCTGTAACCGGAAATGTGCAGGAGACGCCGGATTCCGTGGGTGGGGACCTGGGAACGGGAGCCGTGATATCGGAGGAAGAACCGGGGACGGGAGCGGTAACGCCGGGAGAAAATGAGCCTGGGACAGGAAGCGTGGCGCCTGGAGAAGAGCCTGGAACGGGAAACACGACACCCGGGGAAGAACCTGGAACGGGAGTGGTGACGCCAGGGGAAAATGAATCCGGGACGGGAAACACGACGCCCGGAGAAGAGCCTGGAACGGGAAATACGATGCCGGGAGAAAATGAGCCAGGAACAGGAAACACGACGCCAGGAGAAAATGATCCTGGAACAGGAAACACAACACCTGGAGAAGAACCAGGAACGGGAAGCGTGGCGCCGGGAGAAAATGAACCTGGGACAGGAAGCGTGGCACCTGGAGAAAATGAGTCGGGAACGGGAAACGTGGTGCCAGGAGAAAATGAATCGGGAACAGGAAACACGACGCCAGGAGAAAATGAGCCAGGAACGGGAGCGGTGACACCTGGAGAAAATAAGCCTGGAACAGGAAACGAGACGCCTGGAGAAGAGCCAGGAACGGAAAACACGATACCGGGAGAAAATGAACCTGGAACAGGAATCGTCTCGGATGGAGATACATCAGATCAGCAGGACACCGAAGCCCGGCAGACCGATATCCTGTATCAGGATTTCGAAGGTACAGCGGAAGGCGCTCTTCCCCAGGGTTGGACATTTGGAAATCCGGGAAATTCCAAGGCCGGAGCAGGCGTGAAGATAATAGACGGAAACCATGTACTGGTACTGGACCAGTCGGAGGACAACAGCAATGCCAATTATAATCCCGGGATTAGTTATGTGCTGCCCCAAAGTTATAAAAAGGTAGTATTTTCCTACAGCATTGCGGCTAAGTCGTCCGGAGGCGTACTGTATCTGCCCAGTGTGACAGGAACGGTTGGCGGAAGTACGAAACGTCTTGCAGAATTAAGTTTTAATACAAGCAGCGGCGATTTTATTAAGTACCAGACAGTAAATGATAATAACTGGCATACGATTCAGCCATATGAAACCATGCGTTGGTATACGGTCAAAATCGTCTATGACAACACGGGTGCAGAGGCCGCCTATTCCGTGTTTATCGACGGAAATCCGGTCACACTGGAACATCCGTCGCCCAGGGCGCAGGGAGATGTGTCCGGGTTCAGCACCACGCTGTACCGCAAGAATACAGGCATATTTTATCTGGATAATGTCCGTATGACAGTGGAAGACCATGAGCCTGTAAAGCCGGGGGATTTGGAGCCGGAAGAACCGGTACAGACAAGTGTGGCATACAGCCAGGACTTTGAAAATGTGGAAATCGGGAAGCTTCCGGCAGGCTGGGCCGGTTCCAATCTGGAAGCCACCACCAATATCTCCGTTCAGGAAAAGGAAGGTCAGCGCGTGTTGGTCTTGGCGCATCCTACAGTCCAGGGAACTTCGCTGACGCTTCGGTATCCTTTTGCAGCCGGGGCCAGTGCGTCCAGGGCAGTCTTAAAGTACCGTGTGAAAGCGGAGGAGAGCAGCGGCGCATTTTACCTGCCTTCCTTCTACAGCAACAGTGCGCAGCTTGTAAAGCTTGCCCTGAATGGAGGAAAGCTGCAGAAGGGGAGCGAGGACGGTAAAAGTTGGATTGACATTACGTCCTGTGACGCGGGAACCTGGTATGAAATAGAGCTGATGTTGGATACCGTTGCAGGGGTCTATGACCTGTATCTGGACGGAAAGCTTGTGGTTTCCCAGGAAAAGCCCTACGCCACAGGGGAAATTAACCGGATGGCAATGGGAATTTACAAGGTGACTTCCAATACTTTTTACCTGGATGATCTGGAAATTCTGGACTATGTGGAGGGCACAGGCGCAGCCTTTGTGGAGAGTTCCTATGAGGTGGTGAAAGGACGTAATCTGCAGCTGGGTCTTTCCTTTGAACCGGCGGACACTTCCTGCAGAAGCGCCGTATATACGTCTTCGGATGAGAGTATTGCCATGGTGGACAACCTTGGGATTGTGACGGGGCTAACGGAAGGCACGGTGACAATCACTGCCACTCCGTCCCTGAAATCACTGCCGCCGGTATCCACGCAGGTGACGGTGACCAATGTACTGCCGGAGCGGATAGAGGTGACGCCGGAAACGGTGACGATCCCCGCAGGAGGACATCTCTTTGTCAATGCAAAGGTGCTGCCGGAGGATACGGGGAATCCCAAAGTGATTTTCAGTTCCGATAACCGGGGGGTAGCCACGGTTGACGAGTGGGGAGAAATTGTTGCTGCAGGGGAAGGAAGCACTGTGATCCGGGTTGTCTCGGAAGAACGTCCGGAGATTTTCGCCGAGATTCCAGTGACGGTTACGGCCCGAAATGTGATGAAACAGATTTATGTCTCTCCCCGGGGGGATGACGGGGGTGACGGAAGCGCTTCCGGTCCTGTAAAGACCCTGGAGCGGGCAAAGGAACTGGTGCGGCAGAACAACCGGAACATGACAGGGGACATTGAAGTCATTCTGGCAGACGGTTATTATCGGCAGACGGAAACCCTGGCTCTGGACGAACAGGACGGCGGCAGGGAGCAGCACTATGTAGTATACCGCCATGAGGGGCAGGGGGAAGCGGTTATCGGCGGCAGGAGAGTCATTACCGGATTTTCCCTGTATGATAAGGAGAAGGGCATTTACGTGGCGGACGCGCCGGGTCTGGAGACAAGGCAGCTGTATGTGGACGGCGTCCGGGCCGTAAGGGCCAGAAGCGAGGCAGGGCTGAACAGCCCGGTTGCCCTGATGGAAGGGGGCGTGAACAGGGGATATACCTGCGCGAACCCGGAGATTTTGGAATATCGGCATCCGGAGGACCTGGAGCTGATCTTCCAGGAGCAGTGGACAAATCCCCGGTGCGGCGTGGCTTCCGTGGAGGAGCGCAGCGGCAGGACAGCATTGATTATGGACCAGCCGGGATGGAATTATGTATCCGATAAGGGCGGGACTTCCGCGTCGGTTCCGGTTTATTATGAAAATGCCCTGGAACTTCTGGACGAGCCGGGTGAGTGGTATCTGGACATTCACGAAGGAAAGGTGTACTATATGCCCAGGCCCTGGGAGGATATGAGCCGGGCGGAGGTATCGGCGCCGGTGTTGGAAGAACTGGTGCGCATTCAGGGAACCGATTATGACCATATGGTGGAAAATATAGAATTTATCGGTATTACGTTTGCTGACACCACATGGAACCGTCCGAGCACTTCTTACGGACATGCGGATGCGCAGAATAACCACATTCGGGAGCATGGGTTTCCGGACCGCCTGCCGGATGCGGCCGTTACCGTGAAAAGGGCGAATTCCGTACGTTTCTTCGGATGCAGTTTTACCAGAATGGGAATTACTGCCCTGAAGATGGTGGAAGGCGTGCAGAACAGCCCTATCAGGGGGAACCGGTTCTATGATATATCGGGAAGCGCCGTCAATATCGGAGATCCGTATACCAATAACCCGGACAATTATAACCCGGAAGATATCCGGAAGCTGATGAAAAACTGCGATGTGGAAAACAACTACATCCATGATATCGGTGTGGATTATCAGTCCGCAGCTGCGGTGTCTGTAGGATTTGCGGCGGATATGGACCTGTCGTACAACGAGATTTTCAATATTCCCTATTCGGCTTTCCATATCGGTTACGGATGGGCGAAACGTTTTGAAAACGTCCAGAGAAACATGGTCATAGAGCATAATTTTATCCATGACCTGATGGGGGACGGTATATACGACGGGGGAGCTGTCTATTTTAACGGAAACTCCGGGGGAAGCGATGAAAATTATAACCGTGTGACGGAGAATTACATCCGCAACCAGATGGATCTGAATGCGCCGCTGTATGCCGACGAGGGAACCACATACTGGCATTGGGAGCGCAATGTGGTGGATTTGTCCGAATCCCCGCTCTGGCACAACAACGCCAGTCCCAGGTGGATGTTGGTGTATGTTCCCACCATTGAGCATCTGAAGGTAAATGATATTTACACCACCACGGATAACAAGCATGTAAATCCCGAAGCGCCCTGGGTGGAAATATCGGATATCCATGTGCATCCGGATGCCGTATGGCCCGAAGACGCCGTCCGCATCATAGAGGAATCCGGCCTGCAGGAAGCATACGCCGGGCTGCGCAATTCCCAGGCGGAACGCATCCGGACCAATGCGGGGCAGGGAAATATCAGTATTCCCGTAGGGGGAACCTTTGCTGTGGAGGTAAGCGGGACGGACGGCAAGGACAGGCCCGTATCCATGGCAGATGCGCTGACAGGTTACCGTGTGGCCAACCCGGAGATTGCGGAAGTGTCCGCCCAGGGAGTAGTGAAAGGGCTGAAAAGCGGAACCACGGATCTGGAAATTTATGTCGTTTCCAACGGAATTCTGGATGTGATTGAGGCAAAATTGTATGTGGGAGATGTTTTCAGCAAAATTTCACTGAAGGGCGTGGAAAACGATACCATTCTTCTGGGAGAAACCAGTAAAGGGTTCCAGGCGCAACCCAGTGGCCTGACAGACATGGGGCGCCAGGTGGAATTGGCGAATATTACGTATCAGTTGGCGGATACTTCCATTGCTTCTGTGACAGCGGATGGCTATATTACGCCTGTGAAAGCCGGAAATACGGTTCTGACGGTGACGGCGGAAGGGGAAGGCAGGATCGTGGAACAGGAGTTTACCCTGCAGATAGAGGAGAAGCAGGAGTTCCGGGAAGACAATGTATGGGAGATATTTGACACAGAGAATGCGGATGAGTGGGTGGTGGAAGGCGGCAGCCTGGAGAAGACCGGAGAAGGGCAGATTACCACCACGCTGACCAAATTTGCTACCTTTACAGGCTGCAAATTCCGCAATGAACTGATGACATTCCGGATGAAAATCGATGCCAACGGCAAGGGCGGGTGGCCCAGTATTGTGTTGAGGGCGCAGTCTGCGGACAAAGCGGTATCCGGTGGCGCTACAGGCTACATTATCTGTTTCGGCGCTTCGGGACTGGAGCTTCACAGGTTTATAGGTTCCAGACGTACCGTGATTTACGGAAGCATGGATGGCTATACCAGTCTTGGAGGGCCGGTGATACAGCCGGAACCTTTGACGCATGGGGAAGAACATGAGGTACAGGTGGGCGCGCTGACAAACGGGGATACTGTGAGACTGTTCTTGAGTGTGGACGGCGTGACCGTGTTTGACTTTACAGATGAGGAGGCAGATGCCATCACGGAGCCTGGATATTTCGGGCTTGTGGGAAGAGGGGAGACTTTTACCTTGACAAAGGACACAAGCATACCCGACGATAAGGAACCGGAGGAAAGCCCGAGTCCAAGTCCAAAGCCGGAAGAAAGCCCCAGTCCGAGTCCGAAACCGGAAGAAAGCCCCAGTCCGAGTCCGAAACCGGAAGAAAGTCCCAGTCCGAGTCCGAAACCGGAAGAAAGCCCCAGTCCAAGCCCAAAGCCGGAGG
>CAJULV010000014.1:0-74279 GCA_910587555.1 uncultured Acetatifactor sp.
CCGCTGCTTCAGCTCCGGTAACATCCCGGTACTGCCGTGTAATCTTCTTAAGTTCTATTGTACAAAATTATATACAATGTGACTGCTTACGTCAAGGTGGTTTCGGGCATTCGGGCTGGGAATAAAAATAATTTTTTGTCAAAATGAATTGCTATTTTTTCGGACCTTCAGTATAATGTAATAAGTAAGCAGGCGGTATCCTGCCGGTGTGTCTGACATTGAAATCCTGAGGGTGGCGGACAACCATAAAAACAGTCATTCAGGGAGGCGCGCGGCATTACGGTGTTGCAGTCTCCTTTTCGTGTTTCAGAGCCGTTTGCGAAGGGGCCATGTCCTTTGGAGCCGCTCCACGGTGACTTAATTTAGGAGGTACATTTATGGAACAGAAATTCATCAAACCCCCGGTGGAAATCCGGTACAGGGAGGAGCTGGAGGCTCTGAAGGCCAACGATACGGGCAACCGTCCGGAAAACTGGCAGATGTCGCCCAAAGCGGTGCGGACTTTCATCCTGGGAAGTCCCAAGCCCATCCGGCATGAGGGGAAGGAGTACATCATCGAGAAGAAGTATTTCGGCAATGACGCCCTGGTGGAGCGCTGTATCGTGACATTGGCGGGCAACCGGGGACTGATGCTGGTGGGAGAGCCGGGGACGGCCAAGACCATGCTCTCGGAGCTTCTGACCGCCGCCGTCAGCGGCGTCAGCACCAATACCATCCAGGGGACGGCGGGAACCACGGAGGATATGATCAAGTATTCCTGGAACTATGCGCTGCTTCTGGCAAAGGGGCCCAGCCGCGAGGCATTGGTGCCCTCTCCCTTATATGTGGGCATGGAAAAGGGAATCCTTACCAGGTTCGAGGAGATTACCAGGACGCCGGCAGAGATACAGGACAGCCTGATCAGCGTACTCAGCGACAAAGTGCTGAACGTACCGGAACTGGGGGATGCGGGCTTTCTTTTTGCGAAACCGGGTTTCAATGTCATCGGTACGGCCAACACCAGGGATAAGGGTGTCAACGAGATGAGCAGCGCGCTGAAACGGCGTTTTAATTTCGAGACGGTGATGCCGGTCCGTGAGGCAGCCATGGAGAAGCGGATTATAATCAACGAAGTGAATAAGCTGGCCCAGGAGAGCAATATTTCCGTACAGGCGGACGAAGATGTGGCCGAGATTCTGGCATCGACCTATCATGAGCTTCGGGAGGGCGTTTCCTCCTATGGGCACCGTATCGATAAGCCCTCCTCCGTGATGAGTACGGCGGAGGCTGTGTCCGTGTACTACCAGGCCATGATTACGGGGTACTATTACGGGGACGGCACGCTCAGCATGGACAGCCTGGTGCAGACACTGGTGGGTGCGGTTTCCAAGGAGAATAAGGACGATTTGGAAAAGGTAAAGGGATATTTCAACACCGTGATACGGGATAAAAGCGGCAAAGAGGGTGGATTATGGAAAGAATATTACGAAGCCAGAAAATGGCTGAGATAGTCCTGCTTCCTGTCCGGCATCACAGCCCGGCCTGCGCTTTTCATGTGAACCGGGCGATTGAGACGCTGCGCCCGTCCGTCATCCTGGTGGAGGGTCCGGACAATGCCAATTCCCTGATTCCGGTGATGGTGCATGAGGACACAAAGGCGCCTTTTGCCATTTATTATTCTTACCATGACCAGTCCGGGCGGATTTCCGAGGAGAAGGAACATTACAAGTGCTACTACCCTTTTCTGGACTACTCACCGGAACTGGCGGCTTTCCGGGCGGGAAAGCGGCTGGGAATCGAGACGGCCTTTATCGATTTGCCTTACGGGGATATCCTGGCGGCTTCCCGGGACGGCAGTGGGCTGCTGAAGGAGGAAGAGGAAAAAAGCAATTACAATGACGATTATCTGCTGTCACGGAACGAATATTTAAAGCAGCTCTGTGAGAAGACGGGGCTGCGCAGTTTTGACGAGTTCTGGGAGAAATATTTTGAGTTAAACGGGATTGAGGAGCCGGATGAAAAATGGTTCGGAAGCCTCCTGATTTACTGCGCCCTGGCCCGGGAGAACACCCCGCGGGAGTCCATGGAGGAAGACGGGTGCCTTGCCAGGGAACGGTTTATGGCGCGGCGGATTCGGGAGTATGGGGAAAAGCTGGCGGAAGCGGAGGGAACGGTGCTGGTGGTTACGGGCGGGTTTCATACACCGGGGCTGAAGGCGCTGTTATGTGAAGAAGACGAAAGCGTAGTCATTGCAGCCCTGTCGGCGCGGTATGAGGCGGCCGGCCCGGGCAGGGAAGCAGCGGAAATGCGTGCCGGCGGGGAAGGAAGCGCATCGGAGGGAAAATCGGGAGCGGCAGGTGTGAAGGCCAAAGCGGAACGTGCCGGAGGAAAAAGCGGAGAGAAAGCCGCAGGACCCGCGAAAGGAAAGGCGGAGATGGTGCCGGAAAAGGACCAGGGCGTGTACCTCATGCCCTATTCCATGGAAGCCGCCGATGCCCTCAACGGATACGCCAGCGGCATGCCCTTCACCGGGTTTTATCAGAAAATCTGGGAGGGCCTGCAGGAGACACAGACGCCTTACGGCGGAGCTGTGCTGGATATGATCGTCACGGCCGGGAAGGAGACCAGGCGCAAGGAGGGATACCTGTCCACCTACGATGAAATCTGTGCCTGCGCCATGGCGGAGGGGCTGGCGCAGCTGCGGGGCAAAAGGCAGCCGGGCGCTTACGAGCTTCTGGATGCGGTGCTGTCTGCCTTCGTGAAGGGGGAATATAACATTGCCACCGATGCGCCCATGCGTTTCCTGCGGAAGGCCATGACGGGGAACGCGGTGGGGGCGTTGTGCCGTCAGGCGGACGTACCGCCCATTATTCATGATTTTGAGGAGCAGTGTCGGAAATTCGGGATTAAGTCCGGTTCCACCTTAGAGGCGGAGGCTACCCTGTCTATTTTTTCCAATCCCAGGCACAGGCTCTACAGTATGTTTTTAAACCGTATGGTTTATCTGAAAACGGCTTTTGCGCGGAAGGTGAAGGGACCAAATCTCCAGCTGAAACGTGACAGGAACCTGATGCGGGAAATCTGGAAATATAAATGGAGTATACAGGTGAATTCCTCCCTTATCGAGGTGTCTGTCTACGGTGCCACCATCGAGGAGGCGGCGGTGAGCCTGGTGAAGGAAGCCCTGAAGAAGGAGCTGGGGGCGAAGGAAAGCGCCGTCCTTCTGACGGAAGTGTTTGAGATGGGGCTGAAGGAGCAGATACAGCCGGTTTTCGACAGGGTACATGAACTGATGCTGGGTGACACGGATTTCCATTCACTGGCGGAGGCGCTGAAATCGCTCCTGATGATGGAGGAACTGGGCGGGCTGTACGGTTCCCAAATGGAGTTCGGCAGCCTGATACATATCGGGTGCGGCAAGATGATTTCCCTCCTCCCGGCCATGACGAAGATTAAGGATGAAGATTTGAACCCCTGCATGAACGCACTGAAGCTGCTGTACCAGATCACCGGACGGACGGGAGAGGATTTTGCCCGGGAACGGGAGGAGTTTTATGATGTGCTGGCGAAGATGATCCGGGACGGGGAAATCCATGCGGGCTTAAACGGGTGCATCCATGGGATCCTGTACGGAAGCGGCAGGGACACGGCGGCGGAGGTGGAGGCTGCCTGCAGAGGATACCTGAGCGGTACCAGGGAGCAGCTTTTCTCCACGGCGCAGTTTTTCCGGGGGCTGTTCTTCACGGCCAGGGACCTGGTGTTTATCGGGAATGATTTTATTCAAATGCTGGACGGATTTTACGGGCAGGTGACGGAGGAAGAATTCATGGAACTCCTGCCGGAATTGCGTATGGCATTTACCTATTTTACGCCCAGGGAAACGGACAGGATTGCAGCTATGGCAGCGGGACTCCACGGAAAAGGCAGGCAGGATATCATGGAGCGGAAAGAAATCTATCCGGATTGGTACGCTTATGGGAAAGAGACAGATGCCTGTGTGAGGGAGAGGATGGGGCGATAACCCGGAGCCGTAATGTGCGGAAAGGGCAGGACGATGCGGGTTTCGGGAAATGATTGCAGGAAGGATTCCGGGAGAGGGTAAACAAGATGGCAGATGAACAGGAAATTTTGAACCGCTGGAGGCTGGTTCTGGGGAAATACGCTTCCGAACAGATTTCGTTTTCCGGCGGCGGGCTGAATTACATGGATATGGAGAATGTGCTGGACTATCTCTATTCCAGGGAATACGGGGAGGAGCAGGAGATACGCAAGGACAGGCAGGGAGGCAGCGAGGGTTCCAAACTCACCGTGCCGAGCTGGCTGCACCAGGTGAAGCGTCTGTTTCCGAAGCGGACGGTGGAGGTGCTGGAGCGCCACGCCCTGGAGAAGTACGGCATGACCGAGCTGCTCACGGATCCGGAGGTGCTGCAGAAGCTGGAACCAAATAAGGAGCTGTTGAAGACCATACTGGAGCTGAAGCACATGATGAAGGGCGACGTACTCCGGATGGCCAGGGAAATCGTGAGGAAGGTGGCGGAGGAGATTGCCAGAAAGCTGGAACAGGAGATCCGGGTGTCCTTTTTCGGGCAGATTAACCGCAATGCCAGCAGCCCGGTGAAGTCGGCGCGGAACCTGGACATGAAGAAGACCATCCGCATGAACCTGAAAAATTATGATACGGAAAACAGACAGCTTGTACTGAAAAACGTTTATTTTAATTCGCGGATGAAGAAATATAACCAGTGGAGGGTCATTATCTGTGTGGACGAAAGCGGTTCCATGCTGGATTCCGTTATCCACAGCGCCATAATGGCGGGGATTTTCGCCAAGCTTCCCATGCTGGATACCAAGCTGGTGATTTTCGATACCAATGTGGTGGACTTGAGCGGCTATGTGGAGGACCCGGTGGAGGCGCTGATGAGCGTCCAGCTGGGCGGCGGCACCAACATTGCGGGGGCATTGAACTACTGTGAAGGTTTGATCGATTTTCCGTTCAGGACTATGGTGGTGCTTGTGACGGATCTCTATGAGGGCGGCGGCTATCAGCGGCTTTACAGCACGGCCAAGGGCATTATAGAGAGCGGGGCGAAGCTGGTGGTACTCACGGCCCTGGACATGGACGCCAATCCTAACTATGACAGGAACGCGGCGGCAGTGCTGGCGGACATGGGGGCTTTCGTCGGAGCCATGACGCCGGAGGAGCTGGCAGGGTGGATGGGGAAGATTATCGCGTAGATGCGGATTCAATGATCTGCGGGGAGGGACAATGCAGGACAATACGAAGGGAAAAACATTGATGCAGTTGTTTCTAAGCACGCTGTATATCAGCTCGTTTACATTCGGGGGCGGCTTCGTCATCATTACATTTATGAAAAAGAAGTTTGTGGATGAGCTGCATTGGATAGACGAGAATGAAATGCTGGATCTGGCAGCGCTGGCGCAGTCCTCGCCGGGAGCAATCGCAGTCAATGCGGCGATTCTGGTGGGATGGCGTGTGGCAGGTTTTGCGGGTATGCTGACGGCAGTCATTGGTACCATAGTGCCGCCCATGCTGATATTGACGGTGATATCCTTTTTCTATCAGGCATTTGCCGAGAACCTTTATATGGCGCTTCTGCTGAAGGGCATGCAGGCGGGGGTAGTAGCGGTGATACTGGATGTGGTCTGGGGGCTTGGCGGGAAGGTTGTAAAGGAACGCAGCCTGTTTTTATGCGTTGTGATGGCGGCGGCTTTCGTGGCAACTGCGGTATTTCAGGTGAATGTCATTCTGATTATACTGGCGGCTGCAGTGCTGGGCGTGCTGCGGGCGTTTTGGAACAGGCGGGCTTCTTCGTAGGAGACGGATATTCGGACCCGGGAGCAGCATGCCGGAAGGAGAAGGCGGACGGAGCTTGGTGCAGCCGGAACGGGAATTCTGCGTTTCGGGAATGAAAGAGAGGGAGGAGACGGGAGTGGAATGATTTATCTGAAATTGTTTTTCAGCTTCTTAAAGATTGGCATGTTCAGCGTCGGGGGCGGATACGCCGCGATGCCGCTGATTCAGAGCGAGGTGGTATCCGGCCACGGGTGGCTGAGTATGGGTGAATTCACGGATTTGATTACGATTGCGGAGATGACGCCGGGACCCATTGCGGTAAATTCCGCAACCTTTGTGGGGATTCGGATTGCGGGTGTCCCCGGGGCATTTGCCGCTACCTTCGGATGTATATTTCCGTCCTGCATTATTGTGTCGCTCCTGGCTTTTATCTACCGCAAATATAAAAACGTATCCGTGCTGCAAAATATCCTGGCAGGCCTGCGACCTGCGGTGGTGGCATTGATAGCCGGCGCAGGGATTTCTCTCCTGCGCGCGGTGGCGGTGGGGGAAGCGCCTCTGCAGCCGGCAAATATGAACTGGGTGGGGCTTGGACTGTTTGCGGCCGCGCTCTTTATCCTGAGGAAATGGAAGTGGAATCCGATTCTGGTGATGCTGCTGTGCGGGATTGCCAATCTGGGAATCGGTGTCCTTACCGGAAAGGGATAGGAATCGACCTTACCCTTTCGTGCTGTCGCGCAGCGACTATACCCAAAAACGTAATTAATTGCCGTCTGCACAGTATAACGAGTGAACGCGTCGGCAATCCGGAACTGAAAGCGGCAATTAAATGCGTTCACGAGAATAAATATAGGAGGAAACATGTATATTGCGAATGAAACACGTTATGACAGGATGCAGTACAACAGATGCGGAGCCAGCGGCCTGAAGCTTCCGGCGGTGTCTCTGGGGCTGTGGCACAATTTCGGATCCAACGGCAATTTTGACACCATGACGGACATGTGCCGGACCGCGTTCGACAACGGAATCACCCATTTTGACCTGGCCAACAATTACGGACCGGTACCCGGCGCCGCGGAGGAGAATTTCGGGTGCATTCTGAAGAAGGGCCTGGGCGCATACCGGGATGAGCTGGTGATCTCCACCAAGGCGGGGTATGATATGTGGCCCGGTCCTTACGGGGACTGGGGAAGCAGGAAATATCTGGTGGCAAGCCTGGACCAGAGCCTGCGCAGGATGGGGCTGGATTATGTGGATATCTATTATCATCACAGGCCGGACCCGGGTACGCCGCTGGAGGAGACTGCCGGGGCGCTGGACAGCATCGTCAGGAGCGGTAAGGCGTTTTATGTGGGTATTTCCAATTATAATAAGGAGCAGACGGCTGCCATTGCGGCGCTGTTTCGGAAGATGGGGACGCCTTTTATCATCAACCAGAGGCGGTATTCCATGTTGGACCGCGGGATTGAGGCGGATGGCCTGAAGGATTACGCCGCAAAAAACGGCATCGGTATTATCACCTTCTGCCCGCTGGCACAGGGGCTTTTAACGGACAGATACCTAAACGGAATTCCGGAGGACAGCCGTATCCGCACGGACGGAAGATTTCTGAAGGAGGATGCCGTCCGGCAGGAGACTATACAAAAGGTACGGGCATTGGGCGAAATTGCCGGAGAGCGGGGCCAGAGCCTGGCACAGATGGCATTGGCATGGATTCTCCGGGACGGGGATATCACGAGCGTTCTCATCGGCGCGTCCAAAGCTTCCCAGATACTGGACAATGTGGGGATGCTTTCCAATCTGCATTTCAGCGGGGAGGAAAGAGAGCGTATCGACAGGATATTAGGTTGAGAAAAAGGGATGGGGAGACTTCACGGCGGCCACATCCCGAATAGGATATCGGAGGAGCGTAAAGGGAGACGGTATGAGCGATTGGAAAGACAGACTGGCCGAGGTGGATGACGATTATCTTGTGGGCCTCAGCAATAAGGGAATCGTCAAACGGGCTTATAAGGATAAGGGGGAAGTCGCGGCAGCGGTTCAGAGCATGGGGGAAGAGGCGTCCGTAAAGGTGGGGGAGGAAACCGTCACCGTGCGGTATCCGCTGGCGGAAAGCAAATGCAGCTGCCCATCCAGGAGCATGTGCCGCCATGTGGTGCAGGCGATACTGGTCTTAAAGGAAAGCTGCCTGTCGAAAGAGGCGACGCGGGACGGGGCTGCAGGTGATGAAGTGCCGCAGGTCCAGGGCGGGGAAGCCGGCGGGGACACAGATACAGCCTTGCGCGGTGAAGTGCCGCAGGCCCAGGGCGGGGAAGCCGGTCAGGCCGCAGATACAGCCTTGCGCGGTGAAGTGCCGCAGACCCAGGAGGCGGCCCAGGGCGGGGAAGCCGGCGGGGACACAGGTACAGCCTTGAAGCGGGAAGCCGGAATCTCTGCAGGGAGCGTGCAGGAAAGCCGGGAGTATGCCGCAGGAGCGGAAGCGCAGAAGAAATCCCCGGAAAATGGCTCCGGCATCGCAGAAAATACGGCAGTGTGGAAAGAAATAAATGCTTATCCGTTTGAAAGGCTTAAAAAAGTACTTGGAACCCGCCAGTTCCAGTCCTTTGTAAACCAGGCCGCTGCCGGCATTCAGCCCGCCGTCAGGTCTTCCTCAGTGGTTACGGTGCAGCTGCCGCGGCAGGAGCATACGGTAAAGCTGCTGTCTCCCCTGGAATATTCTACCTGCAGCTGCCATAAAAAGGAAATGTGCGTACATAAGGCCGCGGCCATACTCTGGTGTCAATTGGAATCCGGCGTCCTTACAAAGAAAGTGCTGCTTGGGGAGATTATGGAGACCCAGGAATATGATATGGCGAGGGTGAAGGAAGCGGCCGGACAGATGAAGGTGTTTCTGGAGGAGCTTTTTGCCACAGGGCTTTCCCGGACCTCGCCGGATGTGCTGGATTATCTGGAGCGCCTTGCCATCATCAGCCATAACGAGGGGCTGGCGAAGTTTGAGGGCTATTTCCGCGCCCTTTCCGATACCTATGACAGGTATTTTGCAAGGAAAGCCGCTTTTAAAACGGAGGACTTGACGGAGCAGATAACGAGGCTTTACAGGCGGGTGGAAATGCTGCTGAAGGCGGAGGATACGGCCGGGGTGGCCGGACTGGCAGGGGAGTTCCGGGCGGACTATCTTCCGGTGGGAAATCTGGATTTGATCGGGATTGCCATGGAGCATTTTGAGAGCCGGAACGGATATGAGGGGGAAACCATTTATTTTCTGGAGGAACATACCAAAAAGTGGTACACCTACACCAATGCAAGGCCGGTGTTTTATGATTCCCACAAGAAGCGGGGCTATACGGAGAAGGGGCAGGCGCCCTGGGGGCTGAACCTTACTTTTGAGAACCTGCTGAAGGTAAGGATTCACCTGACGGGGGCAAAATGTGACGAGAGAAACCGTCTCTCCTCCAGCCAGGAGACGAAGGGGGAAGTCACAGGGGAGCAGGGACTTGAAATTTCTGATATAAAAGGCTGGTATTATCGGGATTTCGACAAACTTTTTTCAGAGCAGATCTGGAGACAGCAGAGGGCATGGCTGGCGGAGCAGGGGGATGCCGGGAGTGCGCAGGGAGACGGAGGCCCGGAAAACGGCGGCACCGGGAAAGGTGTGGAGCTGGTATTTGTCCGGCCGTCTGACTGTGCGAAGGCAGAGTTTTCCCAGACGGGGCAGCAATTGACTTTGCCCCTGTATGATCAAGCGGGGCGGGAGCTTCTGGTGGAGGTGGCTTATTCGAAACAGGAATCCGGCACCATACGGTATCTGGAGAGAATTTCCGAGAGGAAGCTGCCGTGCTTCATAGGGAAGATCTATCTGAAGGACGGGCGGGTGCGTATGTATCCGGTGGATTTGATAGAGATAGAGGAAGCTTTCGGGTGCGGGGACGTTACGGGTGTGGATGCCCGGGAGGAACCCCGCAATCCCGGGCAGGGAGACGCGGCTGCGCATACCGAAGCAGAGGGGCTTGAAGAGGGAGAAGATTCGGAATCCGGCATGGAGGCAGGCCGGGAAGCCGAAGAGGACGGTCCGGGGAATGCCTTTACGGGGCGAAAGACCAAATATGAGGCGATAGAGGAGCTGGCCGCGGAAGCCGCTTCCCTGTTGGAGGATTTGTTCCAGAGCGGCTTTGATACGGTTCACGACAGCACGCTTAAAAGTATACAGAAAAACGCTGATCTGACGGCGCAGTTCGGGATGGCTTATCTGTCTGAGCTGTTGTCCGGCCTGGGGGAAGAAATCAGCTTAAGCCGCCATCGAATGGAAAAAAGGACTGCCGCCCTGGCAGGGATTTATACAAATGTGAATGAATACCTGTATTTCTGCAGGCAGAAGGCGGCATATGACAGAGGGAAAGGGTATTATCTGGAGATTTCCTGACGCCCGGACGGTGAACGGGTATCAGTGGTGCTGCGGAAAGGACGGCGGGGAGCGATGAAGGCGGAAATCAACAGGCATATTGATGTGCTGGACGGCGTAAGGGCATTGGCGGTGGGATTTGTAGTATGGTTTCATTTCTGGCAGCAGAGCTGGCTGACGCCTTCGGCCGGCTTCCGCGGCAGCTTAAGCGCCTGGTTCGGTTTGGAAGGCTTCGGGCTGGAACGGTTTGTGCGGCACGGGTATCAGTTTGTGGATATGCTGATTCTGCTGAGCGCCTTCTGTAATTTCTACCCCTATGCAAGATCCATCCTGCTGGAGGAACCCTGGCCGGACACCCGGACATTCTATCTGAAGCGGGCGGCCAGGATACTGCCCTCTTATTACCTGAGCCTGGGGGTGATGGCAGCGGTTCTGTTTGCGGAGGGAATGTCTGCCGACGGCTTTTTCTGGAAGGATCTGTTTGCCCATATTTTCTGTATTGCCCCCTTTTTTCCGGATACCTGCCTGGGGACGAATTTCAGCGGCGCACTGTGGACGGTGCAGATAGAGGTCCTGTATTACATCCTGCTTCCGTGGATTGCAAGGCTGTTCCGCAGACAGCCCGTGCTTACCTGTACCGCATTGTGGGGATGCGGGCTTGCCTCCGCCAATGGCATCCTTATCTATAAGGCGGATATGATAAGGGCAATGGAGAATCATATGTTTACCTTCGCGGGATGCTATGCCAACGGAATGCTGCTGTGCATGCTTTATATTACCTTGAAAAAGCAGCAGGGGGAAAACCGATATACCAGGTTAGCGGCGACCGTACTCTTTCTGTGCGCGGTCCGGCATCTGCACGGGATGATGGGGCTGCTGGGAGGGGAGGACCGACTCCTGGTACAGCTTGGGCAGAGATTTGAGCTGTCCCTGACATTTTGCGGCATTCTCATGGGGCTTTTCTTTGCCGGGAGATGGGCAGTGAGAATCTTTTCGGGCAGGATAATGAGGTTCATTGCGGCAATATCGTATAATTTATACATATGGCATCAATATCTGGCGGTGAAATGCAAGGGATACCGAATCCCGTTCTGGGAGGGAGACACGCCGCCCAATATGCTGGGGGACAGGCTGTGGATGTGGAAATACCAGATACTGATTATCGTGGTTTCGCTGGCGGTTGCCGCCGTTTTGACCTATGGGGTGGAAAAGCCCGCGGCAGCTTTTCTTTTCAAACGTACGGGAGTCAAAAGCCGGGAGGGATTGTGAAGAACCTCCCGGCTTTTGAACTGCGGACCGGCTGGAAATGAGGGCCGGAGGGGTTCACCACGTATCCGGGACCCGGTAGAGTACGGTGTCGCCGCAAGAGAAAATTTCCGTAAAATATGTCCGGAACGCCGCTTCGTCGGGCTGATAATCCTCCCGCTCGAAAGCGGAGATGACCACGTAGGACACATTGTATTCTTGGAATAAATCCATGTACTCCAGAGGGGCTTCGTACATCAGCTTCAGATCGGCTTTCCGCTGTGTGGTATCCAGGCCGTGGAAATAAAGGAAGGAATCCGCCCCGCATACGATATTGCGACCTGAAAGAGATGCTATTTCGTTATTGTGCCGCGTCCCGGTGAGATAGACCGCATCGGGAGGGGTATTTTCCTCCGCGTATCCGGCCAGGCTGACCTGAGATGTGCTGTAGAGCCGGTATCGGGAGACCGCTTCCCTGCCCAGTGTCAGCACGGCGGAAAAGACGGCGGAAAAAAGGAACAGCGCGGACAGGACGCCAAGGGAACGGCGCAGTCCCGGTTCCGTCACCGGGGAACGCAGATTATCGTAAATGCGGAAGACATAGTCCGCCGCACCGATGCACAGCAGCAGGTATGCCGGGTACAGGATCTTATTGTTGTCATAGGTGTTCGGAGTGAATACCACCAGTTCCCCCAGCCACCACAGGAACAGGGCGGGGAGAAACAGAGGGGCGCGCTTCCGGCTGCAGGTGCAGGCAGCTCCGATAATGGGGAGCAGCGTGATGCCTATATTTTTCAGATAGAACCAGGGATAAAAGTCCCCCTGGTTGCCCCAGTTAAAATGTCCCCGGAGGAAGCCGCCCCGGGCAACCTGGCCGAAGGTCCAGAAGAGCAGCTGGGGCAGCGCCAAGAGCAGGAGGCATGCCGCATAAATTCCCCAGCCCTGCAGCAGCTCCCGCAGGCCCTCCCGCCGTATATGGCGTACCAGCAGCAGGATTCCCAAAATCAGGGCGGCGGCAAAGGGACCGATTCCCGCTGCCATAAGCCCTTCCGGGGGTATTGCCCCGCTGGCCGACCAATGCTGTATCAGGCACATAATGACCACGAACAGGGCCAGGACCCATCCGCCCGGACAGGTAAAAATGCGTCGGCGGGAGGAAAACTTGTCCGCGGAAACGGGTGCGGCTTTTGACAGGAGCCACAGGAGCATCCACACGGCGCTGATGACGCAGGCGGTTAAGAAGGAGTGGGTATGGATCATGGGCAGGGCGGCGGCAAAGAGTCCTGCCGGCAGGAAAAGCTCTCTGCGGTTGCGGAAGACAGCCCTGTACAGCAGCCAGAGGAAGGGGAACAGGACGGCATATCCGAACAGGGTTGCCCGCTGGGGCAGGAGCATATCCGCGATGATGTTGACCCAGCGGATATTCTGGTTGATCAGATTCGTGGGCGTGGTATAGAAGCCGGTAAAAATATCCGAAAAACGGTATGCCTGTTCCCGGGACCAGTCCAGAAAATAAGAAAATCCCAGCCCGCCGTTGAAAAAGAAGAGTATAAGGACCAAAAGGGCGACAGAACGTGCCCGGCAGGGAGATTCCGCCGCGGCTGCGGCAAACAGGTATACGGCAGTCAGAATCTGCGCCATGGCAAACAGCATGGGCAGGATATAGGCAGCCCGCAGGGACGCGCCGAACAGCAGCAGGCCGGAGGAAATGCTGTCCGAGAGAAAAGGGTAGGACAGCCGCACGCCGGGCATGATGGAGTAATCCGGGGGAAAGGTGTGCTGCCTGGCAAGGCTGGTGATAAAGCCCAGGTGCATGTTCATATCGCCGTAGGTACACTGCCCGGTGCTAAGGCTTTCCCCTTCCGTCGGAAGGAGCGTGTGGGTATACAGCAGGAATACCCAGAGCAGCATGACGGAAAAAAAGAAGACGGCGAAGGCACCATGGACTTTCAGGTATTTGACGGGCTGCGTCAGGCGGGCCGTAAGGTCATGCCGCCTGCTCAGCCGCAAAAGGGCGAACAGCAGCGCAGGCAGCGTGAGAAGCAGGGCAAGCATATGCGACAGCAGCGTAAAATCAAAGAAAAAAGAGAGAAGCGCAGGCAGCCATACGGCCAGAAGAGAGCCGACGGCGCTGCCTGTCAATAATCCGGAGAGCAGAGCTTCCCGGCGCAGCACAAGGAAAGCCAGTGAGATTCCCAGCAGCTGAAAATAAAGATAGTATGCGGTTCCCGATATGGTTCCTGCCAATGTACCGTACATAATCATTTCCTTTCTTCATTTGGAGATAAATGGCGCTGCGGCTGTGTGTCCGGCCGCATTTTTATCATAATATAAGGCCTGGGAAATGTCAATTTCCAAAAGGGACGGCGCTTTTTCTTCCGGCAGGCGATAAAAGTTGCGGTATCCGCGAATTTTTGGTATACTGAATCTGTCGTCACCATTGATTGGGATGTGCGCCGAAGCGCACGCCGGGAGGTATAAAAATGAGCATAACATTATCACAGGCGAGGGAAAAACTGGAAAAATACGGCCAGGAGCATGTACTGAAGTATTACGGGGAGCTGTCCGATGGGGAAAAGGCGGCGCTTCTGGCACAGATTGAAGTCTCCGATATGGATGTAATCGATTCCTGCAGACATCCGGAGGAGCTGCTTCAGAGAGGCGCAATCACGCCCCTTGCGGCCATGCAGCTGCCGGAGATTGAAACGGAGCGGGAGAGCTTTACCGCAGCCGGGCTGGAGGCTATCAGGGCAGGTAAGGTGGGCGCGGTCCTTCTGGCCGGAGGCATGGGAACCAGGCTTGGCTCCGACGAGCCGAAGGGTGTATACAATGTGGGGATTCACAGGAAACTCTATATTTTTGAGTGCCTGATCAATAATCTACTGGATGTGGTGAGGCAGGCGGGTGCCTGGATTCATCTGTTTGTGATGACCAGCGACAAGAACCACGAGACTACGGTACGCTTTCTGACGGCGCATGATTTTTTCGGCTATCAGGCAGAGTACGTTCATTTTTTCAGGCAGAAGATGGCATTGGCAGTGGATTATGACGGGAAGATTTTCCTGGAGGAAAAAGGGAAGATGGCCAGTTCTCCCAACGGAAACGGCGGCTGGTTCGTGTCCCTGAAGGATGCGGGGCTGCTGGAGCTGGTTCATGAGACAGGCATTGAGTGGCTGAATGTATTCGCGGTGGACAATGTACTCCAGAAGATTGCCGATCCCTGTTTTGTGGGCGCAACCATTCGGAAGGACTGTGCCGTGGGCGCAAAGGTGGTCAGCAAGGTGACGCCGGACGAGAAGGTGGGGGCAATCTGCCTGGAGGATGGAAAGCCATCCATTGTGGAATACTATGACATGACGGAGGAGCTGCTGGAGGCGAAGGACGCCAAGGGAGAGCCTGCCTACAACTTTGGAGTCATCCTGAATTATCTGTTCAGCGTGGCGCAGCTGGAGCGGATCTGGTCCCAGAGCCTGCCCCTGCATGTGGTGGAGAAGAAGATTCCGTACATCGGCGAAGACGGCATTCCGGTAAAACCGGAGGAGCCAAACGGCTACAAATTCGAGAACCTGGTGCTGGATATGATCCATCAGATGGAAAGCTGCCTGCCCTTTGAAGTCGTTCGGGAGAAGGAATTCGCGCCCATCAAGAACAGAACGGGTATCGATTCCGTGGAAAGCGCCAGAGAGCTGCTGCGTAGAAACGGTGTGGAACTGTAGGCTTGTGCGGATTGGGGCGGGTAAGGGACACCGGGTTTCGGAGAATGTCTGTACGTGCCGACTCAAATAACATTTTGACAGGTTCTGCCAACATATAAATATTGAGAAAGTCAGTGGTTTCCGGTATTCTGGATACGGAAAGAAGACATACGACAGAAAACACAGGTATGGATTTTCTATCGTCATTCAAAGGGGCGCGGCACGGCGGGGCTGCCGGGAGGCGCGCAGAAAAGAGGGTTTGATGAAGATTTTGGTGACAGGCGGCGCCGGATATATCGGCAGCCATACGGTAGTGGAGCTGCAGCAGGGGGGATATGAGGTGGCAGTGCTGGACAATCTGAGCAATGCCAGCGAGAAATCCCTTGAGCGGGTGGAAGCGATTACCGGAAAGAAGGTTCCTTTTTACAAGGCGGATATTCTGGACAGAGATGCCCTGAATGAGATTTTTGACAAAGAGAAGGTGGATGCGGTAATCCATTTCGCAGGGCTGAAGGCGGTGGGCGAGTCCGTACGGAAGCCGTGGGAATACTATGAGAACAACATTGCCGGGACACTGACGCTGGTGGACGTGATGAGGAAGCACGGCGTGAAGAACATCATTTTCTCCTCCAGTGCCACCGTATACGGCAATCCGGCCGTCATACCCATCACGGAGGAATGCCCCAAGGGACAGTGTACCAATCCTTACGGCTGGACCAAATCCATGCTGGAACAGATTCTCTCCGATATCCAGAAGGCTGACCCGGAATGGAATGTGATACTGCTTCGCTATTTCAATCCCATAGGTGCGCATAAGAGCGGAACCATGGGCGAGAATCCCAACGGCATTCCCAATAACCTGATGCCCTACATCACGCAGGTTGCGGTGGGGAAGCTGCCGGAGCTTGGCGTTTTCGGAGACGATTACGATACGCCTGACGGCACCGGTGTAAGGGACTACATCCATGTAGTAGACCTGGCCGTGGGACATGTGAAGGCGCTGAAGAAAATAGAGGAAAACGCGGGGCTGAAGATTTATAATCTGGGTACCGGTGTGGGATACAGCGTACTGGACCTGGTGAAGAATTTTGAGGAAGCTACAGGGGTAAAGATCCCCTATACAATCAAGCCCAGGAGGGACGGGGACATTGCCGCCTGCTATTCGGACGCCTCCCTTGCCGGGGAAGAGCTGGGATGGGCCGCGCAGCGCGGTATCAGGGAGATGTGCGAGGATTCCTGGAGATGGCAGAAGAATAACCCCAACGGATACGAGGGATAAAAAAGGGGGCTGTGGAACAGCCCTCTTTTACTGTACGGGCACGACGGGGTTCATGCCACATACAGGTACATGAAAATGAAGTGGCACATGCTGCCCGCCATGACGAACAGATGGAATACCTCGTGGGAGCCGAAGGCTTTATGCCTGGTATTGAACAGGGGAAGCTTCAGGGCGTAGATAACGCCGCCCGCCGTATAAATGAGTCCTCCTGCCAGCAGCCACAGGAAGGCGGCGGCGCACAGCGTATCCAGCAGCCGGCCGAAGACCAGCACGCATACCCAACCCATGGCGATATAAATAACGGAGGAAAACCATTTGGGACAGGTAATCCAGCAGGCTTTCACCAACATGCCCGCAACCGCAATCCCCCAGACCAGGGCCAGCATGGTGTAGCCCACGTCGCCGCCCAGCACGATCAGGCATACAGGTGTGTAGGAGCCGGCGATGAGAACAAAAATCATCATATGGTCCAGCTTGCGGAAAATACGCAGGTACCTTCCGGTGAGGTTTACGGAGTGATAGGCGGCGCTTGCGCCGTAGAGTAAAATCATGCTTGCCATAAAGACGGCCATGGCGGCGAAATGGCTCCCGCCGGAGGAAACCCCTGCCTTGACAAGCAGCGGCACCGCCGCAAATACGGCCAGCATCATGCCGATAAAATGTGTAATGGCGCTTCCGGGTTCTCTGATTGTAATCTGCATATCCATACCTCCTGGTTCGTTATCCACAACAATAATATATTGTTTATTGTCTGCATTGGTGCCTAAACTATACATCAAGGTACTCTAAACGATATATAGAGAATAGAAAAAACAATATGTAGTTTTAAAAACTACTTCTTGGATAATATTATACCAGGAACGGAAAAATGTCAACACTAATCTTCTTCAATTACCTGAATTTCCAGATAATCAAAGTCAATGCCCTCTATAAAGCTGTCCTGTGTAAACCGCGCCTTGCCGTGGCGCCTGAAGTCGGATATGGTTTTGTCCAGCCATACGGGCCGTCCCAGGTCAAACCGGGCGCATATTTCATCCAGGGCGCGGAAGACCTTGTGGGTCCGGGTGTCGGCGCTGCCGTCTTCAATGCAGGTGTCCTGCAGCATATGATTGTCTTTGAAAGTTCTTGCCCATAATCGAAACATAATCTCAATTACCCCATTCCGGTCCCGGGTATGTTCTGCCGGCGCCCAGGCATGGCGGAACATGTGCCGTTTCCGGTTCCGTGTATTTTATTCGGCGCCTGCCGCAAACAGGCGCCGGTTTCAATCATATGGTAATCGATTCTTCACGGAAATGCAAGCCATACACCCGGTTTTGGAAAAAAGGATTATTTTTTTATGAATTGGGTACATTTATCTGACCGTTTATGATATAATGATCTTATTTGGCAGACCCATTCGCGGCGGGAATCTGACGGATGAATAAAAGGTCCGCCTAAAAGGAGCTGAAATGGAACTGAGAGAAGGCAACGGAGAGGGAATTGACAGTTGGAAAGAGGTAACCCTGATCTATAAAGCTGCCCTCAAGATGATTACGACAAAGATGGAGATTCTGAACGACGAGTTTCAGCATGTGCATCGTTATAATCCCATCGAGCATATCAAAGCCCGCATTAAGACACCGGAAAGCATTGTGAAGAAGTTAAAGCGCGACGGCCATGAATCAACCATTGACAACATGATAAAATACATAAACGACATAGCGGGCATAAGGGTGATATGCTCTTTCACTTCTGATATATACAGGATTGCCGACATGATCAGCGAGCAGAGAGACATCCGGGTGATAGCGGTTAAGGATTACATTACGTTTCCCAAATCCAGCGGCTATAAAAGTTATCATATGATCGTGACGGTGCCGGTGTATTTGTCGGACAGGACGGTGGACACCAAGGTAGAGATACAGATCAGGACGGTTGCAATGGATTTCTGGGCCAGCCTGGAACATAAGATTCACTACAAATTTGAGGGGGATGCGCCGGAACATATCAGGAACGAACTGGTTGAATGCGCCAAGATGGTGTCTGACCTGGACGCCAGGATGCTGAAGCTGAACGAAGAGCTTATTGCCATTGCCAATGAGCGCATGCTGTAATGTCGGTGCTTAAAGCGGACAGCGGGAAGGAAACGGCCACATCCGGCACACAAAAGCGGGAGGAAAAGAAATGGATCTATTTATGGATAAGCTGTCTTCGAAGTCGACAGCGCAGGAGATTATCAAGGCGAACACGGCAGCGGACGTGGAGGAGCTGAACAGATGGAAAAAGCAGGCCGCCGACTACAGCGAATGTCTGATGAAAATGCATAAGCTGGTGGACGAGGGACTGACGAAGCTGGCATGCAGCCAGGTGGAAACCGTTGCGCTGGGAGGACTTGTGGAGGAAAACGCCGAGGGAATCAGAATGCTGCAGCAGGATACGGAGAGTTTTAAGCTGCTCCTGGAGCGGCTGCAGGAACAGGTCGACAGTATGGGCAGTTCGGTTGCCGCACAGCTGGAATCCATCTCCCGGTCGCTGGAGGAGAAGGAGCCGGAAGCGCCGTCGGCGGAGCTTCTGGAGAGGCTGGATGCCGTGGAGGAGAATGTACACAAGGAATGTGTAAAGGTGTACCGCAATGTGCAGGCCGTGATGGTGGAGGAGAGCGGCAAGCAGGCGGTGGACATTGACAGGACGAAGATGCATGTGAAGAGTATGAAGAAAAAGGTCACCGCATTGCTGGTGATTGCCATATTCGGATTGCTGTCCGGCCTGGCAGGCGTGGTGCTGCAGATATTGAATATGATGAATTACAAGTTTTTTTAAAGTCCGGCCCGGCAGGGCAGAACAGGAATGACCGGGGAATGCGGGGCAGCTTCCGGATAAAAGAGAGGATGGGCGAAAATGATGGCAAAAGAGATCTGGAAACCGGGAAACATGCTCTACCCTCTGCCGGTGGTCCTGGTGAGCGTGGCGGACGGAGACGGGAGATACAATCTGATTACAATAGCCTGGGCGGGCACGGTATGCACGAATCCGCCCATGGTCAGCATTTCCGTCCGTCCGGAACGATATTCCTATCCCATTCTGCGGGAAACGGGGGAGTTTGTGATTAACCTGGCAACCAGGGAACTGGCATATGCCACGGATTACTGCGGCGTGAAAAGCGGCAGGGATGTGGACAAATTCAGCGCATTGGGGCTGACGGCACTTCCGGGAGAAAAAGTCCGGGCGCCGCTTCTGGGAGAGAGTCCTGTGAACATTGAGTGTAAAGTGGTACAGGTGACGGAGCTGGGATCCCATCATATGTTTTTGGCGGAGGTGGCGGCTGTCCATGCGGACGGGAAATATATGGACGGCAAACACAAATTTCATTTGGACAAGGCTGAACCCATTGTCTATTCCCACGGCGCTTATTTTGTGTGCGGAGAACAGCTGGGGACTTTCGGGTACAGCGTGAAGAAGCGATAATCTGACTTCATTTCAGGCAGGGCGTGTTTCGGTACGCCTTTTTTGGACGGATAGGGGCGGGATGAAGCGCCTTTTCCCGCGTCGGCGGGAATATGTATAAAATATATCTGAGCGGGTAAAATACGATGGAGGGATTGCTTTATGCTGCTGCGGAGCCGGCGCCGCATGAAGGGCAACCCGGAATAAGAACAGATGTTCGGTAATGGAAGGAGCCGGCTGTTTTCGGACGGGGCATCGGAATTGGAAAACGTATGAAAAAGAAAATGAATGATAAAAAGTACAGGTTTACATATATTAAGGCCACATTGGGCACCCTGTTGATAGGAGTCCTATTTCTGAAGGGATACACGCCCTTTGAACCTACGGGAGAGAATTTTTTCCATATCCAGGTCAACGGCAGGGATGTGGGCACCCTGGGCGACAGGGACCGGATAGAGGAACTGCTTCTGCAGGCGAGGAAAAATGTGGCGGCATCCAGCGATGAGCTGGTATTCATGAAGGCGGATATGTCCGTAACGGGTGAGGAGGTACTCTGGGGAGAGACGGACAGGGAAGAGGATGTGGTGGAGAGGATGGAAGAGGCGCTGAGAAGCAGCATCCGGGAAACCCTTCACCGGGCCTACACATTGAAAATCAATGAGTATACCATCAATCTGGCCAGCATGGAGGAGGTGCGCCGGCTTCTCCAGGCGGCGCTGGACAAGTACGGCGGCGCCGGCACATTTTCCGTGGAGATTAAGGGGGAAGAAGAACGGGAATTCAGTGTCCTTACCGCCGGTGTAATTGACAGCCGGCAGCAGGAGGAAGAAGAACGGTGCCAGGGCATGGAGGGCGGTGTTCAAAGCTTTTTCTCGGAGCTTACAGGGGAACCCCAAAGGACGGAACCCCGGAATTTTGAGGATTTCGAACTGGGAATCCGGACCATGGGCTTTGCGGAGAACGTGGAGATTGTGGAGGTATATCTGCCGGAAAGCCAGCTGACGCCCGTGGAGGAAGCCATCAACCTGGTCATTATGGAACAGGAGACCCCCAGCATCTACGAGGTAGTGTCAGGCGATACCCTGTCGGAGATATCCATCAAGGTGAACATTCCCATGGAGACAATCATTGCCATGAATGATTTCCTGGAGGACGAGAACACCATGCTCCGCGTAGGGGACGAGCTGCTGATTACGGTACCCGAACCTGAACTGTCCGTGAACAGGGTGGAGGAGGAATATTACGAGGAAATATATGACGCAGATGTCATTTATGTGGAAAATGACAACTGGTATACCACGGATATGGTGGTGCGTCAGCAGCCTTCGGCAGGATTTCGAAAGGTAATTGCGGATGTGTCCTATGTAAATGACAAGGAGACGGGCAGGGAGATTATCAAGGAAGAAGTGGTTATGGAGGCTGTGGCCAAGGTTGTGGAACGGGGCACGAAGATTCCGCCTACGTATATCAAACCGATTTCCGGCGGAAGGAAGAGTTCGGGCTTCGGCAGGCGCTCCGCACCCAAGAGAGGCGCCAGCTCCTACCATAAGGGGATCGACTGGGCGACACCTACGGGAACGGCTGTCTATGCATCCTGCGGCGGTACGGTGGTCAAGGCCGGATGGGGAAGCGGTTACGGATACGTGGTTTATATTGACCATGAAGACGGCAGGCAGACCAGGTACGGGCATCTGAGCAAAGTGCTGGTATCGGCGGGGCAGAAGGTGAAGCAGGGAGAGAAAATCGCTCTCAGCGGCAATACCGGCGTCAGCACAGGACCCCATGTTCATTTCGAAATCCTGATAAACGGTGTCCAGGTAGACCCGCTGAAATATCTGGATTAAGATCTTAGAATATATGTTCTGTTTACAAATAAGAGAAAGTATGATAACATGGCTTTTGTTGAAAAAAGGACGGGGCGCTGACCCCGAGCAGAGGAAAATCGAATGGAACAATATGTGATCAAGGGCGGGAATCCGTTGGTAGGGGATGTGGAGATAGCAGGAGCCAAGAATGCGGCGCTTCCTATCTTTGCGGCGGCGGCCATGGCGGATGAGACCGTATATATAGATAACATTCCCGATGTACGTGATATTGATGTGATGCTGGGCGCGTTGAGCAGTACAGGCGTGATGGTGAAGAAGGTCAGCCGGCACAAGGTTATGATTAACGGAGGTAATGTTCACAATCTTACGGTAGACAGCGAAGGGTGTAAGAAAATCAGAGGTTCCTACTATCTTCTTGGGGCGTTTCTGGGAAAGTATAAATATGCCGAGGTGGTGCTTCCCGGCGGCTGCGACATCGGAAGCCGGGCTGTAGACCAGCACCTGAAAGGCTTCCGTGCGTTGGGGGCGGAGGTCATTATCGAACACGGATTGATCAAGGCGAAGGCCGAGCGTCTGCGCGGCGGCCATATCTATATGGACAAGGTCAGTGTGGGGGCCACCATCAATGTGATGATGGCGGCCACGCTGGCGGAAGGCATGACCATTATAGAGAACTGTGCGAAGGAACCCCATGTGGTGGATGTGGCCAATTTCCTGAACAGCTGCGGGGCCAACGTGAAGGGCGCCGGCACGGACGTCATCAGGATACGCGGTGTGGCAAGGCTGCACGGTGCGGACTACACCATCATTCCGGATCAGATTGAAGCGGGCACCTTCATGTTCGCAGCAGCAGTGACCAAAGGGGATGTGACGGTGAAGAACGTGATCCCCAAGCATCTGGAGTCCATCACGGCTAAGCTTCTTGAAATCGGGTGCGAGGTGGAGGAGGCGGATGACTGTATCCGTGTCGTGGCCGCCAAGCCGCCCATGCATACCCAGGTGAGGACGCTTCCCTATCCCGGATTCCCCACGGATATGCAGCCCCAGATTACGGTGGCGCTTGCCCTGGCCAAGGGAACCAGCATCGTGACGGAGAGTATCTTTGAGAACCGCTTTAAATATGTGGAAGAGCTTGTCCGCATGGGAGCCGATATCAAAGTGGAAGGCGGCGACACGGCCATCATTGACGGTGTGCCCAGGTACACGGGAGCCAGCATTACGGTTCCGGACCTGCGCGGCGGCGCGGCCCTTGTGATAGCGGCGCTGGCGGCAGAGGGCTTTTCCACGGTGGACAATATCAAGTATGTGGAAAGAGGCTATGAAGACTTTCATATCAAGCTACAGAGCCTGGGCGCTCAGATAGAGCTGGTGGAGACAGATAAAGAGCTTCAGAAATTTAAGCTGAAGGTGGGATAAAACTGAATTTGCGGCGAAGAAGGGCCCTTGTTGCCATGTCACCGGCAGCAGGGGTGTTTTTATGCCTGCAGGGGAACAGGCGTATGCCCGAAAATCTGCCGGGCAGCGCTGTTTTCACCGTATTTCGGCATTTGCGCATACCTTGACAAGGATAGTAAAATGCGGTATGATTAGAAAAATATGGTAGCGTCCGAAATACTGACAAACGGCAAGGAAGCGGATGGCTTCGTGCCGTGTGAAGGCATGGAGAGGTGGTGTGAAATCTATGGGGCGTAAAGCAGGCCTGCGCCTTGTGCCGGTGGTGCTGTCGTTTGCGTGCCTGTTTGGGTGCGGCAGCCCGGAACCGGAGAGAAATAATGGAACAGCCGGAGGGGACACGGCGTCTTCACAGCCTCAGGCAGGCAGTACCTCGCAGGTGCAGGAGGTGGAGGACACCCGGGAACCGGCGGATTTTGAGCCGTATCAGGCACCGGAGTTTGCCGATTCTGTTTTTCAGGCGGATATGGCGGAGGGAAACGACAGTGTCCTCCTGGATTTATCCAGTGTCCACCTGGGCTACGGAGCCGTTTCTGCGAAGGCGGATTCCAGAGTCAAGCTGCAGATAACGACGGACGGGGCGAATGATCCCAAATATACTTACGACGTCCCCACGGACGGTACGCCGATCATCTTTCCGCTTACCGGGGGAGACGGGCACTATACCTTTTTCGTGGGAGAAAACGTGTCGGATACAAAATATGCCCAGCTTTACAAGACGGAATGTGACGTGAAGCTGAAGGACGAATTTCAGCCTTTTCTCCGTCCCAGCGTGTATGTCAATTACAGCAGGGATTCCGAATGTGTCGGCAAGGCGGCGGAACTGGCTGCAAATGCGGAGACCGCTCTTGACGTGGTGGAGGCGGTATATCAATATGTCTGTGACAATGTTACGTATGATAAGGAACTGGCCGCTCAGGTACAGGAGAATCCGAAGGTCAAATATGTGCCGGATCTGGACCAGGTGCTGAAGTCGGGGAAGGGAATCTGCTTTGACTATGCTTCTCTGGCGGCCGCCATGCTCCGCAGCCAGGGGATTCCCGTCAAGATGGTATTCGGCGACGTATCTCCCAATAACGTCTATCATGCGTGGAATATGTTTTACACGGAACAGACCGGCTGGGTAAGCGTGCATTTTGAAGTGAAATCCGGGGACTGGAACCGTCTGGATCTGACGTTTTCTGCCAACGGCGCGGACGATACTTTCATCGGAGACGGCAGCAATTATCTGGATCAACTATATTATTGACGGAATTTCGTATATGCTGCCGTGGGGTACGGCAGCGGACGAGAACGGAGTTCCGGTTTGGAGGGAAGATATGAGAGGTAGGAAACTGGATAGTCTGGGGGTCAGCGCGTTCTGCGAGAGCATGGCTATGATGGTGCAGTCCGGAATCCAGATGGACGAAGCCGTGGCGCTCCTTAAATCCGGCGGAGGGCAGGGCGGCTGCCTGGAAGACGGGCTTGTGGTCATGCAGGCGGAGACGGAGGCGGGCAAAGGGCTTTCCGTCGCCATGGAAGCAGCGGGGATTTTTCCGGAATATGCCGTCCGAATGGTGGCGGCGGGAGAGAGCGCCGGACGTCTGGAGGACGTATTGTTCCAGCTGGCCAGGTACTATGCGGACCAGAAGGCCATGACGGATAAATTAAAGAACTCGGTACTGTACCCGGTGGCGATGCTGGCCATTATCATTGTGGTGCTGGCAGTGATGCTGACCATGGTGCTGCCCGCGTTTACGGATGTCTATGACAGGCTGACCGGGAGCATGGCCGCATCTTCCTATTCTTATGTGAGGTGGGCATATGTACTCTGCTGGGCGGCGCTGGCGGTGATGCTGGTGCTGGCGGCGGTGCTTACGGCGGGATTTATTCTGTGGAACAGTAAAAAGCGCGCCGTGATGGAACGCATACTGGGAAAGATTCCCGCCTGCGCCGCCATATTGGAGAGCCTGGGAATGTTTCGCTTTACCGCCGCGCTGTCCACTTTTCTGGCCAGCGGTGAGATGCAGGATATCGCAGTGGCGGAGAGCGTGAAGATGACCTCCTGCAGGCCGGTGGAAGAGAAGGTAAACCGCTGTGCAGGGCGGATGAGCCAGGGGCACGGCATAGCCCAGGCAGCGTATGACGAGGGCTTGTTTGAGCCGGTTTACGGGAGAATGCTTCTGGCCGGGGAACGCAGCGGCAGCCTGGAGTCGGTACTACGGAAGCTGACAAACCTGCTGGCGGAGCACTGCTCCAACCTGGTGGAGCGGCTGGTGGGCATTGTGGACCCCGTTCTGTCAGGAATCCTGATGCTGACGGTGGGACTGTCGCTGCTGAGCATTATGCTGCCGCTGATCGGCATGATGAATTCCATCGGATAAGGCAGGCGGATGTGAAGGATCTGATGTGTGGGCAGACAGTTCGGAGGGGATGCCAATGTATGTTGACAGAAAACGCAGACGGTGGCCATGGCTGGTACTGGCAGCGGCAGCAGTTGCGGCTGTCCTGATTGGATGGCAGCTGGCGTCGTCGGCTTCGGGCCGGGATATGGAGGAAGAAAGCATCGCAGCCCTGAGGGAGGCGGTGGAGCGCAGCGCAAGGCAGTGCTATGTGGTGGAGGGGTTCTATCCGCCCAGCCTGGACTATCTGGAGGAGAATTACGGCCTTCAGATCAATACGGACGAATTCCGTGTATATTATGATGTGTTCGCCTCCAATATAGCGCCGTCCATACAGGTACTCAGCAGGCAGTAGGGAACGCCTGGGGCGGCAGATAGTTTCGATGCGGGGGTATAAAGCCTGCATGGAGGAAAGGGGAGCCGGATCATGAAGAAAAGCGGCGGTTCGCTGGTGGGATTTTATACGATGGGTGTTGCCTGTCTTTTTCTGGCGGTCTTTTTTCTGACGGTTGTCTTCGGGGCGCAGACCTACCGCGGCATTGTGGCGGGTCAGACGGGAAATAATGAAGCCAGGTCAATATTGTCTTATCTGACGACCTGTATGAAGGCAAATGATACGGGCGGCGCGGTGGAGGTCTACGAGGAGGACGGTGTGACGGTGCTGTCCATTGCGGACGGCAGCAGCGGGTACGGGCTTCGCATTTACCAGTATCAGGGAGAACTTCTTGAGGAGTACGGACGGCTGGGGGAAGCGCTGTATCCCGAGAACGCGCAGGTGATCGGAGAGACCGCCGCCTTTGAAGTGGAAGAGGTGGCGGAGAGGACCTTCTCTGTCATCACGGATGAGGGCAGGGTGCTGTTTCATGCCAGGTGCGGAGAAATGACGGAGGCTGCGGCGGATGAGTAAGAATGGCAGTTTGAGTAAAGATAAAGGAAAAAAGCGTCACAATACCGATTTTTATATAGAGACATTGATACTGACCGTGGTATTGCTTGCAGTAATCCTTGTGCTGATTAAGGTGTTTGCCTTTTCGGCGGATTTGAGCGGCAGGGCCGGGAGGCTCACCAGGGCGGTGCATCTGGCGGAAAACGCGGCCGAGGCAGTGGCGGCGGCAGACAGCCCGGAGATGCTGCGCATGCTGATTGAGGAGGACGGCAATGTTCAGGAGGAGCGGGACGGGGCGGACGGCACGCTCCATGCATGGTATGACGAAGAGATGCGGCCGGCATCCGGGGGGCAGTTTCATGTAGAAGTGTCCTGGGAACCGGAGGCGGCAGGCAGTTTTGCGGAAAGTACCGTCAGCGTGTACTGGATGGAGGAAACGGAGCCGCTCTACGTGCTGGAGACAGGCGTTTACCTGAACGGGACGGCAGTACGGTGAGGAAGCCCGGCTTCCCCGACTTTTGGCATGGAAAGCATTTGATGAAAGGTAAAATCAGGAAGTGCCGGAAAATAACGGATAGTACACTTCCACAGGAGGGAGGCGCGGGATGAAGCATATTCCGATCAGGCTGGGTCCGCTTGCACTGCTGCTGACAGTCATCAGCATCTGTATGGCCGTTTTGGGGATACTTTCTTTTACGACAGCCCGTGCGGATTACAGTCTTGCAGAAAAATATGCGTCTACGGTGCAGGAGCGATATGCGCTGGAGAGAGCGGGGCAGGATTTTCTCCGCCAGGCGGGGGAGGCGCTGAAGGCGGGAGACCGTCTGGAAGGGCTTGCCGGGACGGAGACGGACGAGGACGGCATTACGCATAAGACGCTGGAATACGAAGAGGTCCGCCTGCTGATCGGAATTGTGCCAGAGGGGGACAGGGGATTCCGCGTTGTAGAGTGGCGGATACAGAAAGACTGGGAACCCGCAGGCAATGAGGGCAATCTTTGGGACGGATCGTTTTAGGCAGGCAATATAAATGGAAGGACGGGCATGGATATGAAATTACAGGAAATTCTGGAACAGGCGGTGCGGGATGAGGATGTGTCGGACGTGTTCCTTGTGGCAGGGCTGCCGGTTACCATGAAGAGAAACGGCAGGCAGGTGCGCGTGGGCGAAGGAATGCTGATGCCGAAGGATATAGAAGCGCTGGTGGAACAGATCTACAGTGAGGGACGGCGGACCAAAATCAGGCTGGAGAGAGGGGAGGATGACGATTTCTCGCTTTCCGTCTCCAGGCGGGTGGACGGGAACGGCACCTTCCCCGGAGGGAGATTCCGCGTCAATATCTTTCGGCAGAGAGGTTCCCTGGCGGCGGTGATACGTGTGATACGATTTGAGCTTCCTGACGCAGGCAAACTGGGCATACCGGAAGAGGTACTCTCCCTGGCGGACGACAAGGGAGACAGGAATAACAGGAACGGCGGCCTGGTACTGGTCACCGGCGCCGCGGGAACGGGTAAATCCACAACGCTTGCCTGTATGATTGACAGGGTCAACAGCAGCCGCGACGGCCATATCATCACCATGGAAGACCCCATTGAGTATATCCACAGGCATAAGAAGGCCATCGTCACCCAGCGCGAGATATCCATCGACACGCCGGGATACCTGGATGCTCTGCGCTCTGCCCTGAGGGAGAGTCCTGACGTTATACTGTTGGGAGAAATGCGGGATTACGACACTATTTCCGCGGCCCTGATTGCGGCGGAGACAGGCGTAATGGTATTCAGCACCCTTCACACCAACAGCGCTGCAGACACCATCAACCGCATTGTGGACGTGTTCCCGGACAAGGAACAGGCAAGGACACAGCTTGCCCAGGTGCTGAAGGCGGTGGTATGCCAGCAGCTGGTGCCTGCCACCATGAAGGACGGAGAGGGCAATTCCGTGCGGATTCCGGTCTTCGAGATTATGAAGGCCACGGACGCCATTCAGAACATGATCCGGGAGAACAAGGTAAACCAGCTGAATTCCGCCATGCAGTCCGGCGCAAACGATGGCATGTGTACCATGGACGGAAACCTGATCCGGCTCTGTAAGGAGGGAAAGATTACCAAATCCACGGCCCTGAAGTACCGCACCCATTATGGGTATGAATATATGGAGAAGCGGCTGGGTTAGCCTGGCCTTTCCCCAAATGCCTGTCATGGGCTGCCATAAAATGTATGGGAAAATGTCGAGAAAGAATGCGTCGGCGTATTGACAGAAGCCGAAATCTGTAGTAGGATAATGGCGAACATAAAAACCAAATAGTATTTCTCTTATTCAGAGTCGGTGGAGATACATAGGATCGATGAAGCCGCGGCAACCCCAGTAGGAAGGTGCCCACCTGAGCGAGTGATTTTCGAACAATAAGAGGATTTGATATCGACAGATGAAAGTCCGCTTATTTTGGTAAGCGGACTTTTTGCGGTGGGATGCCGAAAACGCTTTGACGCAGGACCCATCCGCCGGCTTTTCCCGCAGGCACGGCCGCCCGGTGCGCCCGCGAGAATACACTGTATACAGATTATCTACGGAAAGAAAGGAAGACAGACAAATGGAAAAACATTTATTTACATCAGAATCCGTTACGGAAGGACATCCCGATAAAATCTGCGACGCCATATCGGATGCCATTTTGGACGCCTGCATGGAGCAGGATCCCATGAGCCGCGTAGCCTGCGAGACAGCCGCCTGCACGGGATTTGTACTGGTAACCGGTGAGATTACCACCACGGCAAATCTGGATATCCCCGGAATTGTACGGAAAACCGTTAATGAAATCGGCTACAACGATTCCAAACTGGGGTTTGACGGCAATACCTGCGCCGTCATGGTGGCGCTGGATAAGCAGTCCCCCGACATTGCAATGGGAGTGGACAAGGCGCTGGAGGCCAGGGAGTCCAATATGGACGATGCCCAGATCGAAGCCATCGGCGCCGGAGACCAGGGCATGATGTTCGGCTACGCTGTAAACGAGACGCCGGAATTGATGCCCTATCCCATCGCTTTGGCGCATAAGCTCACGAGACAGCTGACGAAAGTGCGCAAGGACGGTACGCTGCCTTACTTAAGGCCCGACGGCAAGAGCCAGGTATCCGTGGAATACGATGAAAACGGCAAGCCCGTACGCTTGGAAGCGGTGGTTCTCTCCACCCAGCATGACGAGGACGTGAGCCAGGAACAGATTCACAGGGATATCCGGAAATATGTATTTGATCCCGTGCTGCCCGGGGATTTGATTGACGGGGAGACAAAATTTTTCATCAATCCCACAGGGCGTTTCGTCATCGGGGGACCCCAAGGAGACGCAGGACTCACCGGGCGCAAGATCATCGTTGACACCTACGGCGGAGCGGCCCGTCACGGCGGCGGCGCCTTCTCGGGCAAGGACTGTACCAAGGTGGACAGGAGCGCTGCCTATGCCGCCCGTTATGTGGCGAAAAATATCGTAGCCGCAGGCCTGGCGGAGAAATGCGAAATTCAGCTTTCCTACGCAATCGGCGTCGCACAGCCTACCTCCATTATGGTGGATACCTTCGGCACCGGGAGGCTGGCCAATGAGAAGCTGGTGGAGATTATCCGGGAGAATTTTGAGCTGCGTCCCGCAGGTATCATCAAGATGCTGGACCTGCGCAGGCCTGTCTACCGCCCCACAGCGGCTTACGGACATTTTGGGCGGGATGACGTATCCCTTCCGTGGGAGGCAACCGACAAGGCGGAAGTGCTGAAGAAGTATCTGTAGCCGGCATATGGCATAAGGCATGTTCCCGGAGCGTGTTTGATTCCGTGAGGGTCACATACTGAAGTGCCCGAAGGACACTTTCAGCTTTGCAGCGCTGCAAGCTTGAAGCCCCGTTGCCTGCAGCGGGGGTGTTGCCTGCCGGCGGCAGGACAGGATATCATTGAAGAACAGGGAATACATTGCGCAATGAGGTGTAAAGTCTTTCGTAAGGGTAAGGACTTTACACCTTTTTTGCTGAAAGGACAATCTCGCCTTTACAACCCCTTCGAATTTCAGTATACTGTTAGGGAGAAAGCGCAAAGGAGATCGATATCATGGCATTCGTACATCTTCATGTCCACACGGAGTATTCCCTCCTGGACGGCTCCAATAAAATAAAAGAATATGTCTCCCGGGTGAAGGAGCTGGGAATGGACAGTGCGGCCATCACGGACCACGGCGTCATGTACGGTGTCATTGATTTCTACCGGGCGGCAAAGGCGGCGGGCATCAAGCCGGTGCTGGGCTGCGAGATATATGTGGCGCCCAATTCCCGCTTTGACAAGGAACTCACCGGCGGAGAGGACAGATACTACCATCTGGTACTCCTGGCGGAGAACAATGTGGGATATTCCAACTTAATGAAGATCGTCAGCAGGGGATTCACGGAGGGGTTTTACTACAAGCCCAGGGTGGACATGGAGGTTCTGAACCGCTATCACGAGGGGATTATCGCCTTGTCGGCATGTCTGGCCGGGGAGGTGCAGCGGTGCATTTCCAAGGGCCGGCCGGACGAGGCGCGTAAGACTGCGAGGAAGTATGAGGAATGCTTCGGGAAGGGAAATTTTTTCCTGGAGCTTCAGGATCACGGCTATCCGGAACAGCGCATGGTAAATACGGAGCTGCTGAAGATGAGCCGGGAGCTGGATATCCCGCTGGTGGCCACCAATGACGTCCACTACACCTATGCCGGGGACGCGGATTCCCACGATATTCTGCTGTGCCTTCAGACCAACAAGAAGCTGGCGGACGAGGACAGGATGCGCTATGAGGGCGGCCAGTATTTCGTGAAGAGCGAGGAGGAGATGAAGGGGCTGTTTCCCTATGCGTGGGAGGCTCTGGAGAATACCCAGCGCATTGCCGACAGGTGCAATGTGGAGATTACGTTCGGGGAGACCAAGCTGCCCAGATATGAGGTGCCGGAGGGCTATGACTCTTGGGGATATCTGAATAAACTCTGCGATGACGGGCTGAAGGAACGCTACGGCGACGGCAGTGTGGCCGCAGGCGATACCGGACAGACGCTGCGCGAGAGACTTGACTACGAACTTACCGTCATTCGCAGGATGGGATATGTGGACTACTTCCTGATTGTGTGGGATTTTATCAATTACGCCAGGAGCAACGGGATTCCGGTAGGGCCGGGCAGAGGCTCCGGCGCAGGGAGCATCGTGGCATACTGCCTGAAGATTACGAATATCGAGCCTATCCGGTACAATCTGCTTTTTGAGCGTTTCCTGAATCCGGAGCGTGTGTCCATGCCGGATATCGATGTGGATTTCTGTTACAACCGCAGGCAGGAAGTCATCGATTATGTGGGCCGGAAATACGGAAGCGACAAGGTGGTGCAGATTGTGACCTTCGGTACCCTGGCGGCAAAGGGCGTGATACGGGATGTGGGACGTGTCATGGATCTGCCCTATGCATTTGTGGATTCCATTGCCAGGATGATTCCGGGGGAACTGAATATCACCATCGACAAGGCGCTGGAGAGGAATCCGGAGTTTCATAAGCAGTATGAAGAGGACGAGCAGGTGAGGCGCCTGATTGACATGTGCAGGCGCCTGGAGGGGCTGCCCAGGCACAGCTCCATGCATGCCGCGGGGGTGGTGATCTGTCCCGAGGCAGCGGATGCGTTTGTGCCGCTGTCCAGGGGAAGCGACGGTTCCATCACCACTCAGTTTACCATGACCACGCTGGAGGAGCTTGGGCTTTTGAAAATAGATTTCCTGGGGCTTCGGACGCTTACGGTGATTCATGACACCGTGAGGTTCGTGGAGCAGTCCAGAGGGGAGAAAATTGACATCGACAATGTGGGATTTGACGATGCCCAGGTATATGAGTACCTCGGCGCAGGAAAGACCGACGGCGTCTTCCAGCTGGAAAGTGCGGGAATGAAGAACCTGATGAAGGAACTGCGGCCCCGGAGCCTGGAGGACATTATTGACGGTATTTCGTTATACCGCCCCGGACCCATGGATTCCATTCCGAAATATATTAAGGGCCGCAGCGACGCGGCTTCCATAGAATATGCATGTCCCCAGCTGGAGCCTATTCTATCGCCCACCTACGGGTGCATCATATATCAGGAACAGGTCATGCAGATCGTCCGTGACCTGGGCGGGTATACCATGGGCCGAAGCGACCTGGTGCGCCGTGCCATGAGTAAAAAGAAGCATTCCGTCATGGAGAAGGAGCGGGCGAACTTCATCTACGGAAATGAGGCGGAAGGGGTGCCGGGCTGTGCCTCCAGGGGCATAGATGAAAAGGTGGCAAACGGCATTTTTGACGATATGATCGATTTTGCCGAGTATGCCTTCAATAAATCTCATGGAGCCGGGTATGCCGTGGTTGCCTACCAGACCGCTTACCTGAAATATCATTATCCCGTGGAATTTATGGCGGCGCTTATGACCTCCGTCATTGACAATACCAAGAAAGTGTCTGAGTATATCCTGGCCTGCCGATCCATGGGGATTACGCTGCTGCCGCCGGACATCAATCAGGGGCAGAGCGGTTTTTCCGTCAGCGGGGACAGCATCCGCTACGCCCTGACGGCCATTAAGGGGGTGGGCCGCCCCGCCATTGACTGCATAGTAAAGGAGCGCGTGGAGAGAGGGCTGTTTACAAACCTGAACGATTTTATCACCCGTATGGCGGATAAGGATGTGAATAAGCGCGCAGTGGAAAATTTTATCAAGGCGGGAGCCATGGACAGCCTGGGCGGCACCAGAAAGCAGTTCATGAGTGTTTTCATGCAGATTATGGATCATGTCACAAAGGACAGGCGGAAAACCATAGCGGGACAGATTTCCCTGTTTGATATTGCGGAGGAATCCCAGAAGGAGGAATTCGATATCCGCATGCCGGATGTGGGGGAATATCCCAAGGAAATGCGTCTGGCGTTCGAAAAGGAAGTACTCGGAATCTATGTGAGCGGCCATCCGCTGGAGTCCGACCAGGCGCTTCTGGAGCAGTATGTCACCAATACCACCAACGACTTCGCACTGGATAAGGACAGCAACAAGGTACCCCTGGAAGACCATGCAAAAGTAGTCGTAGGGGGGATGATTGCGGATAAAAATATCAAATTTACCAAGAACGATAAGGTGATGGCCTTTCTGAACCTGGAGGATCTGGTGGGAAATGTGGAGGTTGTGGTATTCCCCAGAGACTACGAGCAATACGGCTCCCTGCTCACGGAGGAAGCCAGGGTCTTTATCAGGGGCCGGGCCAATGTGGAGGAAGAAAAGGACGGAAAGCTGCTCTGCGAACAGATTGTCAGCTTCGAGGAGGCCAGGGCGGCAAAGGGCAGGCCTATCTTCCGGAACCAGTATACAGGGGGCGGGCAGAACAGGAACGGGCAGCCCTCCGGCGGGACGTATCGGGATAGACCCGCAGCGGGGGATGCTCCGGGCAGCGGCGGGCAGATGAAAACGTTTCCGAAGGGCATCTGGATTCAGTTCCCGAATGCGGATGCTTATTCTGCAAGGGAACAGGAGCTGTTTTCCGCCATTGCGGATTCTGACGGCAATGATAATGTTGTTATTTATCTCAGAGATACCAGGGCTTTCAAGATACTTCCGCCCAACCGCCGCGTGAAGGCGGACAGCGGCACGGCGGAGCTGCTGGGGAGGCTGTTTGGCCTGGAAAATGTAAAAATACGTTAAATATTGGCAGGCCCTATTGAAAAACGAAGCAAAAAGGTATAAAATATTTCCGTGACGGTAAGGAGGTGCCCGGTTTTCGGCAGTTCCGAATGACAGGAGGAGCGAGTTATGGCTGATAAGATTAAAACAATTGCAGTTCTGACCAGCGGGGGAGACGCACCGGGGATGAATGCTGCCATCAGGGCGGTCGTCCGCACTGCTATTTATAGGGGAGTGAAAGTAAAGGGAATCAAAAAGGGCTATAATGGCCTGCTGAACGAGGATATCATTGATATGGAACCCCGCAATGTATCCGATATTATCCAGAAGGGCGGCACCGTCCTGGGGACAGCCAGGTGCCTGGAATTCAAGAAGGAAGAGTACCAGCAGAAGGCTGCGGATATCTGCAGGGCCCACGGCATTGACGGCGTGGTGGTAATCGGAGGCGACGGCTCTTACAGGGGGGCGCAGGCATTGTCCAGGCATGGAATCAATGCCGTGGGCATACCGGGGACCATCGATCTGGATATTGCCTGTACGGACTATACCATCGGCTTTGACACGGCGGTCAATACGGCCATGCAGGCCATCGATAAGGTAAAGGATACCTCTTCCTCCCATGAGCGATGCAGCATTATCGAGGTAATGGGGCGGCATGCAGGCTATATCGCGCTGTGGTGCGGTGTTGCCAACGGGGCGGAGGATGTCCTGCTCCCGGAGAACTACAATTACGACGAACAGGAAATCGTCACCCACATTATAGAGAGCCGTAAGAAGGGCAAGATTCATCATCTGATTATCAATGCGGAGGGTATCGGCCATTCCACTTCCATGGCCAAGCGCATTGAGGCGGCTACCGGCGTGGAAACCAGGGCAACGATCCTGGGCTACATGCAGAGAGGCGGCAGTCCCACTGCAAAGGACCGCTATTATGCTTCCATTATGGGCGCCTACGCGGTAGACGTAATGCTGGAGGGCAAGACCAACAGGGTAGTGGGCTACAAATACGGCGAGTTTACGGATTTCGGTATCGAGGAAGCGCTGATGATGCAGAAGGATATCGACAGATACCAGTACGAGGTTTCCAGGATGCTGGCAATCTGACCCTGCGCTGACGCCGGCCGCCGGGAAAGCCGGTATCGCGGACCCACGGGTACGGTGACAAAATACAGGCGGATGTTCCGGGATGGAATGCCGCCTTTCTTTTATGCACAGACATGAGGGCGGCTGCGCCGGCATAATTTGCCTTAGGGAACGGAAGAGGCGGTTTTGACCGGAATACAACCGAGCGGTAAAGGGGTTATGTTGGCGGTCGAACAAGGATAATACGGGAGAAAATATGATTACCAGCAGTTCAAATCCAAGGGTAAAACAGATTGTACAATGGCAGAATAAGGCAAGGGAGCGGCGTGATGCGGGTATTTTCCTGACGGAAGGCTTTAAGATGTTCGGGGAAGCGCCGGAAGACCGGATTCTTGAGGTCTATATCGCTGACGATACCTGGGACAGGGCGGCGGCAATCCCGGGTATGAGGGAAAAGCTGATCCGGACAGGATGCGAAACGGTAACTTCGGAACTGTTCCGGAAGATGTCGGACACCCAAAGTCCCCAGGGAATCCTGTGCGTTATGAAGCGTCCCAGGTACCGTCTGGAAGAGCTGCTGTCCGCGCCGAATCCGCTGTTTATCGTGCTGGAAAATCTGCAGGATCCGGGAAATCTGGGAACCATCGTCAGAAGCGGAGAGGGGGCGGGTGTTACAGGCATTATTATGGGAGGCGGTACCGCCGATATCTATAATCCGAAAACCATCAGGGCTACCATGGGTTCCGTTTTCCGGGTTCCTTTCGTGTACACGGAGGATTTGGAAGGGGCAGTGGAAGGACTGCGGGAAAAAGGCGTCAGGGTGTATGCCGCCCATCTGGAAGGGGAGAGATATTACGACAGCTTTTCCTTCCGGGAAGGGACGGCGTTCCTGATTGGCAATGAGGGGGCGGGACTCAGCAGGGAACTGGCTTCCCGGGCGGATTCTTATCTGAAAATCCCCATGGAAGGCAGCGTGGAATCCCTGAATGCCGCCGTTACCGCGTCGATTTTAATGTATGAGGCCCATCGGCAGCGCGCCTGCAGCTGCTAAGGCGGATTTGTTCTCCGTAGCCACGATATCGCTGCCGAATACGTCTTTCAGAAGGACATCTCCCACGGAGACGGGAAGGGGGACCGTGTGGGCATTTATCAGGCGCATGCAGTCCGCCAGGTGCTGCCTGGGAATGGGCTGCCGCGTCTTTACGGACAGCATCTGCCCGTCCTCGCAGCGCATGGTGGTAGTCAGGGTTCGGACGGGACGGCAGACCTCGGATTCCGCGTAGGCGGCTCCTCTTTTGCAGGTATTGCCGGTGATCTTGATCACGGAATCTCCCTCCAGCCGTACGGTAATGGGGCAGCCCATGGGGCATATGATACAGGTCAGACTGGTTTCTGTCATGTGGGCGTCTCCTCCAATATCAGCTTCAGCTCCGAAATACCGGACAGAAGCTCTTTTTTGATTTTGATGGTTTCCATTTCCCCGGGTGCAGCCCGGTATTTTTTTACGGAATACAGTTCTTCATACACATTCCGGGAATGCTCTCCATTCCCTGTTCCCATAACTCGGAATTTCACATTGCGGTACCGGCTGCCTACCCGAAAGTACAGGGTAGTGTCTTCTAAGCGGGTGATTTTCTGTGGAACGGCATAGCGTATTTTATCGTCCGTAAAAACGGGTATAGAACATTCGCGGACAAGCTGTCCCCTGATATACGCAGCGGCGCTTTTTCCGGCAATTTCGGCCTCCAGGGAGACGAAATCCACCAGATCGTGTACATGGAGTACATTGCCGCAGGAGAAGATTCCGGGGATCTCCGTCTGTCTGTCCTGGTTTACCACGGCTCCGCCGGTGACGGGATCCGTTGGAATGCCGGCCTGCAGGGTAAGCTCGTTTTCCGGAATCAGGCCTACGGACAGAAGCAGCGTGTCACAGGGGACGTACTCCCCGGTTCCGGGGATGGGACGGCGCTTTTCGTCGGTTTTTGCGATGGTGACGCCTGTCAGCCTTTCTTTACCGTGAATCTGCACCACGGTGTGGGAAAGCTTTAACGGGATGCCGAAGTCGTCGAGGCACTGTGCAATGTTCCTGGCCAGGCCTCCAGAATAGGGCAGCAGTTCGCAGACAGCCCTGACGTGTGCGCCTTCCAGCGTCATGCGGCGGGCCATGATGAGTCCGATATCCCCGGAGCCTAAGATTACAACTTCTTTTCCGGGCAGATAACCCTTCCGGTTTACTAGTTTCTGGGCGGTTCCGGCGCTGTAAATGCCGACGGGGCGGGTACCGGGGATATTCAGCGCGCCCCTGGGGCGTTCCCGGCATCCCATTGCCAGTACCACGGCTTTCGCCCGGATGGTAAAAATGCCCTCTTCCGCATTGGAGGCGGTGATTTCCTTTTCGGGGGAGAGGGACAGCACCATCGTCTTATACTTGACGGGAATTTGGTATTCTTTTATCTGCTGTTCGTATTTCCAGGCATATTCGGGACCGGTCAGTTCCTCGCCGAAGCGGTGAAGCCCGAAGCCGTTGTGGATGCATTGCTGCAGGATGCCGCCCAGGTGTTCGTCCCGCTCCAGGATGAGGATGTCCCGGATACCGCTTTCATATGCCGCCACGGCAGCGCCCATTCCGGCAGGTCCGCCGCCTATGATAACCAGATCAGTCATGTGAGCCTCCTGTGATTTTCGGTGAATTGATTCCCCCGGCAAGGAGCCAGGCGGATGCGTCGGCATCCATTTTGCGAATGCCGCAGGGTTGTTGACTTTACTGTCCCTTGGTGGGACCTATACTGATTTCGGAGCCGGGACCGCATTTTGTAACCTTCCCGAAAGGAATGCCCAGCTCTCCGGCGAGAAGCTCCGCAATGTAAGGCATGCAGAAGCCGCCCTGGCATCTTCCCATCTGTGCGCGGGTGCGGCGCTTGATGCCGTCTAAATCCCGCGCGGGAGGGTTGGTGCGGATGGCGGCCAGGATTTCGCCCTCCGTGACGGTTTCGCAGCGGCAGACTACATGGCCGTAAGCTTTATCCCGGCGGATGATTTGGTTTTTTTCTTCCACGGAAGCCTGGCGGAAGGCGTAAACAGGCCTGCGCAGCGGCTGCCAGTCTGCTTTTTTGTGTAAAACAAGCCCCTGTCCCTCCAGAAGCAGGGCAATGTATTCCGCGATGGCAGGTGCGGCGGTGAGTCCGGGGGATTCGATGCCCGCAGCATTGACAAAGCCCGGAAAAGGGGAATGAATGATAAAGTCGCCTGTATTGCCCACGGCGCGGAGACCGCAGAAGGAGGTGATGACCTTGTTCAGCGGGACATGTTTCAGCGTTTCATGGGCGTGTTCCGTAATCTGTGCCAGGCCCTCTGCGGTGGTGGCCGTATCTGCCTTGTCATCCAAATCCGTGGAGGTGGGGCCGAGGAGGAGGTTGCCGTCCACGGTAGGCGTGGCCAGGATGCCCTTTCCCTTTTTGGAGGGGGTGCGGAATACGGTATGGGAGAGCAGGCCGCCGCACTCTCTGTCCAGCAGCAGGTATTCCCCGCGGCGGGGACGGATACGGACGGAATTGTCCCCGGCAAGGCCTGCAACCTCGTCCGCGTGAAGGCCGGCGGCGTTTATGACGTATTTTGCCCGTATTCTGCGGCCCGTCACAGAGTCTTTCTCCGCAATCTCGTAGTATCCGTCCCGCCGCGCAATCTGTGCCGTATGGAAATTCAGCAGCAACTCGGCGCCGTTGTCCATGGCGTTGCCCACGGCCGCCACAGTCAGCTCATAGGGGCAGATAATGGCGCAGGTGGGGGCATACAGGGCGCAGGTGACTGCTTCCGATAGCCCGGGTTCCAGCTGCCTGGCTTCTTTCCCGTCTAAAATGCGGAGCTGCTTTACGCCGTTTTTGACACCCCGGTGATAGAGGGCACGTATGGTTTCCGTGTCTTCCTCATGAAATCCCGCAACCAGGGAGCCGTTCCTGCTGTAGGGAACCCCCAGCTGCCCGGCGATTTCTTCCATCATCTCCGAACCGCGGACATTCAGCCGGGCTTTCAGGGTGCCGTTCTCGGCGTCGTATCCGGCGTGGACAATGCCGGAGTTGGCGCGGCTGGTTCCCATAGCCACATCGTTTTCCTTTTCCAGGATACAGATGTCCAGCTCGTAAGCCGCCAATGTACGCGCCAGCATTCCGCCTGTCACACCTGCACCTATAATCGCTACATCGTACATATTTATACCTTTCTCCGCTTGCACGGGGTGTTATTCCGGGCTTCCGTATATGACGGTACAGCCGGTAATGTTATCCGGTATTGCTATTATAGAATAAAATAGTATAATAATCTCGTAGAATAAGACAGAATTTTTCGATTTTCATACGATCGGATACTGCCGGGGAGGAAGCATTATGGAACAGATTGTTTACAGGCAGCAGCTGGAAGGGGTGATTATGGTGGAGCAGGTTACCCGGGAGGAAAATTATTCCATGCCATACCGCCATTTTCATGACACATTTGAACTGTACTATCTCACGGAAGGAGAGAGCTACTATTTTATTGACAGAGAGACATATCTGGTGAAGGCGGGGGACATGGTCCTGATCAAGCCGGACCGGGTTCATAAGACAAGCCTTGCGAAGCTTTCCCGCCACAGCAGAATCCTGCTTCAGATTACGGAGAAGGCATTTGCGCCTTTTCTGAACGCAAATGGTTTTCCCGCTTTGGACGAGCTGTATGGCAGGCTGGGGCGGATTGTCAGCCTGCGGGAGGAAGACAGGGAGCGGATGAAGGAGTTGATGCTCTGTATCGGGGAGGAAATCAGGGGCAGGCAGAAACGTTATGAACTGATGGTAAAAATGAAGCTGTTGGAGATCCTGCTGCTGCTTTCCCGGTACCAGGGGGACGGGCTGCCGGAAGAGGAGGGGCGGACGGCGCAGACACCCCGGTACCAGAAGGTCCAGGAGGTGGTTGATTACCTGCATGCAAATCCGGGGACAGGGGAGAGCCTGGAGGAACTGGCAGGGCGCTTTTATATTAGCAGGAGCTGGCTTAGCCGTATTTTCAGGGAGGTTACGGGTATCAGCGTGGTGGAATATACCAATATTCTGCGGGTCAGAAAGGCCAGGAAGCTTCTGGCTTTCGGCGAATACTCCGTCACGGAGATTTCGGAGCGGCTGGGATTTGAGAGCATTACGTATTTCGAACGTGTGTTCAAGAAATATACGGATTGTACCCCGTTAAAATACAGAAAGGAGCAGAGGAAGGGGTAGAGGGTCAACGCAGCCCGCACCCCCTTCCCCATTCGGGTTCAATCTACCATAAATTGTGACATACAGCTGTGGGAAAGCACTTTCCAACACAATCCGGCGCGGAGGGAAGTGAACCCTGTGACACGCAGATCAGATATGCGTTGGTGCCAGGGCTTAACGGATATCGCTGTAGAAATAATGGGTTCCGGCTTCCACCCGGTGTACCTTCCGGGCGATTACCACTTCCGCATCTACCGGGGTGGTAATTTCATAGCGCCACATGCCGTCGGATTTTTTCCACTGTGAACAGATGAGTCCGTGTCTGGTTTCCAGGGAGGCTTTCAGCCAGTCCAGCCGCCCGTCGGGAATCGGGGCGATCCGAACCTTTTCATAGCCGGGGGCAGCGGGACGGATGCCGGCGGCTGTGCCGTAGACCCAGTCGGCCACGGAGCCGTAGGCGTAATGGTTGAAGGAGTTCATGTCCGCGCTCCAGAAATTTCCGTCCTCCATGATGCCGTCCCAGTGTTCCCAGATGGTGGTGGCGCCTTTGCCCACGGGATAGAGCCAGGAGGGATATTGCTCCCGCAGCAGCAGGGAATAGGCAAGTTCCGCATATCCGTAATCGCTGAGTACGTGCAGCAGATAAGGCGTGCCCACGAAACCGGTCTGAAGCTTTACGCCGCCTTCCTGCACCATGCGGGCCAGCCGGTCTGCGGCAGCCTGGCAGTCGGGAGCCAGGCGGAAATGGGCGGCAAGTACACATTCCGTCTGGGTTCGGTAATGCGGATATGCCGCGCGGAATGCCGCAACGATGCGGCGGTAAAGCTTTTCGTAACAGGAGACATCTTTGCCCAGCACCTTTCCGGCCCTGATAACCAGCTCCGTGGAGCGGGCATAATAGGCAGAGGCGATAAAGTCCTCATCGGTGGAACCCTTGCTGCTTCCGGAAGGGGCGTCCAGGCCAAGCCAGTCGCCGTAATGGGTGCCGCCTGTCCACAGATTGGGCGTGGCGGTGGAGGCGGTGATGTAATCCACCCATTTATGCATGCATTCAAACTGGTTTTCCAGGATGGCGGTGTTTCCGTACGCCCTGTATACTTCCCAGGGACAGATGGCGGCTGCGTCTCCCCAGGCGGCGCTGGCTTTCGGGGACTGCATCAGATCGGGAATGACATGTCCTATATAACCGTCTTCGTGCTGTTCCGCCGCCATATCCGCCAGCCATTTGGTAAAAAATGTTTCGGCGTCATAGTTCAGGCATGCGGTGCGGGCAAACACCTGTGCGTCGCCTGTCCAGCCCAGCCGCTCGTCCCGCTGGGGGCAGTCTGTGGGCACGTCCAGGAAGTTTCCCTTTTGCCCCCAGATTATGTTGTCAAAGAGGCGGTTCAGGTTCCGGTTGGAGCAGCTTAAATGGCCTGTCCGTTTCATGGCGGAGTGGACGGCTACGGCGGTAAAGCATTCCGCGCCTGCCTTTTCCGGCCCGCCGGGGAACCGGTTGACCCGGATATAGCGGAAACCCCAGAAGGTCAGCCTGGGCTTGTAAACCTGGTGCCCGTCCCGGCAGATATAGCGGTACTGCGCCTTGGCCCTGCGGTAATTTTCCGTGTAGAAATTACCTTCCTTATCCATAACTTCGGCAAAGGACAGGTCCAGGATCTCGCCGGCATGACCGTCCAGCACAGTCTCCACATAGCCGGTGACCTCCTGGCCGAAATCAATGACAAGCTCTCCTTTGGGCGTGGTAAAAGCGCGGGCGGCAGCCACACGCTCGTGTTCCCGGATTTCTTCACCCTGCTGGGGAATCAGGGTATTCCAGGGACCTTCGAAGCACAGGACGTCTCCGTCCATGGAAGGTTCGAAGGAGGCGTCAAAGATTTCCCCGTCATAGATTTCGGAGAAGCGCACCCGGCTTTCCGATACCTTCCAGTCGGCGTCCGTGCCGATGATTTCCCTGCGACCGTCTTCATAAATAATTTCCAGCTGGGCAAGCAGGCCGGCAGGATTGTGCTGCAGGCCCTGCTGGTAGGGGGTAACGCCCCACCCCGGCATGGGGCTGCGGTACCATCCTTTTCCCACCAGAACGTCGAGGGTGTTGTCTTCGGCCAACAGGCCTGTGACATCGTATTCCTGGTACTGGAGCCTTTTGTAGTAGGCAGTCCAGCCCGGTGCCAGGATAAATTGACCGATCCTTCTGCCATTCAGCCTGGCCTCGTACACACCTAGAGCGGTGATAAGAAGCGTTGCCTCCTTCACTTTTCCGGAAAGTGTAAAGGTTTTCCCGTACACTGGTACCACATCCCCGGTATCTGCAGCCGGTTTAATCCATTTTGCGTTCCATTTCATAACTCAGGTCTCCTTTTGCTTTTTGTGCTGATTGTCGGATACTGCTATTATAGTTCATAATCATGTAAGAATCTCGTAGAATCAGACCGAAATTCCGGATTTTCATACGATTGGCTATTTTCGGTAACAGTTCAGACAGCCCCTCTCGCGAAGTCAAAATTGCGCTCTGTGCAATTTTGCGAGACTTGCGGGCGCCAAAACGCATTCTTTTCGCGTTTTGTGTGCATTCTCTGTTCAGCGCCCTGTCTGAACTGTTACTATGTTCGGGAAGGATATGCAGATTATTTTGTAATAAAACTTGACATTCCATGTAACATCTGTTATGATGTCTTCGTAACAAATTTAATAACTTTGTAATAACTTTATTAAAAAGTAGCATACTTTTTGCAAAGTAATGTGATTTGTTTATGGAGGTAAGAAAGATGGCTAAATGCAGAAAGCGTTTCACGGCAGTGACAGGTTTTTTGTTATCGCTGGCCCTGGCCCTGCAGTCGGGCATTGCAGTACAGGCGGAAGAGGATGATTCTATGGAGCAGCTCCGCGGAGGCGTGGCAGCCGTGCTGAATCCGGGAACATCCAATTCCGTTGATATTGTGAATGCCACGGCAAAGGAGCTGAACCTGGATCTCCAGGTGGAAGAGCTGGACGAGGAGAAGGAAACCAGGCTGGTCATGGCGAACGTTCGGGATGCCCTGAACGTGAGAAGTGAAGCGGATGAAACATCAGATAAAGTAGGAATGTTGTACAAGGACTGCGGCGGTATGGTTCTCGAGAGAAAGGACGGATGGACGAAGCTGCAGTCAGGCAATATGATCGGGTGGGCTTCCGATGAGTATCTGCTCTTCGGCGAAGAGGCCGTGGCGCTTGCCCATGACGTAGGTAAGACCATCGCCACCATCAATACGGAGACTCTCCGTGTGAGGACGGAGCCGAACCTGGAGGCAGGCGAGTATGGGCTGCTCCCCAAGGGCGAGATTATGGAAGTGCTGAACGAGGATGAGGAAGGCTGGATATGCGTTGACTACGAGGGCAGCAACGGCTATGTGTCCGCAGAGTATGTAGAGCTGGACTTCATTATCGATGCAGGCGAGACTATGGATGAGATTCGAATCCGTCAGGAAGCGGAAGCGGCTGCAAAGCGGGAGGCGGAGCGTCATAAGAATTACGGCGAATACACGACGGATGCGGATACAACGCTCCTTCTGGCGGCACTGATTCAGTGTGAGGCAGGCTCCGAGAGCTATGAAGGCCAGGTTGCGGTGGGGGCAGTGGTTATGAACCGCGTCAGAAGCAGCGCTTACCCCAATTCCATTCACGGCGTTATCTATGCTTCCGGCCAGTTTACACCTGCCATGAACGGCAAGGTTAACCGTCTCTATGAGTCCGGAAAGATTTCGGCCAGCTGTATCAGGGCTGCGGAAGAGGCACTGTCGGGTGTGTCCAACGTGGGTGACCTGACGCATTTCCGCCGCAACAACGGACGCGAAGGCCTGGTAATCGGCAACCATGTGTTCTATTAAATAAAACTGAATATGTTACAAAAAATCAAAATTGTCCGGGCAGGAATGTCCGGGCATTTTTTGCGTACAATAGCCCCGTAAAAACCACTCCTCCGCCCCTGTTTCCAATTTGCGGTGCAGACGATAAATCGTGTTATCGTGCAAAGAAATCTATTGCCCAAAAGCTGTTTTTGTAGTAAACTATTGATTAATTACAGGGAATGCGCCGAAGTGACTGAGTAGATGGAGCCGTCGCGAAGTGGCTTTATGTTTAAGGACCGTCGCGCAGCGACTGAAAAATAAAGTCGCGAAGGCGCAGGAGAGGAATTTTTCGAGAGTTACTTGTCGAAAAAAATTCCTCTCATGAGGATGCGGCGAAGTGACTTTATGCTTAAGAGCCGTCGCGCAGCGACTGAAATAGGAGGTATTATATGTATGAAATGCTGATTTTCTGGTTGGTGTTGTTGATTCTGTGCATCGGGATTGAGATACTGACACTGGGGCTTACCACCATATGGTTTGCGGGAGGCGCTCTGGTTGCCATATTTGCGAATCTGCTGTATGCACCTATTTTTGTTCAGATTGTCCTGTTTTTCCTGGTATCCCTGGTTCTGCTGTTTTTCACCAGACCCATTGCGGTGAAATATTTTAACCGGGACAGGGTGAAGACAAACGTGGAGAGCATGGTGGGGCGTCAGGCCATTGTCACAGAGGAAATCGATAATATGAAGGCAACAGGACAGGTGACGGTGAGCGGTCAGGAATGGACGGCCAGGAGCTGGGACGAAGGGGTGAAGATCCCGGAGGGAGAGATCGTGGCAGTGAAGTCTATCAGCGGCGTGAAGCTGATAGTGGAGTGCATAAAGAAACCGGAAGCCGGTGCGGATAATGCCGTAGCGTCCCCGGAGGTGGAAGAACCTGCCGGAAATCCGGAAGCAGCAGGAGAGGAAAGCCCGGAAACAGAGACGGAAATCCCGGTGTGATGAAGCGGGTTTCTCATATAAAATAATCAAGCACTGTCATAAAGGTGCAGAAAGAGGTAAAAAATGGAAATGTTTTGGCTGTTGATTGCGTTGATTGTGCTGGTACTGGCAATTCTGGCATCCTGTCTGAAGGTGGTTCCGCAGGCGCAGGCTTATGTCATCGAGCGTCTGGGCGCATATCAGGGAACCTGGTCCGTAGGCTTTCACATCAAGGTGCCTTTTCTGGATAAGATTGCCAGGAAGGTGAATCTGAAGGAACAGGTGGCGGATTTCCCCCCTCAGCCCGTTATCACCAAGGACAATGTAACCATGCGGATTGACACTGTGGTGTTTTATCAGATTACGGATCCCAAGCTGTTTACCTACGGCGTGGAGAATCCCATGATGGCGATTGAAAATCTGACGGCGACTACGCTCCGTAACATTATCGGCGACCTGGAGCTGGACCAGACGCTGACCAGCCGTGAGACCATCAACACGAAGATGCGCGCGGCCCTGGATATCGCTACCGATCCCTGGGGCATCAAGGTAAACAGAGTGGAGCTGAAAAATATCATTCCGCCTGCTGAGATTCAGAACGCCATGGAGAAGCAGATGAAGGCCGAACGTGAGAGGCGTGAAGCCGTAACCCGTGCGGAAGGTGAGAAGAAAGCGAAGATTCTGGAGGCGGAAGGCGCCAAGGAGTCCGCGATTCTGCGTGCGGAGGCGGATAAGCAGTCTGCTATCCTGCGTGCGGAAGCCCAGAAGGAGAAGATGATACGTGAGGCAGAAGGTGAAGCGGAAGCTATCCTGAAGGTGCAGCAGGCAAATGCGGATGGTATCAGGATGCTGAAAGATGCCGGAGCCGACGAGTCCGTGCTGAAGATTAAGAGTCTGGAAGCCTTTGAAAAGGTGGCGGACGGCCAGGCTACCACAATACTTCTTCCGGCGGAGCTGCAGGGAATTGCAAGCCTGGCGGCTACGTGGAAGGAGAGCGCGAGGAAGTAACTGTGCTGCGGGCAGCGTAAAGCGTGGGGAAGTAACTGTGCTGCGGGCGGCATAAAGCGCTAGACAATTATGAATTTCCCGAAAAGGAAGGGGCAGGCTGCAAATCAGCTGTGATTTGCCTGTTCCGACAGAGATAGTAAAATATGCAGGATGCGGTGACGGAGTCGGCCAGATTTCCACCGCATCCTTTTGTTGACCCATATGTGGTTTTGTGATAGAATGGACAAATCAACAGCTTTGCCGGGAGGAGGTTGCTGCATGAAAAAGCTTTTACAGAAAAATCACTTTCAACAGTATTTTTATTTTATCTGCTTTTTTATACTGTGCGTCTGCGACCAGCGGATTGGCAGCGCCCTCGGTGAGATACAGCTTGTGTGTCCCAACATTGTCCTTATGGTTTTAAGCTGTCTGGTGCTGACCCATTACCCGTTATCCGATTATCGCAGGCGCCGTTTCTGGATTCCTGCGCTGATATGGACGGCAGCGGCAGGTGTTGTTCTGGGGCTGATGTGGTCCAATGCCTTTTACCGTTATCAGCTGATCAGCGGTGGCATTGCGGCCGTGCTGTATGGCTGCGTGCTGATACAGACAGCCTGTGCCGTTTTTTCGGGGAGAAGGCTTCCCGGGACCGGCCGTGCGGGAGCGGCGCTGCTGGCACTGCTGACAGTCTGGATTCTCATATCCCGGCATGATATGTATAACGGCTTTCTGCTTTGTCTGTCGGTACTGCTGATGTATCTGACGGATTTTACGGAGCAGGAATGCGGCCGGATGCTTACAGCGCTGGGAGGTGCCGTTCTGGCTGCGTTTTTTGTATTTCAGGGTCTGGCCTTTGTCTTTCGTCCTTACGATTCACTGCGTTATCTCGGGCTGTATGCCAATACCAATATAAATGCGCTTTTTTATCAGATGGTTTACTGCGTGTTTTTCGGATATTTTTGTATTCTGGAGTTGAAAAGGACACATCCTTTTTTAAAATGGGGGAGTTTTTGCTTTGCCTGCGCAATGTGGCCTTTTGTACTGCTGACCATGTGCAGAAGCGCCGTTCTCGGCATGGCGGCGGCGACTGCTGCGGGCGTTGGCATCCTTTTGTGGAAACGGCGGGGGGCGCGTGTGTCGAGATGCCTGCTCTATCTCTGCGGCCTGTTTCTCGGCAGCGCACTCAGCTTTCCCATTGTGTATGGCGCCGTAAGGTATCTGCCGGCCGTGTTTCATCATCCGATCTGGTTTGCGGATGAATATTCCGAGGAAAAGGTACATTCCTGGGATCCCTATGATTCCGGGAAATACACGGACTGGCGGGATGTGCTTCGGGAGAATTTCGGCAGATTTTTCCCCAGTGTGGCGGGTTCGGGCAGCCGACAGACCAGCGCGCCGGACGCATCGGGATGGGAGAATTCATCGGCATTGAACGCGCCGAAGTGGGAGGATACATCGGAACCGGATGCGCCTGAATGGGAGGATACATCGGAACCGGATGCGTCTGAATGGGAGGATATATCGGAACCGGATGCGCCTGAATGGGAGGATACATCGGAACCGGATGCGTCTGAATGGGAGGATACATCGGAACCGGATGCGCCTGAATGGGAGGATTCATCGGCGTCGGACGCATCGGGATGGGAGGATTCATCGGCATCGGATGCGCCGGGGGAGGGGAATCCGCCGGTCTCTCCGGACCCGGAAGCCGTGCAGGCAGGGAACGTCTCCGGGGAGGCTTCCGCCAACGGGCCGCTGGCGGGAGGGGCGTCTGTGAAGGGCAACTCGGTAGCCGGCAGGATGGTGATTTACAGGCATTATCTGTCCATGTTAAATCTGCGGGGACATGCCGAGTCCGAAAACGGCATTCAGTTAACCGAACATTTTTATGCGCCGCATGCCCACAACATTGTCTTACAGTATGCATTTAATTACGGCCTGCCTGCCGGGATTCTGCTTTTGGCTTATATGGCGGCATCGGGGATACGGTTTCTGCTCCTGTGTATACGGAATGAAAACGGCACGCCTGTACTTCTGGGGCTGCTGCTGTTTGCATCCATTGCCGTATTCGGTATGCTGGAAGTTGTGTGGAGATACGGCCAGCTGTCCCATGCGCTGCTGCTGCTGCTGCCCCGCTTTGCCTGGCAGGGCCGGACAGGGGGCACGGATTCCCCGGAGATTCATGCAGGGGGGCGCGGTGAAAGGTAATCTGGCCAATACACTGGAAATTGAGGTTATATATGCGAAAACGGTTTGCTTTTTACGGTACGGCGTTTTTTTTCATAGTGCTGTCCCTTTTGGCAACAGTCAAGATTTGCTTTTTTAATCTGAACATTGATGAAGAATATGCAATTACCCTCTCCTGGCGGATCTTATCGGAGGATCGGATGTTCCTCGATATCTGGGAGCCGCATCAGACATCGGGCTTTCTGACGGCCTTTCTGTGCTGGATATATCAGGCGTTTACGGGTACTGCGGAATACCTGGTGCTGTATCTGCGCATCTGCGGCGCCCTGATTCAGGCTGCCGTCAGTATTTTCCTGTACCGCACGCTGGCAGGTCGTTTCTCGCGATACGGGGCGCTTACGGCGGCTTTCTTCTTTTACAATACCCTGCCCAAGCAGATTCAGACCCCCGAATTTTCCAATATGCTGGTATGGTTCAGCGTGCTGGCCATGCTGTGCTTTGTCAGGGCCTGTGATTCCGCGCGCAGCCGTCTGTGGCTGGCGGCAGCCGGCATTTGCCTTTGCGGACTGGTATTGTCCTATCCCTCCTGCATCCTGGCGGTTCCGGTTTATTTCTTTTGCCTGAAAAAAACCAGGACCCGGTCCTTTTGGCGGGATTTCGGAATCGTGCTGTCTGTCTGCGTTACGCTGGGCGTGGGGTATCTTTTCTTCTTCCTGTCCCATATGACGGTGCCGCAGTTTCTGTCCGGCCTGCGCCAGATGATGACGGACAGCTCCCACTCGGAGTCACTGTCACAGCGCCTGGCTTCGTACGGAAGCGAGCTGTACTCTTTTTTGCTGCCGCTGTGCGCGGTACTGCTGCTGGCGGTATTCTTTATGATTGTGTACAGGCTGGCCGTTTTAAAGGGCGGCGGCAGGGAATTTTCCGGACACCTGCTTTTGTGCTGTATTCTGTGCGGCAGCTTTCTGGTTCAGTTGTCGATATGGCTTCTGGGGCTGAACGGGGCGTTTCATTTTCCGCTGCTGCATTTTTATCTCCTGTACGGAGCCGGCATCCTGGTTTACCGGAAGGGGAAGGAAGCGGACAGGGAGCGGCACCGTCCCCTGTTCTGGTTCGGAACCGCCTGCGGCGGTTTTGTCTGGTTTACGGGTTTTCTGGTTACGAATACGACTATCAGTGTGACAGGGCCGTATCTGATGAGCGGACTCATTGCGGCGGTTGTGCTGCTGGCAGAGGAAGCGCAGGCGTATGCTCCGGCGCATGGGAAAGGCGTCCTCCGGTACAGGCTGCCTGCCGTGCTGGCTGCAATCGGCCTGTTGGGGATAACTTTGTTTTCAAAAGGATTTATGGTATGTGAAAACAACGGGCGCCGTTCCGATTTCCTTTTTGTCAAGCAGAAGGCACTCTCCGGACCGGCCAGGAATATTTACTGTTTTTACATGGACGGATATCGTTACAATTCGTTTGCGGAGCTGATGGAGGGCTGCTGTACGCCGGAGGATTCCCTCCTGTATGTGGGGCGGCACAATTTGTATTATCTGCTGGCGGACAGCAGGATTGCCGTACATTCTACGATCAGCACCCCGGCTTTTGACGGCCGTCTGCCGGAGTACTGGTCCTGTTACCCGGAGCATTATCCCACGGTGGTGGTAATAGACTTAAGCTATGAGCGCCGGGATGAGATTGCGTATGTTGCGGATATGCTGGGGTTGTCGGAGCCTTTTGCCGAAAATTCCGAATTTGCAGTCTATCGCTGCGGGCCGCTGCAGTAAGTGTGCATGGATTTTCCCGACGGTAAAAGGCAGGGTTGAAAAAAGGCGGCAGATGAAGTATATTGATAGAGTACAGGCCGTTAACGTGAGGGCGGATTCTTATTTTCAGGTACATTGCTGCCGAAATTCGGGGCAATCCGGTATCGGTATGGACGGATAAATGAGACGGAAAGGCGGGACAGAGTATGAATTTAAAGGGGCGGGACTTTTTGAAACTGCTGGATTATACTTCGGAAGAAATCGTATATCTGCTGGATCTGGCAGCGGAACTGAAGGAGAAAAAGCGGAAGGGAATTCCGGTGGACACGCTGCGGGGGAGGAACGTGGCGCTGATCTTTGAGAAGACCAGTACACGGACCAGATGCTCTTTTGAGGTGGCAGCCCATGACCTGGGGATGGGGACGACCTACCTTGACCCCGCAGGCTCCCAGATCGGGAAAAAGGAGAGCATTGCGGACACGGCCAGAGTCCTGGCGGGCATGTATGACGGAATCGAATACCGGGGTTACGGTCAGGACATTGTGGAGGAACTGGCGAAATATGCCGGGGTGCCCGTGTGGAACGGGCTGACCAATGAGTTCCATCCCACCCAGATGCTGGCGGATTTGCTGACGATACGGGAGCATTTCGGGAGGCTGCAGGGGCTGAAGCTGACCTATATGGGGGATGCCCGCTATAATATGGGCAATTCCCTGATGGTGGCATGCGCCAGGATGGGGATGCACTTTACGGCCTGCACGGCGCGGAAATATTTCCCTGAAGAGGCTCTGGTGAAGCAGTGCCTGGAGATTGCCGGGGAGACGGGGGGCAGCATACGTTTTACTGAAGATGTGGATGCGGGGACGAAAGGCGTGGACATAGTCTATACCGACGTGTGGGTATCCATGGGCGAGCCGGAAGAGGTGTGGGAAGAGCGCATCCGGGAGCTTTCACCCTATCAGGTGAACCGTGCAGTGATGGAAAATGCAGGCGAAAAGGCCGTATTTATGCATTGCCTGCCGGCATTTCACAACCTGGATACCAAAATCGGCGCGGAGATGGAAGCGCGGTTCGGAATCAGGGAGATGGAAGTCACGGATGAAGTCTTTGAGTCGTCACAATCGCTGGTGTTTGAGGAGGCGGAGAACCGCATGCATACCATTAAGGCGGTGATGGCGGCTACCACGGAATGATTTGTGCCGGAGGCGGCATGGGGGAAAGTATGAAATCTGAGATATTGACGCTTCTGCGGGAACGTGGGGATTATGTGTCGGGACAGGAACTGTGTGAACGGTTTAACGTATCCCGGACTGCAGTATGGAAAGCGGTGGGACAGCTGAAGAAAGAGGGCTACAGGATTGAAGCGGTGCAGAACAGGGGATACCTGCTGGCAGAGGACCGGGACATATTCGGGCAGTATGAGCTGGAGAGCCGGATGACCACGAAATGGGCGGGCCATCCGGTGAAGTTTTATGATACTTTGGGTTCTACCAATCTGCAGGCGAAGATGGAAGCGGAGAACGGAGCGGCGGAGGGAACTCTGATTGTGGCGGATATGCAGACGGCAGGAAGAGGGCGCAGGGGAAGGACATGGAGCAGCCCGGCGGGGACCAACGCGTATTTTACCCTGGTGCTGAAGCCCGGGTTTGCCGTGGAGATGTCGTCCATGGTGACGCTGGTGATGGGGCTGGCGGTGGCGGAGGGAATCCGGAAGGCCTGCGGCGCAAAGGCGGAAATAAAGTGGCCCAATGACATTGTGATAAGCGGGAAAAAGGTCTGCGGCATGCTGGCGGAGATGAGCGTGGAGCGGGCGTACATCCACTATATTGTAATGGGCGCCGGCATTAATGTGGGGAAACAGGATTTTCCGCCGGAGATTGCGGAGACCGCAACCAGCCTCTGGGAGGAATGCGGGAGGAAGGTGTCCAGAGCGGAGCTGATTGTAAATGTGATGGAGGTATTTGAGGAATGCTATGCCGTTTTTCTCAGAGAGGGCAACCTGTCCGGGCTGGCGGACCGATACAGCGCGCTGCTGGTGAATAAGGACCGGGAAGTGCGGGTGCTGGACCCAAAGGGGGAATACCGGGGTATTGCCAGAGGCATCAACGACACCGGGGAGCTGCTGGTGGAACTTGCCGACGGGACGGAGGCCGCAGTCTATGCCGGGGAGGTGTCCGTTCGGGGAATTTACGGGTATGTATGACGGGGAGCCGGCATAACGGGAGGGCTGAATGGAAGGGAAGAAAACGGTGCTCTGCGGAGCAAATGCCTATGAGATGAAGTATTATTTTAATGAGCGGTTTCAGGCGGTTCCGGATTCCGTTAAAGACGAACTGCATATTATATGCGTGCTGTTTACGGAGGAAGTGGGCGGCGTCTTTACCGTAGCCTTTGAGGAAGACGGCAATGTAGTACTTGAGACCGATGCCAACGACGACGATATTTATTATGATGAAGTCAGCAGCGGCCTGATGGTGGCCGAAATCCGCAGAAGCCGCCAGGAGCTGTTTGAGGCGCTGCGACTGTACTATAAGGTTTTTATTCTGAAGGAAGATGTCTCGGGATATCTGGGAGAGGCATGAGGGACAGGCAGCCGGACGGAAGGAAAGGGGCTTGCAGGGCATAATCGGGGATGAGAGGATACGATGGGAAAGCTGAAGATAGGCAGCGTGGTTCTGGACAATCAGGTGATACTGGCGCCGATGGCAGGTGTGACGGACCTGCCATTTCGCCTGCTGTGCAGACGGCAGGGGGCCGGGCTGGTGTGCATGGAGATGGTCAGTGCCAAGGCAATTTATTATCATAACAAAAATACGGAGGAGCTTATGGCGATTCACCCCCAGGAGCTTCCGGCCTCCTTGCAGCTGTTCGGCTCGGATGCCAAAGTGATAGCGGATATGGCCAGGCAGATTGAAGACAGGCCCTTTTCCATACTGGATTTTAATATGGGATGCCCGGTTCCGAAGGTGGTGAATAACGGAGAAGGCTCTGCCCTGATGAAAAATCCGCGGCTTGTGAGGGATATTTTGTCCGCGCTGGTGAAGGCCGTGGATAAGCCGGTGACGGTAAAAATCCGCAGAGGATTTGACGATGCCCACTGCAATGCGGTGGAAATCGCCCAAATTGCGGAGGACTGCGGCGTGGCCGCAATTGCGGTACACGGCCGTACCAGGGAGCAGTATTACAGCGGCCGTGCGGACTGGGAGAGTATACGGCAGGTGAAGCAGGCGGTGAAGATTCCCGTCATCGGCAACGGGGATGTGGACAGTCCCCGTGCGGCGGCGGAAATGCTGGCTGTGACGGGCTGTGACGGGATCATGATCGGCAGGGCAGCCCAGGGGAATCCGTGGATTTTCCGTGATGTTGCCAGCTATCTGGAGAACGGAAAGGTAGCGGAGCCGCCGGGACGTCAGGAGAAAAAGCGGATGGTGCTGGAACATGCCGGGCTGTTGACGGAATGCAAGGGTGAGTATACGGCCGTCCGCGAGATGAGAAAGCATCTGGCCTGGTATACTGCGGGGATGCCCCATTCCGCCAGGTTCCGGCAGGCCATCAACGCCATGGAGACATTTGAGGAGCTGATGGCGGGGGTGGAGGATATTTTCGGGTGAGACTGCATATATTTTTGCATGGACACCATTTTGTTTTTTTATAAAAAGAGAGGGCTGCAGGCGCCGGAACCGGAACCCGTGGGCCTGAAAAGCTATATGCTGGTGCGTGTGGCTATGGATGTGGGAGAAGAGGAATGGTTCGGGGAAAAACTGAGGCTGCCGGAAGAGACGGCGTGGGGGGAAGAGCCGGAAACGGCAGCTGTGCCGAAGCCTGCGCCGGAAACGCGGTTTTGCCCCGGAAAAAAACGGATCCCTTTTGGGGGATTGCTGCGGGCGATTTGGCCGCGCAGGGACCGGGGAAGGGAAGGGGGTCCGAAACCGAACGCGGCAGAGGCTGGGGAAGGACAGCCTGAACCCCTGGAAAGAACCGGTGGGAGACTGCGAAAGAACCGCCGGAAGCAGGCGGTAAGGGAACAGGCAGAGAACCGGGAGGCGCTGCTGGCCGGGCAGGCGGAACGGATCCGGATAACGGAGGCTGCCGTGAGAAAGCTTGCCCTTCAGGCGGCCGAATTGGCGGGAGAGGGGAATACCTGCTACTGCGTTTACGAGAACAGTGTCAGAAGGGCATTGACGGGAGAGAAAAAAAACGGGCAGGAAACCGCGGCCGTCCTGCGGAATGCGGGAACGGGCGGCAGCGGGCCGATTCTGCCCGTCATATGGCGGCGTTATTTCGAACAGAGGGAATTTGCGGACTACGGCGGCCGGTTCTGGGTGGAGCAGCTGATGCCGGAAGCCGCACTGCCGCACTTTGTGATTCTGGGAACGGCGGCCTGTGTCCCGGAGCTTATTGAAAAGTATGCCGGACGGATGAAGAGCCTGAAGTGGATTCTGCCCGAGGCAGACTGTACGGAGGAAGTGCAGGAGTTTGTGGAAAATTTCTATATCGACTCAGGGCTTGCCGTTTCGCTGCAGACAATTCCCTCTGCCGGCGAATTCCGGAGACTGCGGCAGATATGCGTTTTACCGTCAAATATTATTGATTTTACCGATGAATCCGGAATGGGTACGTGTGGGGCGGCCGGGGGAAGCATCTGGCTGGATATGCGGTCAGTGGAGGAGAAGAAAAGGCGGATACAGGGGCACGGCGCAGAGGTAACTTATATTTCCATGAAAGAGAAATGGAAATATGTACAAAGACGCTGTAAGAGTCCCGTATTGCCTTGACACTTTCCGGAAAAGTGGTATAATACGGAAGAATCACAAAAGGGGCTGCGCGGAGACGGCATCCGGAGCAGGGATCCCCGGAAAAGATGACAGTACAGAATAGACAATAAAGATAGAAAACAGGAAAGGTGTAGGAAGATGCAGGAGAAGAAAAATATTCTGACCTATGAGGGACTCAGAAAATATGAAAACGAGCTGCACGAGCTGAAGGTAGTGCGCCGTCAGGAAGTGGCACAGAAAATTAAGGAGGCCAGGGAGCAGGGCGATCTCTCCGAGAATGCCGAGTATGATGCGGCAAAGGACGAGCAGCGCGACATCGAGGCCAGGATTGAGGAGCTGGAGAAGATTCTGAAGAACGCCGAGGTAGTGGTTGAGGACGAGGTGGACCTTGACAAGATTAACATCGGCTGCGTGGTAAGGCTTCTGGATATTGAGTATAGTGATGAACTGGAATACAAAATCGTAGGCTCCACGGAGGCGGACAGCCTGAAGGGCAAGATATCCAACGAGAGTCCGGTGGGCAAGGCCCTGATCGGCTGCAAGGTGGGCGACAATGTGGAAGTGGAGACCGCAGCCGGGACGTTCACATATAAAGTTCTGGAGATTCAGAGAAGCAGATAAGAATGCTTCCTGCAGGGGCATGACAGGTATACGACAGCGGGGTTGGCCATGGGGCTGACTCCGCTTTGTACTTGGGCGGGGTAATACGGCGAGCCGTGCGTTGGCCGCGAGACTGCCCCTGCTTTGTGCTTGGGGCGGCTGGGGACATTTTGCCGTGACTCGTCACTTTAGCTTGTTTTTACCGGGGTTTACTGGTATACTGATGGTAATGGGACAGGCCGTGAATCCGCTGCCATACCCCTGTATTTACATAAAACAGTGCTTTCGATACAAGGTAAGACCAGATACAGGAAAAATTAGAAGATTTTAGATTTTCCCGAAGCCTGTGGGCAGGGAATACTGTTATTCCAGAGAGAATAAGGAATACGATATCCGAATGTGGAAAAGGGATTTTCAGGATCCCGGATGGGAGTTACATGAAAAAGCTTAAGGATGTCAGGGTGGGGATACTGCAGATACCGGTTACCCGCATTGCCCTGCTGATTTTTGCAGATTTACTGTCCGTTTTGCTGGCCTCCGTGTTCAGCCTTTACGTGCGTTACGACTTTAAATTTATGGAGGTGCCCAGGTATTTCTGGGAAGCGATTCTGGAATGCTATATTCCGAATGTGGTGGTGCTGCTGATTGTATTTAACATATTCAGGTTATACAAAAGCGTGTGGCGGTATGCTTCCGACACGGAACTGGTAAATAATGCCATTGCGGTACTTTTCTGTGCCGGTATGCAGATTGTCATCTCATGGATCAGCGGGATCAATGCGTCGGGGGACCATCCTTTTCTGCCCCAGAGCCATCCCTTTTTCTATGGGGTGTTCCTGCTGATATTTACGGCGGGGATACGGTTCAGCTACCGTATTATAAGGGTATTCCAGAACCGCAGGCTCAGCCGCAGGAGCGGGCTGACAAAATTCAACTGTATGATAGTAGGCGCGGGAGCCGCGGGCAATGCCATTTTAAAAGAAATCGAGACCAGCCATTACCTGAACATGCATGTGTCCTGCGCCATTGACGACCATCCGGGATGCCACGGGAAGTACCTGAGGGGCGTACCCATCGTGGGAGGCAGGGAATGTATTCCGGAATGTGTGGGAAAATATGACATAGACGAGATTATCATAGCCATTCCTTCCGCCAGCCGTTCCAAGCTGAAACCGCTGCTGGATATCTGCAAGGAGACGGGCTGTAAGCTGCGGATTCTGCCGGGAATATACCAGCTCATTACCGGGGACGTGAGCGTGTCCCAGCTGCGGGAGGTGCAGATAGAGGACTTGCTGGGAAGAGACCCCATTGAGGTCAATGTGGACGACATAATCGGCTATGTCCGGGACAAGGCGGTGCTTGTAACCGGGGGCGGCGGTTCCATCGGCAGCGAGCTGTGCCGCCAGATTGCGCAGCATGAACCCAGACGGCTGATCGTGTTTGACATTTATGAGAACAATGCATATGAACTGCAGCAGGAACTGCGGATGAAATATCCGGATCTGAACCTGGTGGTACTCATAGGCTCCGTGCGCAATGCGGCCAGGGTGGAAGAGATCTTCCGCAGGTACAGGCCTCAGATTGTGTACCATGCGGCGGCTCACAAGCATGTGCCCCTGATGGAGGACAGCCCCGGGGAAGCCATCAAAAATAATGTTTTCGGCACGTTGAAGGTGGCCAGGGCGGCAGACAGGTACGGCGTGCAGCGCTTTGTGATGATTTCCACGGATAAGGCTGTAAATCCCACCAATATCATGGGGGCCAGCAAGCGCATCTGCGAGATGATTATACAGAACCAGAATCTGAAGTCAAAGACGGAATTTGTGGCAGTGCGCTTCGGAAATGTGCTGGGCAGCAACGGCAGCGTGGTGCCCCTGTTCAAGAAACAGATTGCACAGGGCGGGCCGGTGACGGTGACCAGTCCGGACATCGTCCGCTACTTTATGACCATTCCCGAGGCAGTCTCTCTGGTATTGCAGGCGGGCGCATACGCGAAAGGCGGCGAGATTTTCGTTTTGGACATGGGAGAACCCATGAAGATGCTGGACATGGCGAAGAATCTGATCAAGCTTTCCGGCTTCCGGGTGGACGAGGATATCAAGATTGAATTTATCGGACTGCGCCCCGGCGAGAAAATGTATGAAGAACTCCTGATGAACGAGGAAGGGCTTCAGGAGACGGCTAACAGGATGATTCACATCGGCAAGCCCATCGAATTTGACTCGGAAGAGTTCGAGGAGCAGCTTGAGCGGCTGAACAGCATGGCCCAGGCCGAGGACAGGGACATCCGCAGGATGGTGAAGGAAATCGTCCCCACCTACCAATACGAAGAATAAAGCGTGAGGGTGCGGAACTGGAAACAGCACCCGAACCAACGGAACCGGAATAGGAGAAACAAAATGTACGGAAAGATAAAAAGGACAATGGATTTTATGATGGCGCTTCTGGGAATGATCTTCCTGTCCCCGGTCTTTTTGATTTTAATCATTGCCATCAAACTGGACTCCAGAGGGCCGGTGTTCTTTCGGCAGAAGAGGGTGGGTATCCATAAAACACATTTTAATATACTAAAATTCCGTACAATGCGGATTGACACCCCCAAGGACATGCCCACCCACCTTCTGAAGAACCCAGAGCAGTATATCACAAAGGTGGGCAGGTTTCTGCGCAGGACCAGCCTGGACGAGCTGCCCCAGATTTTCAATATTCTGAAGGGGGATATGGCTGTGGTGGGACCCAGGCCGGCGCTGTGGAATCAGTACGACCTCATCGCGGAGCGGGATAAATACGGGGCAAACGACCTGCGCCCCGGGCTTACGGGCTGGGCTCAGATTAACGGCAGGGATGAACTGGAGATTCCTGTGAAAGCGAAGCTTGACGGGGACTATACGGATGCCCTGCTGCACGGAAAGGGTTTCCGGATGGACTGCAGGTGCTTTTTCGGTACGTTTTTAAGCGTACTCCGGGAGGAGGGCGTGGTGGAAGGCGGTACCGGGAGCATACATGGCGCCGGGGATACCCCGGGGAAAGAAGACAGGGCGTAATAAAAAACGGCATAAGGACGGCGAAGGCATGATGCCGGGAAATACGGGACAAGGAAACCTTGCAGGACACAGGTGGGCAGCGGCATGAAAAGAATATTGGTGACAGGAAAAAACAGCTATATCGGCACGGCGTTTATACAGTATGCCCGGGAACACTGTCCTGAAGCTTTCCGCATTGATACGGTGAGCATGCGGGGAGCTGCCTGGCAGGAATTGGATTTATCCGTTTATGATGCCATATTCCATGTGGCTGGAATTGCCCATGCGGACATCGGGCATGCCGCGGAGTCGGTGAAACGGCAGTATTATGAGGTTAACACGGATTTGACCTTGAAGGCGGCATCCCTGGCAAAGGCGGCGGGTGTAAGACAATTTGTCTTCATGAGTTCCATGATTGTCTACGGCGGCCGGGAGCATGTTTGCCCGGACACGGTTCCAAGCCCGTCCAATTTCTACGGAGACAGCAAGTGGAAGGCCGACTGCGGCGTCAGGGAGCTGGCAGACGATGATTTCCGGGTTGCGGTGCTGCGTCCGCCCATGATTTACGGGAAAGGCAGCAAGGGGAATTATCCTGTGCTGGCAAAGATGGCAAAGAAGCTGCCTGTGTTTCCAAGGGTAAATAACAGGCGTTCCGTACTCTATATAGAAAATCTGTGCGAATTCCTGTGCCGCATCCTGGCGGAGGGGCGGGGCGGTATTTTTTTTCCCCAGAACGAGGAGACGGTCAGTACCGGTGACTTGGTGAAGGCGATTGCGGACTGCAGCGGGCACAGGATCCGGATAACGCCGCTGCTGACGCCGGCAGTTATACTGGGGAAGCATATGCCGGGAAAAATCGGGGACATGTGCAGAAAGGCTTTCGGCAGCAGCTGGTACGAGCCGGAGATGGGCGGGATGGAATGGGGCTATCAGGTGGCGGACTTGAAGGAATCCGTGAGGAGGACGGAGGCGCCTGAGGATCCCCGGGAAAATCTGCGGGACACGCCGGCAGAGAGCTTTGCCGGGGAAAGCAGAGGTATGCCGCCGGAGGGCGGGGAACCCCTGGTTTCCGTCACCACAGTCACCCGCAACAGCGAAAAAACCATTGCCAGAACCATAGAATCCGTCCTGAACCAGACGTACACCAGGCTTGAATACCTTATCATAGACGGCCTGTCCGGTGACGGCACGGTGGAAATTGCGGAAAGCTACCGGGAGCGGTTTGCGGCCAGGGGGATTGCCTACACCATTGTATCGGAAGCGGACAGGGGAATGTATGATGCCATCAACAAGGGAATCCGCCTGTCCCATGGCGACATCATCGGAAACATCAATTCCGATGACTGGTATGAGCCGGAGGCCGTGGAAAAGGCAGTCCGCTTTATGGAGCGGACAGGCTGTGATTATATGTACGCGGATTTACGGATGGTAAAGACGGACGGAACAAGCTTTATTAAACACGCAAAACTGCAGAAGCTGGCGACTTCCAGGGGATGGAACCACCCCACCCAGTTCGCCGGACGGAAGCTGCACCTGCAATACCCCTATAAGCTGGAAAGCCTTCACGACGACTTTGACTTTTTCCTGAAGGTGCGGAAGTCGGGCCTGCGCATTGCCGTGTTGAATGAACCCCTTGCCAATTTTACCATGGAGGGAATCAGCCACGAGAGAAGGCTGAAGGCAGCGGTGGCCAGAGGGAAATGCAGATACCGGATTTACCGGAATAACGGATACAGCAGGTGGTATCTTCTGGAATGCGTTTTGATCGAGGGGGCCAAGTTCGTGCTGCACTTTATCTGAAAGCCGGGCAGGATTCGTGTTGATTCCAGCGGGCAATGAGCCAGGCGGATGCCGCGGGGTGTTGGTTGAAAAGAAAACGGTGTGAGGAAGATGAAAATATTACAGATTAATAGTCATTATGACCAGGGCGGAGCCGCCCGCATCGTGGCGTGCATCCACAGGCAGCTTGTGGCCGACGGACAGGAATCACATGTGGCTTACGGCAGGGGGCAGAAGGGGGCGGAGGGCACATACCGCTTCAATACGGTGCCGGAGGTTCTGCTGTCCGCCGCCTGCAGCCGCTTTTTCGGAAAAAACGGCTGGTACAACAAAATGGCCACCCGCAGGCTGCTTCGGTATATGGAACAGGTTAAGCCGGATATCGTCCATCTCCATGCCCTCCACGGATATTATCTGAACTTTCCCATGCTGTTTCACTACATCAACGGCAAGGAAATTCCCTGCGTCTGGACTTTCCATGACTGTCATGCCTTCACGGGAAACTGCGGCTATTTTTTTGACTGCGAAAAGTGGAAAACGGGCTGCGGCAGATGTCCCTATCCGAGAAACTACCCCGCCAGCCAGTGGTTTGACTGTACGGAAAAAATGTGGCGGCAGAAACGGGAACTGTTTACCCGGGGAAGGAAGGTAATCGTGACCCCCTCCCGGTGGCTGACGGAGCAGGCCAGGCAGTCTTATTTCGGAAACTATCCCTGTGTCACCATTCACAACGGGATTGACACAAAGCAGGTCTTCTATCCCAGAGACAGGCGGGCCTGTCGGGAGAAATACGGCTTTGAACGGGAGGAGAAGCTGGTTCTCGGCATTGCGGTGGGTTACCGGGACCAGCGCAAAGGTGCGAAATATATTATTCAGCTGGCGAAAAACCTGGGATCCGGGGCCAGGGTCATTCTCATCGGATGGAATCAGGAAAACGATGCTCTGCTGAAGGGAAGCGACGGCAGGAAAATCACGGAAAATATTGTTACGCTTCCCAATACGGCCGATGCGGATATGCTGGCGGAATATTACAGCCTGGCGGATGTATTCGTCATTCCGTCCCTGGCGGAAAATTATGCCACCACGACCCTGGAGTCCATGGCCTGCGGCACGCCGGCAGTGGGCTTCGATGTGGGGGGCATTCCGGAGCAGCTGGCAGGAGGCAGGGGGATTGCGGTACAAGCCGGAAATCAGGCACAGCTTGATGGGGCTGTGCGCAGCGTCCTTGCGGGAGAGGAGAAGCTGCTGGGCAGGGAGGCCCTGGCGGCAGTCATTCGGGAGGAAAATTCCATGGAGCGGATGACGGAGGCGTATGAGAAGGTTTACAGGGAGCTGTGTCTCAAATGATTTTGATCAGGCGGTTTCGGCATAAGCCTGCAGGGAAACACCGCATGACGGAGAGGAGGGGACAGCATGAGCACATCGGTATGCATGGGCATTTATAACGGAGCGGCATATCTGGAAGCACAGCTGGAGAGCATACGGAGCCAGACGAAGCCTCCGGACGAGGTGATTCTCTGCGACGACGGCTCCCGGGATGCAAGTGCGGAATTGGCGGAGGCTTTTATTGACAGACACGGCCTGCGGGAGAGCTGGAAGCTGTATCGGAATCAGGAGCGGAAGGGATACCCGGGGAATTTTTATTATGCCATGGGATTGTGCCGCGGGGACATCGTCTTCCTGGCGGACCAGGATGACATTTGGGCTGCCGGGAAGATGGAGCTTATGTGCGGGATTCTGGAAACGCATCCCGACGCAAAATGCGTGTGCTGTAAATTCGGCCTGATTGACGGCGCGGGAAAGGATATTCATTCCCTGATGCAGCCTGCCGTCAGCCATGGCACCGGCAGGGTCAGGACAGTCTCCATTGCGGACGTCTTCTATAAATGCGAGTGGCCGGGGATGGTGCTGGCATACCGGAGGGAATGGTACCGGAAGCGGATGGGGGACAGACAGACGGTAGAAAACATCCGCATTCCCCATGATTTCCTGGTCTGCGCCCTGGCGGCGGAGGCGCATGGCTTCCTGCAGACAGACAGCGAGCTGGCATATCACAGGCGGCATGACAGCAACGCGGGAGGGGAGGAACACCGCCTGGGCAGGCTTCTGAACCGGGAACGGAAACTGGGAGAAATCGAAACCTACAACCGGCTTCTGGACGCTTTTCGGGAGGAGGGAATTCTATCTTCCCGGGAGGCAGGGAAGGCGTTGGAAGACAAGAGAATCGTCATGGGAGAGCGGTATGAGGCGCTTCTCTCCCGACGGATTACCAGAGTGTTGGCCAATGCCTGGCGGCGGCGCGGAATGGTGAGACCTGCCACTGTGATTTGTGATGTGATATTGTGCCTGGGGAGAGCGCCGGGGGTGTAGATGGGGACCGGCGCCGCCCGTAAGCCGTCAGCTTCATCGGCTGCCCGTAAGTGCCATGCTGCCGGCTTCATCGGCTGCCCGTAAGTGCTGTTAGCCGGCTTTTCGGCCGCCTACCGCTTCTGCCGTCTGGAAATCAGAAGGCATCCCGTTATGCCGATTGCGCCGGGAATGATGGATTCCAGGGTCATATACAGATAAGAGAGTTTCAGCGTATCAAAGCTAGCCATGAAATATAGCCACAGGTCATAGTTTATAGCCAGGAAAATCCCCGTTATGTTCAGGCACAGCAGCAGGTGGCAGTTCCGCTCCTGTCTCACCGTACACCACAGGTTATAGAGGAAGAAGGCAAGCTGGGCGGCAAAAGCGGCTGCAAGCTGCCACCTCAGGATAGGGCCTACTTTCATTAATTCTATCCCGAAAATGGTTTCAACGCCCGGCCTAAGCTGCATGGTGAGATATAGATAAATCAGGAAAAAGTAAACATCCAGTACAATGGAGAACCCTCCCAACAGATAAGCCTTTTTTCCGGGAGACTGCCTTTCCCTGCGTCCCGTGCAGGACACAAGTACAACAAGGATACAGATGGTTTCCAGCACCCAGGGACGGCTGAACATGACATAGTTTGCGTTTTGGGCAAGGAACAGCTCGATGCCGTAGTATAACAGAAACAACAGGATTCCGTAATTCACCACGCGCTGAAAGTTCAGGTTCCGCTTTATCTTTTTCAGCCCGTCAAGCCCTTTCTGCTCCAGTTTTTCCCCGGAGAGAGCGCTGGTTCGAAGGCGGGCCGCAATCAGGCGGCATTCCCCGCATTCCTCCAGATGGGACTCCACACACGCTTTTGTGGCCTGGGAGCATACCTCGTCCACATAGGACGGGATTAGATCTCTGATGATGTCGCAATTCATTTTTTCCATAGTGATACCTCCTCTGTCAAGATTAGTTTTGCGCGGTAAAATGTAACTCTTGCCCAGTTCTCGCTCCTTCCAAGAACCCGGCCGATTTCCCGGTAGGACAGGCCGCCAAGCACCCGCAGCTCCACGGTTTTCCGAGTCTCGGGAGGGAGTTTCTGCAGCCGTTCCCACACGTCTGCCAGTTCCACCCGTGCCAGGGCATGCTGTTCGGTGTCCTGCCCGGATTCCAGTGTCTCGTCCAGTTCTTCCAGCCGGGCCCGGTTGGTTTTGGACCAGTGCTGATAGAGCAGGTGCTTTGCAATCTGGCACAGCCAGGTGGAGAGCTTGCAGCTTTTGTCGTAGCCGTCCAGGCACTCCAGGGCCTTTAAAAAGGTTTCCTGCATCAGGTCCTGAGCCAGTTCCCTGTCGTGGCATTTTGTGTACAGGAACTGAAATACAATCTGTGAATACTGCTGGTATATTTCATTCATATGTTCCTCCTCTCTGACTCTTATATCCGTTTTCCGGAGGTTTCGTTACAGATTATTTTGCTGATTTTGCGTTTGACGGGGGAATGGGAACCCATTGGGAATGGGACGGGATAATTTCTGCTGCCATCATTATATACGGCGTGCCCGGGAAAGGCAAGGGGCTATCCCGGAAGCAAGATGCATGGAACAGGATGCTTTATGGCGGCTGTTTATTCCGGAGAAGGGCTTTTGGGGAAGGCGCCGTTTTGGATGATGGGGATATCCGGTCCGGGGTGCCGGGTCCCGCGCGGAATCCGGATTCCGGTTTTGGAATTATGGACATACTTTGTCTTCGGCAGGCATAGAATAAAACAATTCAGACGAAAAGTGCTGGAGTGTTGCCGTAAAATTCTGCAAGCTTGGGGAGGTTTCGTGTGTTTGAACAGTGCAGCGTGGTGGAAACCATAGAGAAATTGAAAAGCGACGGGCAGTCGGGCTTAAGTGTGCGGGAAGCGGGGGAGCGCCTGCGGCGGGACGGGAGGAACGAAATGAAGGCTCCCCGGAAGAAGACAATCGTGGAGTCATTTCTGGAGCAGCTCAATGACCCGCTGATTTACGTACTCATTGTGGCGGCGGTGGTATCCGTGCTGCTTCGGGAAATCAGCGATGCGGCCATAATCGGTGTGGTGGTGGCAATGAACGCCGTGGTGGGGATGCTCCAGGAGGGAAAGGCCAGGAAAGCGCTGGATTCCCTGAAAAAGCTTGCCAGTCCCAAGGCGTATGTCATCCGGGAGGGGAGACATTTGGAGGTGCCGGCGGCAGAGCTTGTGAGAGGGGATTTGGTCTGCCTGGAAGCAGGCTGTCAGGTGCCGGCGGACATGCGGCTGGTGGATTCCTTTAACCTGAAAATTGAAGAATCGGCTCTGACGGGAGAGTCTCTTCCCATAGAGAAGAATGCGGGATTCGTGGGCGCGGCAGGAAGGGAAATGCCCCTGGGGGACAGGAAAAACATGGCATACATGTCAACCATTGTCACTTACGGGCGGGCAAGGGGTGTAGTCACGGCCACCGGCATGGATACGGAGCTGGGGCGGATTGCAGCCATGATTACCGAGGCCGGGGAAGAGTCCACTCCGCTGCAGAAGCGCCTGGGCGAACTGGGAAAGATCCTAAGCTTCTTAAGCCTGCTTCTGTGTGCCGCCCTGTTTGCCATTGCGGTGCTGCAGCACAGAAACGTGCCGGAGATGCTGATTACGGCCATATCCCTGGCGGTGGCGGCGGTGCCGGAGGGCTTGCCGGCGGTGGTGACCATCTGCCTGGCGCTGAGCGTTACCCGGATGGTGAGGGTCAATACCATTGTACGCAGGCTTCCTTCCGTGGAAACCCTGGGTGCCGTCAGTGTAGTCTGCTCAGACAAGACGGGAACGCTTACCCGGAACCGCATGACGGTGGAAAAGTGCTGGGTGGGGAGCAGGATGCGGACGGGAGCGGAATGCAGTCCGTCTCTATACGGGGATTTTTATAAGGGAATGGTTTTGTGCAACGACGCTTCCATAGAGCAGGGCGCAAGGAGCGGCGACCCCACGGAGCTGGCGCTGCTGGATCTGGCAGAGAGCCACGGAGTCCGGAAATCGGAGCTGGAACGGCTGATGCCCAGAGTGAATGAGCTGCCCTTCGACTCGGACAGGAAGATGATGACGACACTGCACGGAAACGGCGGCGGGGCGGTTTTTCACCCGGGAAATGCAGGGCTGGAGGAACAGGGCAGATTTTCATCCCCGGGCAGGAGACGGGGAGAGCTGCATGCTGCGGAAGCGCCGGCTGCCGCGGCGGGATTTCCCGGTACATATGGTCCGGAACGGAATAAGGCCGGATTCTGGGGCGGCACGGAACACAATTCTGGGAGCGGCGCCGGTAAGAGGATGGTATCTTACACAAAGGGGGCACCGGACGAGGTTCTGAAACGGTGTACCATGATATTGTCAGAGAACGGCCCGGTGAGGCTGAATGACTATCACAGAAGGCAGCTGCAGGCCGCGCTGGAGGAGATGTCAGGCGACGCGCTGCGCACGCTGGCGGTTGCCATGAGGACGGAAGACGGGGCAGCGGCGGGCCGGAGAAGTGCCGTGGGGGCGGGAAGTGCCGCTATGGGAAAGCAAAGTACCATGGGGGGCGGGTCCCCCGGGGTAAAGGAAGAGAACCTGGTTTTCCTGGGGATGGTGGGCATGCGCGACCCGGCCAGGCCGGAGGCGGCCAGGGCAGTGGCGGACTTTAAGACTGCAGGCGTGAAGACCGTGATGATTACCGGCGATCATGTGGATACGGCTTTTGCCATCGCCAGGCAGCTGGGGATTGCGGACAGCCGCAGGCAGTGTATGACGGGCGGGGAACTGACGGCTCTTTCGGAACAGGAATTCCGGGAGCAAATCGACGACTTGTGTGTCTTCGCAAGGGTTTCTCCTGCCCAGAAGGTACGCATTGTGGAGGGCTTCCAAGAGCGGGGCGGGATAGTGGCGATGACCGGGGACGGCGTCAACGACGCGCCTTCCCTGAAAAAGGCGGATATCGGCATTGCCATGGGAAAGAACGGTACGGATGTGGCCAGGCAGGCCTCGGACATGATATTGACGGATGACAACTTTGCTACCATACGGCGGGCCATCGAGGAAGGGCGGGGGGTTTACGAAAATATCAGGAAATCGGTTATCTTTCTGCTGTCCTCCAACCTGGGAGAGATTATCACCATGTTTCTGGCAGTGGCCTGCGGCATGGCGTCCCCGCTGAAGTCCAGCCATATCCTCTGGATTAACCTGATTACGGATTCGCTTCCTGCCCTGGCGCTTGGGGTGGATAAGAACGATGGAGCCGGCCTGATGAGACAGCCTCCCAGGAAGGCTGACGAGAGCCTGTTTGCCAGGGGCGGGTTTGCCTGTACCTGCCTTTACGGCATGTTGATTGCGGCCGTGAGCCTGACGGCGTTTCTGATGCTGCCCTGTGCGCTGCTGCGTGTGAACGGGCTGGCGGTGAATCCGGGGAATCTGTCAGTGCTGCTTCAGGACGGTTCCGTGCTTGCCAGGGCGCAGACCTATGCGTTTACGGTATTGGGGATGTCCCAGCTGTTCCACGCGGTGGGAATGCGGGATACCCAGAAATCCGTCTTTCGAATGAATCATCTGGAAAACAGGCTGATGCTGCTGGCCTGCGGACTGGGGTTCCTGCTGCAGTTTGCGGTGACGGAGGTGTCTTTTCTGATCCGGGCCTTCGGGACATCACCGTTGTCCGGGCGGGAGTGGCTGCGTCTGAGCCTTCTGGCCGCAGCGCCGCTGTTTGCCCATGAAGTGATTGCACTCTGTTCCCGAAGGGGAAGTCGTTAACGATGTAAAATTGGTAGAAATATACAAATATTCATTCAAATATATTTAAATTTTATTAAATTTTAATATATTTTAACCGCGGAAAAACAAATTTTTCGACAATTAAATATTCCATTTTACAGAAGAGTGTGATATAATATGGTAAATTAAAGATACTATACATTTGAATGGCCATTGCATTTGGTCTGTTTGTAAGCAGGGCGCTGTAGGCATCGTTTTTGATGTGTAGAAGAAATGAAAATCAGACAGAGGTGACAATATGGTCAAGAAAGAAATGATAGCCATGCTGTTGGCCGGAGGGCAGGGCAGCCGCCTGGGTGTACTTACATCCAAAGTGGCAAAGCCTGCCGTAGCTTTTGGCGGGAAGTATCGCATAATCGATTTTCCGCTTTCCAACTGCATTAATTCAGGCGTGGATACAGTGGGGGTTTTGACCCAATACCAGCCGCTGCGCCTGAACAGCCATATCGGAATCGGAATTCCATGGGATCTGGACCGCAATATCGGCGGTGTCACTGTGCTGCCGCCCTACGAGAGGCTTTCCAGCAGCGAGTGGTACACGGGTACGGCCAATGCCATTTACCAGAATCTGGAATACATGGAGAGTTATCGCCCTGAATATGTATTGATTTTATCCGGTGATCACATCTATAAGATGGATTACGAGATTATGTTGGATTTTCATAAGGAGAGCGGTGCGGAAGTGACCATAGCGGTGATGCCGGTGCCCATGGAGGAAGCCGGCCGGTTCGGCATTATGACCGTGGACGAGCGGAACCGCATCCTGAAGTTTGAGGAGAAGCCGGCGTGTCCGCAGAGCAATCTGGCCAGTATGGGAATCTATATCTTTAATTGGAAGACGCTGAAGAGAGCGCTGCTTACCATGGCGGGACAGCCTGCCCTGGATTTCGGGAAGCATATTATTCCCTATTGCCATCGGAAGGGAACCCCCATGTATGCCTACGAATTTACGGGATACTGGAAGGACGTAGGGACGCTGCAGTCCTATTGGGAAGCCAATATGGAGCTGATCGACATCGTACCGGAGTTTAATCTATATGAAGAATACTGGAAGGTTTACACCAAGAGCGAGATTCAGCCGCCGCAGTATTTTTCCTGTGACAGCGTGGTGGAGCGCAGCATCATCGGCGAGGGGACGGATGTCTTCGGCAAGGTGTACAATTCCGTCATAGGCTGCGGGGTTACCATAGGGAAGGACACGGTGGTGCGTGATTCCATCATTATGAATAACACGCAGATTGGGAATCAGTGTGAACTGTATAAGGCGATTGTGGCGGAGGAGGTCCGGCTGGGAAACCATGTGCGCCTGGGAATCGGGGAAGAGGCGGAGAATGATACCGCCCCTCATATTTATAATCGCGGAATCGTTACGGTGGGTGAGCGGAGCGTGATTCCCAACGGCATCACCGTGGGAAAGAATTCGGTTATCTTCGGCGTCACCACCGGGGCGGATTACCAGGATTGTGCTCTTCCGGGCGGCAAGACTTTGATTAAGGCAGGTGAGCAGCTATGAGAGCAATCGGAATCATTTTAGCCGGCGGCAATAACCGGCGGATGGGGGAGCTGTCGCGAAATCGGGCGGTCTGTGCGATGCCGGTCGCAGGCAGCTACCGCAGCATTGATTTTACCTTAAGCAATATGTCCAATTCCCATATCCAGAGGGTGGCGGTGCTGACTCAGTACAATGCCAGCAGCCTGAATGAGCATCTCAGTTCGTCCAAGTGGTGGGATTTCGGGCGCAAGCAGGGCGGGCTGTATACCTTTACGCCGGTGGTGACTGCGCAGAACAGCAACTGGTACAGGGGGACGGCGGATGCCATTTTTCAGAACCTGAATTTCCTGAAAAACAGCCATGAACCGTATGTGGTGCTTGCTTCCGGGGACGGGGTGTACAAGCTGGATTTCAATAAGATGCTGGCGTATCATATTGAGAAGAAGGCGGATATTACGGTAGCCTGCCGTGAGATGGAAGAAGGCGCGAACCTGGAGCGTTTCGGCACAATCAGGATGAATGAGGAAAGCCGTATAGAGGAGTTTGAGGAAAAGCCCCTGCGGGCCAAATCCAATGTGATTTCCTGCGGCATTTATATTCTGCGCCGCCGCCAGCTGATTGAGATGGTGGAGAAGTGCGCGGAGGAGGACAGATATGATTTTGTGCGGGATATTTTAATCCGCTATAAGGATGTAAGGAGGATTTTCGGTTATCAGTTAAGGGATTACTGGAGAAATATCGCCTCGGTGGAGGATTACTACGGCACCAATATGGACTTCCTGAAGCCGGAGGTGAGGAATTATTTCTTTAAGCAGTACCCGGACATCTATTCCAGGGTTGACGACCTGGCTCCCGCGAAATACAATGTGGGTGCCCGGGTGAGGAACAGCCTGATTTCCAGCGGCTGTATCGTGAACGGCCTGGCGGAGAATTCCGTGATATTTAAAAAAAGCTATATAGGAAACAACTGTTGTGTGAAAAATTCAATCATACTGAATGATGTGTATATCGGCGACAACACATGCATTGAAAACTGTATTGTGGAGAGCCACAGCACCATTCGGGCAGATTCCCACTATGTGGGTGAGGGTGGTCATATCCGCATTGTACTGGAGCGGAATGAAAGATATACAATGTAACACGGGGCGGTCTTAGATTCCTGAATAAGGGGGTTTTGCAGATGCAGGTTACAGATGTACGCGTACGCAAAATTGCGAAGGAAGGCAGGATGAAGGCTGTTGTATCGATTACCTTGGATGATGAATTTGTAGTACATGACATTAAGGTAATCGAGGGAGACAAGGGTTTATTCATCGCAATGCCCAGCAAGAGGACGGCAGATGGGGAATATAAGGACATTGCCCATCCCATCAATTCCTCTGCCAGAGATGCAATCCAGAAGGTGATTCTGGAAAGCTACGAGAAGGCTCTGTTGGAGCCGGACGGGGAATAGGACGTGACAGCATTGGTATTGACATTAGAATCCCCCAAAAGCCATGGCGAAAAATCCATGGCTTTTTTTGGACAAATTTGTTTATTTCATGGCAGCGGTAAAGGACAATCCATATTCGTTTTTAAAGGGGAAATTGGTGCTTCAGCTACTTGACACCCGGAAGGTAAAGCATTATGATAAGGTAACATGTGGCAGATATTGTAAAGCCTGAGGGAAATTGCCCGTATACCGGTTTCTAAAAAAGCGATAAAGGAGGTAAACAGCAGCTAAATGAAGGAAACAATCAGGCAAAGGCTGGCAAAAGCCGCAAAAACAGGGAAGAGGGCGGTCATTGCCATAGTCGCGGCGGCCGTATTGCTGGGCAGTACATGCTACGCCGAAGCGGCAGGCATAGAAGACGTTTTTGACGAACACTACTATGCGGATATGTACCCGGACCTGAAGGCCGCATTCGGCTATGACAGGGCGTCTCTGTTAAGGCATTTCAAAAGATTTGGGCTTTCAGAGGGCCGGGTAATGAACGAGATGATTGATGTAGTTAAGTACAGGGAGATGTACCAGGATCTCCAGGATGCGTTTGGGGACGACTGGGATGCCTATATTGAGCATTATCTTGTCTACGGAGCCTTTGAACACAGGGACAGCGGCACCGGCTTTGACCCCGTGGATTATCTCGGAAGGTACGAGGATTTGAAGGAGGCCTTTGGGGATGACATACTGGCTGCCTACAGGCATTACAGGGAGTACGGGAAGAAGGAAGGCAGGGAGGCAAGGAGCGAGGCCGTGGTGAGAGCCGAACAAGGATGGGCGATGGAATACGAGGAAGAGGACGATGATGAGGAGCCTGCACCTACGGAAGTGCCTGTACCCACAGAGGAACCTGCACCTACGGAAGCGCCTGTGCCTACGGAGGAACCCGCGCCCACGGAGGAGCCTTCAACGCCGGGGACGGAGGAATTTGTGATTCAGAGTGTGGAGGTTATGGGCAGCGGCCGTATCCGGGTCACCTTGAACCGGAAGACGGAACAGCCGCTTGCGCTGGAGGCGTTCAGCATCATATGCAACAGCGGCGGTTCCGACATGACGATTCTGTCCGTGTCTACCGAGGACAATATGGTTTATGACCTGTCAACGACCTATTACAGGGATCAGGAATACGATTTACAGATTACCCTTGCCGACGGTACGGCAATATCCAAGGTGTTTACCTACAGGACGGACTGCGCGCAGATCGCGGGCATTAACGCTGTCCGCACCAGTGCAACTGAGGCCACGATTACCTACAATTCCAACGAACCGGGTTATTTTTATTATGTTCTGAGGGAAAACGGGCAGAGTGTGGCGCGTGCGGAGGCTTCCCTGGTGGAAGTCAGCGAAGCGGCGGAACCTACGGAAGCGGATGTTATCAGTGAGGGTATCAAAACGGAGATGAAGCAGCATGTGAATGCAATCACTGTGACCGGCCTGTCCGACGGCATGTCCTATACCATGTATTATGTGGCCGTCAATACGGAGGGGGCATCCACGCTGGTACACAGCCTTTCCATTGGCAGCAATGTCCATGAGGAGACGGCGGGTGCGATCAAGGGAGCCAAGGCGTTTGCGGAGAGGCTGAACGACAGCGAATTTCTCTATGGTTTTGAGATAGAGCTGGAAGCCGCTACTTCGGAGGCACTGTCCCTGGAGCAGTTTCATATAAGCTGCCCGCTGAACGAGACAGAACTGGGAGAAGTCAGGACCTCGGATAACAAGACTTACCGTGTGTATATGAAGAGGGGAACCATACCCAAGGGCAATAATACCTATACCATATTGATCAATATGAAGGACGGGACACAGCTGAAAGGTACGTGCTATCTGGATTTGGAGGCGCCTCAGGTCAGCGTTTGGGAATTTGAGTGGACAGATACGAATACGGTGAAGGTCACTGTGAACTCCAACGAAGCGGGCTATCTCTACTATGCGATTCAGGATACGGTAGAGGGAGAGGGTACCATCGAAGGCAAGGATCCCTCTCAGATTTATGCCAACGGAACGAGAATCGAGATGGGATACGGTAAAAATTATATCACCGTCCAGGGCGTCCGTGAGGGGCAATGGTTCTGCTGTGCCTCGGAGGACAACATGGAAAACAGGGAGGATTTTTATACCTACGAGAAAATTCCTCCGTATACCGCCCCAGATCCGGACGAGGATAAATGGCCCCAGATAAGCAGTGTGACAGTCTTGAGCGATAAGTCGCTGAAGGTGGTATTCGACAAATCGCTGGATGGGTTTTACTATGAGAATAATGAAACACAGATCAGCGGGCTTAGCGGAAAACCAGGGATTAGCAAAACTGAAGGATCCGAGGGAGGTTTGGAAAACAATGTGCTGAACCTGTCTATATACAATGGTATTACCATACCTGAAGGCAAGCATACTCTGACAATTGTTCTATATGAGCTTGATGAGGAAGACTATATTATTGAGACAAAACGCAAGGAATTAACTTATGATTTCACCAGGTAGGGCATGACTACAGGATCATTTACAATCTGTCCCATGGAGGCGGCAATTTGACTTGGAGGCGCCGATTTCCGGCTTTGGAGATAAAAGCGGCGCGGCATGAAAAGCTGCCGAATCATTGGCTTTTGCGGAAGGATATCGGAAAAGGCACGATATCTTCCTGCAGAAGCCTTTTTATACACGCGGAAATCCCTTCAACCGATTTAGGCACGGAAACGGTTATGCCGGAATATTTTCGCAACGGTTCAGACAGGGCGCTGAATTGTTACATATTTTCAACGGAAAAACTGAAGGGGATTACTTGACACATTCCGGGTTTGATTGTAGATTGTAATAGGGAGATCCCGAAGGGCGAAGCCATGGCGGCTTCTGCGGTTTTGCAGGGGGCTGCGGTATGTCGCTGCTGCCGCCCTGCAGGCGTTGGCGGGATTGTTAACAGCGTAGGGACAGGAGTATAAAAATGTATATTATAGCAGGACTGGGAAATCCGGGCAGAGAATATGAGAATACAAGGCATAACGTTGGCTTCTGCGTTCTGGAGAAGCTGGCGGCGGAGGAGAATATCTCCGTTCTGGAGAAAAGGCATAGGGCAATCATCGGAAAGGGGATGGTGTCCGGGCAGAAATGCATTTTGGCCAAGCCTCAGACATATATGAATCTAAGCGGCGAGAGCATACGGGAGCTGGTGAATTTTTATAAGGTGGACGAGGAGGCGGAGCTTATTGTCATTTCCGACGACATCAGCCTGGAACCGGGGCAGATACGCATCCGCAAGAAAGGCAGCGCAGGCGGGCATAATGGGTTGAAGAACATCATAGCCGTTCTGGGGCATGATACTTTTATCCGGGTAAAAATGGGAGTGGGAGAGAAGCCTGCGGGATGGGATCTGGCGGACTATGTGCTGGGCCGGTTTTCTGCGAAGGACAGGGAGTCCGTGGACGAGGCGGCGGGGAGGGCTGCAGATGCCATCCGCATGATAATTGCGGAGGGTCCGGACGCAGCCATGAACCGGTATAACGCATCTCCAAAGGGAGGCAGCGTCCCGAAGAAGGAGAAGAAATCGGTGCAGGGAGGCAGGGGTGCCGAAAGCGCGGAAGTGCATAAGGGAGAGTGCAGGGAACCGGAAGTGAGCGTGCCGCAGGGCGGGGAGAGCAGAGCCGTTGGAAGCGCGGAAGTGCATAAGGGAGAGAGCAGGAAACCGGAAGCGGGCGTGCCGCAGGGCGGGGAGAGCAGAGCCGTTGGAAGCGCGGAAGTGCATAAGGGAGAGAGCAGGAAACCGGAAGCGGGCGTGCCGCAGGGCGGGGAGAGCAGAGCCGTTGAAAGCGCGGAAGTGCATAAGGGAGAGCGCAGGGAACCGGAAGTGAGCGTGCCGCAGGGCGGGGAGAGCAGAGCCGTTGAAAGCGCGGAAGTGCATAAGGG
>CAJULV010000014.1:74379-74600 GCA_910587555.1 uncultured Acetatifactor sp.
AGAACGCAGGGAACCGGAAGTGAGCGTGCCGCAGGGCGGGGAGAGCAGGAACGTCGAAGGCAGGCGTATATGACGAAGGGGAGCAGGAACCCAAGGGACAGCGTTTCCCGGTGAAATCTTGGCAAAAGGGCAAATTTGACTCCGGTATGTCCGGGTTAGGAGGCAGACAATGCAGGCATTACTGGCGCCGCTTCAGGAGCTGGCGGAATACGGCAATATCA
>CAJULV010000015.1:0-10402 GCA_910587555.1 uncultured Acetatifactor sp.
AAACTGCCAAAAAATGTAAAAGGAAAAATTCCGCTTGCAATGTGCAGATAAATGGTATAGAATAGTTTATGTTATAAAAAAAGGTTCGCCTTACTTGCACATAAGGCGAACTTTTTTACATTTCTGCACTTTTCCGGTCTTTTCATCTTTTTAGATACAGATTGTTTACAATTCCGAGACATTCGCGTTATACTTACCTTATAGACTAAATAAAGAAATATAAACCGAGGAAACATCAGATGGAAGACAGAAAAATCCTGATCATTGAAGACGAAAAACCCATTGCAGACATCCTGAAATACAGCTTCGAAAAGGAAGGCTTCCAGGTACAGTGCGCCCACACCGGCAGCGAAGGCTTCTCCGCCGCCTGCAGTGATCCTCCCGACCTGATACTTTTAGACTGGATGCTGCCGGATATCAGCGGGGTAGATGTATGCCGGATGCTGACCGAACGCTACCGGATTCCCATCATCATGCTTACGGCCAGGGGCAACGTGGAGGACAAGCTCTACGGCCTGGAATCCGGCGCCGATGATTATATTACCAAGCCCTTCGACCTGCGGGAAGTGGTTGCCAGGGTGCGAACCATCCTGCGCCGTTTTGACAAATCCCAGGGAACTGACACCGGCGACCGGCTGTCCTGCGGTGGCCTGACCATATCCGAGCGGGAGCACTGTGTATATCGCGACGGCGTACTATTAAGCCTGACCCCCAAAGAATATGAACTCCTGGTCTGTTTTCTGAAGCATCCCCGCCAGGTATTTACCAGAACGGCGCTGCTGGATCAGATATGGGGTTATGATTTTGCCGGCGATACCAGGACCGTGGACATCCATGTACAGCGCATTCGTAAAAAAACCGGTCTGGAAGACTCTCTGGTGACTGTCTTCGGCGTGGGGTACAAATATGTCCCGGCTTAAAGTAACCTGCCTTCTCGGAATCCGACGGCAGATGACCCTGATCCTCCTGGCTGTATTCGTGGCAGGCGGCTGTATCCTCTACGGCAGTATTCATGCCAGGCTTCAGCAGAATACGGAAGAACAGGTTATACGCGAACTGCAGAATCGGCAGGAAAACACGCTCGTATATATCCGCCAGCTCCTGATGCTCCAAAATGCCAATAACGATGCCGAAGGATACCTGCAGATTTCAGAAGATATTGTCCAGGAGCTGGAACCTTTGGGCGGGAGAAATTTCTGTGTACTGGACACCGACGGCCAGTATCTCGCCGGCAGCACTCAGCTTCAGCAGGAAGGAAGCGGAAACGACCTGCGTCAGGCCCTGGCCGGAAACGCTGCTTTAACCATGACCTACCCGGACTCCAACAGCATGCTGGTCTATTTTTCCATGCCGGTGGTTATTGAGGACAGGACCCTTGGCATCATACGTTACCGCCTGGACTTCTCCCAGATGTTCTCTCAAACAAACCAAAGCGAGCGTCTGGTCTATCAGGCAACCGCAGCCGTATTTGCGTTTATTTTCTTATTGCTGGCATTTTTTATCAACAGGCTCCTGGTACCTGTATGGAAGCTGACCGAAATTTCCCGCCAGGTTGTGCGTGATTTGTCCCGGGAAGAGGTAAATATGCAGATGCTGGCCCAGCTCGCAGATTCCGGACGCCGTGACGAGATAGGCGAACTGTCCAGGAACTTCAGCGTAATGCTGGAAACCATCGGTTCCCAATTCAAAAAAATGCAGGCGGACAAAGATCAGATTGTCAGGCTTATGGGCAGCCGCCAGGAATTCTATAATAATATGACCCATGAATTGAAAACTCCCCTCACCACTATCCAGGGATATGCCCAGCTCATGGAAGCCGACCAGGGTGAGGACAAAAATCTCACCGACCAGGGGCTGCATCAGATTCTGCAGGAAAGTACCCGGATGCATCAAATGGTGCTGCAGCTTCTGGAAATGTCCGACAAGGGCATCTATATGAAACGGGTGCCGGTGGATTTAAGCCATACGGCCCGGAATGTGGCCCAGACATTGGAAATCAAGGCGGCACGGTACGATATGCAGATTGAGACTGATTTTCCGGAAAGCCTGTGGGTACTGGGTGTGGAGGAGCGCCTGCGCCAGGTGCTGATCAATCTGGTGGACAATGCCATCAAATACGGCGACAGCCACACTACAATCCGCATGGACGGCGTCCGGAAAAAAAGCTATGTATGGCTGGCTGTCCGCAACCGCGGAAAAGGGCTGGATAAAGAGGAACAGTCAAAAATATTCGAGCCGTTTTACCGGGTAGACAAGGCTTACTCCCGTGAACGGGGAAGTTCCGGCCTCGGCCTGTCCATCTGCAAGAAAATCATGGAAGAACACAACGGCTTAATCAGCGTAAAAAGCAAACCCGGCGTACAGACCATATTTTACATCCGTCTGAAAGCGGAAACCGGCGTCAGTATACCGTCAAATCTCCATAATAAAGATGCAAATAAGCCTTGAAAATAATTTACAAGGAAACAAAACAGCATGATACACACAGCAAAACAGCAAAAGAGAATATGTCTCCGCCTCCCTATGTTCCTGACCGCACTCCTGCTCCTCACAGGCTGCACTCCGGAAGAAAAAACACTCCTGCTCAGCAGGTCCCAGCCGGACACGGAAGCGGCGGAATCCCAGGACCCTGCAAAAGATTTCACTGTAAAAAAGATATACGCCTACACCTATACCACCCGCGACCTGCTGATGCAAAGCGCATTCCTGGAAGGCTGCGGGGAAAACGAAATTCATATCATCGCATTTGACGAACGTGATGACGACGAAAAGCTGGTTTACAGACAGGTGGATTACCGCTACGGCTTTTATGATACCATGGGCGAATTCTTCCGATTTTGGGAAGACTGGTTTGAGCCTGCAAACCCCAACCTAATGTGTGACGATCTCTATATCAGCCAGCTCCTGCCCTCCCCTGACGGGACACAAATGCTGGTTTATATCCGCTCCACAATCTGGGATACCTGCTTCATCTGGCTTTGCTCCCTTGATTCCCAGGATCCCTGGCTTCTATATGAAGGTATCCATAATGACGACCCGTTGAAGGGTTCCTTTTCCCCGGACGGGCGCTGGGTTACCTTTGATGCGGCGGGTACTGTCACCGGTGGAAAACACCTGGTTCCCATATACGACTGCCGCAGGAATACTTTTGCAGACAGGGAACAATACTGGACCGTAACGCAGTCGTCAGATTCCTACAGCGTCTTTTATCCGCCGGACGAACTGTTATATACCGAAGCCGAAGTGGATGAACAGGTGCTGAACGCACAGTTGTGCAGCTATTCCGAGTCCCCTTCTCCTGCCCTGCTGACTTTTATCCATGACAGCGCCGATGATATTTCCGTAAATCTGCTGTATAAAATCCCCGGCGAAGGTGTTGAGCCGGATATCAATGCTTCCACAGGGCTTCGCTTCGGAGAAAAAGGCCGGCTATACCTCCTTGGAAAAGAGTTCAACGAAACTAACCCGGAAGACGACCTTTCCATTCTGGAACTTCTGGATCCGAATCATATCGGTCACAGTATGGCTTATTTATTCAACTACACGGGAATGCCCTATATTCAATTTCAATATGATAACGACAACGACCTTTTGTATTACATGCCGGATACACTCACGCTCTCCGTTAAAAACATGAACACACTTCAAGACAACTACCAGCCCCTGACCTTCTCCGAGCCGGTTTGGGACTTTATTCCGCTTGCATCCGGCGATATCCTGGCTTTGCTCATTCAGACAGCCGGCACCATGCCGGTTGAAACCCAGGGCACAGCCAATACCCAAAACACTTACATAGGGGACAGCGGCGCCACTCCGTATACCACCCGGAATTATTGGGATATCCAGTCCGCAGACCTGTACCTCTACCCGGCAGACGGCACTGAGCGGCACCTGCTGTACAAGAATGTGCAGAACCTCCTGAATATGGAGTACGATGCGCAGAGCAGGCGCATTTTGCTGGAAACCTTTGAAGACGACGAAATGGGGCACAGAAGATGTATCATACTGGAATTGTAATTATGCTCCTCTTTACCGTTTCCGGCTATAACTTCCATAAAAGTTTACAACCGGATACATTTTTGAAACACGTTTGTGATGCATAAGAAATAACCCCCCTTTATACTGATATCCACAAGACAGACAAAGGAAATCGTACAAAGGAGTTATGCATTATGTGTGGAATATGCGGATTTATAGAAAGAAACCGAAACAACATTACTTCAGCCAAAGCCCCGCTCTCCAGGGAACATATCCTGGAAATGATGATGGCTGCTTTGATTCACCGGGGACCGGATCAGGGAAAAAGCTGGATGTCGGAAACCGCGGCCCTTGGCTTCCGCAGGCTCAGCATCATTGATCTGGAAGGAAGCGTACAGCCCATGGCAAATGAAAGCGGCGACCTGGTGCTGGTGTTCAACGGGGAAATCTACAATTATCAGGAACTCCGCCGGGAGCTTATCGCTGTCGGGCATCACTTTTCCACGCAGGGCGACTCAGAGGTTCTTCTCCATGGCTATGAGGAATGGGGCGATACCCTGCCGGAACATCTGCGCGGCATGTTCGCCTTCGCTATCTGGGATGAAAAAAACGGGCGTCTCTATGCGGCAAGAGACCCTTTCGGCATCAAGCCCTTTTACTATGCCCTGACAGACAGCAGTCTCGTCTTTGCCTCGGAAATCAAGGGAATCCTCCCTCATCCTTCTTATAAAAAGAAGTTAAACCAGGAAGCCCTTGCGCAATATCTCTCCTTCCAATATTCCGCTTTGGAGAAAACCTTTTTCCAGGATATCTGGCAGCTGAAACCGGGACATTTCCTGAAATACGATCGAAAAACTTCCTGTCTGGAGCTGACGGAGTATTTTGTACCGGAACTATATCCGGGTTGTTCCGAAAAGCCTGAAGAAAAAAACGGGAAACGTTTCTCAAGCAAACCCCGGAAAAGGACCGGTAAAAAAAATGCGTATACGGACATGGAAAATTGGATTTCCCGTCTGGACCAGGCCATCTCAGATTCCGTAAAAACCCACATGGCAGCAGATGTGGAAGTAGGTTCCTTCCTCTCCGGCGGCGTGGATTCCAGCCTGATTGCGGCAGAATTTACAGGAAACAAAACCTTTACCGTAGGCTTCGGCAAGGGACAGAGCCGTTATAACGAAATGCCGTTCGCAAGAGAACTGGCCGAAGAATTACATCTTTCCCATAGCGGAAAGCAAATCTCCGAAAAAGAATTCTGGGATGCCGTACCGGAAGTACTCTACCATATGGATGAACCCTCCGGCGATCCTTCCGCAGTAGCCTTGTATTTTCTCTCCCGGGAAGCCGCCCGTCAGGTAAAAGTGGTAGTCTCCGGAGAAGGCGCCGACGAACTGTTCGGCGGATACTGCATCTACTGCGAACCCAATGCGCTGCATCTGTACCAGAAGCTTCCTTCGCTCCTTCGAAAAGGAATTGCCGGCCTTGCCAAGCGTCTCCCGGATATGCGGGGGCGAAGCTTCCTCATCCGCGGCAGTATGTCTGTGGAAGAACGCTTCATCGGAAATGCGAATCTTTTCACCGCCGAAGAGAGAAACCGGTTATTGAAAACCAAAACCCAGGCCCTCTCCCCTCAGGCATTTCTGGCAAAAGACTATGCAGATGCCGGCCAGTTGGATGACGCCAGCCGCATGCAGTATATAGACTTGCTCCACTGGCTTCCGGGTGATATCCTGCAGAAGGCGGACCGCATGAGCATGGCTCACTCCCTGGAACTGCGGGTTCCTTATCTGGACAAAGAAGTGTTTGAAGCAGCCCGCTATCTGCCCCCGCAATTTAAACAGAAGAAACAGGTGTCGAAATATCTGTTCCGTCAGGTTGCCGCCCGCCATCTGCCCGCTGCCAGTTCCAATCGCAGAAAACTGGGATTTCCGGTACCATTGGGACATTTCCTGAGTTCGGAAACAGGCTCCGAACATATCATCCGCACTTTCCACTCCCCTGCCGCCGAGAAATTCTTTCACCGGGAAGCCCTGGATGAACTGATGACCGGGCGCGGCTGCGGACGGGGCAATACCAACCGCAAGCTGTGGGCAGTGTATGCCTTTCTAGTATGGTATGAAATTTATTTTCCCGAGGAGGCAGAAGCACAAAATACGGCAGCTGCGGTATAATGCCGGAACGGCAAATGCGGCGCCGTCCCCTTGATAGGTCTGTTCTGCCCAGAATACACTTCGGCCTGCGGGACGGAGGAGGCTGGTGTGCGCAAAGCGCCGCCTTCCGCCTGTCCCGCCGTCAAAGTCCTTTCTTCATAGCGAATATTCCTCCAGATGAAAAGAATACAATATCCGCTCTTTCACCGGCTTTCCGTATATCTTGCAAATTGCCTCCCGGTAATAATCCAGCTGGGTTTCATAGCGGTTCCACAATTCCTTCATGGAAGCCACGGAATCCGTCTTATAATCAAGCAAAACCAGGCCGTCCTCTTCCTCAAAAAACACATCGATGATTCCCTGAATGAGGACTGTCTCCGTAGACGGGAATCCGCTTTTCAGCCTGCGCGCGTCAATACCCAGTACAAAGGGCTGCTCCCGAAACAGCTTACCGCCCTGCTGCGCCTTATACATACGGGCTGCCAGCGGAGTACGCAGAAAATGGGCAATTTTCCGTATATTCACTGCCCGGAAATATTCCTCTGTAAGGCGCTTTTCCGCTACTTCCTTCTCCAGGAATGCCTGCACTGCGGAAAACAAATGCAAATCCGCTCCCCTGTCTTCTCCCCCAAGGCACTTCATAACGGCATCGAAGTCCAGCAGTTCCATCACCCTGTGGTACGCATTTCCCCGTACAGGTCCGCTGACTTTCTCCTCTTCCCTCCTGAAGCCGGGAATATAGGGCTGTATCTCTTTCTCCTCAAAAGTATGGTAAGCTGCCTCATCCCGGTCCGCCATGGCGGCAATTTTCAACTCCGACACCGTTGTCTTCGTATAGAGATCCGACAGCATAGCATAGGGATATACGGCATTCAGGCACCTTCTGAGATTCCGTTCCGCCTCGGAATCTTCCTGCTGCACCGCAATCGCCAAAGCTTCCCTTCTTCCTGACAGCTGCAGCTGTTCCCTGATTTCTCCCACGGCCGCTTCCTCCCGTTCGGCCACAGACACCTCCACGCTGGTTCCGGGCAGGACCGGAAACAGGAAATCCAGGAAGCTGCCCGCCTCCATGAAGTCCAGGTACGTCAGCCTTCCTCCCCCAAGTTCTGACTGCCGTTCCCACTTTTCCCGGGCATTCTCCACAACCCCTGTCATAACCAGCTTCTCACGGGCACGGGTCATTGCCACATAGAGCAGCCTCATCTCCTCCGCCAGGCTTTCCTCCCGCAGCTTCCTGGACAGGGCTGTCCTTCGCAGCGTTTTATTGCGGATACGTCTGTCCGGATCCACATAGTCGGTACCCAGCCCCATATCCATATCCAGTATCAGGGACTGGTTCACGTCCTGCATATTAAAACGCTTGCCCATGCCCGCTACAAAAGTAATCGGAAACTCCAGCCCCTTGCTCTTATGGATGCTCATGATGCGCACTACATCCGCATTCTCGTCCAGCTCCTCCGCCCCGCCGTAGTCCACGTCGTATTTTTCAAGCTGATCCATATACCTTATAAAATGAAATAGGCCGAAATAGCTGGTTTTCTCAAAATCGGAAGCCTTCGTCAGAAGCATCTCCACATTTGCCCGCTTCCTGCTTCCTGTGGGCAGCGCTGTCACATACTCCAGATAGCCGAAATCATTGATCAGCTTAGTCAGCAGCTCTCGAATGGGAAGATATACCGTGCATGCCCGGTAAGAAGCAATCATCTGCAGGAAAGCCGCCGCCCTTTGCCCCAGAAGCTTCCTGTCCAACGCCTCTCCTTCCTCCTGATTTCCCTGTTCCGCCGCTGTCTTCCCGTTTTCTTCGCCCTTTCCCGTATCGGTCCCCGCCGCGCCTGATTCCTCATGGCACCGCGGCGATACCACTCCCTGTACGTCTCCGCTCCCGTCACCGTTCTCCGCTCCCGGGCTGCTGCATATACCGTCCTTTCCGCCCTCATATCCCCCATAATCCACTGCAAACGCCTTCAGCGCTTCATAGAGGCTGCCCTCCTTTACATGGCTGCGGATCCTTGCCGCCTCCTCTTCCGTAAAACCTCCGAAAACCGATTTCATCACACCAAACAGCGGAATATCCTGACAGGGATTGTCCAGTACCCGCAGAAGCTGCAGCAGCTCCTGTACTTCCACTGCCGCAAAATATCCGGTTTTCGAAGTAATATATACCGGAATGCCCTCCTGCTCCAACACTTCCTTAAATTCCTCATCCCAGCCGCTGTTGGTTCGCAGCAAAATTACCATATCCCCGTATTTCGCAGGCCTTTCTCCCCCGCCTGCCCTGTCTGTCACCGGAAACCCTTCCCGCAGCGACTTTATTTTACGGGCAATGGCCAGCGCTTCCGCCTGTTTTGCACTCAGTTCATCATCTTTATCCGGTTTATCCACCAATATCAGTTCACTGACACATCCGTCATTTTCCGGATAAGCCGCGCCCGCATACAGTGCCGCCCTGTGGTCATATGCAATTCCGCCCACCTCCGTACTCATCATCCGCCCAAACACATCGTTCACGGCATCCACCACCTGTACACGGCTGCGGAAGTTCTTTGCCAGATCTATCCTCTGGCATGCGGGAGCCTGATGTTCATATGTCTCATACTTTTCCAGAAACAGCTCCGGTCTTGCCAGTCGGAATTTATAAATGCTCTGCTTTACATCCCCCACCATAAATCGGTTAAACCGCCCGTCCTCTTCACCTGAAACTGCCTTCAGCAGATACTCCTGCACCAGATTGCTGTCCTGGTACTCATCCGTCAATATCTCGGCAAAATGCTGCCGATATTCTTTTGCCACGGTACTGGGGCGTATTTCTTCCCCTTCCGCGTCCAGCAGAATATCCAGGGCATAATGCTCCATATCGGAAAAATCGATTACTTTTTTTTCCTGCTTTTTCTCCTGCATACGCCTGTCAAAGTCCAGCACCAGGTCGATCAGCGTGGTCACCGGTTTCAGGCACGCCCTGCCCTGCCTCGCCGCCAGTTCCAGCGTCGTGGCAAAGAACCGCTCCTCCATCTCCCTGATGCTGTCCTTCACTCCGGCACGCATTTCCTTTGCCGCTTCCCGTTTCCATTGGGAGACACTGTCATCCTTCTTCGACGGAAGCCTGCCGTATTTCACCGCCGGAAGCTTTACCGCATACGCTTCCAGGGATCCGCAGGAAAGCAACCCTTCCAGCTGCTCCAGTTCCCCGTCCACCAGTTCGCCGTACATATAAGGCCCGTCAGGTTCCTCACACAGGGCACGCACCCTGGCAAGCTTCTCCACACATCCGGAGACCATCTGCCGCAAATGCCCCGTCAGATACCGCCCGTAAGGGCTGCCGCACATTTCCTCCACCGATGCCGCGCTGTAATCATTCTTTCTCTCCTCCAGCCAGCGCGCAGGCCAGGGGAAGCTGGCGGCATAGCGGGACAGGTTCAAAATATGCTGCTCCAGCACGCTCTCCTTTCCTCCCGGGCAAAAATACTCCACGCAGAAACGGAAATCCTCACTTCCGGACGCATAAGAATCCTCTATCAGTTCTGCCAGGGCCTCCTGCTGCATCAGCTTTATTTCCCCCTCGTCCGCAATCCGGAATGCCGGGTCCAGACCGATCTCATTAAAATGATTCCGCAGCAGAAACAGGCAGAAGCTGTCTATGGTGGTAATCTGGGCGTTATGCAGCAGGGTTGCCTGTCTCTGGATATGCTCGGACTCCGGACATTCCGTAAGCCGCTTTGAAATACCTGCCGCAATGCGCTCCCGCATCTCCGCCGCCGCCGCATTGGTAAATGTAACAATCAGCAGCCTGTCAATATCTACTGGATTTCGTTCATTACATACCATCTGCACGATACGTTCCACCAATACGGCAGTTTTGCCGCTCCCTGCCGCCGCTGAAACCAGAATGTTGCAGCCATGCAGATCAATGGCCCTTTGCTGCTCCGAAGTAAATGTAACTGCCATAACCTGTCTTTCTCCTTTCCTGCCCGGATTCCGGCCGTCCCCGGTCCCCTGCCTTCAAGTATAGATCTTTCTACTGCGGCAATAGCTCATTTGCCTTCATCACTACAATAACCGTCTCCATTTGATCGTCAAGGTTGTGAACTTTACGCCCTATATCCCTTTGAACAACTTTAAAATCAAGCTGCAGGTCTTCCAGCTTCCTGGACATATGGTTCTGCCTGAACATCATGACCTTCTGATTCTCCTCCACCCTGTCAAACCTTGCTTCCGTCCGATTCTGGCGCTCTTCCAGCCTGTCCATGCGCTCCTCCAGCCTGTCCATGCGCTCCTCCAGC
>CAJULV010000015.1:10502-70971 GCA_910587555.1 uncultured Acetatifactor sp.
TGTCCATGCGCTCCTCCAGCCTGTCCATGCGCTCCTCCAGCCTGTCCATGCGCTCTTCCAGCCTGTCCATGCGCTCCTCCAGCCTGTCCATGCGCTCCTCCAGCCTGTCCATGCGTTCTTCCAGCCTGTCCAGACGCTGGTATATCGGCTCTAATAAACCTGAAACCACTCCTGATACAATTCCTGAAATAGCCTGTAAATCTTCGCTTGTCAATGTCATACCCATACCCCTTTCTTTTACCTTCTCCCGTCCTACTCCCCATCAAATAGTAAAAGCTTTTCTGTTCCGGTTCTATGCAATTCTTAATCACTGAAAAACGGCCGAAACGCCATTAACCTCAGAAATACACAAGCATTCTATGATTTGAAAAAGCTGCCGGAACTCCTGCCCGATGTGCTTTTATAAAAACATCATAATTCATACGCCAGACAATGTCAAGCGAAACTGAGATGTTCCCGACAGTTTTTTCGAACATCTTTTTACAAAAAATTCCCAGCCCATGCGCCAAAATGGCTTTCCGCAGATAGCAGGAAGGAACTTTCAAACACGCTTCAGGCAAAATCACACTGCCAGCTTATCCATGGCAACAAGCGAAACGGAGCTATGAAGAGGGGTGTATTCCCACAATTCCCACAAGAAAACGGCAGAACAAACATTTCCGTTCATTCTGCCGTTTTCGAACTCTGTATTTGCCATCTGTTCGACAGACCGTTCTCAAACTCTGTATTTGCTACCTATGCGACAGCCCGTTCCCGCCTCCTACCGGATTTCCAGGCTCACCACACTGCAGGCCGGAATGGTAAAATTCACGCCACGGTCCGTCAGCGCCACATCATGAAACGCCTCTTCCCTCACCTTATCCGGCTCTTCAAAGGTATTGTGGGCCTGCATCTCATTGGTGAGAATGGAAGCCTTCACGGTCTCCGGCTTCCTCTCCGTGAGCAGCAGCTCCACCGGGCAGGCATCCTCTGCGGAAAGATTTGCCAGCGTCACCAGAATAGAACCATCCGCCTGCAAGGACACGGATTCCTGCAGGGCAGGCACTCTGTAATCCTCCACCCCTGCGGTACCCTCACCGGACAGGCTGCTCTCCACAAGCCTGGCTCCCTGATGCTTTTTATACATATGGAAAACATGGTAGGTGGGAGTCTTCAGCATCTTCTCTCCCTCCGTGAGAATCACGGACTGGAGTACGTTTACCATCTGTGCAATGCAGGCCATCTTCACACGGTCGCAGTGCCTGTTGAAAATATTCAGGCTCACCGCCGCCACCAGCGCGTCCCGCATGGTGTTCTGCTGATACAGAAAGCCGGGATTTGTGCCGATTTCCACATCGAACCAGTCCCCCCACTCGTCCACGATAAGGCCGATCCTCCTGTCCGGATCATACTGGTCCAAAATGGCGCCGTGACGTTGAATCAGCTCCTCCATGTACAGTGCCTTATGCAGGGTCCTGTACCAGTCCTCCCGGCCGAACTCCGCTGCGCTTCCCTTGTGTTCCCAATTGCCGGCCACCACATAGTAGTGCAGGGACAATCCATCCATAAAGCCTCCTGCATTCTTTCCGCCCGGCTCCGCAAAACAGGTCTCCAGTACCTTCCTGGTCCAGTTGACATCGCCGGAATTGGGACCGCCGCAAATTTTTCGGATGGGTGCGGCCTTCTGGTAGTGGCGCACATAGGTCTGGTACCTGCGGTAGAGATTGGCGTAATACTCCGGTGTCATATTGCCGCCGCAACCCCAGTTTTCGTTGCCAATACCGAAATAATCCACCTTCCATGGCTCCTTCCGGCCGTTTTTCCGGCGAAGCTCCGCCATGGGCGACACGCCGTCAAAGGTCATGTACTCCACCCACTCTGACATTTCCTTCACGGTACCGCTCCCCACATTGCCGTTGATATATGTCTTGCAGCCCAATTGCTCACAAAGCTCGAAAAATTCATGGGTGCCGAAGCTGTTATCCTCCGTCACGCCGCCCCAGTGGGTATTGACCATCTTCTTACGGTCTTCCTTCGGACCTATGCCGTCCATCCAGTGGTATTCGTCCGCAAAACAGCCGCCGGGCCAGCGCAGCACAGGGATGGAAAGCGCTTTCAGTGCCTCCACCACATCCGTACGCATGCCGTTTTTATTGGGAATCTCGGAATTCTCCCCCACAAACAGCCCCTCGTAGATACACCTGCCCAGGTGTTCGGAAAAATGTCCATAAATTTCCGGGTTAATGTATCCCATATCCTTTTTTTCGTTAATATATAATTTCGCCATGAAATTGTTACCTCTCTGCCTTATCTGAACGCCTCTGTCCGCTTCCGGACATCCTTTCCCTGACCTGCCCCCGTGGCAATTCCCGGGCATACCTGTCTCTCCTCCCGAATCGCCCTTCGGCGGGCATGCCTGCTTTCTCCTGCTGCATCGCCCTTCCGCGGGTATGCATGCTTTCTCCTGACGGACCACCCTTCGGCGGGCATGCCTGCTTTCTCCTGCTGCATCGCCCTTCCGCGGGTATGTCTTTCCATGACATTTCCCGGGTATACCTGTCTCTCCTCCCGAATCGCCCTTCGGCGGGTATGCCTGCTTCCACCTACCGGACCACCCTTCAGTGGGCATACCTTTCCATGGCCCGTCGTGCGATCTTTCATACATGCCCCTGCCGAAAATTCCCTGCCTTATGCCAGGAAGGACTTCACCTTGCGGTAAACGCCCTCACCGTCCAGGCCGTACCTGGCTATCAGCGCCTCCGCGGAACCGGACTCGCCGAACACGTCCTCAATACCGATACGGCACACGGGAACAGGACAGGTCTCTGCAAGTGCCTCGCACACTGCGCCGCCCAGGCCCCCGATGATGGTATGCTCTTCCGCTGTAACCACCTTTCCGGTCTTCCTGGCGCTTGCCGCAATGAGTTCCTTATCCAGGGGTTTGATGGTGCAGATATTGATTACTTCCGCGTCTACGCCCTCTGCCGCCAGTTTCTCCGCGGCCTCCAGGGCAGAGTTCACCAGGATGCCTGTCGCCACGATGGTCACATCCTTCCCTTCCCGAAGTACCTGCCCCTTTCCGATTTCAAATTTGTAGTCATCCCTGTCGTTAATCACAGGAACCGCCGCACGGCCGAATCGCATGTACACAGGCCCTTCAAAATCCAGAGCCGCCTTCACACAGGCCCTTGCCTCTACCGCATCGGCGGGATTCAGTATGGTCATCCCCGGAATCGTCCGCATCAGGGCGATATCCTCATTGCACTGATGGGAAGCACCGTCCTCGCCCACGGTGATGCCCGCATGAGTGGCTCCGATTTTCACATTCAAATGCGGGTATCCGATGGAATTTCGCACCTGTTCAAAGGCGCGTCCTGCCGCAAACATGGCGAAAGTACTTGCCACCGGAATCTTTCCCGTCAGGGACAGCCCCGCCGCAATTCCCATCATATTTGCCTCTGCGATACCGCAGTCAATGTGGCGCTCCGGATACTTTTTCTGAAATACGCCTGTTTTGGTGGCCGCTGCCAGATCCGCGTCCAGTACCACCAGCTCGGGGTAAGACTCTCCAAATTCCGCCAGGGCATTTCCATAGGCTTCCCTGGTCGCTATCTTTTTTACGTCTGCCATTCTATTTCACCTTTCTCCTATAAGTTCCGCAAAGATCCGAATTGTGCCGGGTCCGGGAAAAACCATTCCCGTCCCTGGTTCAGAACCGCCTGTTCTTCCGGGTTCTGTTCGGCCATTTGCTGTTTTCCGGATTCATTTTAATTCCGCCGCAATCTTTTCCAGATCGGCCACTGCGATTTCGTACTCCGCGTCATTGGGCGCTTTTCCGTGCCAGTCCGCCTTGCCCTCCATGAAGGATACGCCCTTCCCCTTCAGGGTGTGGGCAATTATGGCGGTAGGCATTCCTTTTGTTGCCCTTGCCTCTGCGAAAGCCGCCCGGATCTGTTCCATATCGTTGCCGTCTTCCAAGGAAATCACATGAAAGTTAAACGCTTCGAATTTTTTATCAATCGGATAGGGCGAACAGACATCGTCGATGCGTCCGTCAATCTGCAGCCCGTTGTTGTCCACGATGACTACCAGGTTGTCCAGTTTTCTGTGGCCCGCAAACATGGCCGCCTCCCAGACCTGGCCCTCCTGAATTTCCCCGTCTCCCAACAGGGTATAGACACGGAAGTCCCTGCCTGAAAGCCTTGCCCCCATGGCCATTCCTACCGCTGCAGAGATTCCCTGGCCAAGGGAACCGGAGGACATGTCCACCCCGGGCACATGCTGCAGGCAGGGATGTCCCTGGAGATAGGACCCCAGATGACGCAGAGTGGGCAGATCCTCCACCGGGAAATACCCTCTGTTGGCCAATGCCGAATACAGTCCCGGCGCCGTATGCCCCTTGGAAAGGACAAAACGGTCTCTGTCTTCCATCTTCGGATTCTTCGGGTCGATGTTCAATTCTTCAAAATAAAGATAGGTAAAAATATCCGCTGCAGACAGGGATCCCCCCGGATGCCCTGCTTTTGCCCCGTGTACTGCCGCCACAATGCCCTTGCGGACATCGTTGGCATGTCTTTTCAACTCTAATAGTTCCATAGTATCCTCCTGTTTTGTTTTTCCTTCGATTCCGGTTCCGCTTTCCTCCGGTTTCCGGTTTCTTCGCCATGCTGTGAAGCCCACGCCCGAAAAGCAGCTCCGTCTTTCGGCACATTTCCTTTTTCAGGCCGCAAACCATGATATCAGCGTCAATCACCACTACCTGGACGACCATTGCATGGGACCCGCTTTACCGTCTGTCAGCCGGCCATTTCCGCATATCGCCTCAAGTTCGCCAATCCCACGGAAATTCCCTGGATACAGTCTTCCATCCCCTCAAATTCAATGGACAGATAACCGTCATAGCCTGTCCGCTTCAGAGCCCGCAGGCACTGCAGCACAGGCACATCTCCATGGCCGATGATGGTTCCCCGCAGGAAATTCCCTCCCCTGGAGAGAAAAAAGCCCTCCCCCGGATTGGGTTCCTGACCGCTCTTCACAATAAAATCCTTGATGTGGACATAAAATGCATAGGGCGCACATCTCCCCACCGCAGTCACCGGGTTATCATCCGCACACAGGAAATTGCCGATATCCACCAGCTGCCCGAAATTTTCATGGGCCACGGCGTTAATCAGCTTTTCCACTCTCCTGCTGTCCTGGGAAAAGAAGCCGTGATTCTCCGTCATGGTGCGGATCCCCTTCTCCGCCCCATATTCCGTCACGGCAAGGCACCCTGATGCCATCCGCTCCAGATAATTGTCAAATCCCCGATAAGTACGGTTTTTCGGTCCCCCTGTCACGTCATGCCGCATTGTCTGACAGCCCAGATTGGCGGCGATATCCACTTTCCGCTTCAGAGCGGCAGTCTCCGCTTCCAAATCTCCTCCGCTTCCCTCAAGCAAATCCGCCCCCACGGCAAAGTTGGAGATGGCCAGCCCCACCCTGTCCGCTTCTGCCCGGAGCTTCGCCGCATATTCCTCCGGCTTTTCCTCCCCGGGAAATACAAAATCCACAAATTCAATGGCATCAAAGCCCAGCTCCTTTGCCTTTGCAATGCAGGAAATCGGCGTCAGCCTTCCCTCCCGCAGGTACTGCATAAAACTGTAAACGCTCACTGCATACTGCATACGTTCTCTCCTCTGTTATGCCCAAGGCATCCGCCCTGTTCCTGGCTCTCTCGGCTTGCCCTGGCTCTTCCGCCCTGTCCCTCAGCTTGCCCTGGTTCTTCTGCCCTGTCCCCGGCTCTCTCCGCTTGCCCCGGCTCTTCGCTCTGTCCTTAGCTCCTGCCGATAAAGTGCTTTAAAAACTCCACCGCCGTTCGGATGTCTTTCTCCGGTTCCTCACCCACTTCCCGCTCTATGGTCAGGAAGCCATGATATCCGATTTCGTCAAGTGCCTTCAGGTAATTCTCAAAGTCTACCCCGCCTGTTCCCAGCGGCAGCTCCACAAAAGATGGGCTGGCCAGCATTTCCGCCTCCACCAGACCGTAAACCTCCTCCGGATCCCGATAGAAATTGCGCCTGCCGTCTTTGGCATGGGTATGCACGATATAATCCTTCAGATTGTATACTGCCTGCACCGGGTCGTCTCCGGTCACCATCACCAGATTCGCCGGATCCAGGTTCACCGCAACCCCGGTGGAATGCAGCCCGTCCAGAAATCCTTTCAGCACTGCGGAAGTCTCCGGCCCTGTCTCAATGGCAAAATGTGCCTTCAGGGAATCCGCATACTCCGCAAGCTGAAAACAGGCCTCCTGCATGACCTTGTACCGCTCATGCCCTGGGTCCGAAGGCACCACACCGATATGAGTTGTCACGATATCCGTCTCCAGTTCCCTGGCCAAATCCAGAATTCTTTTGGATTTCTCAATCAGACCCGGATTCTGTTCCCTGTTATGGAAGCCCTTCCCCAGGTCCCCGCAGAGAGCGGATATCACCAGGCCCTCGGACTTCACCATGTCCAGAAATTCACGCCGCTTCGCCCCCGTAAGGTTCTCCGGCGCCAGCTCCCCGTAGGTGGAATAGGCCTGAATACCTGCGGCCCCCATCTCCCTTGCCTTTTTCAGCGCTTCCGGAAAAGGAATCCGGAAAGACTCCAACATAACGCCAATCGAAAAATCGTACATGTGTTATCTCCTTTCTGTTTGCTGTACCTTATCTTAAATTTCTGATACCTTTTTAAGCTTTCCATGCTTATGGTTTTCGGTGCATTCCTTCCGAAATCCCGGTCCTGTCATAGCAGCCCATGATATCACCGGTTTTCCTTGTACCTTCAGGCTCCTGCTTCTACCCCAGCGTCTCCCGATATACCCGCAGCACATTTCCGTAAAAAATCCTGTCCAGTGCATCCTGGGAAAACCCTGCCCGGTGAAGTCCGTCCCACAGCCGCTCCATGGCCTGCACGCCGGGCAGCTCTTCATGGGTGTCAATGCCGTCAAAATCACTCCCCAGGCCAAGCACCTCGATACCGCCCACATCCGCCATATGCCTGGCATGACGGACAACGGCCTCTATGGTTCCGGGATTCTTCTCTCCCAGGGGCTTTTCTTCCAGAAAATCCGCGCAGAAATTCAGGCCCATGACCCCGCCCCGTTCGGAAAGCCTGCGTATCATGTCGTCCGTCATATTCCGCACACTGGGACACACAGCCCTGGCATTGGAATGACTGGATACAAAAGGCTTCTTTGTCACCTGCAGCACATCGTAAAAACCCGCATCCGACAGATGGGAAACATCCGGAATGATGCCCAGACTCTCCATTTCCGTCACCATCTCCCGTCCCTTTTCGGTAAGTCCCCCTTTCAGGTTCGGTGTGTGATGCCAGGCATCTGCAAAAAGCTGTGCCGCCTGCCGCTTCTCTTCCCTTTCCGGCGTTCCCTCGGCAGCTTCCTTCCATTCCTTCATAACCTGCCCCATCTGCTGCATCCGCCCCGGGTCAAAATTGGGATGACCGATTTCATTATCGAAATTCCATGTAAGTGTAATCATTCGAACGCCCATACGGTGCAGTTCCCGCAGTTTCTCCAGCTCCCCCCTGCAGACGCCGCCCTCTTCCACCGTCAGCAGAGAAGAGAGCTTCCCCCGGGCCTCATTTTCCTCAATATCCGAAAACTTCAGCACCGGTGCAAGGATATCCCGGTTCTTCTCCAGTTCCTCGCTGTAATAACGGTACAGCTCCTGCACCCGTTCCCAGGGGTCCCCCGCTCCCTCCAAAACCACAAACATGGCAAAATTCTGGATGAGATAACGGCTCTCCTTCATCCGCAGCAAATCCACATGGAACCCGTTGCGCCGCAGTTCCCCGGGCATCCCCTTTTCCTTTTGTTTCAAAAGCGCACTCAAGGTATCGCAGTGCATGTCAATGACTTTCATAGCCTATCATTCTCCCCTGCAAATTCAGCATTTTCAAAAACCGGGCTGCATTCTTCACGGCAGCCCAAAGCGTGTTTTGCCTGAAAAACCCGAATCCGTTACCTGTGCTTACCGTTGTTCCCCCGAACCGCAAAGTCAACCCCGGTATGCCTGGGATTGTCGTCGTCAAACAGATAGTCCTTTCCGGGCAGAACCGCATTCAGGATGATTCCCGTCAGCGCGCCCACTGCAATTCCGGAAAAACGGATGCTCAAATCGCCCACTGCAAATCCCACAGATCCTGCCGCACTGTAGTTGATGCCGATAGACAGTACAAGGATCAACGCTGCAATGATAACATTTCGGCTCTTCGCAAAATCCACCTGGGTTTCCACAATATTGCGCACACCTACAGCAGAAATCATACCGTAAAGCACCAGCGACACGCCTCCGCAGGTAGCAGTGGGCATACAGCCGATAATGGCCGCAAATTTCGGCGAGAAGGAAAACAGGATAGCAAACAGCGCCGCGATTCTGATCACAAGCGGATCAAACACCTTTGTCAGCGCCAGCACGCCTGTATTCTCTCCGTATGTGGTATTGGCAGGGGCCCCGAACAGAGATGCCATAATGGTAGCCAGTCCGTCCCCAAGCAGCGTCCGGTGAAGGCCGGGTTCCTTAATGTAATTTTTCCCCACTGTAGAAGATATGGCGGAAACATCTCCGATATGCTCTACAATAGTGGCCAGGGCGATAGGCATGATGGTAATCACGGAAGTGATCAGAAGAGAGGTATCCCCCTCCGATAATGCCCAGAAAGCCGTACGTTCCCAATGAATGGGAAGCCCCACCCAGGCCGCCTCCTTCACCGCAGTAAAATCCACCCTGCCTGTCACTGCCGCCAGCACATAAGAACCGATGACACCGATTATAATGGGAACGATTTTTACCATTCCCTTTCCCCAGATATTGCAGACAATCACCAAGGCAATGGCCACAATGGCAATGAGCCAGTCCGCAGAACAGTTGTCAATGGCAGACTGGGACAGGGTCAGCCCGATGGCAATGATGATGGGTCCGGTCACAATGGGCGGGAAAAACCGCATTACCCTGCCGGTACCGAATACTTTGATCAGAAGGGAAAGCAGCAGATACACAAGCCCCGCGCAGGCCACGCCGAAACTGGCGTATGGGAGCAGCTTCGAATTGTCCAAGGCATTGCCCGCATTGTCCATCATGGGCGCAATGGCCGCGTATCCCCCCAGAAAAGCAAAGGACGAACCCAGGAAAGCCGGCACCTTACCCTTTGTCAGAAAATGAAACAATAAAGTGCCCAGACCGGCAAACAGCAATGTGGTGGACACGTCCAGCCCTGTCAGCATGGGTACCAGTATGGTGGCGCCGAACATGGCAAACATATGCTGCAGCCCCAACACCACGACTTTCGGCGCCCCCAGGCTCTTCGCATCATAGATGCAGGTATCGCCGATGCCCTTTTCAACGGGTGTGTTTCTCGTTTTTTCTTTCATGTGTTTTCTCCTAATTACAGTTCCGTATCCGACCCTTCCATGCCTCTTCCCTGCAGAGTACTTCCGGCCGCAGGTTCATCGTCCGCAAGTTCTCTGGGCATTCCAGGGGCGGATACTGTTTCCAGTTCCGTATCCGACCCTTCCATGCCCTTTCCCTGCAGAGTACTTCCGGCCGCAGGTTCATCGTCCGCAAGTTCTCTGGGCATTCCAGGGGCGGATACTGTTTCCAGTTCCGTTATGCGTCTGTCTCCTGTCTGCAGATAAGTGTCGTCTCCTGCAGCAAGACACATTGCGCACAGAAAAAGGCTGCCCCGGCAGCGCCGTCAGCAACCCATTCCTATCATAATATTTCACCGCACAACAGTCAAGAAGATATTGCGTGAGTTTTCAAAAAATCTTTCCAGATCTGAATATACTTTGCTTTCAGATGAACGCCGTCAAAGGTATAATCCGGCACCATTCCGCCTGTCTCGTCGCAGACCAGCGGGTTCACGTCCAGAAAAAAGATTTTCTCGTTGTCCGCTATGCCGGCGATTCCTTCATTACGTGCGGCAATGCCCTCATTGGTGATATAATCTCCCTGGGCCGACCGCTCCGCAGTGACCTTCATAATGGCCTGCAGGTAGATGACAGCGTCCGGCTGCAGTTCCCGGAGATGATTCACCACCTCCTGATATTTTTCCAGAAAACTCTCCACCGTACCGGTTCCCATCTCATTGATGCCTATCATCAGATATATTTTTGCAAAACTGTTTTGCTCCAGGGCCTCCTCCACGCTGATCTTCTTCCGCTCGTCCGGGACGGACACAATTTCGGAATCAAATATTTTGTAAACCGTCAATCCTGTAGAGGCGTAAAAAGTTGAAATCTCTTCCAGCCCACCGTATTCGAACATTCCCACCGTTCTGGAATCCCCTATGAACACCGCATCCGCGAAATAATCGTCTTCCACGGTCATGTACTGCACCTGGGAAGGATCGTTCCCTTCTCCGGGCACACCGGAATTGCCGCTTCCCGTCGCACTGCCGTTTCCTGGCACCTGACCGGAATTGTCCGCCCCGGCTCCGTTCGCGTCTCCGGGTATTCCACCTCCGCTTCCGTTGGCGCCTCCAGATACCCCCGTCCCGCTTCCGTTCGCGTCTCCGGGTATTCCACCTCCGCTTCCGTTCACGTCTCCAGCTGCTCCACCTCCGCTTCCGTTGGCGTCTCCAGGTACTCCCGTCCCGCTTCCGTTCGCGCCTCCAGATACCCCCGTCCCGCTTCCGTTCGCGTCTCCGGGTATTCCACCTCCGCTTCCGCTCACGTCTCCGCTTCCCGCCGTCGTGCCGCTCTCCACGCCTTCCGGAATCCCCATACCGTTTGCGCTTTCTCCGTCCGCGAGAAGACCCCCTCCGGGAAATTCCTCCGCGCCGTCCCCGGAGGAAACACCCCCTGCGTCTCCGGACGCCCAGCTTCCCGCCGCACCGTCAGCCATCAAGATACTTTCTTCCTTCAGTTCACGGCACCATTCCTTCAGCTGACTCAGCGGACCCGCATAAACCTGCCATTTGTCCACAAAAGCGAGATACACCAGGCCTGTTGCCGTAAATAAAATCAAATATCCCCATTTTTTCAGCCATTTCATATTTATCACCCGATTTCCCGCAAAACCTTCCTTCCGAAGACATGTCAGGCAGAAAGAGGACGTATTTCTCAAACACTCCCTAAAAATCCAGATACTTAAACGGGTTACACCCTTCCACCTGCAGCCTCCAGATACACAGCCAAAACAGCGCTGCCAGAAGGACGATGCCCGGCAGCGTATCCTTCAGTTTCCGAAACAGATTCCCTACCGCCGGCGTGCAGGCAATCGCTCCTGCGGCAAACAGCCCCCCGTAATCCGTCAGCGCCTTCTGCCAGTCCCCAACCCCCACGACCTGTCCGGGAAATACATGGAACATCCTTCCCAGATAAATCTGGAGCTGGGCAATATCCGTGATGTCAAAGCACACCCATGTAATCGGGATAAATGCCCATACATAGAGATGGGACAGCACCCTGGCCGGTCCTTTCTTCACCCATCTGCCCGCCCCCCAGGCCTTCAGCTGTCTCTCAACCACAATTGCCAGCCACAGCAGCATTCCCCAGATCAGGAAATTCGCCTTGCTCCCATGCCAGACAGACGTCAGTGTCCAGACCGCCAGCAGATTACACACTGTCCGGAACTCCCCCCTGCGGTTTCCGCCAAGGGGAATATAGACATACTTTGTAAACCACCTGCCCAGTGACATGTGCCACCTTCTGTAAAAATCGCGGACGGAAGCAGCCATATAGGGATTCCGGAAATTCTGCGGAAGCTCAAAGCCAAGCATTCGTCCCAGTCCCGATGCCATCAGCGAATAGCCGTAAAAGTCAAAGTATATTTTCATGGAATAGGCAACTGCGGCAATCCAGGCAAGCGGCGTTGAAATACTCTCAAAGCCTGTCACCTGTACCTCCTGCCACAGCAGTCCAATCCGGTCCGCCAACAGCACCTTTGACGCAAGCCCCATGGTAAAGATCTTCATCCCCTCCTGGACGCCTGTTACGGAAAAATCCCTCTGCTGCAGACTCTCCCTCAGCTTCCCGTAACCTACAAGCGGGCCGGACAACAGCTGCGGAAACATGGTGATATAACCTGCCAGCCGAAGAAAAGAGTCCTCCCGCTTCAATTCTCCCCGGTACACATCCGTCAGATAGGATAAAATCTGGAATGTGTAAAAACTGATGCCGGGAGGCAGGCCTATACCTGCCAGACCATATTTATATATTGCAAGAACCCCCACATTATAAACCAGGGCTGTTCCAAAGATAATCCTTCTTAAATTCCTGCGTCTCCTTTTCCCCTTTGGCTCCAGATGCAGTCCGAAAAAATAGTTTACAACCACGGACAGCAACAGCAAAAACAGGTATTTCGGCTCCCCAAGGGCGTAAAAAATAAGGCTTCCTGACAGAAGTGTCACATTTCTAAGCCTTTTCGGAGTCAAACCATACATGATTAAGAAAATCGGAAGAAAGAAGAGAAGGAATTCTATACTGCTGAATATCAAAACTCATCACATCTTTCGTCGTTTCCCGGAAAGCCGTCCTTCCCCGAAAAGCTTTCCTTTCTATTATAGTATCCTGTCATGAGCATCTTGACAACTAAAAAAATCTTAATTTTACCTTCCAAATTGTTACAAAAACGTAGCAATTATGTAAGAATTGTTGTAAACTGTAAGAAATGCAAATTTTTCCCTGCCTACATGGCCAGGACCCTACAGCCGGGCCGCATCCGGGCAACGATAAAAACGGAAATACCGCGCGTTTCTCCTGCGGAAGACCCGATAACCGCCCCGGTCATTTCGGGGCACTGCCTCTGCAGCACTGAAAGGACGAAACATGAAAGAACAATTATACACCATCCCCTTAAACGATGCCGTAAACGCCGGCGACGAATGCCCCTTCTGCTTTATTGAGAGAAGCGTGGAACAGGACCTTCTGGACTTTGTCCTGGGCAGCGGTTCCTCCTATATGGAGGCCGATATCCGTGAAATGACGGACAATGCCGGCTTCTGCCGGAAGCATTTCCAGAAAATGTTCGACTACGGCAACACCTTGGGCAATGCCTGGATTCTGAAAACCCACTACCGGAAGGTCATCGGAGAAATGAAAGAGCAGTTCGCGCACTTCAAGCCTGCCAAAACCACATTGAAGGACAAACTCCGCAAAACTTCCGAATCTTCCAATGCCATCGGCATGTGGGTGCAGAAAAAGGAAAGCTCCTGCTATGTCTGTGACCAATTTAAAGACACCTATGAACGTTATATGGATACTTTTTTCTATCTCTGGAAGCAGGACAAGGAATTCCGCAGGAAAGTCAGCGAGGGCAAAGGCTTCTGCCTGCACCATTTCGGCGGACTCTGCGAAGCCTCTGACAGCAGGCTCTCCAACAACGAGAAGGACGATTTCTACCAAATCATGTTCCCCCTGATGGAACGCAATATGGAACGTCTGGCAGAAGATGTGGCATGGATGGTGGAAAAGTTCGACTACCGCAACAAAGACGCCGACTGGAAGGAATCCAAAGATGCCATCCAGCGCGGCATGCAGAAGCTGAAGGGCGGATACCCGGCTGACGGCCCTTATAAGATGAACAAGTAACAGATTATCTATATACGATTTTTCGCGCCATATCCAGATAATCGCAGATTTCCTCATAGAGCATCTCCGGCTGGAAGGAAGCATCCTGAAACCGCTCTGCCATAAGCCCCTTGATGGTGAAATCCAACATTCTGCGCAGTTTTTCACCATCGATTCCCGCCGGCAGGGCGGTATAGTCAATCTGGGCATTAATGGCTGCGCCGGCCTCCTCCAGCACATTTTTCTTTTCCTCCACGGCCAGGAGCGCCTCATAGCAATCTTCCGACATGGAGCGGTTCAAAAACTGCTGCATATAGGGATATCCCCGCATGGCATGCATCCTTGCCCGCTCCACCTGCCTGATCACCATAAACAGGTCGCTTTCTTTCGAATCCACAGTGGAGCGCAGTTCCAATGTCATATACCTGACACTATAGTCATAAATAAACTGATATACCCCGACCTTACTTCCAAAATAATGGAACAGCAGCCCCTTGCTGACGGCCGCTTCCCGGACAATGTCATCTGTACTGCCGTGACGGTAGCCCTGGATTGCAAATACCTTCAACGCCGCGTTTATCATCCTGTCCTGCTTCTCTTTTTTCAGGTCAAAAAATTTGCTGTTCATATGTTATGCTCCTGTAAAGGCCCCGATGCCCTCTTATGTTCTTCCTCCGGAAATGCCCGATATATCTGAAATCAAAAATTTCTATAAAAATTGTACATATTCCCTTTTCAAAACCACAAAATAGTATTAATATCTAATTGGTACAGTTACCAGTAAAACCCATTTGAAAGGAGTTGCCTATGTCTAAAAAATTTGGAAAAATTTTATTCCTCTCCGCTGCTGCTGCCTCCGTAGCGGCAGCAGCCCTCTACTTCGTACGTAAAAGGGAAGCTGCACTGGACGAACCTATGGAAGACGACTATGATGATTTCAGCATTGACGATGAGGAAGATTCCGACGTTCCCACCAACTACGTACCGCTGAATTCCGATGCCCCTGAAGGGGCACCCGCCGATTCCGCTGAAAATACCCCCGTGGAATCCGCTCCGGCCGAAAATGCAGCCCCCGAATCCGATTCCTTTACGCCCCTTGCGGAGCAGGTGGCCAAGGCTGCCGAAACAGCAGAGGAATCCGAAGAATTTTTCGACGAGGAAGACGGTTCCGAGGAAGAGCCGCCCATCAGTGAATCTTAAAAAAGCCGCCGCTTATGCGGCTTTTTTATTGTCATATTCCGCCGGATAACACATAGAGGGAAGCCTCCCCCCTGAAAGAAGCTTCCCGGATCTGATCTCTTTTTTCATATGCCCACAGCTCTCATACAGGCATACCGTCCCGAGCGGGAACGTCATTCGTCCAAAACCGCGCCCCGCCTATTTTGTCTTCAGCTCCCGCATTACCTGGTCTTTCATATCCCGCGCCCTGTCCTTGATTCGAACATTCGCGCCGGGAGACGTGATCACCGCGCTCAAAAGCTTCGTGGCCACTCCGTAGTCTTTAAACCTGACGGCCAGCACCGCCACCAGATAATCCACAGTGACCGTATTCATGCCGCATATGGGAAACATCTCGGATTGCCTTGCCTCTGAAAAACCTTTGTAGGCATTCTCCAGAAATTCGTCCTCCTGCCTGCCCAGTTTCTCCACCAGCTTCTCGTCGTATGTTTCCTTCTCCCGCAGGCTCTCACCGTACCCTCTGAGCAGCCAGGCATTCTTCAGGCAGATGTACGCCTTTTCGCTTGCTTTAGAACGTTTTACCACAGCATTTACCAATGCCATCTTATACCGCTCCATTGCCTGCTCATAGCCGTAAGTCTCATCGTTATAAACGGTAAGCGTCACTGCCTGGCTGATCTTTTCCCTTATCAGCTTCGCCTGTGAGGAGGTCACATTGGTAAAAAAGCGGATCAACGCCGCATATCCGCATGTGGGGCACATCACCACATCATACTTGACAGCATCGATTCCCTCATATCTCGCCCGCAGGTCCTGGTCTGTCCCCAGCAGCCTCGCCTTGCTGGATTTCATAATCTTGGCGGTAAAAGGGCTGTCACACACCGGGCATACGAAAGACCTGTCATAAATCAGGTCTTTCTCCTGCGGTTTCGGCGGTGCAGCCGCAGGAGCAGCTTTCTTAGCCTCCTCCTTTTTCGTCTCCTCAAAAAGCTCCAGTTCTTCCATGTTCCCCAGGCCCAGATGCTTTAAACCTGAAAAAATCCCCATGCTCTCCTCCATCCCGGAACGGGCTTTCCCTCAATTTACTTTCCCCTGCCTGCCGCGGCATCATCCCCGGCTTCGGCGGCTGAAGGGCAGGCTGCCCCGGAAGCGCGGTTCCCCTCTGCCTTAAGGCCAACATATGCAGCTTCCAAAAAACGAAAATGTCCTCCTGCACCTACCCCTGCTTCGGCAGAACATAAGAACTCTTCAGGGAGACTATGCGGTTAAAGACAAGCGCTTCCGGTTTGGAATCCTTTGAATCCACACAGAAGAATCCCTGTCTCACAAACTGAAACCTGTCGGGACTCACGGCCCCGGCAAAAGCAGGCTCCAGGCGGCAGTCCTTCATAACCGTCAGGGAATCGGGATTCAGATTCAGGCTTCCGTCTTCATTATATACGCCCTTCTCTTCATCGATGATATTTTCATACAGACGTACCTGGGCCGGAACGGCTGTCTTCGCCGCCACCCAGTGAATGGTTCCTTTCACCTTCCGTCCGTCCGGGCTGTTGCCGCCCCGGGAGGCAGGGTCATAAGTGCCGTGTACCTCTGTAATCCTTCCCTCCGCATCCTTCACGCAGCCGGTACACTTCACAAAATAGGCGTTCATAAGGCGCACTTCATTTCCCGGGAACATGCGGAAGTATTTCTTCGGCGGCTCTTCCATGAAGTCTTCACGCTCAATGTACAGTTCTCTTCCAAAGGGAACTTCACGGCTTCCCAGCGCTTCGTTCTCCGGATTATTGCCCACGGGCAGCATTTCCGTCTGCTCCTCCGGATAATTGTCGATTACCAGCTTTACAGGGTCCAGCACAGCCATCATACGCGGCGCCTTCGCCTTCAAATCCTCCCGGATGCAGTACTCCAGCATGGCATAGTCCGCAATGGAATTTGCCTTGGCCACACCGCAGAGTTCCACAAACATCTTGATGGATTCCGGCGTAAAGCCCCTGCGCCTCAGCGCCGCAATGGACACCATCCTGGGATCGTCCCAGCCGTCCACGATTTTCTCCTCCACCAGCTTCTTGATATAACGCTTTCCTGTCACCACATTCTTCAGATACAGCTTGGCAAACTCAATCTGCCTGGGGGGCACAGGATACGCCAGTTCCCTCACAACCCAGTCGTAAAGGGGCCTGTGGTCCTCAAACTCCAGCGTACATATGGAATGGGTGATGCCCTCTATGGCATCTTCTATGGGATGGGCAAAATCGTACATCGGATAAATACACCATGCATCCCCGGTATTGTGATGGCTCATATGCGCCACTCTGTAAATAACGGGATCACGCATATTAATATTCGGCGAAGCCATATCGATACGGGCGCGGAGTACCTTTTCCCCGTCGGCATATCTGCCCTCCTTCATCTCCCTGAAAAGCCGAAGATTCTCCTCCACGGTACGGGTGCTGTACGGATCCTCCTTACCGGCTTCCGTCAGGGTTCCGCGGTATTCCCTGATCTGCTCCGCCGTCAGATCTGACACATAAGCCTTTCCCTTTGTAATCAGCTTTACCGCCGCTTCATACATCTCCCCAAAATAATCGGACGCAAAAAACAGCCTGTCCTCCCAGTCGGCCCCCAGCCACCGAATGTCCTCCTTGATGGATTCCACAAACTCCACATCTTCCTTGGTGGGATTCGTATCGTCAAAACGCATGTTAAATTTCCCGTGATACTTCTGTGCCAGACCATAATTCAAAAGGATGGACTTCGCATGTCCGATATGCAGATAGCCGTTTGGTTCCGGCGGAAACCGGGTATGCACATGGTCATACACGCCCTCTTCCAGATCCTTGTCAATCAGCTGCTCTATAAAATTTTTTGATTCCGTCTCACTCATCTGTCTCTGTCCTTACCTTTCTCTGCCCCACGATGTTCCCCCGCCAACCTGCTTCCGGCACCTTAAGCGTGCGGCATGGGCTTATTGTATCATATACATATACCCTTTTTCAACTGTTTTTATCCTGCCTGCCGCCTGGTGTGCGCCGCCCCAAGCATACCCAACCATACCCAAAGCATCAGCAGTTTCCGCCAATGCGGCGCCAAATCACATCAATGATGGAACAAACGGATTCCCGTAAATGCCATAACCATATTATACTTATCGCAGCACTCGATTACCGCATCGTCACGGACGGAACCGCCCGGCTGTGCGATATACTTTACCCCGCTCTTATGCGCTCTCTCAATATTGTCCGAGAACGGAAAAAAGGCGTCTGAACCCAGCGTTACCTCCTGCATCCCGTCAAGCCACGCACGCTTCTCCTCCCTGGTAAATACGGGCGGCTTCACCTTGAAAATCTTCTCCCACGCGCCGTCCGCCAGCACGTCCATATACTCGTCCCCGATGTAAACATCGATGGCATTGTCCCTGTCGGCCCTGCCCAGCTTGTCCGCAAACTGCAGTCCCAGTACCTGAGGCGCCTGGCGCAGGTACCAGTTGTCCGCCTTGGTGCCTGCCAGCCTGGTGCAGTGGATACGGGACTGCTGTCCGGCGCCGATGCCGATGGCCTGGCCGTCCTTTACATAGCAGACGGAATTTGACTGCGTATATTTTAAGGTAATCAAAGCAATCTTCATGTCTGTCAGAGCCTTCCCGGGAATCTCCCGGTTCACTGTCACAATGTTGGAGAGAAGGTCCCCGTTCACATCCAGCTCGTTCCTGCCCTGTTCAAACGTAATTCCGTACACCTGCTTCTTCTCGGCAGGCGCGGGCACATAAGAGGCGTCAATCCGGATGACATTGTAATTGCCGCCCTTCTTCGCCTTCAGCATTGCAAGCGCCTCTTCCGTATATCCGGGGGCGATGCAGCCGTCCGAAACTTCCCGCTTAATCAGCCTGGCCGTATCCGCGTCACAGACATCGGACAGCGCAATAAAATCACCGAATGACGACATCCTGTCTGCGCCCCTCGCCCTGGCATAGGCACAGGCCAGGGGAGAAAGCTCTCCCAGATCGCTGACCCAGTAAATCTTCGCAAGGGTTTCATCCAGGGGCAGCCCCACCGCCGCGCCTGCCGGAGATACATGCTTAAAGGAAGTGGCTGCGGGAAGACCCGTTGCTTCCTTCAGCTCCTTTACCAGCTGCCAGCCGTTGAATGCATCCAGGAAATTGATATATCCGGGCCTGCCGTTCAGTACGGTAACGGGCAGGTCGCTCCCGTCCTCCATATAAATTCTGGAAGGCTTCTGATTCGGGTTACATCCGTATTTCAATTCAATTTCTTTCATGGTTCGAGTTCATCCTTTCTTTCATTTATACTCCTCTTTGCCCGTCCTTCGTCGGGAAACCGTCCCTCTCCAAAGCCCGTCCGCCATATCAGGCTCTGCGTCACCCGGCATGCACGGATTACCGGTTTTTATTCAGAATCCGTGTCTCGTATTTTCCGGTTGCCAGGTCGATATACCTGACAAACAGCGAAACCTTATTCTCCTCGTTCAGGCTCTCCCACAGCATGCCGGCAAAGCTGTCGATATCCCCTTCCACTGCCGCCTTCTTCGGCTCGCCCCGGAAGCTGGGCAGCGGATTGCCGTCATGCATATAGGTGTGGATGAAACGCCCTTCCCCCGGAGCCGGATTGTCATAATGGAAGGTGTACCTGTTGCAGCAGGACGGGTCGCCGTCATTGCTCTTCAGTATGGACATGGTAATGTCAAACCCGCCCTTCTCCAGATGCACAAGCCCCGAAATCCTGGGGGTATAATTGGGAGCGTCCGGCTCGTATTCCCGGGTCCTCAAGGCCTGTTCGAAGGTCAGCCCCTTTTCCAGCCCTTCATAGACGGTATCCGTCTGGTCTCCATTTGTGACAATCGTGTCATTTCCAAGCACCCGCACCGGCGCGTAGATAACCAGGCTGGGATCCACCAGTTTGGAAGGATCGAACGCTTCCGTCCGGATTCCCTGACCCTCCGTCACAAAGATGCGGTTGCGGCTGTTCACGCTTCTTCCCATAATAAAATACGCGATGACGGCATTATTGCCGTCTGCGGAACGCCCGATAACGATTCCCCTCCCGGGATATACATTGCTTTTCAGTTCCTGTTCCAGTTGTATCATAGTCTCCTCCTGATTTCGTCACTGCGTGACGGCTCCAAAGCCTGTGGACTCTTCGCCCCACGGCCCGCTTCATCCTCTAAAATTATAAAGGAAGCCGCCCTTCCTGCACTGCCCTACAATATCCTGTTCAACGAAATACGGCTTGCATTTTCCCGCCGGCAGCGGCAAAATACATCATTTCATTGTCATGAATACAGTGCCCAGACGGTCGGCTTATGTCCATGCCGCACTCCCTGTGGGTACTCCCACTTCCGTCAGTCATGCGGATTCTAATTGTATCTTACACAATACCCCTTTATTTTGCAAGCTATTTCAAAATTTTTTCCGCCTGTGTTTCTGCAATGCGGATGATTGCAGGCGCGCAGACGGCTTCCACAGATATTTTTTGAAATCCTCCTCAAATAAAATTGTCAATGTATGAAGAAGTTCATCCTGAAAAATCCTTGCTTCGGAATACCTCAGATTGTCACTGTCATTCCTCTCACGAATCTTTGCAAAATATGCGTTCCTCTTTTCAACCATTTCCGCATCAGGTTAACATGATCTGTCCACCACTCCCGAAACCCTTTATCTTTCCGGGCTTTTTTCTGCGCTGTTCCAGGACAGACTGCATCCTTTGGGATCGTGCGGTTATCAGGCATCTCACATTATTCAGCATTTTCACTATTTCAGGTTCATCCAATCGGTAAATGGAATTTTGCGCCCGATCTTTATATTTCGTCGGATCCTCTAACGGGACTTTTTCCCCTTCCGTCCTCATACCGTCACCAGACAGCCTTAATTCTGATTCCACAATATCAATCGGCATGACATCCACCATAAAATCATCGAAGCATAAGAATTTTATATAATTCTCAAAAGATCCAAAATGCCGAAACCACTTTATGTATGCGGAATTTTTATTAGAATCTTCTCTTATTTTTTTCCGAAATATGACATCATGATATTTATCCCAAATCTCATCTTTCTTCCGCCCGTCATCCTCAAATATCCATTCAAACAAATGCTTTACTTCAAGCAATGTCAAATCTACCCTGTCTTCAATATAATAGCGCTTATATGATGAATTCGCGCTCCCGCCTCTGGCCCTATTATATCCCGCCCACATCTCCAACGGCCAGAGAAATCCGCCGCCAAGAGTACGGGTATCATAAATGCAGTCCGCAACAAACGCATACTGCCTGTCTTTCTGCTTTTCATCATCCTTCTGTTTGGCTTTCTCATAAAGCATGCCATATGGATATTTCTTATCCAGATTGCCTGCCGAAAAACCAAACTGATCGGACTTTAAGTACAGATCTGCCCTGCCGGAAGCACCGCTGCAATATACGGCTATTTGTTGTCTCTCATTCTCGTCCCGCAATTCCGCTTCATCCACACCATCCTTTTTACAGCCAGACGGCGCCACATACCGAAACTCACCCCCCATCCTCTCTTCCTGTTGATTCAGGAACTGCGTTAATTCCCAATAATAGGAGCAGGACTTGAGACAATCCACATCCGGATCAATATAGGGCGGTTTCTCTATTTTACTGACTTCTTTTTGCCTCACCCCCATATAATATTTATCCCGCTCAAATTTTTTCATTAGATCTGTATATTTTCTACATTGGTTCACTTCAAGCCAATCGCTGTATACTTCTTCCTCATAGTGTGTGATACTCAGCATTCCTGCACTTCTCCCTGGCTTTTATAACTCGTCTTTTGTTGATTGCCATTGCGCTTTCACAATTGGTTTGCCGGTTTTTTTCCACCCATTATCATAGCATAGTATCATCTTTTCCGCAATGACTACAAAAGAATCTGCTTCGGCAGAAATACAAATACCGTAACTGTTCAGACAGGGCGCTGAACTGTCACGAGAATGCACACAAAACGCGAAAAGAATGCGTTTTGGCGCCCGCAAGTCTCGCAAAATTGCACAGAGCGCAATTTTGACTTCGCGAGAGGGGCTGTCTGAACTGTTACCAAATACCACCGTGGCAGCCCTCTGAGACCAGATATATTCCGTGAAATCTCTGTCATACGCAATGCACGCTGCCCCATCAAATTTCCTCACATGAATAGACTTTGCGTTTTAACTATGTTATAATGCTGGAAGCGGCCGAATGGCAGAAAACAATCAAAATATCCGCAAAGGAGTACATTTATCATGAACCAGTACAAACTGAAAAAGAGCAGCCCTCTCACCGGCATTCTGGCAGCCCTTCTGGCGCTTGCCGTCATCAGATTCCTTTTTGTTGTCCTGACGATATCCTCCCGGGAAATCCCCGTCGGCATGACCGTTATCCTGTTGGTGGTCTACGGTATCGCGGCAGTTGTTTTTCTCATCCTCCTGCTGAGGATACGGCGCAGCCATCTGATTTTCAGCGAGAACGGCATCGTCTACACGCCTCCCTTCGGTGATGTGAAAAACCTTGCCTACAGCGACCTGCAGAAGCTTTCCATGGGCGGGCGTTCTTACATCCTATATACCCTTGACGGGAAGAAGCTGGTGACATTTGACGATTTCCGCACGGACAATGCCAGCGAAATCGTTGCTTTCCTGAAATCCAAGGGCATCAAAGCAGAAATCTGACTGTTCCTATAGACCCCAATATGACAGATGCCGCGTACGGACCCGGGCATCCGAACAAAAAAACGGCTTTCTCTGCGGGCATAAACAGGAATTTTTCAGGAACACTTCCATCGTCCCCCCGGTGCGGGCGGAGGCATCGCCGTATGACAGCAGGCAGGCTGTAAAATGCCTGCGGACGAAGGTATATCAATCCAGAAAAAGAAACGGAGGAACTACCCATGGCCTTTGACGGCGTAACCATAGCAAATGTTGTATCGGAACTGAAAAAAGAATTAATTGGGGGGCGCCTTTATAAGATTGCCCAGCCGGAAGCGGACGAGCTGCTGCTGACCGTCCGGCAGCCGGGAGGGCAGGTACGCCTGCTGATTTCCGCGGAAGCCTCCCTGCCGCTGCTCTATCTCACCCAATCAAATAAGCCCAGCCCCATAACGGCGCCCAATTTCTGTATGCTCCTGCGCAAGCATCTGCAGAACGGGCGAATTACGGGCATTTCCCAACCGGGCCTGGAACGCATTGTCCGAATCGACATAGAACATCTGGACGAAATGGGTGATTTGCGTCAGAAGACCCTGGTAGTTGAAATCATGGGAAAACACAGCAATATTATTTTCTGCGATGAAAACGGAGTGATTCTGGACAGCATCAAGCATGTTACCGCTGCGGTCAGCTCCCTTCGCGAGGTGCTTCCCGGGCGAAATTATTTCGTAGCCCGGACACAGGATAAGCTGGACGCGCTGGACGCCGATTACGAAGCTTTCAAAAACGCAGTGGCCGCAAAACCCCAGCCTGCCTTTAAGGCCATTTACGGCAGTTTCACCGGAATTTCCCCCATCCTGGCACAGGAACTCTGCTTTGAGGCGGGGATAGACGGGGAACAGCCCGCCGCCGCGTTGGCAGAAGCCGATTACATCCGGCTGTATACCTGCTTTTCCGACATGGTAACCGCCATTCGGGAAGAGAATTTTACGCCCAATATTGCATACACGAACGGCAGTCCCGTGGAATTCTGCGCCCTGCCGCTGACCATGTACGGTTACAAGGAAGATCAACAAGCGCTGACGCCTCCCTGTAAAACCATAGATCGCCAGGATACGGCTCTTGCGAATGATACCGCAGACGGCTTTCCCGATGATACCGCAGACTCCCAGGATACGGCTCTTGCGAATGATACCGCAGATTCCCGGGGCACAGCTCTTCCCGCCGAAACCTCCCCCAAAAAGGACTACACGGTGTCTTACGCCTCCATGTCCGACCTGCTGGCGCATTACTACGCGGAGAAAAATACACTGACCCGCATTCGTCAGAAATCGGCCGACCTGCGCCGCGTGGTGCAGACAGCCCTGGAGCGGAATGTCAAAAAATATGACCTGCAGCTGCGTCAAATGAAAGATACGGAGAAGCGGGAGACCTACCGCATCTACGGGGAGCTGCTGAATACCTACGGCTACAGTGCGGAACCGGGCGCAAAGTCCCTGGAAGCCCTGAATTACTATACCAATGAAACGGTGATCATTCCGCTTGATACGACACTGAGTACCACGGAGAATGCAAAAAAATATTTCGATAAATACGGCAAGCTAAAACGTACCTGCGAGGCACTCTCCTCCTTAACCCAGGAGGTAAAATCCGAAATCGACCATCTGGAATCCATCTCTGCGGCACTGGACATCGCGCTTCACGAGGAGGATTTGGCACAGATTAAGGAAGAACTGACGGAAAGCGGCTATATCCGCAGGAAGGGCAATGCCAAAAAGCAGAAAATCACCAGCAGGCCCTACCACTATATCAGCAGCGACGGCTTCCACATGTATGTAGGGAAAAATAACTATCAGAACGACGAATTGACCTTTAAGTTCGCTACCGGAAACGACTGGTGGTTCCACGCCAAGCAGATGCCCGGCTCCCATGTCATCGTCAAGCTGGAAAATGCGGAAGAACTGCCCGACAGGACCTTTGAGGAGGCCGCCCGTCTTGCCGCATACTATTCCAGGGGGCGGGGCCACGACAAAGTGGAGATTGACTACATCCAGAAAAAGCATGTAAAGAAACCCGGCGGCGCCAAGCCCGGATTTGTGGTTTACTATACCAATTATTCCATGGCCATTGACTGCGATATTTCCGGCATTCAGCTTGTGAGCGGGTAAACTGCGGCTGTCCGTGCCCCGGCATACCCAATTCGCCGGCCGTAACATTATGAAAAAAGGCTGTCCTGAAACTGTATCCGCATAAATATCCCCTGCGAAATACAATCGTTTCCTGACAGCCTCTCTTTTTTCTGTGTCTTTTTGCCTGTACCTTTTTCCTATCTTTTTGCCTGTATCTTTTTTCTGTACCTCTTCTGCCCCTCACTTCATCAGCCTGCACCTTTTCGCTATCCGCACCAGCAGATATCCCTTGGGAAAGCCCCGCAATTCTTCCTCGGAAATCCCCCGCAGCAGCAGGAGCATTGCAAAGTAAACCGCCGCCGCTACCAGGATAGCGATGACTACCGATACCTTCGGAGAAGAAGTCAGCATCAGCAGGCTTTCATACACCGCCCAGGCCGCTCCTCCCATACACAGCGATGCCAGGGCAGGAACCAGAAATGTGGTCATGACTTCCTGCCTGTATTCCACAGCCTTCCTCACGGCCCATTGGTTCAGCCCGCACATAATCGCGGCATACAGTGTATTTGCAATGGCAATGCTGTACAGGTCCAGATTCGTAAACAACAGCAGTACCACAGCCGTAACCGTCTGTATCACCAGCGCAATCCCCGCATTGATGATTGGCGCATTCACCTTTCCCATGCCCTGGAGGATGGAACTGTTCAGCGTTGACAGGGCATAAAATACCACTGACAGCGCCAGTGCCATCAGAAGCTTCGTCACCAGATCCTCCGTCTCCTGCGTATTGTGAAACAGCAGCCCTATCAGCGGCCGCGCCAGGGCAAACAGCCCCACGGCACAGGGGATGGAAATCAACATAATCGTCTTCACTGCCAGCCCAATCTTCTCCCTGGCGCCTTCCCTGTCATTGGACGCTGTCAGCTTGGCAATAGAAGGCAGCATGGCCGAAGCCATGGCTGTAGCAAAGGCGATGGGAATATTGGAAAGCGTCAGCGCCTGGCCCGAAAACGCCCCCCACCTGGAATAGATCGCCACCTCGTCCAGTTCCTTCAGCGCCGGCAGCCACTGCGTGTACACCGTGTTATTAATTGTCCCGCTGAGATTGTAGACGGCGGTGCTTAGGATGAAGGGCGTCACCACCATTACAATCATGCGCATGATGGATTTATAGGAATCCGTACCCACATGCCTGTCACTCCGGATTCTCCTGCCTATCATTTCACGGTTCAGCATATAGACAGCCGCCATAAAGAGCAGCGCCGCCAACACGCCAGCCCCTGCTCCCATTGCGCTGCCAACCGCGCCCCTGGCTGCCCGGGTAACCTGTCCGGCCTCGTCCGCCGGAATCTCCATGGTCCCCAGGGAAAGCTCAATCAGCAGGCAAGCCGCCCCCACACTGACCACCGCATTGACAATCTGTTCCAGAATCTGAGATACGGAAGTCTGGACCATGCTGCCGTGAGCCTGAAAATACCCCCGCAGCACGCCAAGGATTCCGTAGGCAAAAATAGTCGGTGCAAAAGCCCTCAGCACGGATGCCGCCTCCACTGACAGGACTTCCGCCCTGTTGAGCATCCCTGCCCCGAAAAACAGAATCAGACTGGCAGCGCCTCCCACTGCAAGGACATACCCCAGGGCACATTTGAATATCCTGTGGGCATTCCGGTATTCCCGCAGCGCCAGCTTCTGGGCAATCACCTTGGAAATGGCGGAAGGGATACTGTATGAAGAAATCAGCAAAATAATCGTATAGTAATTATGGGCAGACTGGTAATAACCCAGCCCCAGGTCCCCAATGACACCATGCAGAGGCCCCCTGTAGAGGAGGCCTATTAATCTGCTGATAATTCCGGCTGCCGCCAGGATCCCAGCCTGCACTATAAAGCTGTTTTTTCTGCTACCGTTATCCGCCATGGTTTCATCCTATCAGCCAGTCGTACATTTCCTGATATTTTGCCGCGGACACATGCCATGAGAAATCCGCCGCCATGGCCCTGTCCACCATCTTATTCCACTCACGTCTCTTATCATAATAAATCTGCTCCGCATAACGGACTGCATTCAGCATCTCATGGGCATTGTAATTGGTAAAGCTGAAACCGGTTCCGCTGCTCTCGTATTCATTGTAAGGCCGCACCGTATCCTTCAGTCCTCCCGTCTCCCTCACAATAGGAATGGTCCCGTAGCGTAGCGCCATCAGCTGGCTCAGGCCGCAGGGTTCAAACAGAGAGGGCATCAGGAAGGCATCACAGGACGCATAGATCTTATGGGACAATGCGTCGGAATAAAAAATGTTGGCAGACACTTTCTCATTGTACTTCCATGCAAAATGGCGGAACATGTTCTCATAACGCTCCTCGCCGGTTCCCAGAACCACCAGCTGGATATCGTCCCTGCACAGCTCATCCATCACATAGGCAATCAGGTCCAGGCCTTTCTGGTCCGTCAGCCTGGATACCACGCCGATCATCATCTTCCTGTCATCCACCTTAAGCCCCAGCTCCTGCTGAAGGGCATGCTTATTCTTCACCTTCTCCTTGCGGAAATTGGCTGCATCGTAAGGATTCACAATCTGCCTGTCCGTTGTGGGATTGAAGTCATCATAGTCAATGCCGTTTACAATGCCTCTCAAATCCCCGCTTCTGGCACGAAGCAGCCCGTCCAGGCCTTCCCCGTAAAACGGCGTCTTGATCTCCTCCGCATAGGTATCGCTGACCGTAGTCACCGCATCCGCATATACGATACCTCCCTTGAGCAGATTCGCATCCTTGTAAGCCTCCAGTTTATCGGGCGTAAAAAAGTACTCGGACAATCCCGTAATACTCCTTACCGTCTTGGTATCCCATTTCCCTTGGAACTTCAGATTATGGATCGTGATGACCGACTTCATCCCGCGGTAGAAATCCCCGTCCCTGAATCGTTCCTTCATATAAACGGGAATCAGCCCTGTCTGCCAGTCATGGCAGTGAATGACATCCGGCCGGAAGCCGATAACCGGCAGCACGGAAAGCACTGCCTTGGAGAAAAACGCATACCGCTCAATCTCCCATCTCTGGTCGTCGCTGTAAACCTTATTGCCGCTGAAATAATGCTCATTGTCAATAAAGTAATAATGTACGCCCTCTTCCTCTGCCTCCAGGATGCCCACATAAGCACTTGTCCAGTTAAAATCCAGGTAAAAGTGAGTCACATATTTCATTTTATCCTTCATTTCCTGCTTCATGCAGGCATACTTGGGAATAATGACCCTCACGTCAAAGTACTGCTTGTCTACGCATTTCGGCAGGGAACCCACTACGTCGGCCAAACCGCCTGTCTTGATAAACGGAACTCCCTCTGATGCCGCAAAAAGAATATTTTTCATTGTAACCCTCCACTGGCCACTTGTACACCATTGCATGAATCCCTGTACCGGTGTACTGGATCAATTTGTTATCTCTTCTATTATACAACATTTATGGTTCAGTGGAAAGTACTTCTTTTACCGGAAAATAAAACTTTTACCAACTTTTACCGGTTTTTATGCGGCAGCCGCGGCGGAACGCTCCAGGCAGGCGCCCACCCATGCCCCCTGCCCGAAGCCGCTGTCTGATATGAGGCTAAAAGTACCCGACGCCGTAACTCACTGCGCGCGGTAGGAAAGACGTATCCTGTCGGCAATCAGCGCAATGAATTCGGAGTTGGTCGGCTTCCCCTTACCCGTATCAATGGTATAACCGAACATTGCATCCAGCGTTTCCATTCTCCCTCTGCTCCAGGCCACCTCAATCGCATGACGGATTGCCCGTTCCACACGACTGGATGTTGTCTGAAAACGCTTCGCTATGGTCGGATAAAGGATCTTGGTAATGGAGCTGATCATTCCAGGATCATCCACAGCCATCATGATGGCTTCCCTTAAGTACTGATACCCTTTGATATGTGCCGGAACACCAATCTCATGTATCATGTCCGTTACATCCTTCTCCAGGTCCCGATCCGTCGCCGGCTTCGGCGATTCCTGTGAGGGCTTCTGTTTCTTTTCTGCATTTCCCGAAGGTACTGTAATCATAATCTGAAATTCCTTATCCGCATTCATCAAATCACCCAGAATTTTGTAAATTTTCTCATTATCCTTCGTAGCTGTAATATTCAGCTGTTCCATCAAATTACCTCCATCCGTTACTTTTTGTCAGGCCTCCCAAATTCTGCCTGCGGGTATACCCATGGGCGCAGGCCCTTATCGCTTTTGCCTTCTACCGCAAAAGCGCTCTTTGGTTATACCTTTCGTTTGGCAAATGTTTTCAGCCATGAGTATAAATTGTCTAAATTCGTCCTTTTCTATTATAAAAGAGATTTATCTGATACAGCAACTCCAACTCATCGCGATATCCACTGCAAATTGTCAAAAAAGTACCCGTATTTGTGTAATTCGCCGTATTTTGGCAATATTTTTGATAAAATTACTAATTTTCTACAATTATTTCCAAATTACGCTCATGAACAGACGGTATAAAAAAACACAAACATTTGTTTCCATCCGCTCCCATTTTAAAAAAAGCCTCAGAACACTTGACAATTACCACCTGCAAAGAGCAAAATAGATAACAGCCCGGTCTCCCGGCGTAAGAAAGTATTCGTTACAAAATGGAGCGGATAAAATGCGACAAATCAATGATGACATAAAACAGGGAAAATTACAACAGTTTTATCTATTATATGGAGAAGAACGCTATCTGCGCAGGCAGTACAGGGAAAAGCTTCAAAGGGCGCTCTGCGATGAAGGCGATACCATGAATACCCATTTCTATCAGGGGCGCAATATAGATGTTGGACAGATAATCGATCTGGCCGAGACAGTACCCTTTTTCGCGCAGCGCCGCGTTATTTTCATTTCGGACAGCGGGCTGTTTAAATCCGGCGGCGAGAAACTGGCGGAATATCTGGCCAATCCCGGCGAAACCGCTTACTTCGTCTTCACGGAAAATGAGGTGGACAAGCGCAGCAAGCTGTACAAGGCCGTACAGGCAAAGGGATATGCCGCCGAATTCACCGTGCAGGATGAAAATACCCTGAAACGCTGGGTGGCCGGAATCCTGACCAGAGAAGGCAAGAAAATCGCGGAAAGCACCGTACAGCTGTTTCTGTCCAAAACAGGCACCGATATGGAAAATATCCAGATGGAACTGGAAAAGCTGATCTGCTACTGCCTGGAGCGGGATGTGGTCACAGCGGAGGATGTGGAAGCCATCTGTGCCACCCGCGTCACCAACCATATTTTCGACATGATCAACGCCATTGCCCTCAGGCAGCCCAGGCAGGCGCTGGAGCTGTATTACGACCTGCTGGCCCTGAAGGAACCTCCCATGCGCATCCTGTTCCTGATTGCAAGACAGTGCAATATGCTTCTGCAGGCAAAGGAACTGAAAAGCAAGGGCTTTGACAACCGTACCGTCGCTTCCAAAATCGGCGTCGCCCCTTTTATCGCCGGAAAATATCTCAGCCAGGCGGCCAAATTCAAAACATCCGTGCTGCGCAGTGCCGTAGAAAAGTGCGTGGAAGCGGAAGAAGCCGTCAAGAGCGGACGTTTGAATGATATGATGAGTGTGGAAATACTTATTTTATCGGTTCTGCAGTGAGTACACGAAAAAAGGGGCTGTCTGGCCCCTTTTGATTGTATAGATATCTGCTTCCGAAATCATCACTTTGAGTAACTCAAATTAACAATTCTTCCCCACGATAATATTCTGACTGTGCATCCCACAATCTTCTATATTCCCCATTTTCTTCCAGTAATTCTGAATGCGTACCCATTTCTACTATTCTGCCATCCTTCCAAACAATAATTTTGTCACAGAAGCAGCAGCTCGACAGCCTATGAGAAATATAGAGAATTGTCTTATTTTTCATCATAGTATTCACCTTTTCATATAATTGAGACTCCGAAAGAGGGTCTAATGCCGCTGTTGGTTCGTCCATAATAAACATGGGTGTATTCTTGTATAATGCTTTAGACACAGCAATTTTTTGAGCCTCTCCGCCTGAAATCATAACCCCTTTTCCATCGTACTCCTTGTATATACATGATTCAATGCCTTCATACATATTTTCAATTTTTTCTTTCATTCCCATCTCATGAAGGACCTGCCAGATTGTATCATTCTCTTCCTTATTTCCCAACAAATTTTGCTTCAGGCTAAAGGAAAACAGTTTAAAATCCTGAAATACAACTGACATAAACTTCCAGTATTCATCCAAATTGTATTCCCATATATCTTTCCCATTTAACAATATTTTTCCGCTGTCTGGCCTGTATAAGCGCAATAATAATCTGACACAGGTAGTCTTTCCTGAACCATTCAGTCCAACCATTGCTACATGTTCCCTATTTGATATATGAAAACATACATTTTCCAATATCCAGGCATTCCCATTCGGGTGCTTAAAATATACATGCTCAAAAACAATATCCACCCATTCCTGATTTATTGTATGACCTTTATGCTGCTCTGTTTCAGATAATTCCAAAAACTTAAGATACTGTCCTAAAAATTTTTCATTGCCCTTCAGATTCGTTATTGCTTCTATGTTTTGTATGATTCCTGCAAACAATTGGGCTATTGCGCCAGAATATACTACGACATCTCCTACACTGATAACATGTATAAAAGAATTATAGCCAATATAAATATAAGCCAATCCTTTCATAAAGATGTTTGACAAAATGTTGATCAGCCTGAATATACTCTCTTGTCTCCCAACTGCCCTGAAAAAAGTGTCTATCTCCTTTGATATTTTCCCAAATTCATCCTGAATCAGGTTGCTCTCATCAAATATTCTGATTTCCTTCCCATATTTAAAATTCTGAAATATGTTTTTCCGGTAAAAACCATAGCGGCGATTTATGGGTCCAACATCTGTAAAACGTTTATAGACATAACGATTATGCTGCGTGCCATTGTATATTGTAATAGATATTGTCATAATGACCAATACCATAAAACATACCAACAGTAATATAAACTGCCCTGGATTGACCCCATATTCCATTTTTTCCTTTACAAACTTACCAATGTAAACCATAGAAGAGATCGTTGTAAATATCCCTGTTAACAGGGTCTCAGTATATTCTGCCTGTTTTGAAAAAACATCTCCCCGTTGAAATTTACTCTGCTTTATACTTTCCAGAAGTTCCTGAATCTCAGCACTTTCCAGTTTTTGATAATTTAATCGCAAAGCCTTTTCCAACAATTTTTTGGATTGTCCATAGGATGCTTTTTGGATAGAAATCTTCTCATAATAACCAATGAACTGGCATATAACCTCTATCAACAGTATGGATATCGACAGCAGGTAAACCTGTTTGAATATAGATTCGCTGTTTTTTCCAAGATACAGCCCGTTTATTAATTCTCCCATAAAATAGATAGCCACAAACGGATTAATCGCATTTAAAAATGCCTTAAGGAAAATCATCAACAATAAAATTTTAGACTCTTTCATTGTCATCCTTTCTTATAATACTGACTCTGCAAAGTAAACATTTTCCAATACATACCCTTTTTTTCCAAAAGGCTAAGGTGTGTTCCCTGTTCAATAATTCTTCCTTCATCCAACAAAATAATACGATCGCAGAAGCATGTACTGATCAGGCGATGAGATATAAAAAAAGAAGTTATTTTCTGGGTCAGCTCATTATATTTCTGATAAATATTATTTTCGGAGATGGGATCAAGCGCAGCAGTGGGCTCATCCAAAATCAATAACTCAGAATCTTTGTACATTGCTTTCGCAATCATTAATTTCTGTTGCTCCCCTCCGGACAAATCAATGGCATCCTCTCTCACATCTTTACGCATAGGCGTATAAAGGCCCTGCTCAAAAGTCTGAACCTTCATGCTCAGACCTGCCATTTCTAAGCTTCTCCACACCCGTTCTTCATTTGATGCTGATTTTTTATGGGAGGAAACATTTTGCAATATCCCAACCGGCAAAAGAACGATATCCTGGAATACTGCTGATATATGCTTATAATACTCCTCTTTCGTATAAGACATAACATCAATACCATTTAACAGAATTCTCCCTTGGGTAGGCTTATATAAACCAGCTAACAACTTAATTAATGTAGTTTTCCCTGCTCCATTTTTTCCTACTATACCCAGCTTTTCTCCTGGTTGTATTGTCAAATTAATGTTTTTTAAGGTATCTTCCCCTGCGCCTTCATATCGAAAACTAACCTGGATCAATTCCAATTTAGGGGAGGATGATGATATTTTCTCTTTTTGCTTATGAGCAGGTAAAAGGCGGTCTTTATCATGCTCTTTCAAATCCAGATACTCAAAATAATCATCCATATATAAGCACATCTTCCGGATTGCAGCTACATCCTCCAAAAGCCCAAATAACCAACCTGAAAGTCCTGACACCACTCCTGACACCAGCACAAAATCAGATATAGCCATTTGATTCCGGGTTACCAAGTGAATCAAATAGAAATATGCCACAAAATTTCTGATACAGGAAAGGAAACATCCCGCACAATTCGCATATAATCTTCCTGCACAAACCTGCCTCTCAGCAGTAATTCTCCTTTCCGTATTTCTATGATAAAGTCCTGATATCACACCAGACATATCATATAATCGGATTTCTCTGGCTGCCTGCAGAGAAAAAGATTCCGTTTCCAGATATTGCAGTTTTTTCTCAGTATCAACAATTTCTTCTTTTCTTTTCATCTCATAGCCATGCTGCAAATATGTTAGGAAATAACCAATTAAGGTTGTAAGAATGACTGTAAATAAAATCACTCTATTCCATATCCCAACAGTTATGCCATAGAATAATAAACCTAAGAAGTTAATCGCTATGGAAACCAGCTTAGGCAATGCTGATTGTCCAAAAATATAGACGGAGTTAAGTGCTTTTTGCCGAAGCGATTGACCAGTCATTCCTTCAACATTCAAATAATCAGTTGTCATGGTTTTATAATCAAGCAATTTTAGCAGGTTATTGACAATGGTTTTACTGCCCCATTCAATGGAAGCAGCTATCCATCCTTTTGCAGAACTCAATAGCAAATGCAGTAAAAAAATAATCGCAAATACGGCAACAAATTTTTCCCATGCATATTGTCTCTCAATCCCGGCCACAAGCGTCTTCGTTAGAAATATCTGCAGATAAGGCAAAAAGACGCAGGCAGCTATATATATTACAGATATCCCCGTTACTGTTTTCTCACCTGCCCATATTTGACTGAATAAAAACGATATTTTTCTTTTCATATCTGCCCCCAAAATATCTAAGCACAAAAATCACTGATTCTAAATCCTTACTAATAATGAACTTTCCTGGAATGGTTTTGCAACAAAGGCATCTGCGCCTAATTCATGTGACCTGTTTACATTCTCTTTTGTGCTTTGGGCAGATACCATAATTACATTTATTTTAGAATTAATCTTCCTGATTTTCTCCAATGTCTCGATTCCGTTTATTCCGGGCAAATTTATATCTAATGTGCATACATCCACCTTTTCCCTTTGAATAAGGTCAAGGCATTCCTCTCCGCTTGCAGCTGCTATCACCTTATGTCCTTCATGAATGATTATATCATTTAGCATTCTTCGCATAAAAGGAACATCATCCACTACCAAAACAATCTTTTTTTCCTTGCTTCTCTGTTTATCGATGGCATAATATTCAAAAATACAGTCTATTTGATCCTGATTCAATAAACTGATATGACCATCCGCATCATAATTTTCCACAGAGCTTTTACAACCCAATAGAACATCCGCCGAAATTCCCAAGTATTTCACGATTTCCGGTATCATTGAAATATCGGGCAATGACAATCCTTTTTCCCAGCGTGAAACAGCTTGCGGTGTGATGGACAGTGCATAAGCCATTTCCTGTTGTGTGACATTTCTTTTGGTTCGGTACTTTTTAATTTCTTTCCCTATCTTCATAATCATTCCCTCACTGGCTTGATGTATATGACCATATAATATAATGGCAGAAAGTCAGTGTCAATCAATGGTGAATTGAGTAGAGATTGTACGGACGATAGTTATTTTAAAAAAAGAGCTGTAACACCAATTGCTTCGTGTGACAGCCCCTTTTCTCATTTTACAGATATCATCCTTCTCCTTACACATACCATTTAGCCTGCAGCATATACATTTTACTGTATACCCCGTTCTTTTTCATCAGCGCATCATGTGATCCTTCCTCCGCTACTGTCCCCTTATCCATAAAAAGAATGTAATCACAAATTGACGTACTTTGCAGACGATGCGAAATCATTATCATTATTTTATCCTCTACAATGCCATATAAATCATCATACAATGCCTTTTCCGCAATGGGATCCAATGCTGATGTGGGTTCATCGAGAATCAGCACTTGCGCTTCCTTGTAAATTGCGCGGCAAATGGCCAGCTTCTGTAGTTCACCTCCGGAAAAATTTAACCCTTCCTGCGAAAACTCCTGCGTTATGTAAGTCTCTGCTCCTTTGGGGAGATGATTGACCTTTTCTGACATGTCAAGCTTTTTCAATGTAGCAGCAAATTTTTTCTCATCACATGCTTCAAGCCGGGGATGTATATTTTCTCTTATCGTATAAGCTAAAAGATGAAAATTCTGAAAAACGGTGGAAAATAATCTGTAATAGTCCTCCTGTGCTATCGTCATGTAATCAATTCCATTTATCAGAATTCTTCCTTTCGTTGGAGAGTAAAACCGCATTAACAGTTTAACCAGAGTTGTCTTACCCGATCCGTTTTCCCCAACTATCGCAACTTTCTGCCTGTTGTTAATTTGAAAGGACACATCTTTGAGCACATAATCCTGCGTTCCCGCATATCGAAACCATACGTGATCGAAGGTAATTGTTATGTTTTCCGCATTGAAATGTACCGTTTCCGTCATGTGCTTATCATCGTCAATCTCAACATATTCCCGAAAATCTTTCAGACGCTCTCCCTGCCAGCCAATTGAAATAAAACTGCCGAAGATCCCTGAAAAAGCATTTGAAAACACCAAAACCAGGTTGATATACAGAACGACATCTGCAATCTGTGCGGCTCCTTCAAAATATGCTTTCCCCACTATCAAATATAGAAACAATAACTGTGTACATATAAGTAAAAGGCTGACACAATTATTGGCAAGTGAATATTTTTCCGTATTTTTATGTATTCCGTATAATTCTTCTTCCTGTTTACAATATTTCTCCTTTATGAAATCAGATGCGGAAAATATGCGGATTTCCTTCCCTGCCACATAATCAAGCATTGTCTCAATAAAATACTGAACTCTTCTTCTCGGTTTGTATTCCCTTCTCTCGTTGTTATAGTGTCTTTTCTGAAAAAAATTACTCGCAAAATAGTTAATGGCCGCAACCGGAATTACTACTAATAAAATCAAAGGATGAAACATTGTCAGGATTGCTGCACTGCCTGTCATCTTCAGTATGTCTGCTCCAACCTCTGTTATAAGCTCTGCAATTCTCGGCACAGCGGAACACCCTTTTGCTGCTCTCATTCTTAATTCTGCAATCCGCGGGTTTTCCGCATTTTCATATTTCATGTCCAATGTTTTCTTTGCCACTATTATATCAAACATATGTCCCATACTGATATAATGATTGCTGCGATACCACATGACATACACATTTGCGCACTGGCATACCGTAAGTATTCCAAGTAATACACAGGTAACCGTAATACTGCTGCCCACGGCTGCGCCATTAACAGCGAGATTAATCGCACTGCTTACAAGATTGGCGTTAATGATGGGAACGATACCCCCTATCAGCAACGAAGTTATCATAAGCAGAGAGTATCTCTTATCCATACAAAACATTGTTCTGACACAATATCCCATAGTGGAAAAAATGCTTTTATATTTCTCACTCATTCCTGCAATCCTCCGTTGAATTTCTCTGCCTGCGCACTCCACATACTGCAATAAATACCTTTTCTCTGAAGCAGTTCCCCGTGCGTCCCACTCTCTGCGATCTGTCCATTTTTAAAGACCAGAATCCGGTCACATATACGGCTGCTGGCAAGTCTGTGGGAAATAAACAACAGCTGTTGGCGGGAATTGTCGGCTACGCTTCCGTACATCTCGTCTTCTGCCGCAACATCAAGCGCCGAAGTCGGCTCATCAAGAACTATCATGTTTGTATTCCGATAGAAACTGCGTGACATTGCAATTTTCTGCGATTCTCCTCCGGATAACATAAAGTCACCCTCCTCAAAGAATCCGCCTATTACCGCCTCTTCCTTCTGTTGCAGCCGGCCTATTCTTTTTGCAATTCCTGCTCTCTCTATGCTTTTTTCAAAAAGCTTCCAATCCACGCCGTCACACAGCGTAATATTCTCTCTGATGCTCAATGCAAAGATCTTAAAATCCTGAAATACCGCGCTGACATAACCATAGTAACTTTCTCTTGAATATTCCTCCAGATTTATTCCATCGATCAGGATTTCTCCCTTCTCCGGCCTGTACAGCCCTAATAAAAGTTTGATAAACGTCGTTTTACCCGCGCCATTATATCCTACAATGGAAATTTTCTCATAAGGTTTTATCGTAATATTAATACCACGCAACGCATATTCTTCTGCATTGCGATATTTGTACCATACGTCACGAAATTCTATCATGTGCTGCACATTCTCCAGCTGCTTTATCCCTTCCGAATTATCCGCTTCTTTCAGTTTCATGCAATTCTGATAATCCGTCATATACAAAGCCAAAATATTCATTGTGAGAATAGCCCCCAGCAGATCAAGCATCGTATCGGAAAAGGTCAAAACCGCCGCAAATACCATTGAAAAGTCTCCAACGGAAAGATTTCCCGCCAACAGGCTCCGAATCAGATAAATAAGTACCGCTCCCCGCATTACATTGTTTATTATATTAAAAAATACCGATGCCATGCAGCTTGGAGTTTTAGATGCATTTCTCACCTGCACATACTCATCTGTACACTCATGAAATTTTGAAATAACCAAATCGCTCATTCCAAAAACGCGGAATTCCTGACCAAACTCGAATGTCCTGAGCAGTTTGTTGCAGTACCTGCTTTTTGTCAGATAAGGCCCTGCCTTATCACGTACCTTTACTGTTTCCTTCATTTTTATTAAACTAAAAAACAAATTCAATCCGATACATCCTATGACAATAAAAAACATATAAATCTGCATATACCGAAATACATATAAAACACTGCACAACAGTATCACATCTTTTATTATTTTCATCAACTGATCAAAATACCCTGTAATCCCCTGTTCTCCATTCATTCCAAGTGTCTGTATATCATCCAATCCTCCTGATATTGCCATTTTGGCTTTATTGAACATATCAATTGAGGAATTCTTCTCCAGAAAACTGTAATCTACTTTCATAAACTTGTTTCCAAGAGCTACATTCAAATTCATTTTTATCTTTTCTTCTAAAATATTCCTGGCATATGTAAGGAAATACAGAATCAGATGAATGCCCAGATACAGGGTAACATATGCGATTATGGGGATAAAAATGTCCTCTATGGATGTTCCATACTGCATACTGTCAAATATAAATTTAGGCGCGACAACCAATAGCATATCTTTAACAACCGTCATTAATATAAGGGAAATAAATACAAAAAAGTAACTTTTGCTGTATTTCCAGACAACCTTTATCATGTAGATATTATTTTTTAATACATCAATCCCTTTTAATCCCATAATGCCACCTTTTCCTCTTCTATTATGACTCTGATCCTTTTATGTCCTCCAACCCCCAATTCCATTCCGGCTTGTCTGGGTTAGATTTGATATGCGCATCATTCATATCTGCCCGCCCAAATTCATTCGCTGTTTTTATTTTACCCCGTTTTCTCCTTTTTTGTTGTTTTTTTCCTCAATTGCATATACAAGAACCTGAATTGCAAAAAAACAGGGCTGAAACAGCCCTGTTGCGCAGATCCGATCAGATTTGGTTTTGGTAAATGAGGGGCATTCCGATTAAACAAAATTCCCACAAAAATGCAATGTTCATGGAACACTGATTTTTGTGGGATTCAGGCTTTTACAGCAGCAAATTCCGGAAATATTGAATCGTATAATCGATTCCCTTCTCTCCAAGCTCTCCTCTCCAGTTTGCAGAGTGCGGCTCAATGCTTAAGGCTCTGTCATATCCCTTTGCATGGAGGATTGCCAGGAAAGCGCCCCAGTTGGTCTGATCCAGGCCTGCCGGCGGGTCGTCAAACCGCTCGCCGCCAATCACAAGGGATCCCTTCAGATGAACGTGGATAAAGCGGTCTCCCCAGTCCCTGGCCTCTTTCAGATAGTCCCCGCCGTCATAAATGCAGTGGGACGGATCATATTTAATGTATAAATCCTTGAGATATCCCATAATCACGGTATATGCCATGGGGTTGCAGACAAAATTGTTCCATCTGCAATTGTAGACGGCAATTTTTACCCCTTTCTCTTTTCCATGGGCAATCAGCTTCTCAAAATAGGAAATCGCCAGTCCGCAGTTCTCATAATAAGACAATTCCTGCACATAATTGCAGCCTGTGATATAGATATCGCAGTTTAATGCGGCTGCCGCATCGATGAGCCTGTATTCCAGCTCCAGCTCCTCCTGGCGGATACCGTCCACGCTGATCCTGTCGCTGCCCCATCTGCCCACTGCAGCGACGGGCACCTGGTACGCCTCGCTTCTGCTGCGGATGACGTCCACATTTTCCAGAAACGTCTCCGCCCTGTCATTTACATCCAGCTCAATAAATTCCATCCCCCGTTCACGGGCACTCTTAAAATCCGCTTCCTCAAACCATGCAATTCTGCCTAATTTCATATTTTTTATCCTTTCCTCGGAACCCAAACTCAACTCCGTCCGCAAGGAGCTGTCGCTGTACAAAATTTCTGAATGCGGCAGCCCCACTTCCGGCATAACAACGGGGCCAATTAGAAGTAAACAGCCTTCCCGGTCCTTCCGGACTCATAGATCGCTTCCAGAATCTGGGTCACCACCATAGCCTGCCTGGGCAGCACCGTCAACGGCTCGCCGTTTACCACGGCATTGTAGAAAATCCGCTGTTCCACATCATCGGGTTTCTCGGACACGCCGTCATAGAAAGCAACTCCGCCCGCCGCAAGATCCGGCTTCTCCACACACTGCCTGCTGTGGTTGACGCGGTTAATCCTTAATCCATCCGCCATGTCCGCACCGGCCTTGGTTCCGCACAGCGTAGTCTGGGCCTCGCGCACGTCCAGGGTATTCAGCGCCCAGGAGGATTCCAGCACAATGGTAGCGCCGTTTTTCATCCTGACAAACCCGAAGGCGGAATCTTCCACCGTGAAAATCTCCGGATCCCAGTCTCCCCAGGCATTCCCTGTATTCTTCTGGTCCGCAAGCTTGCGGTACACAGAACCCATCACCATCTCCGGCTCATAGTTATCCATCATCCACAGCGTCAGATCCAGTGCATGTGTCCCGATATCGATCAGCGGGCCGCCCCCCTGCTTTTCCTCATCCAGAAACACGCCCCAGGTGGGGACAGCCCTTCTGCGGATGGCATGGGCTTTGGCATAATAAATCTCTCCCAGCTCGTCGTTCTCACAGGCACTCTTCAAATACGCGGAATCCGAACGATAGCGGTTCTGGTAGCCAATGGTCAGAATCTTTCCGGTGCGCTCGGCAGCCTCCACCATGGCCTTGGCTTCCGCATAAGTCTTCGCCATGGGCTTCTCACACATAACATTCTTGCCCGCTTCCATGGCCGCAATGCTGACAGGCGCGTGGGCGCTGTTGGGCGTCAGCACATATACCGCCTCCACGTCCTCCTTCAGCAGCTCCGTGTAATCGGTATACACTCTTGCGTCCTCTGTCCCATACTCCTTCTTCGCCTTCTGCGCCCGCTCCTCAATCAGGTCACAAAACGCTACAATCTCAAAATTTCCGTTTCTCTTCATGGCGGGAAGATGTTTTCCGTTTGCAATTCCTCCGCATCCCACGACACCGACTCTTAATTTTTTCATGTTATAGACCTCCATATTTTAGTTTGAAAAAAATTTTACTCCTGAGCCGCTTTCAGACAGCGATAACTGATTCTCATATTTTCCATCGGCTCCCCGTAAGGGTGGTCGTCCTGCTCCACCACCAGCCATCCTGCGCCGCATTCCGCTGCAGCCTTTGCTATAGCCGGCACATCCTGTTCTCCCTGTCCCAGGGCAACCAGCTCCACCGCTCCGTCCGCCCTGCGGAAATCCTTCACATGGACCACCGGGCAGCGTCCCTGATATTTTTTCAGATACGCCACCGGATCCTCACCGCCCACGTTCACCCAGCAGGTATCCTGTTCCGTCTGCATTTCATCCGCCTCAAATGCGGCGAAAAATTCGTCAAACAGATAGGTTCCCTTCTCCGTCTTTTCAAATTCAAAATTATGATTGTGATACAAAAGCGTCATTCCCTGCGCTGCACAGGCTGCGGAAAGTTTTTTCAGGAAGCTGCAGGTCTCCTCAAACTTCTCGCCGCCGTAATGCCGCTCCTTCGGCAGATACGGAATCCCGATATAGCTGCAGCCTATGGTGTGATAAGCGCTGACAGTCCCTTCCATATCCTCCATAAAGGGTTCCAGTCCCACATGGGCGCTGACAGCCGTCAATCCCAGTTCATCCAGGCAGGACTTAACCGTCTCCGGGGTAAGCCCATATAATCCCGCCAGTTCCACTCCTTCATAGCCGCATTCCTTCAATGCCGCCATGGCCGCGGTAAAGTCCTTCTCTGCCGCTTCGCGCACGGAATATACCTGCGCTGCAATTTTAGGTTTCTTCATCTCTTCTTCTCCTTAATAAAAACCGCTTCGGTGCGGATCTCATAAAAATTTCTCTCCTGTCAAAGTCCCTGTCCGGCGGCTCTAAAGGATAAAGCCGCCGTCCCCGCTATTCATGAAACCGTATGGTTTCACCGCTCTCGGCAGATTTCGCGATTGCTTCCATCAGCTTCATGACCCGCATCACCTGCGGCAGGCGGATAAGGCTTTCCTCCCTGCCCTCCAGCACGGCCATCACATTGTAATAAAATTCCCTCACATCGCTCTTCACTTTGGGCAGTTCCTCGGTAAAGATGCTGTCGTCACGCCTGGGCGCCATGGTCTTGGTAAGGCCTGCTGCCGTGATGACAGGCGCCACGTCTTTCTCATCCACGCCGGAAGCCCGCACGATTCGGCCCTTCAGGTTCCAGTCCTCAATAACCGCAGTGCCGTCCGTGCCCAGCACATACCATCTGGGAAGGGATACGAAGTTGCTGGTTCCCACCTCCACCAGAGCCGTTACGCCGTTTGCAAATACGATTTCCGCATAGAAGCCGTCGTCCACCAGCTGGTTTGTCACATTGGTTACGGTTGCATAGACGCTGCGGAGCGGTACATCCTCAAACAGCAGCAGCAGCTGGTCCAGGAGATGTACTCCCCAGTCCAGAATCATTCCGCCGCCATGCTCCTTCTCCTGCCTCCAGTCGCCGGGAATTCCCCTGGAGCCATGTACCCTGGATTCCACGCGGAAGAGTTCTCCCAGTTTTCCCTCTTCCAGAATTCTTTTTACCGTCAAATAATCTTCGTCCCAACGTCTGTTCTGATGAACCGTGAGGAAACGCCCTGTCTCCTTGGAGACGTCTGTCATCTCCTGTAAATCTTCGGAACTCAGCGTAACCGGCTTCTCGCTGATTACATTCTTTCCCGCCCTCATGGCCGCAATGGCAACAGGCTTATGTACGTCGTTGGGCGTGGCAATCAGCACCAGGTCACTTGTCCCGTCTGCCAGCAGCTCATCCAGGCTCCCATACACATGAAGCCCCTTTTCCGCCGCGCACTGCCGTCTCTCCTCCCTGATGTCCCAGATACCGGCAATCTCCAGATTCTCTATGGTCTGTATCTCGTCATAATGCCAGCCTGCCATACCGCCAAAGCCGACGATCGCTATTTTATGTATCATATTTCTGTCCTCTTTTCCACGGAAATGAAACAGTTCTTCTTATGCCCAGTACATGGCACCCCTGTCCTCATAAATCAATACGTTTTTCAGGAAGCTGATAGCCTTCTCAAGGCCTTCCCTTCCGGACATCAGCCCATCCTCATGCTCGATACTGACGGCATAATCATAACCCGCCATCCGCAGCTCCGAGATGATGTTCCTCCAATATTCCTCGCCGTTGCCGTATCCCACTGTACGGAAGATCCAGGATCTCTCCAGCTCCTCCCCGTAATGAGTGGTATCCAGCACGCCGTTGACTGCCGTGTTCCTGGCGTCCACCTTCGTATCCTTGGCATGGAAGTGGAAGATAGCGCCCTCCCGGCCAAGCTCCCTGATTGCCGTGCAGGGATCCATCCCCTGCCAAATTAAATGGCTGGGGTCAAAGTTTGCGCCAATCTGGGGTCCCACCTCCCTGCGCAGCCGCAGCATGCTCTTCGTATTGTACACGCAGAAGCCGGGATGAAGCTCCATGGCTATTTTTGACACACCGTGGGCTTCCGCAAAGGCCGCTTTTTCCTTCCAGTAGGGCACCAGCACTTCATTCCACTGATACTCCAGGATCTCACCGAAATCATCCGGCCAGGGGCATGTGACCCAGTTAGGTGTTTTGTCCTCCCTGCTTCCCCCCGGGCATCCGGAAAAGGTGTTGACCACCGGCACACCCAGCTTCTCCGCCAGCAAAATGGCATTTGTGAAATCCGATTCAAACCGCGCCGCTATCTGCGGATTTGGATGCACCATGTTTCCATGGCTGCTCAGGGCGCTGATTTCCAAATGATACTTATCCAGCGTCTCCATGAATACATCCCGCTTTCTCTCATCTGCCAAAAGCTCCGCCGCGTCGCAGTGAGCCTTGCCGGGAAAGCCGCCGCATCCGATTTCCACCATCTGCACGCCCCTCTCTGACAGGAACTTACACGCCTCCTCAAAAGGCAGATCTCCCAGTGCTACCGTCAATGTTCCTAATTTCATAGCATTTCCTCCGTTTTTTTATATATTTTTACCACTAAAAATCTTTCATCGTTTTAATTGATTATAAAAAAAGACAGCAGAATATGAAAGATACATTTTGCTGTCTATACATACGATTCTGCTGTTTTTATCTTTACTATTCCTTCTGCCTGGACATACCTGTCCCCGCTGCCTCTGACCTGTATCAGACGCCACCGGTCTCGGCGGACGCTATCTCTTCAGGATTTCGGAGGGAGTGCAGCCATAATATCGCCGAAACTGCCTGCCGAAATGATTGTAGTCCGAAAATCCCACACTGTCCGCAACCTCAGCGACATTTCCTTCTTTTTTCTTCAGCAGGTTCATGGCCTTCTTGAGCCGCACCTCATTAATGTACTGCAGCGGCGCCATGCCCATGCTCTCCTTAAACAGGTGATTAAATCTGTCCTCGCTTAAATGAAGAATTCCTGCCAGTTCTCCGTTTCCAATTTGCCGTGTATAATTTGACTGAATATAGTCTAATACCAAATTCAGCCGTTCCAACTGTTTCTTTCTCCTGTCACTCTCACGCCCTGTCAGAAATTCCACCGTGTATTCCCGCACCAGATGGGCAATCAGCTTCAGCAGCTCCCCCTTGCAGACCAGGCGGTAACCGATCTCCTGTTCCACATACTCCCGGTAAATCGCAGCCATGATCTCGTCTATGCTCTCGTCTCTCTGAATCAATGACTGAAAAATTACATTTTTGTCGGCAAGCTCCTTGGAAAATGCCTCCATCTCGAATATCATCACCAGCACTTCTATATGGCTTCCGTCACAGTATCCCGCATGGAGTTCATTGCTGTTGGCAATCACCAGGTTTCCCTTTTTCGCCCAGATTTCTCTCTGGTTCAGGCGCAGCAGGGTCCTCCCCTCCCTGACATAATGCAGTTCGATGTGTTCATGCCAGTGGGGCGCAAAATACTGCCTTCTGCTGGAAATGTCATTGATATGCAGCTGCACCGGGAATTCCGGATCACTGATGATTTTCTGTTCGTATAAATCAAGGGACTGCATGGCATTTTAACCTCCTCCCCGGCTGCGGCTATTTGTTTCAGCATATCGAACCGGCCCTGCAGGGCATCCTCCCGGCTGTCGACCGTTCATTTCAGGGCGCCCCCCTGTGGGACATCTTCCTGGCTGTCGACCGTTCATTTCAGAGCACAGAACCTCCCTGTGGGCATCCTCCCGGCTGTCGACCGTTCATTTCAGGGCGCCCCCCTGTGGGACATCTTCCTGGCTGTCGACCGTTCATTTCAGAGCACAGAACCTCCCTGTGGGCATCCTCCCGGCTGTCGACCGTTCATTTCAGCACGCTGACTGCTGCCGGAAGTACACAGGCGCTCCGTATGTTCAGGATAATATAGGCATCAGGCTTTGTCAAGGATGAAATGTGTCATTGCACCTTACACTGACCTGATTACATTCCGCCTTCCGTACCACTTTCAGAAATTGTACAGGATACCGTCAGACCGCCGTCCTGCCAGGTAACCGTGACAGCCCCGGACTGCGCGGTCTGCACAATGGCAGTGCCGGATGCCTCCAGGCGTTCCAGCAGCTCCGCATGGGGATGTCCGTAGCGATTGTTTCTTCCGCTTGAAATCACTGTCAGAAGCGGCTGCAGCTGTTGAAGAAGTTCTTCCGGCGTGGAATTGCGGGAACCGTGATGCGCCGCCTTCAGAACGGTAATCCCCCCGATGCCCCTCTCCTGAATCTCTCTGAAAAATGCTTTCTCCCCCTTCTCCTGGACATCGCCTGTCAGAAGCAGCGTCCATCTCCGGCTTTCCGGTTTACCGCTGCCAAATCCCCCTGGCTTCCCTTCCATAAACTCTACCAGGAAACATTCCGAATAGGCATTGACGTCCGCCGCGCTAAATCCCTCTTCCGGATGCAGGCAGGTAAAAACCGCACTGCCGCATTCCCACCTGTCCCCCGCCGACAGATAACCCACATGGACCGGCTCCTTCTGCACTGCCCCCGCTGCCGCCTCCACCAGTGCCCCCAGCTGCTCCTGTTTTGCGCTTTCATTGATATCGGGAAGCAGCAGCTGGTCGATTGTAATATTATTTTCCCCGCCCATGCCCAGTAGTTCCACTGCACCGTTGACATGGTCGGCATCTGGATGGGACAGGAAAATGGCGTCAACTTTACGGATACCGTTATATTTCAGGCAGGGAAGCAGGATATACTTGCCGATGTTCTTGCGGCTGCTGCTCCCGCAATCGAATAAATAGGCCTCTCCTGACGCTGTACGTATCAGGATGCAGTCTCCCTGGCCCACATCCAGGAAGGTAACGCTGTTCCCCGCCGGCGGCCGAACGGCAAACAGCAGCACCGCAAATGCCAGAAGCGCTGTACTGACGGCAGCTCCGGATATTTTGATTCTGCCTGTTCTTCCTGCCGCTGCCTGTTTCTTTACCGTACCTGCCCTTCCCGCTTCGGCTGTCCGGTTTTTTCTCCGCTTCTCGTCTAAGTTTCTTTTCCAGATACGAATATAGGCTGCCCCGCCCAATAGCAGATAATAGGCAGCAATCTGCCAGGCCTCAGGGCATCCCGGATTCCAGGTATGAAAGGGCAGATTGTCAAAACAGCCGCACAGGAACTCATAACTCCCCAGAATCAGCCTGCCAACAATTCCCAGGCCTCCCAATCCCGGCACAAGCAATGCCAGCAGCCCCGTAATGATCATGGGTTCCACAAGCGGAATCACAAAGAGATTCAGAAATACGGAATAAACTGGAATTTCATAATAGAACCAAAGTTGAACCGGAAGCGTCGTCAGGGTGATGGACAGGCTGGCAAAAAACGACTGTACCAGGGCCTTCCCGATCTCCTGCCCCTTTCCCGCCGCTGCTGCCATCCCCTCCTGTATTACCGCACCCGGCCGTCCGGAAAGAAAGGCGCTTCCCAAGGCAGGCTTTCTCTTTTGCCCGGCAGGCAGCATCGGACCCAGTGCAGGGTATATCACACCGATTCCCAGCACCGAAGTAAAGGAAAGCAAGAAGCCGCCGCTTTGCAGATAAAAAGGATTTCGGATCACCATCAGCGCCCCCATCACTCCCAGCGCCGTCAGCATATCATAGGTCCTCCCTGCAACCTCCGCCGCCATCTTGATCAAATACATCCCGATCGCACGGCAGGCCGATACGCTGAAGCCCGTCATAAAGCCGTACAAAATCAGTATGACGCTTCCCGCCAGCGCACATGGCGCAACCGGCAGCCCTGTCCTGCGCAGCAGCCTGTAAATACTCATTCCGATGATTGTGATATGCAGGGAAGAGATGGACAGGATATGCAGGACACCGTTCCGCTTGTACAATTCTTTCAAATCTCCGTCCAGCTCGCCCTTATCCCCCAGAAGCAGCGCGCTCATCACTGCAGCCTCTTTCTCCGGAAAAATCCGGTACAGCCGTTCTTTAAAACGGCATTTCAGCCCGTACAGCCACTCCCTGACATGCCAGTACGCCTCTCCCTTTGCCAGAACTGCCGATTTCCTGAGTTTCCCCCCGACTTCCAGGGTCCTGTAATATACTGCCGCGTCAAATTCACCGGGGTTGGTGGCATGGGAATAAGGCATAAACTCCCCCTTTACCGACACAAAACTCCCCAGCGGAATCTCCTGCGCCTCCTCTGTCTCACATATGATATTTTCCTGAATCGGAATTTCATGCCGCGAATCCGCAGCTGACTGCCCGAAGGCATTGGATGATGATAAAATGACTGATTTCAGATAAAAAGATGTCTCGTTTTTTTGGTATACCTGACCGGTGATGAGAAGTTCCCGTCCTGTATCCAGCCGGTTTGTACTGATATAGCCGTATGGTACTTCTTCCGCCCATCCGGTCTGTAACCGGAGGGCGGCAATCAACACCAGGAACAGGGTCGCCGCAAATAATGGGCGCCGCATGTAATTCCCCCTTTCTGTCACTGCTCTCCTGCAGACGTATCATAGCTCTCTGATAATACCTGAAAAGCATTGCCATACCCCAGGATTTAATGCAGTTCCCGTCTCTCCTTATGCAGTGTCACAAACAGCAGGATCCCCGCCACCGCCCCCATCAGCAGATAGGACTGCAGCATGGGAACGTAGTTATAATGCTCCCCTTTCCACACCGTGTAAAAATCACGGTTAATATAAGTAACCGGCAGCAATTTCGCCGCAGCCTGCATGAGTGACGGCATATTGTCATAGCTGATACCCATCATCCCCCCCAGGATCATCTGCAGAAAATAGAGTACCATGGTCACGCAGTAAGCCGGCCCAAACTTCTTCAGCAGAGAAGCAATTGCATGGGCAAGGCAGAAGAAGATCACACTGAGAACCAGGATACATGCCATATACAGCACGGCTCCCAATGCTTTCGGCCTTTCCACTCCCACAATCCCATATCCCGCCGCAAAGTAAACGATAAAGGCAATCGCCATAAAGAGAATCTCCGAAAGAATCCGGTTGCACAGTGAGACCCTAATCCGAATACCGAATAATTCCAGCCTCTGGGGAATCCCCTTTTCCAGCTCCTGGGCATGGGATACGGCATACCCCATAAATATGGTTGCCATGGGAATCAATACCCCTATCCCCAGAAAGATACTTGTCACCGCTGCCGAGAGCATTGGCCCTTCCGGCATCTCCCCCGCCACGGCCCGGGTGATAATGATCATCATCAGCACAGGCATGCCCACACCGAAAATGTGTACATAGGGATTTCCGATTGTATTACGAAATTCAAAGAGCAGCATCTGCCCGGATAGCAGCCCTTTCCTGTTATTCTTATGATTCCCCATGCTTCTCCTTTCCGCCCTTACCGGCTGTCTCCCCGGATTCCCTGGCCGCGCCGTTCTCTCCGCCCTCTATGCCCGCCTTTGCTTTCGCATTGATATACAGCATCTCTATATCATTATTGCTTCGCTTATAATTAATATCATTTTCCAGCAGCAGCTTGGCAATCCGTTTTTCCTTCTCCTCGCTCTCGCAGGAAACGGCAATCAAATGCGCCGGTGAATCAAGTTTCTCAAATTCCGACAGGATCGTCATATTTCTTTCGGTATTGCCCGCTATAACCACCGCCCTACCGCAGTATTTGCGGAACAGCTCCTCTCGTCTGCCGTAATCGATGACCTGGCCCTTGTCCAGTATCAGCAGCTTATCCGCCAGCTGGTCCAGCTCCTCATAGTAATGAGAAACCATCAGAAAACTGGCTTCCCTGCCCTGATACCACTCCGCCAGCTTCTCCACCAGCTTCTGCCGCGTCTCAAAATCCAGTCCCGACGTAACTTCGTCATAAAAGGTAAGCTCCGCGCCCTGCATCATGACCATGATGATGGTAAACCGCTGCTTCTGGCCTCCGGAAAGTTTTGAATACTTCTTTCTCAGGCAGTCTTCAAATTCAAAGAAGGAAATCAGCTCCTGAAGCTTTCTGTCCCTGGAAATCTTCGTACCAAGGACGGCTTCCATAATATACTTGACCGGCATAGAATCCGTATACTCATTAAATTGCATATGGACTGCCATCTGCTCCGGCTTCAGCTCGGTCTTTATCATCCCCTGATAGGGAACCAGCCCCAGGATGCTCTTAATCAGGGTCGTTTTGCCCGCACCGTTGGAACCGATTACCCCCACCCGGTCGCCTTCCGCAATCTCGATGGGAGACTTGACGGAAAGCACTGTATCCGCCCCATATCGAACGGTCAGATTCTGAATGGATAACAGCATGCACCTATCTCTCCTTTATCTGTATTTGGCTCCAGTCCCCGTATCACCTGCGCAAGTCCGCATACAGGCAGCAGTTTGTATCTCTTTCCCCGGTATACAAATTACCTGCCGCTGCGGATGTTCAGCAGAACGGCTCTCCTGCAGCCAATCTTATCTTACCAGAACCACATGAATTTCGTATGAAGAACAGATGGGGCTTTTGTACATCCGCAGACTGCATCTGCACCAAAGCACAGCATATGGTTAAAGAATATGAGAGATGTCGTCCCGGACAATTGCCCCGTCCGGAAAAATAAGCACCGATATGACACAGTTCTCACCGTTTTGCACCGACAGGGTAATGCCGAGTTTCTTCGCATAATAAGAGGCAATATACAGCCCCAGTCCATGGCTGTCCGGGGAAGGCCCGCCTTCATGACAGCCTCTGACAAAAGGTTCATAGATATGGGGCAGCAGTTCTTCATCTATGGCCGCACAGGCGTTTTCAATGCGTACTTCCGCTTTTCCTTCCGCATTGCACGCCGTCAGTTCTATTTTGATGCTTCCGTCCCGGGGCGTATATTTCACAGCATTGGACAAAAGGTTGTCCAGGATCTGGTCAATCATCATTTCATCGGTAATCAAAGAAAAGCTTTCCTCCCCTGACACAACCGCCGAAATCCCTCTGTCTGCCAGTTCTACCTGATAAGCGTGCAGCCGCCGAACCGTCAGCCCGCCCACATCCGTCTGCTGCAGCTCCCAGTTCTCCGCACAGCGATTGAGATACAGGATTTCTTCCACAATCTTTCGCATGGAAAGCAGCTGTTCTTTCACTTTCGGCAGATATATCTTCGTCTCTCTGTACCTGCCAATCTCATTTATCATACCGTCTACAAGCAGAAGCGCTGCCGCTACAGGCGTTTTCAGCTGATGAGAAGACGCCCGCAGAAATATTTCCTGGCGGCAGTTTTCCTCCTCCAGTTCCCGGTTCTTCTCTTCCAGCTTCCGATAACTGTCCTTAATCTGCATGTAAAAATCATCCAGCGTATCGGCCAGCTCCCGCACTTCGTCTTTCCTGTCCGGCCATTCATCAGACATACGCCCCACCGTAACATTCGGCGTACGCTCCATCTCTTCCGCATGCCGTACCAGACGCAAAATGGGTCCCACAATTCCGCCGGAATACATCCGGGAAAATAAAAGCACCAGCAGCAGAATCACTGCCCCCAGCATGGGAAGGCTCTGCAGCACCACCGGCCGGATTTCATCCGCATCCGGAGCCACCACCGGCAAATAGGAGACAACGATACTGTCTTTCGTCTGTTCCATGGCCATATAGTTGGCAAACCGATTATTGGCATCCTCCACGCTGGCTTCCATAATAATGATATCTCCGGAGTAGGTATGCACTTTCATGGATTCGTTAAAAAAATCTTCCGCTACCCCGTTATTGGACAGAAGGCGGACTTCCACCGGAAAAGTATCCGCATCGGACAACGTCTCTTTCAAGACATGTTCCAATGCCTCCATTTCCGCTGACAGAACCGGATCCCATTTTTCCCGGCTCTCGTCCTTCGAACGGGCGGCGGCAGCGGGCTTCCTTTCTCCGGGTCCCTCTGCCGGACGTACCGCAGCGGCGCTCTCTTTCCCGGGTCCCTCCGCCGGACGTGCCGCAGCGGCGCTCTCTTTCCCGGGTCCCTTCGCCGCACGTGCCGCAGCGGCGCTCTCTTTCCCGGGTCCCTCCGCCGGACGTGCCGCAGCGGCGCTCTCTTTCCCGGGTCCCTTCGCCGCACGTGCCGCAGCGGCGCTCTCTTTCCCGGGTCCCTCCGCCGGACGTGCCGCAGCGGATTTCCTTTCCCCGGAGTCCGCCTTGGGTCTGCCGCCCTCCGCCGCTTTCCCACCCGGAATTCCGTATTTTTCCAGCTTCTCCCGGAAGCTGTCCAAAATCTCCCCAAGCCGCCTGTCCTTCAGGATGATTTCCGCGGAAAATGCCTTTCCTGCCACAAAAATGCAGTCCCCCTCCAACGGAATCTCCATGGAAAAACAGGCCGTGACATTTTTCACCCGCACATTTTCATAGCTGCCGGTTTCCACATATGCTTTGTGCTGTTCATAAATGGATTTCAGATTCTGCTCCATCATATGCTCCACATACAGCGACGGCAGCATATAGATAAAGTATCCCACCAAAAACACCATCATGACACCAGCCAAAGCCATGCTGTACAGCAGGTTTTTTCGCCCCAGGCGCACAGCACCACCTCCGTCCCTCTGATTCGTACCTCAAAGCACCCGGCCATCGCCGCTCACAAGTCCCGCCATTTCCGCTTCCTCTTCATGAGCCCGCCAAAGCATGGCTCCAGAACAGGCTCCCCGGCAATATGTCTCGCAAAATTACACAGCGCAATTTTGACTTCGCGAGAGGGGGGCTGTCTGAACTGTTACGGCAATATCCCTCAATTCGTGGGTTCCCTGTCAAACTGATACCCAACGCCGATAACGGTCCTGATACAGGTTATCGGCAGCTTTTTCCGCAGATTCTTCACATGGGCATCAATAATCCTGTCATTGCCGATATAATCTTCATTAAAAATGCTCATAATAAGCTGTTCCCGGGTAAACACTCTGCCCGGCTCCTTATAGAGCGTCTGCAGCAGAAGATACTCGCTCAACGTAAGCGGCAGCTTCTCTCCGTCATACAGCGCGCAATACGCCTCCTCCTTCAGCACCAGGCCTTTTTTCTCTTCCTGTTCCGCCCCCGTCTGCCCGGCAGTCCGCCGCAGTATGGTTTCCATGCGCTTCAGCAGTATAATCGGCGATACGGGTTTGATCACATAATCGTCCGCATACAGGTTAAAAGCCTTCACCTGGGTTTTCTCATCCTCCAATGCTGTCAGCATAATCACCGCCGTCTTCTTCCGGCCGGCATGTATGCATTTCAACACCTCAAATCCGTCCGCTCCCGGTACACAGATATCCAGCACCGCCAGGTCGAAATCCTGATCCCGCACCAACCGGATGGCCGCATCGCCCCGCTCAACCGCGGTGACCTGATACCCGGACATCACCATGTATTCCGTCAAAACCTCCCGAATGGTGGGCTCATCCTCCAGAAATAAAATTTTGTACGGCGTCTCTTTCATACCGTCTAATCTCCCATTTCTACAGTGTCACTGCAGCATTACATTCCCTTCATCCCACCTGGCCGTCTTGCCGTCCTCATCCGATTGCACAGCATTTTGCCGGATGTGGGCAGCAGGGCGCACCTGGTACTGGCCTGTTTATTTTCAGCTGACCGGCGCGTACATCAATCGCCGATTGCCGAAGAATGAACACAATGCTGTCCTAATTCTCCAGAGTCGTCACGATATCCAGATTGCGCTCAAATGTAGATGCCGAAAAGCTTGACGGAACCTCTCCGTTAATCAATATCTGCACCTTATTCACGCTGCTCAGCTCCACAAGGGAATTGACAATGGCATACACGGACACATCGGTGGACACATTATTCACCACCGCCAGAAATGTCTCATCCAGGTTCACATAGCATATGCCGTCCTTAGTCATAACGCTGACGACCTTGGTCCCCGGGTTTATAGACGGATACAGCCCCTCAATCCGCCCGCTGGGACCTGCAATCAGCTCCTCCACCACAAAGCGCTCCAGGGGCGTATTGGTGGAATAATGCTTCTCCCTGTCCGCAGCAATCAGCTTAGTGCCGCTCTCATCCGCAAAGTACAGCCTGACTCTGGCCTCCTCATAGGTATTGATCTCATTGCCGTCATTATCGATAAACTGCTCCGCATTCATCCATCCCACCGCATTTTCTTTCCTGTCCAGAAGCTGGCTGCCCTCCACAGTAATCATCACCAGGCTGACCTCCGGCAGCTGCGTCAATGTGCGCACCACCGCGGCACGTACCAGGATTTCCGTAATATGCGGCAGCTCCTTGTAGGCCGCATCCACATCAATCTGCAGTTTTCCTTCTTCGAGACTCATCCCCAGCACCCGAAATCCCATGGCAAACGGCGCCTTATATTCCAGCTTCTCCGGGTCGGTAGACAGACATTCCATCAGTTCCTCCAGCTGTTTTTCCGGCGTCTCCGCCTCCATTGCATGCGGATGCATCTCCACCTTCGTCTCCGAATTGCTCACATAATATACCTGATAGACGTTCACGCCCTCCTCTTCCTTTCCGGCACAGGCACCGGAAAACAAAGCAGCCGCCAGGAGCATCCATATTATCAACAGTTTCTTCATAACGCTCACCCTCCGTTTACCGGCACCATATTACATTGCTTCCCGCGGGCAATAGCCAAGCGGATTCGCCAGCATCCACCTGGCGAATGCCGCAAGGACTACATCCCAAAGTGTCCGAAGGACACTTTTAGCTTTACAGCGCTACAAGCTCGATGCCCCGTTGCTTGCAGCAAGGTTGTTGACTTCCCGAACACGCTTCAGGCAACCACGCTGCTCCCCGCGTTGCTCAGCGGAATCCTCACGGTAAAGCAGGAACCCTCCCCTTCCACGCTGGACACCGTTATTGCGCCGCGGTGCATCAGGACGGCGCTTTTCGTAATGGCAAGCCCCAGACCCGTACCGCCAATCTCCCTGGAATGGGATTTGTCTACACGGTAAAATCGTTCATAAATATGCGTCAGGGCGTCTTCCGGTATTCCCAGCCCTGAATCGCGCACCTGAAACGTAAAATACTGATGGTCCGCATCCAGTTCCACCTTCACCCAGCCATGCTCTTTATTATACTTTATGGCATTCTCCACCAGATTTGTCATGATCAATGTCAGTTTCACTTCATCTACTTCGGCCACAACGGGACGTATACTCTCGAATACCACTTCCACATCCTTCTTCCGCGCAATGGGACGCAGACGTTTTAAAATCAATTCCGTCAAGTCATTGATGCTTATGGATGCAATATTCATCTCCTGCGCTTTCTTATCCATCTTTACCAGCACCAGCAGGTCCGTTATAATCTGATTCTCCCTGTCAATCTCTGAGGCGATGTCCTCCATAAACTCCCTGTACAATTCCGCAGGCGCATCCCTCTGGGCAAGCAGTGAATCCGCCAGCACCTTGATACCCGCCATAGGCGTTTTCAGCTCATGGGACACATTTTCCACAAATTCCTGCCTGGAATTATCAAGCGACCTCATCCGCTTCAGCAGCTGGTTAAAGGCTTCCACGATATGCGCCGTCTCCGCGTAGTCAGGGACGGAAATACTTTCATCGCTGTACCCTGCCTGTACCTCATTGATTGCCTCCGTCACCCGGTTAAACGGGCGCGTCAATATCACGGACAGCACCATGGCCATAGCCACAATCACTACAATCATCAGATTCTGCAGAAGTACGGATTTTCGGTTCAGCACCTCCAGCGTGGCAACCGTCGCATCGTTGGAAATGCTGGTCAGCATGACGCCCACCACCTTATCGGCCTCTACGCCGGCATCAATGATCGGCGTAGTCATCTCTATATAGCCGTGTTCCCTGTCATAATTGGACATACTTTGTCCCTGGAAGCATTTGATCACTTCTTCGGAGATGATGGTCTTGCCCTCGCTGATGTCATAGGTATCCCGAACGACGCGCAGGCTGGAATCAATAATCATGACACGCCCTTCATACAGATTGGAAATCATCTCCAGCTCCGCGTTGATCACGTCGCGGGACACACTGCTGCTGTATCCCTCCGGCTTTGTATTAAAATAATTATTGCTGATAAGGTGATTTCCCACAATCATCAGCTGATTTTGGACAGTGGAAATTCTCTGTTGGACAGAATGATCTTCATAATTATCCAGAATTCCATAACGTACAATCATGCTGGGGATAAAACCCGCCGCCAGCACGATGATAAAGATGCGCGCCTGAAGGCTGCGCAGAGACAGAAGCCTCTTCAGCTCCTCAAATATTTTTGCCGCCATTTGCCCCTCCCGCCTGATGCCCGGCCTTTATGAGGGCATACTGTTATATACCGTTCCTATCGCATTCCGCAGTCTTACGTTTCTTATATGCATTACACCTGAAAGTAATAGCCCACTCCCCACTTCGTATGCACATACCTGGGTTCGCTGGGATTGGACTCCACTTTCTCCCGAAGCCTTCTGATATGTACATCCACGGTGCGCACATCCCCCGGATACTCAACTCCCCAGACCAGCTTCAGCAGGCTCTCCCGGCTGTACACCTTGTCTGGATTCAGCATAAGAAGCTCCAGCAGCTCGAATTCCTTGGCAGTCAGGCCAATCTCTTTCCCCGCAATGAAAGCCCTCCGCCCCTCACAGTCCAGGCGCACATCTCCGCGCTCCACGCTCTTAGCCGCGGGCGTCTCACCCATAATCCGCTTTGGCTCCGTGCGGCGCATAATCGCCTTGATTCGGGCCTTCACTTCCAGAATATTAAAAGGCTTCGTGATATAATCGTCCGCACCGTATTCCAGCCCCAGTATCTTATCCATATCTTCGCCCTTGGCGGTCAGCATGATAATGGGTACATTGGAAAATTCCCGAATCTGCTGGCAGACCTCAAAGCCGGTAAGCTTCGGCAGCATCACATCCAGAAGAATGATGTCGTATTGATTGGCCCGGGCATATTCCAGGGCTTCCTCCCCGTCATACGCACAGTCCACCTTCATATCATCCTGCTCCAGACTAAAGCGAATTCCCTTCACAATCAATTTCTCATCATCTACTACCAAAGCCCTCTTCCCAGCCATAGCACCCTCCACAGCCTTCCTAGTTTACCGTTATCAAGTCACGAATTTTTTCATACATTGCATTCTTGATTCCCGACACCTTCATAATGTCCTCACAGCTGTCAAAGCCGCCGTTTGCTTCCCTCCAGGCGATAATATCCGCAGCCCGGCTCTCCCCCACGCCCGGCAGGGTACAGAGTGCCGCCGCGTCTGCAGTGTTGATGTTCACCAGCCCGGAAGATGCATCCTCACCGGAAACCGTCTCAATCTCCTCGCCTTCCGCAGGGAAATACAACTTCTGCCCGTCGCTGACCCAATCCGCCAGATTGACTGCCTCCCGGTCCGCATCCTCTCCGAATCCGCCTGCGGCGAAAAGGGCATCCTCCGCCCTGCTCCCCGCCGCAATCTCCACCACGCCGGGATTCATCACCGCACCGCATACATAGACACGGATTACCGCCTCCTCTTCCTCGGCCGTATCCGCTCCTTCCGAAACGTCGGACGCTTTCCCCGGTACCTGTTCCCCCTGCGAAGCGCTTTCCGCCGCCTGGCCCTGTGTCTCTCCGATCCGAATCATACCGCTCTTTTTGCCGCAGCCGCAGCACAGGGCACAGACTGCCCCAATCCACAAAAATGCCAGAATAAATTCTTTTTTCATCATAGTCCCTTTCCCTTTCCGGCGGAAACCGCGTATATGCCCCCGAAAAGCAAAAAGGGATTGCCTCTCCATGCTGATTTCTTTATTGTATCGGAATTGTATCCTTTTTACAAGTGCCTTTATAAAATCTTCATGAAAATTTCCGTTTCTGTCTCATTTCCACTTAAAAATAATGATGCCTGCCACAGCCACGGCCATCCCCACAGCCTTGCGCCACTCCCACGGCTGCTTCTCCACCCCGAACCACCCAAACAGTTCAATTATATAAGCCACCGCCAGCTGAGCCACCACAATCAGCATAACCGCCTTGGCAGGTCCCAGCATATCCATACTCTTTATCACGGTATAAGTGATAAACGCGCCGATTGCACCGCCCAGGAGCATGTATTTGGGCTGCACGGTGAAAACCTTCATCAAATTGCTTCTGTCCGTACAGACCCAGGCGCCCAGGCAGACGAACAGCGCCGTCAGCTGCACAAATGCACTGGCTGTCCAGATACTGGAGGACTTCGTCACCTGCGTGTTGAACACCCCCTGCACACTCATCAGCGCACCGGAAATCAGAGCAATAAAAAATCCAATCATAGAATGCACCTTCCTTTCGGGAACCGAAGCCCCTGTCCCGGGCTGTCCCTTTTTCTCTAAGTGTATCCTGTGATTGGAAATTTATGCGCTCATGCGCCTCTACATTTCCTTACTTCCCCGCGGCACTGATCTGAGACGAAATGGCTTCGTCCAGTTCCTGCACCAGCGCTGTAACGTCGGCGCCGTTCCACACCTTCGAGAACAGCCCTTCCAGCTGGAGCCAGAAATTCCCGGTTTCCATCATTTTCGGCAGCGGCACGCTGTCCGCGTATTCCGTTTTAAAAACCTGCAGTGCGCCGTTATCCGCATTTGCCTTCAGATTCGCCGATACCTTTCCCGTCCTCTCATACAGGGAATCCGCGCATTCCGTCACCAGCCAGGCAGCGAAACGGTTTGCAAGCGCGGCATGTTCCGAATAGCTGTTCACCGCCACTGCATTGGTCACAGACATGGAACGGCTCTGCAGTTCGTCGCTCACCTCAGGCATGGGGGCTATCCCGTATTCAAAGTTCAGGCTGCCCTCCGCCTTTGCATCCTCCAGGCGTTTTACCACATCCGTTGTGGCAATGGTGAAAACCAGCTTTCCCTGACAGAAATCATCTATTACAGTTGTGTAGTCTACCTTTTCGGATTCTATGAAAAAGAACTGGTTCAGCGCTTTATAAACCTCCAGGCACTGAATGGTTTCAGGATTGCCGATACTGACCAGGTCCGGGTTATCCCCGCTGTCCCCTCCTACAATCATATAATTTCCAACCATCCAGTAATTGTAGAAAATGTCGGACACATCCCACTTCATGACACCGTCCACCCCCAGGGGCACGTCAAAGGTAACCGCTATATTCAGGATATTATCCACGGTAGCCGGCACCGCCTGGCTGTAATACGTTTCCCGGAGAACGGACAACCGTTCCTCATCTACCGCAATCCCGTCTGCCCCCTCCGGATTCTCGTCCAGCTCGCCTTCCTCCAAAAGCTCTTTCATGGCAATCTGCGATGCCCACTCCTGCAGATAAGTGTCATTATAGACAAGCGCGCTGGTCTCAAAGAAAAGGGGGTATCCCACCAGCTTCTCCTGATAGGTTACCGCCGAGAGGGCGGCCGCCGGAAAATTCTCCCCGTTGCACACGCCTTCCGCATCCTCGATCTGCGATGCCAGCCCTGCCAGGCATGCCTTCTCCAGTGAATCATTGCTGATAATGTAGACATCCGGCACCTGCTCTGAAGAGACGGAAGCCCGATTCACCGCTTCCAGATATTCCCCGTCGGAAACCAGCACCGGAATCACCCTCACATCCTCCTGCTCTCCAAAGGAAACGGCAGCGCTGTTCAGGAAATTCGTCATGCTTTCGTCGGAATACCAGAAATAAATCGTCTCCTTATCAGCAGACCAGGGCAGGCGCAAGCCCGTCCCGTCATCCGAAGTCTCCCCGTTTCCGGCCTGCAGGGTTCCCCCGCAGAAAAGCCCCGCCGCCATGGCCGCCACCACGCCCGCCGAAATCAATTTCTTTCTAAAATGCATTCTTATACCCTCTTGTGCGCATCGGCGCACACGCCAATCCATATTTGCCAGTTGATGACAGACCGCAGGTCCGGCATGGAAAGTTTGGCTTCCAAATTTACGCCTCCCGGGGTTCCATGCAGCTCTCCAGTATATCAATCATTTCATCAATGTTTGCCTTGGAAACAATAAGCGGCGGCAGAAAGCGGATAATATTTTCTCCCGCATTGATCAAAATCAGCCCTTCCTCCAGCGCCCGGCCGATCACATCCTTAACAGGGCAGTTAAATACCAGGCCCTGCATCAGCCCCTGTCCACGGCGTTCCAGAATACAGTCGTACTTTTCCTTCAGCCTGTCCAAACTGCTCTCCAGGTAAGGAGCCACCTCCCTTACATGTTCTATTATATGGTTCTCCTCGAATAAAGCAAGAACTTTTTCCACTGCCGTGCAGACGAAGGGATTTCCGCCGTAAGTACTTCCGTGGTCTCCCGCCGTCAGGGAATTTGCCGCCACCTTTTCCGTCATCAGGAACGCGCCTACGGGGACACCGCATCCCAGGGCTTTCGCCGTGGTCAGAATATCCGGCTTCACCCCGTAGCGCTGCCAGGCAAACAGGTATCCCGTACGTCCCATACCGCACTGAATCTCGTCCAGGATAAGGAGGATATCCCGTTCTTCGCACAGAGCCTTTACTTCCTTTAAAAAGGCTTCCGTGGCGGGGATAATGCCGCCTTCTCCCTGAACAGGCTCCAGGAGGACGGCACAGGTCTTATCGGTCAGCTGTCTCTTCACACTCTCTATATCGTTTAAATCAGCAAACCGTATATTTCCAATCATTGGTTCGAATGCTTCCCGGTATTTGGGCGTGCCGGTTACGGAAAGAGCGCCGAAGGTCCTGCCGTGAAAGGAATGGTTCATGGCAATGATCTCATGGTCTGCGGCGCCGTCCTTTTGAAAGGCATATTTGCGGGCCGCCTTCAAGGCTCCCTCAATGGCTTCGGCTCCGGAATTGGTAAAAAACACCCTGTCCATGCCCGATGCGGCAGTCAGCTTCTTCGCCGCCCGAATGGCCGGGACATTGTAATAGTAATTGGATGTGTGAAGCAGCTTATCAATCTGCCCCTTCAGGGCATCGTTGTATGCTTTGTTATTGTATCCCAGGGCAAAAACGCCTATACCGGAGGCAAAGTCCAGGTATTTGATGCCGTCCGTGTCGTATAAATATACGCCCTCACCCCTGTCCAGGACCACCTGATAGCGGTTATAGGTGTGGAGCAGGGCGCTTTCCCCTTCCTGGATATATTCCTGCATGTTCATGTCGTTACCTCCCTGTCTGTTTCGCGGGCTGCACGTTATTCGCCACAAGCCCGGCATAGGCATACTGCTCCTGAACAGAATGCCTGTTTTATCTCTTCTGTCTGATGTGCCGTCTCCCTGCTTTCAGGGAGCCTCATGATTACTGTTTACCCTGCGGACCCGATCTATGCAGGCTGCCGCGGAATTTCCCTTTTTCATACCCGGTACTTCTCTCTGCCGGGGTGCTGCGGCTGCTTACATTTCTCTGCCGTGGTATGGCATGACCGCCGTGTCTCTGTGACGTCGTATGGCCCAGCGGCTTATGCTTTGCCGATACGGCATGACGGTGACTGCCACTTCGCTGTGCGTTGTATCACTGCGCCGCTTACGCTTTGCCGATACGGCATGACGGTGACTGCCACTTCGCTGTACCGATGTATGCCCGTGCCGCTTATGTTTGCCGATACGGCATGACGGTGACTGCCACTTCGCTGTGCGTTGTATCACTGCG
>CAJULV010000015.1:71071-74510 GCA_910587555.1 uncultured Acetatifactor sp.
CCGCTTACGCTTTGCCGCCGGTGCAGCTACACCTGCTCCGCCTCGCTGTCTTCCACAATGGCGGTCCCGATGCCCTGTTTGGTGAAAATTTCCAGCAGCAGGCAGTGGGGAATCCTGCCGTCCAGGATATGGACCCGGTTCACGCCGTTTCGCACTGCGGCAGTGCAGTTATTCAGCTTGGGCAGCATGCCTCCGCCGATATACCCGCCGGCCACAAGCTCCTCCGCCTGGGAAGCCGTAATCCGGGAGATAAAGCCCTTCTTCTCCTTGAAATCCTTGTAAATCCCCTCTATATCCGTCAGGAAGGCCAGTTTCTCCGCCTTCACCGCCCGGGCAATGGCACAGGCCGCGTCGTCTGCATTGATATTATAAGTCTGAAAACTGCCGTCCAATCCAATGGGTGCTACGATAGGCAGAAAATCTTTTTCCAGCAAATCGTACAGAACCTTGGGATTCACTTCGGTGATCTCCCCCACATAGCCGATATCCTGGCCGTCGGAATATTTCTTCTCCACCTGGAGCAGACCGCCGTCCTTGCCGCTGACCCCAACGGCCTTCACCCCCAGCTCCTGCACCATGGTCACCAGGTCCTTATTCACCTTGTTCAGCACCATCTCGGCAATCTCCATGGTCTCGTCGTCCGTAACACGCAGGCCGTTCACAAAGGTGGATTCTTTGCCCACTTTCCCCACCCAGCGGCTGATCTCCTTGCCGCCGCCGTGGACAATGATGGGCTTAAAGCCCACCAGCTTTAAAAGTGTCACATCCTTGATGACATTTCTCTGCAGTTCTTCGTTGCTCATGGCGCTGCCGCCGTATTTTACCACGATAATCTTGCGGTTAAAGCGCTGAATATAGGGAAGTGCCTCTATGAGAACCTCTGCTTTCTGAAGCACTTTTTCCATGTCCTTTTCCATCTTCTCGGGTTTCCTTTCTTCCGTTCCTGCTATAAGGGCCATTGGGTCCGCTGCCCCTTTACAGTTTTTTGGTAAAACAGATAATCCGGTTCGCCTCCGTGAAATCCATGGCCTTGTGAAATTGAAAGCTGTCCCTATTGTCTATTTCACAGTCACTGGCAAATTCCCGGCAGCCATTCTCCTTAGCCCACGCTTCACATTCTGCCAGCAGTTCTCTGGCATACCCCTTCTTCCGGCAGTCTTTCCTGACAAAAATCCCCTCCAGATAACCCACGGGAGAGGTTTCCGTTCCCTCCACATAATCCCTGCGCAGCTGGCACTGTGCAAACCCCACCGGAACGTCATTTTCATATTTCAGAAAAATACAGGCTTTTTCCCTGATGATCATTTCGGAAAACTCATTCACCAGCTCATGAACCGTATGATTGTCCCACATAAGTACCGCCAGCCTCGCCACTGACTCCATATCTTTTATTTCTGCTTTCCTTACCATATCCCTTCCTCCCAAATCGTCTTCCGGAATCTCCAAGCCCTCTGTCAACAGGCTTCTGAACTCCCGATTTTACGAATTCCCCTGCCGCTTCGGCAAAATAAGGATGAACGCACTGTTTTCCGGTAAAATCCGGAAACTTGGGATGCCCGTGTACTAGCTCCTGTAATCCGCATTGATCTTCACATAATCATAGCTCAAATCGCAGCCCCAGGCAGTGGCGGTCTGCTCTCCCATGTGCATGTCCACCAGGACAGTCACTTCCGGGTCGGAGAGAATCTTCGTGGCTTCCTCCTCACTGTAATCGCAGGCCACACCGTTTCCGTAGATGTGGATGCTGCCGCTGACGCTCTGGAACCAGAGGTCCACGTTTTCCGGGTCAAACTGTGCCCCGGAGTAGCCCAGTGCGCAGAGAATCCTGCCCCAGTTGGCGTCATGGCCGAAGATAGCCGCCTTGGTCAGGGAGGAGCAAATCACGGATTTCGCCAGTATCCGGGCGTCCTCTTTGGAGGCTGCCCCCACCACCTTTGTCTCGAAGAGCGCCGTTGCGCCCTCCCCGTCCCCTGCCATTTTCCGGGCCAGGTAAGTGGTGACAAAGTGCAGGGCCTCACAGAAGGTATTGTAGTCCGCTCCCTCCTCCAGAATGGCCTCATTGCCCGCCTGTCCATTGGCCAGAATCAGCAGCGTGTCGTTGGTACTGGTATCCCCGTCCACGGAAATCATATTGAAGGAATCCACCACATCTGCGCTGACGGCCTTTTGCAGCATCTGTTTGGAAATCTGCAGGTCCGTAGTCAGAAAGGCAAGCATGGTGCACATATTGGGATGAATCATGCCTGATCCCTTGCACATGCCCCCCAAAGTAACGGTTTTTCCGCTGATTTCAAAAGTCACTGCGATCTCTTTCTCCACAGTATCCGTAGTCATGATGGCTTTGGCGGCATCCGTTCCCCCTTCCAGGGTATGGGACTTTGCGGCGGCCAGCTTCCGGATGCCTTCCGTAATCCTGTCAACGGGAATCTGTCTGCCAATGACGCCGGTGGAAGCCACCAGAACGGAGTCCGGCGAGATGCCCAGCAGCTCTCCCGCGCACCTGCACTCCGCCTCGCAGCAGTCCAGTCCTTCCTTTCCCGTGCAGGCGTTGGCAATGCCGGAGTTGGCTACCACGGCCTGGACATAGGGAAACTCCTTCACGATTCTCTGGTCCCAGAGTACGGGCGCTGCTTTCACCACATTTGTGGTAAAGGTCCCTGCCGCCACACAGGGAGTCTCGCTGTAAATCAGGGCCATGTCCTTCCGGTCCCGGTATTTTACGGCAGCCTCGATGCCTGCTGCCTGAAAACCTTTTGCTGCGGTTACACCGCCTTGTACCTGTTTCATAATTGCCCTCTTTCTGTCATATTTATAGGTGCCTTTCCATTTTCATAGAAGCGTCTGTTTTTTCTGGAACATACTTCGGATATCCTGCATTCCATCTTTCTTCGAAGTACAAATGCTACCATGCCTGGCGCTGTCATCATCCGCCATCTTCATGCTATGTACGGCAGCAGCTGCGGAAACTGCCTGCCGTTTTCCCGCACATACGCTCTCTTAAAAGCGGCAAACTGCGATTCTCTCCGCAGCAATGCCTTCAGCTTTCTCATGATGATCCTGGACTCCGGATTCTTCTTCATTTCTTCCAAATTATCATACAGGATATTCATTTCTTCATTTAACTTCCGGAAACGAAAACTCCCTTTTCGGAAAAGTGTATTCACTGCTTAAAACTTTAAATACAATGTATATTATCACATATGATCACGGAGTTACATTTACCCGCCAACTCTTTAAACGGGAATTTATTTATGTCGTGGATATTCGGGCATCAAATCAATCAATTTAATTGTTCGTCCTTCTTTATCCAATAGAATTTCAATATTTTCCACATCTCCGCCTAAATGCATCATAAATTCTCTGCAAATACCACAAGGCGGAATTATATTTCCATCTTTATATACTGAAACCACTTTTTTAATCTCACTTTCGCCATATG
>CAJULV010000016.1:0-30913 GCA_910587555.1 uncultured Acetatifactor sp.
GGATATGAATATGCTTTTTGCATATTATAAATGTCAGGATGACTGGGAGGATGAGAGGAAGGTATGGAAGCTGCTCTACGGAAAGCTTCTGGAGGGAAAGACGCAGAGGCTCAGGGGCGTATATGAGGAGAAGATCAGGAAGATCCATCTGCTGATGCAGGACTTCTCGGATGCCGAAAAATCAGGCAATGCGGACATTGATATGCTGGGAGGGCTTTTCGGCAGAGTCATGGCGGAAATGACGGCCGTGCGTGAGGATGAGTGGGCGGAAAGCCTGCGCCGCCTGGGATTTTTCCTGGGAAAATTCATTTATCTGTGCGATGCCTACGAGGACATAGAGCAGGATATCAAAAAGGGTACGCCGAACCCACTGAAGCATAAGTATGAAAGCATGGATTTTGAAGAGGAATGCAAGGCCATACTGATGATGATGATGTCAGAATGCTGTAAGGAGTTCGAGCGTCTGCCCATTCTGGAAAATGTGGAAATTCTCCGCAATATTCTGTATTCCGGCGTATGGTGCAGATACGGGGCCGTTCGGGGGAAGCGCAGCCAGGGGCAGGCGGCAGGGAAGCATTGACATCGTCTGGACTCCGGGGAACCGGAATGCGCCGTTTTGTGTGCCGTGAAGCGAAATGCGCCAAGAAGACCGGCAGCGGGGGAGTCCCTGAAAGCCAGCCTTGCGGCAGCTTCGGCACAGACATGATAAAGAGAAATCAGATTCCGTAATTCTGCGGAATATGTGGGGATGCCGGATAAAGGTACTTGATACAAGACAGGGTCCTGAAAGGCGGTACATTGTACACGGCCCGTTTTGGCTTCGGCAATCCCGGAAAAAGAGGCAGATATGTATGACCCTTACAGTGTACTTGGTATAAGCAGAAATGCTTCCGAGGAAGAGATAAAAAAGGCATATAAGACATTGAGCCGCAGGTATCATCCGGATGCCAATGTCAACAACCCCAATAAAGCGCAGGCAGAGGAGAAGTTTAAGGAAATCCAGGGGGCTTATCAGCAGATCATGAAGGAGCGTACTTCCGGATACGGGGGCAGCAGCTATGGAAATCCCGGATATGGGGGGAAAGCATACGGCGGTTCCGGATATGGCAGAAGCGGCTCCGGCGGCGCGGGAGGCCAGGGAGAAGGCCCTTTTGGCGGTTTCGGGTACGGACCCTTCGGCGGGTTCGGATTCGGCGGTTTCGGCCAGGGGCAGAGTACCGGATATGAAGAAAATACACATCTTCGCGCCGCAGGCAATTATATACGTAACGGTTATTACAAAGAGGCCAGGACGGCGCTGGACAATATGGACAGCCGTGACCGGAATGCCAGATGGTATTATTACAGCGCAATAGCACATTCCGGCCTGGGTAATAATGTGGCGGCCCTTGAGCATGCGAAGCGGGCCTCGGCCATGGAGCCGGACAACAGAGACTACCGCAGTCTTGTGCAGCAGTTTGAGAGCGGAGGCAGCTGGTATGAACAGCGCCAGGCAGCTTACGGTTATCCTGTTTTCGGGGGAGGAAATATCTGCCTGAAGGTGGTGATTGCCAATATGATCTGTAATATATGCTGTCTTGGGGGCGGATGCTGCGGCGGGCACGGGATGTATTATTATTAATACGCCGGTGCATGTATCCTTTTGGGGGCAATACCCGCTGTCCATTCAGGTACCATTGTCGGAGGAGGGGATATTACCGGGAAACTGCCGGATTTTCCGGAAGAATGCAGCAAAAGGAAAGCGAGGATGCAGTGAGTATGAATTACGCGGAAATAAAAAAGACGGATGTGGCAAACGGTCCCGGTATCAGGGTTTCGCTGTTTGTCAGCGGCTGTACTCACAGATGCAGGGGATGCTTTAACAGCGAAGCCTGGGATTTTGACTACGGACAGGAATACACGGAGGAGACGGAGCGGGAAATTCTGCAGGCCCTTGCTCCGGATTATATCAGGGGATTGAGCGTGCTTGGAGGAGAACCTATGGAACCGGAAAACCGGGGGACCGTGCTGCGGCTTCTCCGGGCTGTCAGAAAACAATTTCCCGGCAAGGATATCTGGTGCTACACAGGATATGGCTATGAGAAGGATTTGCTGTGCCGCGGCACGTTTTCCGAGCAGGCAAAAGGGGACGGGACAGAAGCGGATTATGCGGAAACCATGGAGGTTCTGCGCATGCTCGATGTGCTGGTGGACGGGGAATTTGTAGAAGGGCAGAAAAATCTCAGCCTGGCATTCCGCGGCTCCGAGAATCAAAGACTGATTGACGTACAGGCATCTCTGCGGCAGGGGGAGACCATCTGCCTGCCGCAGGACTGAAAAGTTGTTTCCTGCGCTTTCCGGAGAGGCTTACGGATGACGGAACACCCTTTGTCAGGCAGTTGTCCGGACATGTGCCTTGATGGCCTGAAAGCTTTCCCTGCTGATGACATGTTCTATTTTGCAGGCATCTTCCACGGCAGTCTTTTCCGCAACGCCCAATTGCATCAGCCAGGATGACAGCAGCTGATGCCTTTCATATATCATTTCCGCGATTTCCCTTCCGGAAGGGGTCAGTGTGATAAAACCTGACTTGTCCACGGTAATATGCTCTTTCCCGCGCAGATTTTTCATTGCCACGCTGACGCTGGATTTTTTAAAGCACAGTTCGTTTGCTATGTCTACGGAGCGGACGGCGGGAAGCTTCCTGCTCAGTATCAAAATAGTTTCCAGGTAATTTTCAGCCGATTCATTTATAACCATAAAACCCTCCGTTCTCACTGCAGGCCGTAACCTTGAGTCCTTTTTATTTTTTGTGCGGATACAGTCAGTATAGCATGAAAATGATGATTGTGCAAATTTTTGTTTTCCGGGTGGTTATGTTCCGGTTTTTGTTGCTTTTTTTGTCCGCGTGTGAAGACGGGCTTTAAAGCATGCCGGTTTCGGGTGCAAAATTGATTTTTTTGCAGTTAAATCAGTAAAAAATACCATCTTGTAAATTTGGGGCTAATATGCTATAGTAGCACCATTGGTATAGTTTGACAGGCAGAATATACGACAGGTGGTACCATGGGAAAAATATCATTGAAAATAGGAGAACGATTAAAAGAAATACGAAACATCCGCCAGCTGACCCTGGACGATGTGGCGAAGATGACGGGAGTCAGCAAGCCGATGCTGGGGCAGATAGAGCGCGGACAATCGTCACCCACCATTAATACATTATGGAAGATCTCCACAGGGTTAAAGATACCCTTATCTTTCTTCTGCAAACAGGAGGAAGCAGACTTTCAGGTAGTGGAAATCAGGGAGACCGAGCAGATCACGGAAGAGGACGGCGGCGTGAAGGCATACGCCGTGTTTTCGTTTGATCCGGTGCGTAATGCGGAGGTTTTTTTCCTTGAACTGGATGCGCACGTAAAGCACACCTCGGAGCCTCAGAGAAGAGGGGTGGAGAAGTATATCTTCGTCACCGGGGGGACTCTCAAAGTGATGATAGGTGATGAGGAGGTTATCCTTACGACCCGGCAGTCCCTGCGGTTCAGGGCGGATGTCGCTCATGCGTACCTGAATTTTTCAGATACACAATGTACTTTTTATGACATGATTTTTTACCCCGGTGAATGAAAAGAGAATAGAGGAGCTGCAGAAGGAAAAGGGATTGCACAGGCAGTCCTTTTTTGGCGTGTCGGATGTATGTGAGGACGGACTTTTGAGGGAGTTTTAAGGGACTTGTAATTTTGTATCATTTATCCATTAAAAATCATTGACAAAAGCGAACAAATGTTTTATTCTATAGAAAGAATACAGAACATTTGTTCTCGACAAAGGGATGTGAGGAGGATGGATATGAAAAGAGCGGGCAGAGGCGGATTTGCGGTGGCTGTATTGGTTTTGACATTGTTTGCATTTTGCTGCTGTGCGGGGACGGCAATGAGCAGGACGGACCTAAGCGCGGCGGAGATAGAGGGCTACTACCAGGCAAAGGAAAAGGGGCTGGTAGAAGAGGTAAGGGATTTCCTGAGAGGCAGGGGCTATACTCACAGCGGGGTGATGCTGACCAGGGTGGTTAACGGTGATGGAAGCAGAGAATACACGCTTACCGTACATCATGGGAAAATCGATAAACTGAATGATGAAGGCAGGCAGATGCTGATGGAAGATCTGGCGGGGATTGTCTTTGAAGACGAGAACTCCAATTTCAGACATGAATTTTTAATAATTCAATGAGAGAAATTGCATGACATTTTCCGGAAATAGGGGTATACTCTGTTTATGGATGAATAAGGGGGTCTGCGGAAAGAGACAGGCGGAAAGGAGTGGCGGGCGATGTCATTTATTCCCAAACCACATGAGATTTACAGACATTTTAAAGGGAATCTATATCAGATAACGGCAATTGCGGAGCATACGGAGACAGGGGAGCAGCTGGTGGTCTACCAGGCGCTTTACGGTGATTTCAGGACTTATGCCAGGCCGCTTGCGATGTTTACGGAGATGCTGGACAGGGACAGGTACCCGGATGCGGGGCAGGTGTTTCGGTTTGAACTGCAGGGTCCGGATGCGGAGCGGCAGCTCATGGAGCGGAGCGGACTGGCGGGCAGCACGATGGAGAGAGAACCGGCTGCCGGGGCAGAGAAAACGGAATCGGTGATGCTCCGTGGGGGCGGGACTGCAGACGCGGAGCTTTGCGTGCCGGAAGACGCGGAGGAGGAAATTTCTCTGGATCCGCTTGTGCTGGAATTTCTGGATTCTGACAGTTACGAACAGAGACTGAATATTCTGGCCGGGCTGCACCACAGGATTACGGATGACATGATTACTACTATGGCGATTGCCTGTGATGTGGAAATAAATGACGGGGACCTTGAAGAACGGTATGAGGCGCTGAAAGTCTGTCTGCTTACGCTGGAGCGATATGAGTGCAACAGGCTCCGGTAAATTTCAGACAGCGAAAGAAATGAGGAATGCCGAATTGCCATGTTGCGGCATCAGATCGGGGAACAGGAAGGGAGAGGTGGCATATGGCGTATCATTTAGACAAAAAGATGGTGATAGGGGTATCCTCCAGAGCCTTGTTTGACCTGACGCTGGAAAATGAAATTTTTGAGAAACAGGGGTTGGAAGCATACTGCAGCTATCAGGTAGAGCATGAGCAGGATATATTAAGGCCCGGTCCCGGATTTGGCCTGATCAGGTCGCTGCTGCGGTTGAATGAATACAGCAGGAAGGGGAATCTTGTGGAGGTCATTATCATGTCCCGCAACAGCCCGGATTCTTCTCTGCGTGTGTTTAATGCCATTACGCATTACGGATTGGATATCACTCGTTCCGTGCTGGTGAGCGGGGCATCCCTGGCACCTTATCTGGAAGCATTTCATACGGATTTATTTCTGTCTGCCTATGAGGACGATGTACAGAGCGCTATAGACAGCGGCATAGCGGCAGGGATCATATGTACGGAACACAGAGGGGACGGAAGCGGAGACGGGACGTCGGTGTCCGGCGGAAACTTTCAGATACGCATTGCTTTTGACGGGGATGCGGTGCTGTTTACGGACGAGTCGGAAATGATCTTCAAGGAGAAGGGACTGAATGCATTTGAAGAAAACGAGAAGATGCTTGCCAGGGAACCTTTGGCGGAAGGACCGTTTGCCAAGTTTTTAAAAAAGCTGTCGGATCTGCAGAGAGAACTGGGAAACGGAGTCTGTCCTATCAGGACGGCACTGGTCACATCGCGGAGTGCGCCTGCCCATGAACGTGTGATTCGAACCATGAGATCATGGAATGTGAGAGTGGATGAGGCCTTTTTTCTGGGAGGGCTGGAGAAGCGGGATGTACTGAAGGCATTTGGGGCTCAGATTTTTTTTGACGACCAGATGATACATACATCAAATGCGGCTCAGGCTGTTCCGGCGGCCAGGGTACCTTACAGGGCCGGAGGGCAGCGGCTTTGCCGGGTAGTTTAAGAGCTGACGGATGAAACGGGGCCGCAAATCAGGATAAATGCTGCCTGCAGGAAAGCAGGCAAGCCAATCAGGAGAATAAAAAAATGCTTTGCTGCCTACTATAATAGATGGAAACTGCCGATATCCGTGCCCGAACGGGAGGATGCGGCAGTGCGGCCGCACACGGCTGTAAAGGAGACGGTTGTATCAATGGAATACAAGTATATCGTAGAGGGGCGGTTCTTGGAACGCCCTAATCGTTTTATTGCCATGGTGGAAATTGAGGACGCGGGAGACGGGAAAGCTGGTGGGGAGAAAAGCTGTCTAACCCGGATAGAGAAGGTGCATGTGAAAAATACGGGTAGATGTCGAGAGCTTCTCATAAGCGGCGTCCGGGTATACCTGGAAAAGTGTGCAAATCCGGGGCGAAGTACGGCATATGACCTTGTTGCGGTGGAGAAGGGAAACCGAATGATCAATATAGATTCCCAGGCACCGAACCGGGCGGTAGGGGAATGGCTGCGTTCAGGAGGGCTGTTTCCCGATATCATGTCGGTAAAGCCTGAAGCCGTCTACGGAAATTCACGTTTTGACTTTTATGTGGAGACCGCAGGGGAAAAAATTTTTATGGAAGTAAAAGGTGTCACTTTGGAAGAGGACGGCGTGGTGCGTTTTCCGGATGCGCCTTCGGAACGGGCGGTAAAGCATGTGGAAGAATTGGCAGCTGCCAGAAATGAGGGCTATCGTGTCTTTGTGATGTTTGTGGTACAGATGGAGGGTGTGGAATACTTTACGCCAAACAAGGATACACATCCGCAGTTTGCAGAGGCTCTTTCGAGGGCGGCTCAATCAGGGGTTGAGGTACTGGCATACGACTGTCTGGTAACGCCCGATGGCATGAAAATTAATCGGCCCGTTCCTGTGCTGCTGGATCCCGGGATTAATGAAACCTTTAGAATTTCCTTAGGAAAGTATAAGCTTGCGGATATTCCCATTCCGCTGCTAAAATGGTATGATAAGAACAGGCGGATTCTGCCGTGGCGTGAGAATCCTGACCCTTATCGTGTTTGGGTGTCGGAGATTATGCTGCAGCAGACCAGGGTGGAGGCCGTCAAGCCGTATTTTGACCGCTTTATGACAGCGCTTCCCGGTATTGCGTATCTTGCGGAGGCGGAAGAGGAGCTGCTGCTGAAGCTGTGGGAGGGGCTGGGTTATTACAACCGGGTGCGCAATCTGCAGAAGGCTGCCGTTCAGATTGAGAACCTGTACGGAGGCCGGATGCCGGACACCTACGAGGAGTTACTGGGCTTGTCAGGAATCGGAAGCTATACAGCAGGAGCCATTGCATCCATTGCCTTCGGGCGGAAAGTCCCCGCCGTGGACGGAAATGTGCTGCGTGTGACGGCAAGGCTAAGGAAGGATCAGCGTCCTGTCTCAGACCTGAAAGTAAAGGAAGCGGTGGAACGGGAACTGATGGAGATTATGCCTTCGGAGCGGCCGGGCGATTTTAACCAGGCAATGATGGAGCTTGGAGCATGTGTCTGCATTCCGAACGGAGTGCCCCTATGTGATAAATGCCCGCTGGGAGACATTTGCATGGCGCATAAGACGGGGACGGAACAGGAGTATCCGAAAAAACAGGCAAAGAAGCCCAGAAAGTCGGAGAATAAGACGATCCTGGTAATAAGGGACGGAAACCGGACGGCAATAAGGAAACGGCCGGGGAAAGGCCTGCTGGCCGGAATGTATGAGTTTCCATCGATGGAAGGTTTCCGGACGGCGGAAGAAGTGGTGGAGTGCCTGACGGAGAAGGGCCTGAAAATTCTGCATATTCGCCCTCTGGAGGAAGCAAAGCATATTTTTACGCACGTGGAATGGAACATGAAGGGCTACATGGTCAGGGTAGACGAGCTGGAGCCAAAGAAAGCGGGCAGCTTTACGGAGGGCTGGCTGTATATTGAGCCGGAGGAAGCCAGAGATAAATATCCGATTCCGTCTGCTTTTGGCATGTACACAAAATACCTTGATATGAGGAGGACATGAAAAGTGAAACTGTTGTCGATAGCAATCCCCTGCTATAATTCCGAATCTTATATGCGGAAATGTGTGGATTCCCTGCTGGCAGGAGGAGAAGACGTGGAGATCATCATTGTGGATGACGGCTCCAGTGACGGGACAGCCGAGATTGCGGATGAGTACGCGGGTAATTATCCGACTATTGTCAAGGTTGTCCATCAGGAAAACGGAGGCCATGGAGCCGCCGTCAATGTCGGCATCCAAAATGCGGAAGGGCTGTACTTTAAAGTAGTGGACAGTGATGACTGGGTGAAGAAGGAGGCATATCTGCAGGTGCTGGATAAACTCAGGGAACTGGCAGGGGGGGCTTATGCCCTCGATATGCTGATCTGCAATTTTGTCTACGAGAAGGAAGGCGAGAAGCGAAAGAAGGTGATGCATTACCGCCATATTTTTCCGGAGGGGAAGCAGTTTACATGGGGGGACTGCCATCATTTTGTAAAAGGACACTATATACTGATGCATTCGGTTATTTTTCGTACCAGGCTGCTGAGGGCATGCGGCCTGAAACTGCCGGAGCATACTTTTTATGTGGATAATATATATGTATTTGAACCTCTGCCTTATGTGAAAAATATGTATTATATGGATGTGAATCTGTACCGCTACTATATTGGACGGGAAGGGCAGTCGGTAAATGAGGAAATCATGATATCGCGGATTGATCAGCAAATCAGGGTGAATAAGATCATGATAGACTATATGGTAGATAAAAAGCAGGAAATATTAAAGAACAAGCGCCTGTTTCAATATATGCGGAATTACCTTGAGATTATTACGACAGTGTCTTCGGTTCTGCTGATTCGCTCCGGTACGGAGGAGAACCTTGAGAAAAAGAAAGAGCTGTGGGCATATTTAAAATCCCGGGACAGGGCTTTGTATCTGTGGCTGCGTCATGGCCTTATGGGGAACGCAATGAACCTTCCGGGGCGCAGCGGGCGTAAAATTTCCGTCAGCGGCTATAAAATCTGTCAGAAAATTTTTAAATTTAACTGACTGGTGCTTTGGGACTTTGCGGCAGAATCTGCAGGCAATACGCAGAACCGCCTGACAGTATAGGGAAGGGGCTGTCATTTTCCGACAGCCCCTTTAGTGATATGATGATACGACAGCCTCAAATATGCCGTATCATCTGTTGAATGTTGCAGTATCCTGTCTATATGGAAATTCTTTTCTTCAGCTTCTTCTGCATTCTTGCAGCCAGAACGACTTCCCTTCTGTAGGTAAAGGTATACATCACGGTACCCAGGGCGATTCCGGTCATTACGTCAAAGACAGAATGCTGTTTGATGAACATGGTGGACAGTATAATGGATATTGCCAGTATACCGGATGCCAGTTTGATTCCCTTTTTCTTTTCCAGCTGTGCGCTGCGGATGACAGCGAAATGTGCTCCCATGGAGTTGTATACATGGATGCTGGGCCAGATGTTTGTGGGAGTGTCCACCTGCCAGAGAGCGGACACGGCCCGTGTGAAAATATTTTCCCGGGGCATTTCCGCCAGCCGCAGGTGATGCCCGTTGGGCCACAGGGTGGATATGATCAGAAAAATGGTCATACCCGTAAACAGGAACACACAGGATCTGTAGAATTCCTGTTTGTTTCTGAAAAACAAAAACAGAACCACTGCGGACACATAGGCAAACCATAAAAGATAAGGGACTACAAATATCTCACAAAACGGAATGTAGTCATCTGCCGTTACATGAATAATACTGTAATTTTTCTTGTTGGTCGCTTCCAGCCAGGCAAACCAAGATAAGTAAATTACCATATAGATCAGCAGAGGAATCCCATGCCTGTATTTCACATAAATACTTTTTAACTTTTTCATTTTAGAAACAATCCTTTCAATATTCTCTCCCTATTTTGCAGCCAGAGAACCCATCCGTTTCTTTGACCATGCATGTTTCAGTATAGCGCTTAAAAATGAAAATTCAATGGTTTTTCACACTTTTTAAGCATTCTTTAGATAATCTTAATAAAAGCCGGCGGCGGTATCTTTCTTTACGATTCTGAAGCGCCAGGAATTTCGGATTAACGCAGTATCTGAATGGCGTTTTTTTCACAGGCAACATGGATGCGGCTGCTTTTGCGGCTGACTTCTCCATCCGTGTGGACCCAGAGTGGGAGAGTGGTTTCGAGGGTGAGAGAGCGGGCTTTATAAGGCGTGATTCCCTTGAAGCGATAGTGTTTCCCGGTAAAGGCGGTGGGAAGGGCAAACAGGATCAGAAGTTTTGACAGGTCTCCCACAGCGCAGACATTCAGAAAACCGTCACTGTCATCTGCGTCCGGGGCAAACATAAATCCGCCGCCCTCAAAACGGTGGAGCATGCAGGCGGAAAACAGCATGTTCCCGATGTCGACCGTGCTGTCATCTTCCAAAATCAGCTTGCCGGATACTGCTTTTGCGGAAAACAGCTGTTTCAGCGCAATACCCAGATAGGTCAGCTTTCCCAGGCCCAGCCTGTTCATGGCGGCTTTTATTTTGGAGTGCAGGGCTTCTTCACAGACGGCGGCGTCAAAGCCGATACCGCAGCTGACGGCAAAACGGCGTGTACTGCCGTCAGAAAAGGTCACGGTTCCCAAATCCATGGGATGCGGCATACCGGTATGCAGAATCAGATCCAGTGCCTGCAGGGGATCCTTGGAAATATTCAGGTCCCTTGCAAGGTCGTTGCTGGATCCCGTGGGGATATAGCCCATTATGATGCGGGATGTATCCGGAATCCCTTGCAGGGCTTCGTTTACAGTGCCGTCACCGCCCAGGATGATAAGGGATAAAGACGCATCCGCGTGGCGGGAGATTTCTCCGGCAATCCGGACAGTGTCCCCGGCTTTTTCGGAAAAATAAGGATGATAAGGGATATTTTGGGACTGAAACACGGGTTCAATCTGCTGTTTCCATATCCGAAGCCCCCGGCCGGAACGTGAGGCGGGGTTTATAATAATATGATACATGATAAAGCCTCTCTTTCGTGTGGGAATCTGTCCTGCCTTCTATTTTAACAGTACAGGGAGATTTCGTAAAGGCTGCGGCATTGAAAAATTATGGCATATTGCATAAAAATTAATGAAAAATATGATATTTCGCATAATAAACAGGACAAAACAGGATTGTACCGCATTTTTCTGTTTGCATTCATACTGTTCTATGATATAATCAAAACTATGTCAATTACAGGTATTATTTCAAAGAACCTGTTTTATTCCCGCAGGCAGGGAATCGGGTAACAGCAAATGTGTATAAGTATGCAGAACGAAATCAGGAGGAACCGGATATGTATTCATTGGATGATGTGAGAAATGTAGACCCTGAAATAGCCCAGGCCATTGTGGAGGAACAGGCGAGACAGAACAGCCATATTGAACTGATTGCTTCCGAGAACTGGGTCAGCAGGGCGGTTATGGCGGCGATGGGAAGCCCTTTGACGAATAAATATGCAGAAGGGTATCCGGGAAAGAGATACTATGGGGGATGTGCGTGTGTGGATGTGGTGGAAAATCTTGCCATCCAGCGCGCAAAGGAACTGTTTGGCTGTGAATATGCCAATGTGCAGCCCCATTCCGGCGCACAGGCCAATATGGCAGTGCAGTTTGCGATCTGCAGCCCCGGCGATACCATTATGGGTATGAACCTGGATCATGGCGGACATTTGACCCATGGAAGCCCGGTGAACATGTCGGGAAAATATTTCCGAATTGTTCCGTATGGAGTAAATGACGACGGCTTTATCGATTATGACGAACTGCGCAGGATCGCACGGGAATCACGCCCCAAGATGATTATTGCCGGTGCGTCCGCTTACGCGCGCACTATAGATTTCGAGAAATTCCGCCAGGTGGCGGACGAGGTGGGTGCTGTCCTGATGGTGGACATGGCTCACATTGCCGGGCTGGTGGCGGCCGGGCTTCATCCGAGCCCCATTCCTTACGCTGACGTGACCACTACGACGACACATAAGACGCTGCGGGGACCCAGGGGCGGAATGATTCTCTCCAGCAAGGCAGTCAACGACAAATATAATTTCAATAAAGCGATATTCCCCGGCACCCAGGGTGGGCCGTTGATGCATGTCATTGCGGCCAAGGCAGTGTGCTTCAGGGAGGCGCTGACGGATGCGTTTAAGCAATATCAGAAGAACATCATTGACAATGCCCAGGCACTCTGCAGGGGCCTGATGGACAGAGGCGTAAGAATCGTATCCGGCGGGACGGACAACCATTTGATGCTGGTGGACCTGACCAATTTCGGCATTACCGGCAAGGCGGCGGAAAAGCTTCTGGATGCGGCACATATTACATGCAACAAGAATACCATTCCCAATGACCCGCAGTCGCCCTTTGTGACCAGCGGAATCCGTCTGGGGACACCTGCCGTTACGTCCAGAGGCATGAATACGGCGGATATGGGGCAAATTGCGGAAGCCATTGCGCTTGTACTCAAGGGCGGCGAGGAGAAAAGCGCGGAAGCTTATTCCATTGTACAGAGTCTGACAGAGAAATATCCGTTGGATTGATATGAGTGAGGTAATTATCTGTTAAATACAGCGATATGGGGCAGGGGAAAAGGAATTGCCGCATACCGGAACGAGGAGAAAAGCGATGGTAAATATAGCAGTGCTGGGATACGGAACAGTCGGCAGCGGTGTCGTGGAAGTAATCGGACGTAATCAGGAGCAGATATCCGGAAGCGTCGGAGAGGAAGTATTTGTCAAATATATCCTGGATCTGAGGGATTTTCCGGGAGACATTTATGAAGATCGTGTTATACATGATTTTAATGTGATACTGGAGGATGAAGAGGTTTCTGTCGTGTGTGAGACCATGGGGGGCGTGGGCGCGGCATATCGTTTTACGAAGGAGGCGCTTGGGGCAGGGAAAAGCGTCTGCACTTCCAACAAGGAACTGGTGGCCAGGCATGGAACGGAACTTCTGGCACTGGCTGCCGAAAAGCATTGCAGCTATATGTTTGAAGCCAGTGTGGGAGGCGGTATTCCCATCCTTCGTACGATTCAGACTTCTTTTACGGCGGAGCGCATTGTGGCGATTACCGGCATTCTGAACGGTACCACCAATTATATTCTCTCCAAGATGGAGACGGAGCATGCGGATTACCACGAAGTTTTGAAACAGGCTCAGGAATTGGGATATGCGGAGCGCAACCCGGAGGCGGATGTGGAAGGGTATGACACATGCCGCAAGACGGCAATCCTTGCGGCGCTGGCCACAGGCAGGGCGGTGGATTCCGAAGAGATTTACACGGAAGGAATCAGTGCGGTTACACTGGCCGATTTTGAGTTTGCGGCCCGGATGAACAGGAGGATCAAGCTTTTGGCATGTGTCAGGGTGCAGGAAGACGGGAAGCTGCTCGCCATGGTGGCTCCGTTCCTGCTTCCTGCGGGGCATTCGCTTGCCGCAGTGGGCGATGTGTTCAACGCGGTTATGGTCACCGGCAACATGCTGGGTGATACCTTGTTTTACGGAAGAGGGGCAGGCAAGCTGCCAACAGCCAGTGCAGTGGCTGCGGACGTAGTGGACTGTGCACGCAGCCAGGGGCGGACGGTCATGTGCGGATGGAGTGAACAGAAGGCTGCGATGGTTGATGTTGCGGAGATAAAGAGACGGTTTTTCGTAAGAACCCATGCGGCGACCGCAGAGGCTGTTGAGAGTGCTTTCTGGGGAAAATTCGATGCGGCGGTTTCGGAAGGTGTTTATTGCGGCGAAGAATACGGCTTTTTTACCCCGATGATAAAGGAAAAGGACTTCGAGAAAAAGTGCGGGGAGCTGGGGAATGCGATTTCCGGCAAGATACGTCTGCTGTAAATGAAAATATTCAGTTCGGTGAGGAGTGGTGAAAATGTCTAAGGTAGTAAAATTCGGGGGAAGTTCACTGGCGAATGCGGAGCAGTTTCAGAAGGTAGGCGATATCATCCGAAGCGATGCGGAGAGGAGATATGTGGTACCCTCCGCGCCAGGTAAGCGTTTCAAGGAAGATACAAAGGTGACGGACATGCTTTATGCCTGTTACGATATGGCGGAAGCGGGGAAAGATTTTGAGAAGGCGCTCGCTGCCATCGAGGACAGATATGAGGAAATCATAGCGGGATTAGGCCTGGATTTAAACCTGGATGAGGAATTCACCGTTATCAGGAATCAATTTGAGGAAAAGGCAGGCAGTAATTATGCGGCTTCCAGAGGGGAATATCTGAATGGGATTATCCTGGCCGCTTATCTTGGATTTGAATTTATTGATGCCGCCGATGTAGTCTGTTTTGACGCGGAAGGGGGATTTGACCAGGATAAGACCAACATGCTGCTGTCGGCCAGGCTGGCAGAGTGTGAGTATGCGGTAATCCCGGGTTTTTACGGGGCAATGCCTGACGGGAGCGTGAAAACCTTTTCAAGGGGCGGTTCGGATATTACCGGTTCCATTGTGGCAAAAGCCGCCCAGGCGGACGTATACGAGAACTGGACGGACGTATCCGGTTTTCTGGTGGCGGATCCCGGCATTATAAAGAATCCCAGAAGGATTGACGTGATTACATACAGGGAATTGAGGGAACTTTCCTATATGGGCGCCGGGGTGCTGCATGAAGACTCGATTTTTCCCGTACGCCAGGAAAACATTCCCATCAATATACGAAATACCAATGCGCCGGATGACAACGGCACCTGGATTGTGGGCAGTACCTGTCAGAAATCAAAGTATGTCATTACCGGGATTGCGGGAAAAAAGGGCTTTTGCTGCGTCAATATTGAGAAGGCAAAGATGAACAGCGAGGTTGGATTCGGTAGGAAGGTTCTGGAAGCCTTCGAGGAGAACGGCATTTCATTCGAACACATTCCATCCGGCATTGATACGCTGACCGTATTTGTACATCAGGACGAGTTTATGCATAAGGAGCAGAAGGTGGCGGCATGCCTTTACAGGGTGGCGAAGCCGGATGCCATTGAGATTGAGGCGGATCTGGCTCTGATTGCCGTGGTGGGAAGGGGCATGAAGGCCACGAGAGGGACGGCCGGAAGGATATTCTCCGCGCTGGCCCATGTCAATGTCAATGTGAAAATGATCGACCAGGGTTCTTCCGAGCTGAACATCATTATCGGTGTGGCAAACGATGATTTTGAAACTGCGATTAAAGCAATATATGATATATTTGTTTTGACAAATATTTAAAATATTGTGTGATTTGTAGAAAAATCTGGAAATGCGTCATTCTGTGTTGACAGACAAAAAAATGGGCAATATAATAGAGTCATCATCCTTCATTGATGTACAAAAGAAGCAGATTGCAAATGTGCTGTATTTATGTGCAAAAGAAAAGATATACTCAAGGATGAAGTGGAGGAGAGATCAGGAAATGGGCGCAAGTTCATTTCCTGTTGTTTTGTGGGAAGGCGGTTGAAATGCAGGCAGCCTTCCAAACGTTTTTGGGCCTGGCAATCATGTTAGGAAGCGTCAGGCAATGGAAGTGAGATTGAGAGAGGGTACATATGGACAGCAGGAACGAACTGCAGCGTAAAAAGAGGGAAGAGCGAAAGAAGAGACGGTTCAGAAACCAGATGATCTCTTATATGGTGACGGCTATTCTGATACTGGCAATGGCAGCCGGGATTGTATTCGGAGCAGACCGGCTGTTGGGCGGGAAGGAAGAAAACGGGCAGAACCGCCAGGATGCATCTCAGGAACCGTCCCGGGAAAGCCTGCCGGACGGGCAGCAGGAAAAGCAGGACATAATAGATGACCTGCTGGCAGATGAAGAGGAGATTGCCGTGACACCGGAACCTACACCTGAAGTAACGGAACCCACGCCGGAGGAGAGGCTTGACGAAATCATCAATGCAAATATCGAAGCCATGCCGCTGGAGGATAAGGTTGCCGGGCTGTTTGTGGTGACGCCGGAATCCATTACAGGTGCATCCGCTGTTATACAGGCGGGGGAAGGAACCCGGGACGCGCTGGCGCGGTATGCGGTAGGCGGGCTGATTTATTTTGCACAGAATATCAAATCGGAAGAGCAGCTGAAAGAAATGCTGGCGAATACGAAGCAATATGCGAAGTATCCTGTTTTCCTGGCTGTGGACGAGGAGGGTGGAACCGTGGCAAGAGTGGCATCGGCCGGCATCGGACCCAAAGTGGAGCCTGCGGGAGATATCGGTGCAACGGGAGACACCGGGAATGCCTATAATGCCGGCGCAGCCATCGGAGGCGCGCTGGCAGATTTGGGATTCAACCTGGATTTTGCGCCTGTGGCAGACTTGGCGAACGTGGAAGGCAGCATTATGGAGGGGCGTGCCTACGGAACTGATGCGGGAACGGCGGCAGGCTTTGTAGCTGCCATGGTGAAAGGGCTGCAAGAGCAGAAGGTTTCGGCCTGCCTGAAGCATTTTCCGGGAATTGGCAGTTCTGCGCAGGATACCCATAACGGCATGGCGTCTTCAGACAGAACGGAAGAGCAGTTCAGGGCGGAGGAACTGGCCGTATTCCGCGCGGGGATAGATGCGGGAGCGCAGGTGATCATGGTGGGACATATGTCGGCGCCGGCCCTTACGGGAGACAATGAACCATGTATTTTTTCAAGGCGCCTTCTGACGGATATTCTGCGGGAAGAAATGGATTACGACGGCGTAATCATTACGGATGCGCTGAATATGTCCGCAGTTTCCGATTATTATGGTGCGGATGAGGCTGCGATCATGGCGGTTCTGGCCGGCTGTGACATGCTGCTGATGCCGGAAGATTTTGAGAAGGCATATAATGGAATCCTGCAGGCGGTTGCGGACGGAAATATATCCGTGGAGCGTATCGACGATTCCCTGAGAAGGATTTACAGGATTAAATATGCGGATATGATTGCAGAATAAGACGAACGGAAAGCGGAGGCTTCGGGTTTCCGCTTTTATTATGCCCGGGTTCGGGCAGATGAAATGTGTCGCCGGCAAATGTTTCCCGCTGTGGGCAGCGAATCCAACAGCATGTCTGCATTGGAATGAATTGCATGTCGGCAAACCGTTAGATTGCAAGCGCACAGATGGAAATGTTTTTGCCTGAGAGTACAAATTAGGGGTGGTAGAAAAGCGCAATTTAGAGTAAAATAGAAAAGATATCAGGAAAGTGCGGGAGCACGCTGGAACCAGGAGGGATTTATGAGATTACGGGATTTACTGGAAAATGCGGACTATGAGTGCATACAGGGAACCGTGGATGCGGAGGTGTCCGCGGTTATTTATGATTCCAGAAAGGTAGTGCCGGGGTGTCTTTTTATCTGTATCGAGGGCGCTAAGTATGACGGGCATGAATATGCGGCGGAAGCGGTGGAAAAGGGAGCCGGCGTATTGCTGGTGTCCAGGGTGTCGGAGGAAATCCGGCAAAAAGACGTAACCGTGATTCGGGTGGACGATACCAGATATGCCATGGCTTTTATTTCAGCTGCGTGGTTCGGGCATCCGGCCGAAAAGCTTCGCGTGATAGGCATCACGGGTACGAAGGGCAAGACCACCACTACTTATCTGGTGAAATCAATCCTGGAAAATGCCGGATTCAGGGTGGGGCTTATCGGTACCATCGAGGTAATTATCGGCGATACGCATATACATGCGGAAAATACGACCCCGGAGTCTTACCTGCTTCAGGAGTATTTTGCCAGGATGGCGGAGGCAGGCCTGGACGCCGTGGTGATGGAGGTATCATCTCAGGCGCTGAAGCTCCACCGGAGTCAGGGATTTGTGTTTGATTACGGTATCTTTACCAATCTGGAACCGGATCATATCGGAGCGGACGAACATGCGGACTTTGAGGAATACATGGCATGCAAGGGGCTTCTGTTCCGCCAGTGCCGTATCGGCATTGTGAATGGTGACGACGTCCATACGGAGGCACTGACGCAGGGTCATACCTGTGAACTGGAGACTTACGGTACCGGGGAAAACTGTATGCTTCGGGCGGAAAACATGGAATTGGTGCAGAATTCGGGCGAACTGGGAGTTACTTTCCGGGTCTGCGGCCTGATGGACTTCCATGCGCACATGCCTGCCCCCGGACGATTCAGCGTGTATAATGCACTCTGTGCGATTGCTGTCTGCCGTCATTTCCGGATCCGTGTCGGGGATATCCAGGAGGCTTTGAGAGGGGCACATGTAAAGGGGCGCATAGAACGTGTTAAAATTTCCGATAAGTTTACGCTGCTTATCGATTATGCCCACAATGCCATGGCCCTGGAAAGCTTGCTGTCAACGCTGAAGGAGTATCGCCCCGGACGGCTGGTATGTGTGTTCGGATGCGGCGGCAACCGTTCCAGGCAGCGGCGCTACGAGATGGGGGAGGTGAGCGGCAGGCTGGCAGATTTCACGATTATTACTTCCGACAACCCGCGTTTTGAAGAACCGCAGGATATTATGGCGGATATCCGTGAGGGAATCGGCAGGACGGAGGGGAAATACACGGAGATATGCGACAGAAGGGAAGCTATCGCATATGCAATCTCCCACGCCAGAGAAGGAGATCTGATCGTACTGGCAGGGAAGGGGCATGAGGACTATCAGGAAATTCGGGGGAAAAAATACCCCATGGACGAGCGGGTTATCATACGGGAACTTCAGGAATCCGGCCTGACGCATATCTGATTGCCGAAGATAAAAGGGGAATGAATCTAATCAATTATTTTGGACAAATAAATATGTTCACGAGCATAAAATCAGGTGTTTCCCGATAGGCGTATATGGCAGGGAAATGCCGGATACCGGGAGGAAGAGGATGAGTGAGCTATATGCGGATATAATTGTAGATATTTCCCATGAAAAATTGGATAGGCCCTTTCAGTACCGCGTGCCGGAAAGGCTGAAAGACGTGTTGGAAACGGGGATGTGCGTGGAAGTTCCCTTTGGAAACGGCAATAAGCTGCTGAAGGGTTACTGTATCGGACTGGGCAATGTATGTAAGTTTGATCCGGCAAGGATGAAGGAAGTCAGAGCCGTGGCCGAAGGCGGCGTCGGTATAGAAGGAAGGATGATTTCACTGGCCGGATGGATTCGGGAGAATTACGGTTCTACGATGATACAGGCACTGAAAACCGTTCTTCCGGCCAAGAGAACCGTCAGAAAGGTGGAACACAGGACGATTCAGAGAATCTTCGGACGGGAGGAAATCATCTCGCTCATGGGGGAGAGCGGGCGGCGCGGACAGTTTGCAAAGGAGCGGCTTCTGCGGGAACTGGCGGAACAGGAGTCCATCCCCTATGAGTGGGTAACCGGCAAGCTGGGAGTATCGCCGCAGACCGTCAGCAGCCTGGAGAAAGCAGGCGTGCTGCGAATCCTGAGAAGCCAATCGTTCCGTAATCCGGTGAAAATACAGCAGGGGACGGAGCAGAAGCGGCTTTTGAGCAGTTCGCAGAGACGGATTGTGGAGGAGGTGATGGGCGATTTTGACGCGGGGAAGCCGGATGTCTATCTGCTGCATGGCATCACCGGCAGCGGGAAGACTTTTGTCTATATGCAGCTTGTAAAGGAAATGGTGGAACGGGGGCGGCAGGCCATCCTGCTGATACCGGAGATTGCCCTGACATACCAGACGCTGCTGCGGTTTTATGCCATGTTTGGGGACAGGGTGAGCGTCATGAATTCAAACCTTTCCTCCGGAGAAAAATATGATCAGTGCGAGCGTGCCAGAAACGGGGAGATTGATGTGATCATAGGACCCCGTTCCGCTTTGTTCACTCCTTTTCCCAGGCTGGGAATCATCATTCTGGACGAGGAGCATGAGGGAAGCTATAAAAGTGAAGCAACGCCCAAATATCATGCAAGGGAGACGGCCCTGGAGGTGGCAAGGATGCATGGGGCAAGCGTGATGCTTGGTTCTGCCACACCTTCGCTGGAAGCATATTACCGGGCGGAGAGCGGGGAATATAAGCTGTTCCTTTTGAAGGAAAGGCTGTCGGGAAGCCTGCCACAGGTACACGTGGTGGATTTGCGCAGGGAGCTGAAGGAGGGAAACAGTTCCGTTTTCAGCAGGAAACTCCAGGAACTGCTGGCGGAACGGCTGTCCAGGGGAGAGCAGAGCATTTTGTTTCTGAACCGGCGGGGATACGCGGGATTTGTGTCCTGCCGGTCCTGCGGGTATGTGATGAAATGCTCCCATTGCGATGTGTCCCTCTCGGAGCATACCGGCAAAAGGCTGATTTGCCATTATTGCGGATATACACAGGAGATGCCGAATATATGCCCGCAGTGCGGTTCCAGGTATATCAGCGGTTTTCGCGCCGGCACCCAGCAGGTGGAGGAAAAGCTGAGACAGTTGTATCCGGGAGTGCGGACATTGCGCATGGATGCGGATACCACCAGGGCAAAAGGAAGCTATGAGAAAATCCTGTCTGCCTTTTCCGGCGGGGAAGCCGATGTGCTGATCGGCACACAGATGATAGTAAAGGGCCATGATTTCCCGAAGGTGACGCTGGTGGGCGTGCTGGCCGCTGATCTGTCTCTGAATATGAGCGATTACCGTGCCGGGGAGCGGACATTTCAGCTGCTGGCCCAGGCGGTGGGGCGCGCAGGACGAGGAAGTCTTCCCGGCGAAGCGGTTATCCAGACTTACCAGCCGGAGCATTATGCTGTGGTGCATGCGGCAAATCAGAATTATGAGGGATTTTACGGGGAGGAGATTATTTACCGGGAGATGGTGGGGTATCCGCCTGTATCCAATATGCTGGCAGTACAGGTTTTTTCCAGGGAGGAGGAATCAGGCTTTGCGCTGGCGGACAGGCTTGCAGCAGAGGTGAAGGAAAAATTTATAAAGCCGGAGGAGAAGGGGGCAGGGGGAACGATTCCGCTTCAGCTGATGGGTCCCGCGCCGGCCACCATCGGCAGAATTAATGATATTTTTAGATTTGTGTTCTATGTGAAAAGCCTAAAGTATGGTAAACTGGTAAAGATAAAGGATATGGTGGAGGAGGGGCTGCGCAGGCAGCCGCCGGACGGGGAATTGACGGTGCAGTTTGATTTTAACCCCATACATATCATGTAAGGCTGGGAAGCCGAAGCGTACAAAGGGGTATTTTGAGTGGTATGTGCGCCGAAGCGCACACGGAGGTGTAAAAATGGCAATCAGGAATATAAGGGAAATAGGAGAAGAGGTACTCGGCAAAAAATGTAAAATGGTGACGGAGATGACTTCCAGGACCAAAGAACTGATCGAGGATATGCTGGATACCATGTATGAAGCAAATGGTGTAGGGCTGGCAGCGCCTCAGGTGGGAGTGCTGAAGCGTATTGTAGTAATTGATACCACGGGTGAGGATCCTCATATTTTAATCAATCCCAGAATCGTGGAGAGCAGCGGCGTGCAGACCGGCCAGGAGGCCTGTTTAAGCGTGCCGGGCAAAACAGGCCAGGTCACCCGTCCGAACTATGTCAAAGCGGTGGCCCTGGATGTGAATATGAAGGAATTTGAACTGGAGGGGACGGAGCTTCTGGCCCGGGCTATCTGCCATGAGCTTGACCACCTGGACGGCCATCTCTATGTGGAGAAGGTGGAGGGTGCGCTGCAGGATACGGCGGTGGAGGAAGACGAGGAATAAAGCGGAGGTTTTTAGATGAAGATTGTATTTATGGGTACTCCGGAATATGCGGCGGCGGCCTTGGAGGCATTGATCGGTGCGGGGCATGAGGTGCTGGCGGCAGTGACGCAGCCGGATAAGGCCAGGGGACGAAGCAAGACGCTCCTTCCGCCGCCGGTAAAGGTCTGCGCATTAGAGCATGGGATTCCGGTTCTGCAGCCACGGCGCATACGGAAACCGGAGGCAGTGGAAGAATTGCGGCAGTATCCGGCGGATATTTATGTTGTGGCGGCATTCGGACAGATTTTGTCCCAGGAGATACTGGATATTCCGCCCCGCGGCTGTCTGAATATCCATGCGTCCCTGCTTCCCGGATACAGGGGAGCCTCTCCTATTCAGCATGTCATTCTGAACGGTGAGGAGAAGACGGGAATTACCATTATGCAGATGGATGCGGGTATCGATACAGGAGATATTCTGTATCGGAAGGAAACCGTGATACAGGCTGACGACAACTATGAGACGCTCCACGACAGGCTCATGGTAATGGGAGGCCAGGCAGTTACGGAAGCCCTGGCGCTTTTGGAGCAGGGAAGGCTGGTTCCCGAAAAGCAGAAGGAGGAACTAAGCTGTTATGCGCCGCTGCTGGGCAGGGAGATGGGGAAACTGGATTTTACCCAGGGGGCAGCGGAACTGGACCGTAGGATACGCGCAATGACGCCCTGGCCCAGCGCTTATACTTCCTATCAGGGGAAGCAGCTGAAAATCTGGAGGGCGGAGCCTGTCTTTTCAGTGAATATATTCGGACGGGTTCCCGGAGAGATTCTGAGTGCGGACAGGGACTCCGTGACGGTGGCGGCGGGAGAAGGCGCCCTGAGGATTTATGAACTCCAGCTGGAGGGCAGAAAGAGGATGACGGCGCACGATTTCCTTCTGGGCGTCAGGATGCGGCCCGGGGAAGTGCTGGGAAGCGCGGAGGACTGCTGAAACGGAACGACGATAATTTTCTTTCGGAGAAACGTATGCGGTTTTACAAAAGAAGCATGATGTGCGGATGAGACGGCAATTGCGGCACGGTGGTATTTAAACAGGAAGGAGCATGGTATGCATATGGGTATGTTTTATTGGGATTCTACGTATATTCTGGTTTTAATCGGCATGGTGTTGTGCCTGGGCGCAAGCGCGATGGTGAACAGTGCCATGGGCAGGTACAGTAAGGTGCGCAACAGTACCGGGATGACAGGGGCGGAGGCAGCCAGGCGTATCCTGAACAGCGAGGGGCTTTACAATGTGCAGATTGAATGTCTGAATTCGGGAAAAGGAGACCATTATGACCCCCGAACCAATACGGTAAGGCTTTCTTATGATAATTATAATCAGCCTTCTGTTACGGCAGTGGGAGTCGCGGCACATGAATGCGGCCATGCCCTTCAGCATGCAAAAGGGTATGCTTTCCTGAATTTCCGTTCGGCGCTTGTGCCGGTGGCAAATATCGGCAGTACGCTGGGGATGCCCCTCATTCTGCTGGGCGTGTTTTTAAGCTGGAACCAGGTGCTGATTGAGATTGGAATCTGGGCATTTTCGCTGGCAGTGCTTTTCCAGCTGGTAACCCTGCCCGTGGAGTTCAATGCTTCCGCCAGGGCGGTGGCAAAGATAGAGCAGTACGGGCTGCTTGGCGGGGATGAAACGAAGGGCTGCAAGAAGGTCCTGACAGCGGCAGCCATGACTTATGTGGCGGCAGCGGCATCCTCCGTTTTACAATTGCTGAGGCTGGTTCTGCTGTTTGGCGGCAACCGGAGAAGCAATGATTGAGAGCGGCGCGGCGATTTTCGTAAGGAACCGTTAAGCGCAGCGCGCTGCAATGCCTGTCAGCAGCAGGGGGAGGGGAAACGGGATGAATATCCGGGAACTTGTTTTAGATACGCTGCTCACACTGGAGCGGGAGGGTGATTACTCTCACAGGCTGGTAAAGTCCGTACTTGACAAATATGACTATCTGGAGGCCCGCGATAAGGCTTTCATCAAGCGGCTGACAGAGGGGACGCTGGAGCGCCGGCTGGAGCTGGATTACTATCTGGATTTTTATTCCAGCCTGCCTGTCCGGAAGATGAAGCCGCTGATACGGTGCCTGCTGAGAATGAGCGTATATCAGATGCTATATATGGAATCCGTGCCGGACAGCGCTGCCTGCAATGAGTCCTGCAGGCTGGCGGCAAAGAGGGGATTCGGTAGCCTGAAGGGTTTCGTAAACGGCGTGCTGCGAAAAATATCCGGCCAGAAGGATTCCCTGCCTGTTCCGGATAAAGAGAAAGAGCCTGTAAAATATTTATCCGTAAGGTATTCCATGCCGGAATGGCTTGTGGAAATGTGGCTGGATGAATATGGTAGAGACATTGCGGAAACACTTTTAGCGGGACTGCTGGAGGTCCATCCGGTTTCACTGCGGTTTTCCACGCTGATATCGGAGGCGGAAAGAAGAGAACTCTGCATGGAGATGCGTGAAAATGGGGTGGAGATGAGGCGGCATCCGTATCTGCCGTATTTGTTTCTGACAGGCGGTTATGCGGGAAATCCGGCATCTCTTCCTGCCTTTTCTGCCGGAAAGTGTACTGTGCAGGATGTGAGTTCCGCGTTGGCGGTGGAGGCGGCGGAAATAAAAGACGGGGACTTTGTAGTCGATGTCTGCGCCGCTCCGGGTGGAAAGAGCATCCTTGCCGCGGAGAAGGCCGGAAGGGGCAAAGTGCTGGCCAGGGATATCTCGGAAGAGAAGAAAAATATTACGGAAGAAAATATCTGCCGCATGGGGGCCGGGAATATTGAGGTACAAATCTTTGACGGCACCTGTACGGATGAAGCTTTGCTGGAAAAGGCAGATGTGCTTCTTCTGGATGTGCCCTGTTCGGGGCTGGGCGTCATGGGGAAGAAGAGGGATATCAAATACCGCGTTACAAAAGAAAATCTGGGTGCGCTTGAGAAACTTCAGAAGCAGATTACGGCGGCTTCGGCAGGATATGTAAAGAAAGGCGGCACCCTTTTATACAGCACCTGTACCATTCGCAGGGAAGAAAACGAGGATATGGTCCGGTATATTGTGCGGGAGTTGGGATTTGCGCCGGTGCCTTTGGACGGCGTTCTTCCGGAAGGGGTGCTGGCCGCAAAGGAGCGCCTGGAAGAAAAAATGAGGGTTGCCGGGAGAGAGGCATGCCCGGGGCTTACGGAGGAAGAGTCCCGCGCCTGTATCCGGCTGCTGCCGGGGCATATGGAGTCGGACGGATTTTTTATTGCCAGATTCCGGCGTGTGGAGTGACTGCGGGAGAAGAAGATGTTTTGCTGCCGGCGCGAGGAATCGGTAAGGCGGGAAGGGGTATAAGGGAAGGACGAAGATGGCGGAAGAGAGGCGGGCAGAAGGGGAAAACAGCGGGAAGACAGATATCAAATCCCTGACACTGCAGGAACTGAAGGACGAAATGGCTGCCAGGGGAGAGAAAGCCTTCCGGGCGGTGCAGATGTATGAATGGATGCACAGAAAGCTGGCAAGAAATTTTGACGGGATGAGCAATCTCTCAAAGGGCTTTCGGGAAGAATGTAAAAACAGATATCTTTATACGGCGCTGCAGACGGTACGTGTTCAGGAGTCTGAGCTGGACGGAACCAGGAAGTTCCTGTTTGCGCTTTCCGACGGAAATGTGGTGGAAAGCGTCTGGATGAAATATAAACACGGCAACAGCGTCTGCATTTCTTCCCAGGTGGGCTGCAGGATGGGGTGCAGATTCTGTGCGTCCACGCTGGACGGGCTGGAACGAAATCTGACCCCCTCAGAGATGCTGGACCAGGTCTACGCAATTACACTGCTGACGGGAGAGCGGGTAAGCAATGTGGTTGTGATGGGCACAGGGGAGCCGCTGGATAATTACGATAATTTATTGGTTTTCCTGAAGATGCTTACGGATGAAAACGGGCTTCATATCAGCCAGAGGAACGTCACGGTCTCTACCTGCGGCCTGGTGCCGGAGATGAGACGGCTGGCGGAAGAAAAGCTGCAGATTACACTGGCGCTGTCGCTTCATGCCGTGACGGACGAAAAGCGCCGAAGAATCATGCCCATCGCGAACCGGTACGGAATCAGGGAGCTGATGGACGCATGCGAATACTATTTTGGGCAGACAGGCAGGCGGATTACTTTTGAATACAGTCTGGCGGCAGGCGTGAATGACAGCGAGGAGGACGCCATGGGGCTGGTCCGTCTGGCTTGGCCGCTTCGTTGCCATATCAATTTAATTCCGGTAAATCCTGTAAAAGAATGCGGTTTTTCGCGCACACAGCTGTCTCAGATCAAAGCTTTTCAAAATATACTTGAAAAAAATGAAATAAATGGTACTATTAGAAGGGAAATGGGCAGGGATATTGACGGCGCATGCGGGCAGCTGCGGCGCAGGCATATGTCTGTCCTACGGGACATTGGAGGAAATGAAGCGTGTTGAAAACGTTTTCTATGACAGATATCGGCAGAAGAAGAAAAGCAAACCAGGATTACGTATATTCATCGGAGCGCCCTGTAGGGCTGCTGCCGAATCTGTTTGTTGTGGCAGACGGTATGGGCGGCCATAATGCGGGTGATTATGCTTCCAGGGTTGCGGTGGAGACCATCGTGGAGCAGATTGCGGATTCGCCTGAGCATGACCCGCTGCGTGTTTTTGACATGGCGATCCAGGCGGCCAATGCAAGAATACGGGAGTTGGCAGCAGAGTCCCCGGAACTGGACGGAATGGGGACTACCGTGGTGGTTGCATCCTGCGCGGACAGGTGCCTTTTTGTTGCAAATGTGGGCGACAGCAGGCTGTATGTGGTGAACCGTTCGGGAATCCGCCAGATTACCAGAGACCATTCCTGGGTGGAGGAGATGGTCCGGAGGGGCGGTATCGGCAGGGAGGAAGCAAGGAACCACCCGGATAAGAATATTATTACCAGGGCAGTGGGGGCTGAAGATACCATAAAGGCCGATTTTTTTATGGTGCGGCTTGAACAGAATGACAGAATATTGATGTGTACGGACGGACTGACCAATATGCTGGAGGACGAGGAGATCCGAATGGTACTGGACGGAGCCCGGGATATTGTGGAGAAGGCAGAGGCGCTTGTCAAGGCTGCCAATGAGAATGGCGGAAAGGACAATATCAGTGTGATTTTGATTGAATCTCTGGAAGCGTGTTAGAATGGAGAGTATGCATGGTTAAGATTGGAATGATGATTGGCGACCGCTATGAAGTGCTGGAGAAAATCGGTACCGGCGGCATGTCAGATGTATATAAGGCAAAATGCCATAAGCTGAACCGTTTTGTGGCGATTAAGGTTTTGAAGCAGGAATTCAGTGAAAACGCTAATTTTGTATCGAAATTCCGTACAGAGGCCCAGGCGGCGGCAGGGCTGATGCATCCCAGCATTGTCAACGTGTACGATGTGGGGGAGGAAGACGGTATTTATTATATCGTGATGGAGCTGGTAGAGGGCATCACACTTAAAAAGTATATCGAAAAAAAGGCCAGGCTGTCCTTCAAGGAGGCAGTGAGCATAGCAATACAGGTGAGCATGGGAATTGAAGCGGCCCATAATAACCATATCATTCACAGGGATATCAAGCCTCAGAACATTATGATATCCAAGGACGGCAAGGTAAAGGTGACGGATTTCGGCATTGCCAAGGCTGCTACCAGCAATACGATTACCTCCAACGTAATGGGATCTGTGCATTATACGTCGCCGGAACAGGCCAGGGGCGGCTACAGTGATGAGAAAAGCGACATTTATTCCCTTGGCATTACCATTTTTGAAATGCTGACCGGAAGAGTTCCTTTTAACGGGGAGACGACGGTGGCCATCGCGATCAAGCATATCCAGGAGGAGCTTCCCTCCCCGAAGGAATTTGTGCCGGAGATTCCAAACAGTGTAGAGGGAATCGTACTGAAATGCTGTCAGAAGTCTCCTGATCGCAGATATCAGAGTATGCAGGAACTGATTGCGGATTTGAAGCAGTCCCTGATGAATCCTGATGATGACTTTGTAGTACAAAATGACCCTGACATGAGCGCCGGTACCCGAAAAATATCAGATGTTGAGCGGGAACAGATTAAGCGCAGGACTGTATATCAGGAGAACTACGAACAGAACTATGATTACGAGGAACGGGAAGAACCCATGCGCCTGCGTTCCGAGACGGAATCCATATATGAAAATGAAGAGGATTCGGAGGACGATGACGAATATGATTATAACCCTAAAATGGAGAAAGTGACTACATTTCTGGCATTAATCGGAGGTGTGGTATTTTGTGTGGTCGCCATTATTCTCGCGGTAAAAGTATTTGGAGGCCGAGAGGAGGGAGAGGAGCCTGTCAGCCCGGTGATTACCACGCCCCCTTCAACGGAATTCTCCGGAGAATCCTCCTCCGGGGAGGACGAGATACAGAAAGTACGGATGCCGAAAGTAGTGGGCAAAACCGTGGAGGATGCCAGAAATGCATTGACAGATCTGGGGTTGAAGTCTGAAGTTGAATATGAGGAATCGGATGATATTAAAGCAGGGGAAGTCATAAGCGCCGATGTGGCGGAAGGTACCGAAATTGAGGAGGGAACGGTTGTTAAGCTAACTGCCAGTGCCGGACCCGAGGGGATTCCCGTGCCGTCAGTGGTGAATATGGATTATGACGAGGCCAACGCGCGGCTGACGCAGCTTGGCTTTGCAGTGACCAGGGTGGAAGGCTATTCTGATGAGGTGGACAGCGGGGTTGTTATGTCCCAGGTGCCTTCCGCCGAGACAGAAGTAGCCAAGGGCACCAATATTACCGTCACGGTGAGCCTTGGAAAGGAGAAAATCTGGGTTCCGAATCTGCTGGGATATTCCGAGGAGGAGGGGATTGCGATTGCCCTGGATGCGGGCCTGCAGATAGGGGAAGAAATCGCCTATATATACAGTAACGAGTATCCGGAGGGACAGATCTGCTATCAGAGTTATTCCACCGGTTCTTATGTGGAACCTGATACCGTGATGGATATTAAGGTCAGCAAAGGACCTGAAGCAGAGACTTATAAATGCAACGCCAGCATTATGGCACCTACACCTGAGGAGGCGCCGGATTATACGGCGGGGATGGAGGTCTTAGTCAGGCTGGTGACGGACGACGGACAGGTGCTTCTGGATACCAGGACATCAAGCTTTCCGCAGGCCGCAAATTATTTTGGGTTGACTTCATCAGGGGGTACGCTTACCATGTCTTATACCGTGACGACGGAGGGTACTACCACCACGGATCCGGAAACGGGAGAGACGGTTACGCTGCCCGGGGAGATACAGGAAAAATCTTTCAGCAGAAGAATTGAGTTTACGTTGGAATAGGCGGGAATTATGCGCGGAAGGATAGTGAAAGGGATTGGCGGTTTTTATTACGTTCATTGCGGGCAGGCACAGGATGGCACGCTTGGGGACGGAGAATTGTACGAATGCAGGGCAAAGGGGATATTCCGCAGGGATAACCGCCGTCCGCTGGTAGGGGACGAGGTGGAAATGGATGTGCTGGACGAAGCGAAAAAGGCCGGCAATATCCGTGAACTGCTGCCCAGGCGAAGCGAGCTTATCCGTCCTGCGGTGGCCAATGTGGATCAGGCGTTGGTTATTTTTGCCGTTGCAAGGCCCAAACCCAATTGTAATCTGCTGGACAGGTTTTTGATTATGATGGCACAGCAGGGGCTGGAAAGTATTGTCTGTTTTAACAAATCAGATATTGATGAAGACGGCATCGGAGAGGAATATATCCGGACATATCGGGACTGCGGGTACCGGACACTGGGACTCAGTGCGAAAACGGGGGAGGGCATCGATTCTCTGAAAGAATTGCTGCAGGGGAAAATCACTGCGGTGGCGGGACCAAGCGGTGTGGGAAAATCTTCCGTCATCAATTGCCTGCAGTCGGATGTCGTGATGGAAACAGGAGAAATCAGCGTCAAAATCCAGAGAGGAAAGCATACGACAAGGCATTCCGAGTTGATAGCGCTGGACAGGAATACGTATATTCTGGATACGCCCGGATTCAGTTCCCTGGGGCTTTTCGGGCTGGAGAAGGGAAAGTTGGCGGCATATTATCCGGAGTTTTCGGAGTGTGAAAAGGATTGCAGATTTGTCGGCTGCTCTCATATCGGGGAGCGGGTTTGCGGTGTGAAGGAAGCAGTGGCCGGGGGGAGCGTCAACAGGATGCGGTATGAGAATTACTGTCTTTTGTATCAGGAACTGGACTGCATACAGTCAAAAGGGATGAAGCCGGCAGTACACAATCACAAGGCGGGGAAAAGGTAGAAAGGAATCTGCCGGAGGATGGCAGCCGGGAGGATAGCGGATCAGTGCGGAAATGGTGCGCATTATTGGGAAGGTTGTCCAAACATCGAAAATATATGTTCATATCATTGATTTTATGGTCAATGTTACTTATAATAAAACAAGGGGGAAAGATGATAGCAACAAATTTGTCACAGACAGTTGATGCAACGAATGATACGAATTCTGCATATGATACAAATGTAAAGTACCTGCTGGCAGATAAGCAGATATTGTCCCGGATATTAAAATATACAGTTGATGAATTTCGGGATATGGATATTGAGGACATTATCGGCTGCATCGGTGATGATATTGAGATTGGGACAAGACCGGTGGATGCCGGACTCTCGAATCTTGGACGTGTAAAGGGAACACTGACGGAAGATAATGTTCCTGGAGAAGGCATGATATTTTATGACATTCGTTTTACCGCATATTGCAGGAAAAATGAGATGAAGATTCTAATCAATATCGAGGCACAGAGGTCATCGGATTCCGCTAAGTTAGGGTATCATCTGGAAAACAGGATAATCTTTTATCTTGCGAGGATGATTTCGGCACAGAAACAGACAGAATTTTTTCACAGTGATTTTGATAATCTGAAAAAAGTGCGAAGCATCTGGATTTGTATGGACCATGATGAGACGGAGGATTCTATAGAAGAAATCAGCCTCGAAAGAAAAACAGTTTTTGGGAGTAAGAAGAATTCGTATCCTGCAGATTTGATGAAAGGCATCATTGTCAATATAAGGAATGGGAAGAAACAGAAATCTAAAAATGTATTGATTGCCATGTTGGAAGAATTGGTTTCTGGGAAAGATGCAGCGGAAAAGAAACGTATATTAGCCGATGAATACGGAATGATAATGACTGCAGAATTGGAAGGGAGGATACAGATTATGTGTAATTGGTCACAAACTATTGAAGCCAGGGCACTTAAGATTGGTATGGAAAAAGGTATGGAAAAAGGTATGGAAAAAGGTATGGAAAAAGGTATGG
>CAJULV010000016.1:31013-74291 GCA_910587555.1 uncultured Acetatifactor sp.
AAAAGGTATGGAAAAAGGTATGGAAAAAGGTATGGAAAAAGGTATGGAAAAAGGTATGGAAAAAGGTGTGGCAAAGGGTATTGCAGAAGAGCGAAAGGACGCTATTGAGCGAATGCTTAGAGCGAATGCCACCAAAGAGCAGATAATTTCTTATGGATATACAGAAGAGGAATATGCGGAAGTAGAAAATTCATTGTATGTAAATGCATAAAATGCAAGATATAATCCCATGCCCGATAAGGTATGGGATTATGGCTGCTATGTATTTGTTACAAGTCAGAAACGTTGAGAAATGAAAGGAGTGTCTGCCATGTCGAAGGATAGGGAAGGCAGGAGCAGCAGAAGCGCCGGGCAGATGCCGCATGGATGGAACACTACCGCATCGGCAGGGGGATTCCGGTATGCGTTTATGAAGGGGAGAGGTACCGGCTCCAAAAACGTATCAAATTAAGGTTTGTAAGGAGGATATAGACAAAAATGAAACTGGGAATCGTAGGACTACCAAATGTGGGAAAAAGTACATTGTTTAATTCTTTGACCAAAGCAGGTGCGGAATCCGCCAATTATCCCTTCTGCACCATCGATCCCAACATTGGGATTGTAACCGTGCCGGATGAGCGGTTGAAGCTGTTGGGAGACATGTACCGGTCGAAAAAAGTGACACCGGCGGTCATTGAGTTCGTGGACATTGCGGGCCTGGTAAAAGGGGCGTCCAAAGGAGAGGGGCTGGGAAATCAGTTTTTGAGTAATATCCGGGAGGTGGATGCCATCGTCCATGTGGTACGATGTTTTGAAGATTCCAATGTAGTCCATGTGGACGGCAGCGTGAATCCGCTCCGCGACGTGGAAACCATTAACCTGGAACTGATATTTTCTGATCTGGAGGTATTGGAGAGAAGGATATCCAAGGTGGCAAAGGCTGCCAGGATGGACAAGACATGTGCAAAGGAACTTGCCCTGCTGGAACGGATTAAGGAGCATCTGGAGGCAGGCAAGCCGGCCAAGACACTGGAAGTTACGGATGAGGATGAAATGACGCTGCTTGGCGAGTATAATCTGCTGACAGGCAAACCCGTCATTTATGCCGCCAATGTGGCTGAGGGCGACCTGACAGATGACGGTGCCTCCAATTCCCGGGTGGCGGAAGTGAGAGCTTTTGCGGAGAAGGAACATAGTGAGGTTTTTGTCATCTGCGCGCAGATTGAACAGGAAATATCGGAACTGGACGAGGACGAAAAGGCAATGTTTCTGGAGGATCTGGGTCTTGCGGAATCCGGGCTGGAGAAGCTGGTGAGGGCAAGCTATCGGATTCTGGGATTGATGAGTTTCCTGACGGCAGGGGAGGATGAAACCCGTGCATGGACCATCCGGATTGGGACCAAGGCACCCCAGGCGGCAGGAAAGATTCATTCTGACTTTGAGCGTGGCTTTATCAAGGCGGAAGTGGTAAATTACAGAGATCTGCTGGAGCAGGGTTCTTTGGCGGCAGCCCGGGAGAAAGGGCTGGTAGGAATGGAAGGCAAGGATTATATCGTGCAGGACGGTGATGTGATATTGTTCCGCTTCAATGTATGACGCAGCATGTATGATGAAGAGCGGAACGGAATGGAGAGGCTTCAGTGCCCTGGGCAGGGAAGCATGAAAGGAAAAAGTTATGAATGCTGGTGATATTGCATTTCCAAACTTGGGTATCTACCTGAAAGATGTTCCCAAATTTTTCAGTATATTTGGATTTGAGATTGCTTTTTACGGGCTGCTGATAGGCCTGGGGGTGCTGTCGGGAATTGTGATGGCGGCGCATGTTGCAAAAGCGACAGGCCAGAATCCGGACGATTACTGGGACTTTGCCATCTATGCGGTGATTTTTTCCATTGTGGGCGCCCGCATTTATTATGTGGTGTTTTCATGGGATTATTATAAGGATAATCTGCTGGGTATCTTTCAGTTGAGAAACGGCGGTCTGGCAATTTACGGCGGTGTCATTGCTGCGTTTGTCACATTGTTCGTCTACTGCAGGGTTAAAAAACAGAATCCTCTGCTTATGGGCGACACCTGTATGCCCGGGCTGATTCTGGGACAGGCAATCGGGCGCTGGGGGAATTTCATGAACCGTGAGGTGTTCGGCGAATACTATGCCGGCCTTTTTTCCATGCAGCTTCCGGTGGAAGCGGTACGTGCCAGGGATATTTCGGAGAATATTGCCGCCCATATTCCGGAAGGGGCGAATTACATCAATGTGCATCCGACTTTCCTCTATGAAAGCGTGTGGAATCTCCTGGTATTTTCGGCGCTGCTTGCGTTCAGGAAGCATAAGAAATTCAACGGTGAAATGTGCCTGCTCTATTTTGGCGGTTATGGGCTGGGGCGTTTTGTCATCGAAGGAATCCGGACAGACACGCTGTTTCTTCCGGGTACGACGATTTCGGTATCACAGGTCCTGGCATTGGTAATGGTGATCGCGTCTGCTGCGGTGGATCTTGCCGTGCGCATGAAGATGAGGAGGCAGCCTGACTGAGAAAAATTTTTTCGACAAATTTCATAACCATATATTGTGTATAACAAATGAAAAATATACTATATATTGTGCGTTTCAAGTAAAAGCATCCTGCATATTTTGAGCAGGGTGCTTTTTTTCGTCCAAACCGCACAAACTTTCGGCTTGTCAAATCCCTCAATCTATATTAGAATTAATTGATAAGTGGGATGAATGTGGCAGAAAAGACCAAAAAGTGGGATAGGATTTCATACCCATATCTGACGGGCGGTGATTGCTTTTGTTTATGAGCAGATACAATCATACAATTGACCCAAAGGGCAGGCTGAGCATTCCCTCCAAGTACCGGGAGATTCTGGGAGACATGTTTGTGGTTTCAAAAGGGATGGATGGCTGCTTATTTGCGTACGCCGACGAGACATGGAAGGAATTCGAGGCAAAACTGGCAGCGCTGCCGCTGGTTGATAAAGATGCAAGAGATTTTGCGAGATTTTTTCTGTCAGGTGCCCAGTATGTTACAGTAGACAAGCAGGGGCGTATTTTAGTACCCCAGGAGTTAAGGGACTTTGCGGGATTGGAGAAAGATGTTGTCCTGTCCGGCCTGGGAAGCCGTATCGAGATCTGGAATCTTGAGAAGTGGAATGAAATCAACGGCGAGATGGATATTAATAAGATAGCCGAAGGCATGAAAAAAATGGGGCTGACCATTTAAGGCATGTACCGATTTGAAGGGGGCGGCAGAAGCCGCTGGTGGCGGGATGCTGAGAAGTACGGCAAAGCAGGTGTAAAAGCAAAGGAATGGGGAAATGCCGGAAGGCAGAAGAGGGGAGGAACGGAAGATGGAAGAAAAATATGAGGCATCATTCAGACACTACTCTGTTCTTCTGGAGGAGACAGTGGAAGGGCTCCATGTAAAGCCGGGCGGTATCTATGTAGACGGCACGCTGGGCGGAGGCGGACATGCACTTGAAGTGTGCAGGCGGCTTGGAAACGGCCGCCTGTATGGGATTGACCAGGATGAAGCGGCCATCTGCGCGGCAGGGGAAAGGCTTGCCGGTTTTGCAGACAATATTACGTTACTCAGGGACAATTTCTGCAATATGAGAACCAGGCTGGCTGCCGAAGGTATCCGAACTGTAGACGGTATTCTGTTGGACCTGGGGGTATCGTCGTACCAGTTTGACAACGGGGAGAGAGGGTTTTCCTATCGATTTGACGCACCGCTGGATATGCGCATGGACCGCAGGCAGACATTGACTGCAGGAGACATCGTGAATCATTATCCCGAGAATGAACTGTACCGTATTATCCGTGATTACGGAGAGGAACGTTTTGCGAAAAATATTGCGAAATACATAGCGCAGGCAAGAGCAAAAAAGCCGATTGAAACTACTTTTGAGCTAAATGAAATCATCAGGGCCGCCATTCCGGCGAAAATGCGCAGGGACGGGCATCCTTCCAAACGGACTTATCAGGCAATCCGCATTGAGTGCAACAGGGAACTGGAAGTGCTTACAGGCTCTCTGGATGATATGATTGCCATGCTGAATCCCAAGGGACGGCTGTGTGTCATCACGTTTCATTCGCTGGAGGACCGCATCGTAAAGACGATTTTTAAGAAAAACGAGGCTCCCTGTACCTGCCCGCCGGATTTTCCGGTCTGTGTGTGCGGGAAGGTTTCAAGGGGAACGGTTGTGACGAGAAAGCCCGTGACTGCGGGGGAAAAAGAACTTACAGAGAATACTCGTTCCAGAAGCGCGAAGCTGAGGGTTTTTGAGAAGGGATTTGAATCTGAAAAAGAAAGTGGGATGATTTTATGAGCAGAAAAAGGAAAAACAACCGGCGGGTTTCTTATGACAGTGGCAGGTATGCAGAGCGGATAGAAACAGACAGCTATGTCTATGGGAATGCGGCAAGGAAGCTGGAACCGGAAAGGGTTTGGGAGGAACAGGAGGAGGCGCCCGTCAGGAAACCGCACCATGAGGTGCGGAAGAATCGGGACAAGGCCCGATATATGAATGCGGGATATGTCATGTTTCTGGCAGCGGCACTGTGCGCGGCGGCTGTGATACTGGTGAATTACGTGCAGCTTCAGGCAGAACTGACAAACCTGACCAGGAGCGTGGCGTCCAGTGAAAGCAGGCTGAATCGGCTGAAAGTTGCCAATGATGAAGAATATAACCGTATTGTCAGCAGTATCAATCTGGAGGAAATCAAGAGAATTGCCATTATGGAACTGGGGATGGTTTACGCCCAGGAGGGGCAGATCATTGAATATGAAACAGAGAGCGGTGACTATATGCGCCAGGTAACGGATAAGAACTGATGGGAGTCAGAGTGGGAAAGAAAAAAAACAGAGCCGGAAGAACCGCAGGAACCGGAAGGGTAAAAAGGGCGGGAAGAGTTACAGGAACCGAAAGGACCGGAAGAACCACAGGTGCAGAAAGGGCGGGAAGGACCGCAGGAATCGAAAGGGCGGAAAGAGCTACAGGAACCAGAAGGACCACAGGTGCAGAAAGGGTGGGAAGGACCGCAGGAACCGGAAGGGCAAAAAGGTTCAGAAAAACGGAAAATGCGGACAATAAAAATCGCTTTTCCATCAAGATGCAGAAGAAGCTGGTGGTGCTGTACGCGTTTGTTTTGATTGCATTTGTAGGACTGAGTGTACGCCTTGTGTGGATTACCAGAAAAAACGAGACGAATTATCAGAAGCAGGTACTGTCACAGCAGGGGTATTCTTCTACGGTGATCCCTTACCGGAGGGGCAATATTGTAGATGCGAAGGGAACCCGGCTTGCCACCAGTGAAAAGGTGTATAACCTGGTAATTGACGCCAAGGTGATGACGGCCGAGGTGAAGGGGGAAAAGCCTTATCTGGAGCCTACATTACAGGCTCTGGGGGAGCATTTCGAGCTGGATATGGCGAAGATAAGGGAGTATGTCAATACAAACAGCAAATCTTCCTGGTATGTGCCCCTGAGACGGTTGAGTTATGAGGAAATCAGCGGGTTTAAGGAGGCGCAGGAACAGAAAGGTTCCTTAATAAAGGGAGTCTGGTTTGAAGAGGAGTATAAGCGGGTCTACCCTTACGGCTCACTTGCTGCGGATGTGATAGGCTTTACGACCACCGACAGCCAGGGAAGTTATGGACTGGAAGAGTACTACAATGATGTCTTAAATGGGATTAACGGCAGGGAATACGGTTATCTGAACGATGACCTGGCAATGGAGCGCACGGTGAAGTCCGCTGTTGACGGATACGATATCCATTCTACTATCGATGCAAACCTGCAGATGATAGTGGAGAAGAATCTGAAAAAGTTCAACGATGAGTATCAGAATAAAGTTCGGACAGGAAACGGTGCCGAGAATGTGGGCTGCATTATCATGAAGGTCAATACAGGGGAAATCCTTGCCATGGCCAGCTATCCGACTTATGACCTGAACGATACGCGCAATCCGGAGTCCATGTACGGTTCCCGAATGGTGGAGCAGGTTACCAATGCCAACGGATATTACGAGATTAAGAAAACAAATACAATTATTGACGAAAACGTGGTGGCATCCATGGATGAGACTCAGATGTATGTGAATCTGGATTATCTGTGGAAAAACTTCTGTATCACCGACACCTACGAACCCGGTTCCACGGCGAAGCCTTTTACGGTGGCAGCGGCGCTGGAACAGGGAGCGGTATCACAGAATACCAGTTTTGAGTGTACCGGCGTGCTGGAGGTGGGGGGTTATCCCATCAAATGTCATGCACAGGGCCATATGAGCCTGGAAAATTCCATTGCTACCTCCTGTAATGTGACAATGATGAAGATTGCCCAGCTGATGGGTAAAGAGGATTTCTGCAAGTTTCAGAATATTTTTAATTTCGGGCTTAAGACAAACATTGACCTGGCGGGGGAAGCCAGAACGGCCAGCCTGATTTACACGCCGGACAAAATGGGACCCACCGACCTGGCTACCAACAGCTTCGGACAGAACTTTAACGTGACCATGATAGAGATGATTACGGGCTTCTGTTCATTGGTGAACGGAGGTTATTACTATGAGCCTCATGTGGTGAATAAAATTACCAATGCCAGCGGTGCCACAGTGAAAAATATCGAGCCGCGGGTGCTGAAGCAGACGGTGTCGGAATCCACATCGGCTCTGATCAGGCAGTACTGTAAGGCGGTAGTGGAATACGGCACAGGTACATCGGCAAGGCCTCCCGGATATAAGCTGGGAGGAAAAACGGGTACTGCGGAAACCATTGACCCCATGACAAACAGGCGTTCCGAGAACGAGTATGTGGTATCCTTTATCGGCTGTGTTCCGGCGGACGATCCGGAAATTGCCATTTATGTGGTGGTGGACAGGCTGAATGCGGAGAAGCAGGATAATGCCAGAGTGGCAACGGTCATGGCACGCAGCATTCTGATGGAAGCGCTTCCCTATCTGAATATTTTTATGACAGAGCCGGTTTCAGAGGCAGAGCAGGCGGAACTGGACGCGCTGCAGCTGGACATTACCAGTCAGTATACTCAGACGCCGGAAGGTACCGAACCGGAAAATCCGGGGGATAATACGTCCGGTGCCCCGGAGGGAAACAATCCGGGGGATGGTAATTCGGAAGGCGGTGAGGAGGGCCAGGGAACGGGAGGTGTATACAATGCACCCTGGATGGATTATCCCATCGATTCTGAGACAGGCTACCGTGTAGGGCCGGACGGCAGGAATTATGATGCGCAGACAGGAATCCCGATTGAGGGAGCGGAATCGGTACCGGATCCCAATATTCCCATAAACCCGAACCTTACAGGGCCGAACTTTACAGGGGGCTAATGCGTCATTGCATTTATCCGTTGGCAATCGGCACTCGCTGCCCATTCCGGCACTGCGTTGTCGTTAACGGCATTTTTACATTTTCTCACCGGGTATTCATATCCTGGCCGAACCGGGAATACAGTATATCAATACCTTCTATATGAGGAATGAATGCTTTCGGACAATAACAAAATAGCCCACAGGAAGAAAATGCTGGTGAGTTTCCTTCTTTTTACCGGAATGTTTGCTTTTCTGTTTGGGCGGCTGGTATACCTGTGTGTCTGGCAGGCGGAACACTACGCCGCAATGGCTACCGATCTGCATGAGCGGGAGCGCAGTATTAAGGCTGCAAGAGGGCGTATTTTAGACCGTAACGGCAAGGTTCTGGCGGATAACAGGACGGTATGCACCGTATCCGTTATCTATAATCAGATAGAGGATCGGGAAAAGGTAATCGAGATTCTCTGCAGGGAACTGGAGCTGACAGAGGAGTACGTGCGGAAAAGGGTTGAAAAGTATTCCTCCATGGAGCGTATCAAGAGCAATGTGGATAAGGAAGTGGGGGATCGTATCAGGGAATACGGCCTGGCCGGGGTGAAAGTGGATGAGGATTACAAGCGTTATTATCCGCATGATGAGCTGGCCAGTAAGGTGCTGGGATTTACAGGCGGCGATAATCAGGGTATCATCGGCCTGGAAGTGGCATATGATAAATACATGGAGGGAAAAGCGGGAAAAATCCTGACAGTGACGGACGCCAGGGGAATCGAGGTGGAATCTGCCGGGGAGCGGCGGATTGAGCCGGTGGCAGGCCTGGATTTATGTATCAGCATGGACTTGAATATCCAGTATTATGCCACACAGCTGGCAAACCAGGCGCTTGCCACAAAGCAGGCGGACAGTGTCTCCATACTGGTGATGAATCCGCAGAACGGGGAAATCCTTGCCATGGCCAACGTGCCGGAATTTGATTTAAATCAGCCCTTTGAACTGCCGGAGGGCACGGAGGAGAATCTCACTTCGGAGGAGCGGCAGAACCTGCTGAACGGCATCTGGCGAAACGGATGCATTAACGATACATATGAGCCGGGTTCTACTTTTAAAGTTATAACGGCGGCTGCCGGATTGTCCGCAGGAGTGGTGACACCGGCCAGTTCATTCAGCTGTCCGGGCTTCATCATCGTAGATGACAGAAAGATACGCTGTCATAAGGTGGCCGGACACGGCAGCCAGGATTTTACACATACCATGATGAATTCCTGCAATCCTGCGCTGATTACAGTGGGGATGAGGCTGGGAATCGACAGTTACTACAGCTATTTTGAGCAGTTTGGCCTGAAGGCGAAGACAGGCATTGACCTGCCGGGTGAGGCGGGCACCATTATGCACAGGAAAGAAGATATGGGGAATGTAGAACTTGCCACGGTTGCCTTCGGTCAGTCTTTTCAAATTACGCCCATACAGCTGGTTACCACAGTATCTTCCATTATAAACGGGGGAAAGCGGGTGACACCGCATTTCGGGATTTGCACCAGGGATGCGGACGGCAATGTGGTGGAGAATTTTGAATACCCGGTGACGGAAGGCATCGTGACGGAGGAGGTCAGCGCCACCATGCGGGAAATCCTGGAGATGGTGGTAAAGGAGGGCAGCGGCTCCAACGGCAAAGTGGAGGGGTTCCGGGTGGGAGGCAAGACGGCAACCAGTCAGACCCTGCCAAGGGGAAGCGGGCGTTATATTGCTTCTTTTATCGGTTTTGCGCCGGCGGATAACCCGCAGGTGATTGCCTTGGCCATTGTAAACAATCCGCAGGGGGTGTATTACGGAGGACAGGTAGCGGCGCCGATAATCCGACAGCTGTACGAGAATATCCTGCCTTATATGGGGATTGAGGAATATCATGAATGAACAGTAAGCGCAGGTGCGGTGTATGAGTTCGGCTACGGACGCAATTCCTGAATGCCCGAAAACGAATCCGGGGAGCCAGGGTGCCCTGCCTGCGGAACCGAAATAGAAAGGATTGGATGATGGGTAAGAACAGCATAACGGCAGTCCTGCTTTCCTTCAGCATCAGCGCACTGGCCGGACCGATACTGATTCCCTTTCTGAGGCGGCTGAAATGCGGCCAGACAGTCCGGGACGACGGGCCGGCCGCTCACCTGAAAAAGTCGGGGACCCCCACTATGGGCGGTATATTGATTCTGGCAAGTGTGCTGGCCACTTCGGCGGCATTTATGAAAGAGTACCCCAGGATAGCACCGGTTTTGTTTCTTACGGTAGGATTCGGCCTGGTAGGCCTGACGGATGATTACATAAAAGTAGTATGCAGACGTTCCATGGGGCTTTCGGCCTGGCAGAAGCTTTTCGGCCAGTTGGTCGTTACAGGGGGATTTGCATGGTATCTGGTTCGGTATGCAGATGTGAGCCTGGCCATGAAGGCGCCCTGGATGCCGGGGAAATACCTGGATTTTGGAGTGTGGAATATACCGATCCTGTTCTTTATCGTCCTGGGAACGGCCAATGGGACCAATTTCACCGACGGGCTGGACGGCTTGGCGGGGAGCGTCACACTGATGGTAGCGGTATTTTTCTCCGTGGTGTCGATTGGGACGGCTTCCGGGATAGAGCCTTTGACCTGTGCTGTGGCAGGGGCGCTGATGGGATTTCTGCTCTTCAACGTATATCCGGCGACAGTATTTATGGGAGATACCGGTTCGCTGGCGCTGGGCGGCTTTGTGGCGGGATGTGCCTATGTGATGCAGATGCCGCTGTACATAGCGATTGTCGGTATTGTATATCTGATAGAAGTATGCTCCGTCATTGTGCAGGTGGGGTATTTTAAGGTCAGCGGAGGAAAGCGTATTTTGAAGATGGCGCCCCTTCACCATCACTTTGAACTCAGCGGATGGTCAGAGACCAGGATTACGGCGCTCTTTACCATCATTACGGCCCTGATGTGCCTGCTGGCACTCAGAGCGCTGGGCTGAGTGCGGATTCCGTCTGCGTACAGAACTGGAATCAGAAAGGAAAATAAAATGAGAGCAGGAGAGAAATGCCTGGTAATCGGTTCCGGCTTAAGCGGAATCGGTTCTGCCGGACTTTTGGAGCACATGGGTGCGGAAGTGACAGTGTACGACAGCAATGAGAAACTGAGTGCGGAGGAACTGCGGGAACGCCTTCCAAAGGGCAGCAGGGCTTCCTGCATCACCGGAGAGCTGCCGGGACAGGTTCTGGAAGATACGGAAACCGTAGTGCTGAGTCCCGGAGTACCCACGGATATTCCGCTGGTGAAGGCGCTGAGAGACCGGGGTGCGGCCATTATAGGGGAGATAGAGCTGGGATTCCGGCAAGAGAAGGGAAGAGTGGCGGCCATCACCGGCACCAACGGCAAAACTACCACCACCACTCTGGTGGGTGAGATTATGAAAGCACACCTGGGGGAGGATAAGACGTTTGTGGTGGGCAATATCGGCAATCCCTATACCTCGGAATGCCTGAAGACAGCCGCTGATACCGTAACGGTGGGAGAGATCAGCTCCTTTCAGCTGGAGACGACTTCTTCTTTTCATCCGGCGGTGTCAGCCATCCTGAACATTACTCCGGATCACTTAAACCGGCACCACACCATGGAAGCCTATGTGGCGGCAAAGGAAAACATTGCTGCAAATCAGGACGAAAACGATATCTGTGTACTGAATTTCGATAATACATATACCAGGGACTTTGCGGAGAGATGTCCTGCGGAAGTTGTTTTCTTCTCATCCGCCCGTAAGCCGGAAAAGGGATATTTCCTGAAAGGAGACAGGGTAGTGAAGGTTTCCGGGGGACAGGAGCGGGAACTGCTGGATATTCACAGGGATATGAATCTGGTGGGCGTGTGCAATGTGGAAAATGTGATGGCAGCAATCGCCGTTGCCGAGGGGCTGGGGGTTCCCATGGATACCATCCTGAAGGCGGTGAAAGAATTCAGGGCGGTGGAACACAGAATTGAATTTGTGGCATCCAGGGGAGGCGTGGATTACTATAACGATTCCAAGGGGACGAATCCGGACGCAGCGATCCAGGGTATCCGCGCCATGACCAGGCCTACGGTCCTCATCGGCGGCGGATATGACAAGGGCAGCGAATATGATGCGTGGATTGAAAGTTTTGACGGCAAGGTGAAATGGCTGGTACTCATCGGCCAGACCAGGGAAAAAATCGCGGAATGTGCCAGACGGCACGGGTTCAGCAGGATATGTTTTGCGGATACTTTTGAGGAATGCCTGAAGCTTTGTACAGAGCTGGCGGAAGAAGGAGATGCGGTGCTTCTGTCGCCTGCCTGTGCCAGCTGGGGGATGTTTCCCAATTATGAGGTAAGAGGACAGATGTTTAAGGAATATGTCAACAGATTGGAATGAGAAGCCGGAGATAAAGGCAGGGAGTATATATGACGGCACAGAGAACGGCAAAGCGAAAGAAAAAGGAACAATCTGAATATTTTTTTGATTACAGCCTTCTGTTTATTGTGCTGTTTCTCCTGGGATTCGGGCTGGTGATGATCTATTCAGCCAGCTCTTACAGCGCGTTTGAGGAGTTTAAGGACACGGCACATTACCTGAAGAAGCAGCTGACAGCCATTGTCATAGGATTGGTGCTGATGATTATCACGGCCAATATCCCTTATCATTTCTGGGAGCGGTTTTCGCTGCTTGGATATCTGGTGGCTGCCGCCCTTATCCCGTTGGTATTGACGCCTCTGGGTGTGGAATCCCACGGGGCAAAGCGATGGATCAAGATTCCCGGGGTGGGTTTCAACCTGCAGCCTGCGGAGGTGGCGAAGATTGCCATTATCCTGTTTCTGGCAGTGCTGGTATGCAAGATGGGAAGGGGAATCCGCAGTTTTAAGGGATTTTGCGTGATGATGTTCTTTCCGTTACCCCTGGCGGCAGAGGTATACATAATCACAAAAAATATGAGTTCGGCACTGATTATCCTTGGGATTGCCGTGATCATGGTATTTGTGGCCAGTCCGGACTACAAAAAATTCGTCATTATGGCCCTGGTTGTAATAGCGGCGGCATCGGTGATTATCTATCTGGTGGCATCCGGAAGCGATATCCTGAAATTCCGCGGCAACCGTATCCGCTCCTGGCTGGACCCGGAGAGCGACCCTTCCGATACCGGGTTTCAGACACTGCAGGGATTGTATGCCATCGGAAGCGGCGGAATCTGGGGCAAAGGCCTGGGGCAGAGCATGCAGAAGCTCAGTTTTCTTCCCGAGGCCCAGAATGATATGATTTTCTCCATTATCTGCGAGGAACTGGGGCTGTTCGGGGCCGTTGCCGTTATCCTGATGTTCGTTATGCTTCTTTGGAGGATGATGGTGATTGCCAACAATGCCACAGACCTGTTCGGGGCGATGCTGGTGGTTGGGGTCATGGGACATATCGCCGTTCAGGCCATACTGAACATCGCCGTTGTGACGGCAACGATCCCCAACACCGGTATTTCTCTTCCGTTTATCAGTTACGGAGGATCTTCGGTGATGTTTCTTCTAATAGAAATAGGGCTGGTACTGAGCGTGGCCCGGAGAATCCAGCTCAAAGAGCTGTAGCCGGACAGACGGGTACCTCAGGGCAGGCTTGCGTAATCATGTCGAGCCGGCGGAAAATCCGGAAAGTAATCCTGTAAAAATCCTGCGGCAGCTACGCCGTAACCGGGGCGCCGCTGCCGCAGGAGAATACCGCACAGCAATTGTGTGGGACAAGGTACGGAAGGGGCAGCTTTCTCATAGGATAGAATAGTTCAAATAAAAGAAAGCCGGATGGTGCTCTTATGGATTCTATTCGTATTCAGGGGGGAATTGCCCTTCAGGGAAAAGTGCGCATACAGGGGTCAAAAAATGCTTCACTGCCTGTACTGGCAGCTACATTGCTGGTAAGAGAGGGTTCTGTTATCCGGAACTGTCCCCGGATAACAGACGTATTTTCCATGGTCAGTCTGTTGAAAAGCCTGGGCTGCAGCGTGTGCTGGCAGGAGACGGGCATCTTTGTGGATTCTTCAAATGTGAGGAAAGGGAAGATGCCCAGAGAGGCGGTGACAGGTATGCGTTCTTCCCTCTGCCTGCTGGGGGCTTTGATAGGAAGATGCGGTGAAGTGGCCATGGAATACCCGGGAGGCTGTGTGATCGGAGAGCGTCCCATTGATTTGCATCTGACCGCCCTGAGCCAGATGGGTGTCACATTCAGAGAGGCGGGGGGACAGCTGTGCGCTTCGGCAGACAGGCTTCAGGGCGCCCATATTATCCTGCCGTTTCCGTCAGTGGGGGCAACCGAGAATATTATTCTGGCAGGAGTGGCGGCAGAGGGTGAGACAGTACTGGAGGGTGCGGCCAGAGAGCCTGAAATTCTGACTCTGTGCAGGTATCTGTGTTGCTGCGGTGCCTGTATTGAGGGGGCAGGGAGCAGTAAAATCGTGGTTCGGGGAGGACGGCGGCTGTGCGGTACGGAATTCAGGGTGCCGGCGGATCGGATTGTGGCAGGCACCTATCTGCTGGGGTGTATCGGTGTGGGCGGAAGTGTTTTTCTGGAACATGCACCGGTGGAAGAACTGGATGCCGTGATTCTGACAGCGGAGCAAATGGGCGGGCATGTGTGCCGTTCCAGGGACGGTCTCTATGTACAGGCGCCCGCGAGACCGCTTCCGGTGAAGCTTGTCACGTCTCCATACCCGGGTTTTCCCACAGACCTGCAGTCGGTGGCGCTGGCTGTTTCCTCAGGGGGAAGCGGATGTACCGACATAGAAGAGACGATTTTCGAGAATCGATTTCGTATTGCGGAGGATTTGAAGAAAATGGGCGCCTGTATCGAGCAGGCAGATTCCCGCAGGGTGAGGGTTCGGGGAGTGGAAAAACTGCACGGAACACAGGTGGAAGCGAGAGAACTGCGGGGTGGCGCCGCACTGGTGACTGCCGGGCTGATGGCGGAGGGAGAGAGCCTTGTGAGGGGCTGTTCCTTTATATACCGCGGATATGAGAACATCTGCAGGGATTTCAGAGAGTTAGGAGCGCGTGTGACAAGTGTTTAAGAGCAAAAGAACAGGGCTGGGCCTGACGGCGGTGGTTATCCTTCTCCTGACGGCCGCATTGGGAGCGGGCAGCTATATAAAGAAAACCTATACCATCGAGACTGTCTATGTGGAGGGCAATGTCCATTATTCGGAGGATGAAATCAAGGCAATTGTAATGGACGGATTTCTGGGGGATAATTCCCTTTACCTTTCCCTGAAGTATAAGGACAAGGGCATAGAGGGGATTCCCTTTGTAGACGTGGTGGATGTGGATATTCTGTCGCCGGATACCATTAAGATAATCGTGTATGAAAAAGTGCTGACAGGCTGCGTGAGATACCTGGACACCTATGTCTATTTTGACAGGGACGGATATGTGGTGGAAACCTCCGCAGTCCGGACGGTGGGAGTTCCGCAGATTATCGGGCTGCAGTTTGACCATCTGGTGCTGGGGGAAAAGCTTCCGGTGGAGGATGACGGAATTTTCAACAGTATACTGGACCTCACGAAACTTCTGCAGAAATACAGCCTTACACCGGACAGGATTTATTTTAACAGCGGGAAGGAAATTACGGTTTACTTTGGCGATACAAAGATTGCCCTGGGAAACGAACCTTCCGCTCTGGAGGACAAGCTGATGATCCTTCCCGGTTTCCTGCCGGAGCTGGAAGGGAAAAGCGGCACCCTGCAGATGCAGACTTTTGACGAAGACAGCGGGAAATATACATTTAAGCCGGGATAATAATTTCTAAGATATTTTTTCAGAAAATGGTTGCGAAATTTGATAAATGATTATATGATAGTAGGTGTGGTTTGGAGTGAAGTTGGAAAAGGAGGATGTACTCTTGCTGGAGATTAAGACGAACGATGCTGAATCTGCCGCCAAGATTATTGTGGTCGGTGTGGGCGGTGCAGGTAACAATGCTGTTAATAGAATGATTGACGAACAAATAGAAGGCGTGGAGTTTATCGGGGTGAATACGGACAAGCAGGCACTGCAGCTCTGTAAGGCGCCCACCCTGCTGCAGATTGGGGAGAAGCTGACCAAAGGACTCGGGGCGGGAGCCAAGCCTGAGATCGGAGAGAAGGCAGCGGAGGAGAGTTCCGAGGAAATCGGTTCTGCTCTGAAGGGGGCGGATATGGTCTTTGTCACCTGCGGCATGGGCGGCGGTACGGGAACCGGCGCCGCGCCCGTGGTGGCGAGGCTGGCAAAGGATATGGGAATCCTTACGGTCGGAGTCGTTACGAAGCCTTTCCGTTTCGAGGCCAGGACGCGTATGACAAATGCCCTGGGGGGGATCGAACGTATCAAAGAACATGTGGATACATTGATTGTGATTCCCAACGATAAGCTTCTGGAGATTGTGGACAGGCGTACCACCATGCCCGAGGCGCTCAGGAAGGCTGACGAAGTCCTGCAGCAGGCGGTTCAGGGGATTACGGACCTGATTAACAGGCCGGCAATCATCAATCTGGACTTTGCCGATATTCAGACCGTTATGAAGGACAAGGGTATCGCCCATATCGGCATAGGCGAGGGCAAGGGTGACGATAAGGCCCTGTCTGCCGTGAAGATGGCGGTGGAGAGTCCGCTGCTGGAGACTACCATCAATGGCGCTACGGATGTTATCCTCAACGTATCCGGCGATATTACGCTGCCGGATGCCAGTGATGCAGCAGACTTTGTACAGAGCCTCACGGGAGAGGATATCAACATCATTTTCGGTGCCATGTACGATGAGTCCAAGACTGACAGCTGTACGGTTACGGTGATTGCCACGGGCCTGGAGGATGCGGCTAACGCAAATCCGGCACAGTCCAGGTTTGGTTCTTCCTCCATATACAGGCCGCAGTCTACGCATATTGCGTCCAGTTCCCTGAAGGGACTGAATTCTCAGCCTGCCAGGCAGGAGGGGCCTCAGCCCGCTTCTTCCCAGGGGCTTCATAAGCCGGTAGATATCCGCAGTTCTGTGGAGGAGAAGACTTTGAAGATTCCGGACTTCCTGCAGAGGAAGTAAGAAAGACCCTCGTTGTTTGGGACAGAATGACAGTCAGACCCCTGAAGGACAAGGGGTTTGTTTGCCGTCTCTGATTTAGGAATCGGAATGACTACATACATGTAATATTTAAAATTGAAACAGGATGACACATTGAGAAACCGGGCAGAATAAGCCCGGTTTTTTGTCGAAAAGTTCTTGTAAAACAGACCCTTATCTGACAAATTCTTAAGTCCAACCCCTTTATAATGATTATGAAAAGGATGAAGCCAATGCATTATGAATTGTATGTAGACAGTCTGTTCTTTCTCAACTTCATTATGAACCTGTATCTGCTGATGCTGGTGGATAAGACGGCCTACGGCAGAGCGGGAAAGGGCAGACTGCTGGCCGGCGCGGCGGTGGGAGCGGCATGCTTTGTGCTTCCGTTCCTTCTGAGGGGTCCGGCGGTGCTGAAGATTTTGCTGGGAATGGGAACCGGGTCTGCAGGAATGCTCTGTATTGCGTTCCCTGTGAAGAGCCTGAGAATGTTTCTGAAGCTTCTGGAAAGACTGGTTCTGTATTCCTTTGGTCTGGGGGGCGCCATGCTTTTTCTGATCAGGTGTCTGCCGGGGCTGAGAAGGTATCTGACAGGTGTGTCGGGAATTCTGGGGATGGGAGGCCTTTTTTTTCTTTTGTTCGGGCGCTTTCGAGACGGACGGAACCCGGAAAACAGCCTGTGCAGGGCAGTTTTGTCCCGGGAGGGAAAGCGGGCGGAGGCGGCGGCCCTGATTGATTCGGGGAACAGCCTTACGGAGCCTGTCAGCGGAAAACCGGTGTGCATAGTGGACAGAACGCTTTTTGACAGGCTCTGGGATAAGAGTCCGGATGCGTTCCGCGCCATTCCCTATCACAGTATCGGGAAGAGAAGGGGCATTATGCCGGGATTCCTGCTGCCCGGGCTGCAGCTGGAAATAGAAGGCATGACATATGTATTTAATGATGTGTATGTTGCCGTCAGCGAGGAAGCAATCTCGGAGACAGGCAGTATCGGCGCGGAATCCGTGAATATGATAATTAACCCCGGACTCTTTGCCAAGAGCGTAGCGGGAGGCCGTAAAAAACGGCAGAATGAGAGGCAAAATGATTCTGAAAGTAATGATACCGGGCAAGATTCAGTTTAAAATGATTCGCAGGGAGCGCCTGCTTCTGCGGAAAAAGGGAGAAATCCATTACATAGGCGGCGCCGAAGTGCTGCCCCCGCCGCTGGAGGTAGATAAGGAAAGCCAGGTGATAGGAGACCTGGGTACGGAATATGACGATGAGGCGAAGGCCATCTTGATTGAGCATAATCTCCGTCTGGTGGTGTATATAGCCAAAAAGTTTGACAATACGGGCGTGGGGGTGGAGGATTTGATTTCCATCGGAACCATCGGGCTGATCAAGTCGATCAATACCTTCAAACCGGACAAAAATATCAAATTGGCTACCTATGCTTCCAGATGTATAGAAAATGAAATCCTGATGTATCTGCGCAGGAATAATAAGACCAGGCTGGAGGTTTCCATCGACGAGCCGCTGAACGTGGACTGGGACGGGAATGAACTACTGCTGTCCGACATTTTGGGCACGGACGAGGATGTAATCTACCGGGACATTGAGAACGAGGTGGAGCGCAAGGTGCTGCTCGGCGCCATCAGCAAGCTGTCCGAGCGGGAGAAGAAGATTATCAACCTGCGCTTCGGCCTTGGGACAAAGGACGGGCAGGAGATGACCCAGAAGGAAGTGGCGTCTCTTCTGGGAATTTCCCAGTCCTATATCTCCCGCCTGGAGAAAAAAATCATGCGCCAGCTGAAAAAAGAGATGAGCAGTCATATTTAGGCTATGCAATCTGGTAAAAATAGGATATAATATTAACCAGAGAACCTGTTCCCTGTTTCCGGGGGACAGGTCTCTGCCCGCGGCCTGCCGTAAATCCGTCAAACAGTCGGCTAACGGACTTCTGCCGCGGAACGGAATGCAATTTAGAACCCGGCAGTCCGGGAAAATCTGACCCGGGGGATTCATATGATACAAAGAGAAGATATATTGTCGATAGAATTTTTGAAGAAGACGGAATTTACAGGTTGCCATCAGGGAATGCGCTATCGTCTGGAGGGCGTATCCGGTGATGGGGGAGAAAAGAAACTGCGCTGTACGGTGTGGCCGGAGCCGTTTAATTTTTGTAAGACATCAGAAGAAGAAAAAGAGAAGTCGGAATTTGAATTTGGAGAAAGCGGCATAACGGAAGCGATTGCATGGATGAATAACAGACTCTCCGAAGAGAGAGACAGATGGGAACATGCAGGGGAAAACTGGAATTGATTCCCGCGGGCAATGAGCCAAGCGGATGCGTCAGCATCCATTTGGCGAATGCCGCGAGGGTCACATACCCCGCTGCTTGCAGCGTTACAAGCTTGATGCCCCGTTGCTTGCAGCGGGGTTGTTGACTTGATTGTGTGACGGAGCGGGATTTCGGCAGTAAGCCCGACGGCTGCGTTCACGGACATACCGGATTGCAATGAAACTCCCGTAGATTTCTGCGGAGACAGCATATGTTAAAATATATATATCAGGATTTATTATCCGTAGTGAGGTTCCTGCCCGGTGCCGTGGCGATGGGGGCGATAGTTTCCGCCGCTGTTTTTTTGGCTGCCGATAAAATGCGCAGGGGAAAAAGGCGGGCACTCATGCTGCCCATGATACTGTTCTGGATTTACCTTTCTGTGATGTTGATTATCACCTTTTTTTCCAGGGAAAGCGGAGTCCGTCAGGGGATGGATCTGGAACTGTTTTCTACATGGGGGATTAATGAAAGGAACAATGCATATGTGGTGGAAAACGTGCTTTTATTTATTCCTTACGGTTTCTTAAGTCCCTGGGCGTTTAAAAGGCTGAGGGGCATTTTCCGCTGCGGAGCTGTGGGTTTCCTGACCAGCCTGGGAATAGAGTTTCTGCAGCTGGCAACGCGGCGGGGCTATTTTCAGATAGACGATATTCTGACCAACACATTGGGAACCATAATCGGATATCTGCTTTTCCTCATCTGCTTCCCGGGGGCGCAGAGGAAAAGGTGAAGGCGGGCACCCGTTTCTGCCGGGCCGGGAAACCCGGACGGCTTGGAGGGACCGCTAAGCGGACAGATAGGTACGCATGGCGCGCAGCGCGTTTTTTTCCAGGCGTGATACCTGTGCCTGGGAGATACCGATGGATTCCGCCACTTCCATCTGGGTTTTCCCCTCAAAGAAACGCAGGGAAATGATCTCATGCTCCCGGGGGTTCAGGCGCTTCATGGCTTCGCTGAGAGAGAGGTGTTCTACCCAGGTTTCTTCCTTATTTTTCTTGTCGCTGATCTGGTCCATGACATAGAGGGTGTCTCCGCCGTCTGTGACAATGGGTTCATAGAGGCTCATGGGATTCTGGATGGCATCCAGGGCATAGGCGATGTCTTCCTTGGAGACGCCGATTTCGGTGGCGATTTCTTCCATGGAAGGCTCTTTCAGGTTCTTTCTGGTGAGGCTGTCTCGGGCATAGATTGCCTTATAGGCGGTGTCCTTCAGGGAACGGGAGACACGCAGGCTGCTGTTGTCCCGCAGGAACCTTCGGATTTCTCCGATAATCATCGGAACCGCGTAGGTGGAAAATTTTACATTCAGCGAAGTGTCAAAATTGTCTATGGCTTTGATGAGTCCGATGCAGCCAATCTGAAACAGATCGTCCACATTTTCGTTGCTGGAAGCAAAGCGTTTGATAACGCTTAAAACCAGACGCAGGTTTCCCTCGATATAAGCTTCCCTGGCCTTTTCATCGCCGGCTTCTATCTGCCGGAACAGAGCTTCCTTTTCCTCGGCCTTCAAAAGCGGAAGCTTTGATGTATTTACGCCGCATATTTCAACTTTACCCTGTGTCATATCTTCCTCATTTCCGCACGGATTCCGCGCTTTGGATTATAGTGGTAGTATGTGCCTGAAGTCGAAAAATATTCAGATTATTTTTGGTCTCATTTTTCGGAAAACAGCATATTTCTAATAACAAGCGAAGAGATTGGGAGATTTTTTTAGATGCTTTTTTCCGAATTCAAAAATAAAGACGTGATTAATATGAAGGATTGCAGGAAACTGGGGAGAGTGTGCGACCTGGAGTTCGACCCCTGCAGCGGCTGTATCTGCAAGATTATGGTGCCCGGGTGCAACCGGTTCCTGGGTTTTCTGAACTGTGAGCCGAATATCGTGATTCCGTTTAAAAATATCAGGCAGATCGGACCGGACATTATTCTCGTTGACATTCACTGCTGAATATGGTACGTTAGAAAAGATATGAAAAACCATTAAGAGATACCGCACTGTACAGGCAGGTGTGCAGGGAAAAAGGAGGCAGACCCATGAAATGTCCTTTTTGCAGTCATGAGAATACCAGGGTGATAGATTCCAGGCCTACGGAGGATGACAATTCCATCCGCCGCAGGCGGGCCTGTGATGAATGCGGAAAGCGCTTTACCACATATGAGAAAATCGAGAGTATCCCGCTGATTATCATTAAGAAAGACGACAACAGGGAAGTCTATGACCGCTCCAAGGTGGAAGGCGGGCTGTTCCGCGCCTGCCATAAGCGCCCGGTGAGCGCCCAGCAGGTCACCATGCTGGTGGACGAGGTGGAGAACGAGATATTCAGCCGGGAGGAGAAGGAGATTTCCAGCAGGATGATCGGGGAAATCCTCATGAATAAGCTGAAAGATCTGGACGCGGTGGCATATGTGCGCTTTGCTTCGGTTTATCGAGAATTTAAAGATGTAAATACATTTATGGATGAGTTGAAAAAGCTGCTGGAGTGAGGCAGGTTTTATTTTCCGCACGAGAAAACAGGGTTCAGGAGGACAGAAGGCCGGGCATATACGGGCAGCCTTTCGGATGTGTAAAAGCCAATAAATCGGTGGTATATTGCGCCGGATTTATTGGCTGTTTTGTGTGTGGCGTAATGATTACCGTACGGATTTGACAGAAGTGCGGTATGAACCGGCCCAGGACAGACAGGCTTGCGGGGGCGGGATGTTGAGGCGGCTCAGGATTTTTGCATTTCTTTCATTAAAAAGCGGTAGAGGCAGCCCAGGTAAAGCACCCCAAGGGTGAGCTGGCTGGCCAGAAGGCCCCATAGGTAGCCTGTGATGCCGTAGCGGGGCACGGCCAGAAATACGAAGCCCAGGCGGAGGAGGAGGCAGACCACATTCATGACGAAGATGTGGCCCGCCAGGCCCAGTCCCTGGAGGATGCTGGACAGGGTGGTGTCCAGATAAAGGAAGGGACAGATGAATCCCAGGGTGCGGATGAAGTATCCCGCCAGGGGGCTGCCGAAGAGGGCGGTTCCGGCCCACTTTCCCAGGAGGACAAAGACGCCCATGCAGCAGATACCCATGAGCCCGCAGTATTTTACCGTGCGCAGGGTTGTTTTGCGGACGGTGTCCATGTTGCCCAGGGCGTAATTCTCCGAGATGATGGGGAGCAGGAGTACGGCTACGGAACTGGTGAGGGCGTTCGGAAAGAAGATAAAGGGCATGGCCATGCCGGTGAGGACGCCGTAGACGCTTAAGGAGGTCACATTGTCGTAGCCGTAGGCTTTCAGCCGGGCCGGAATGGACACGGACTCTATACTCTGCAGGAGGTTCAAAACAATACGGTTAGCCGTCAGGGGCAGCGCCATGGCCAGGAGCTTTCCGCAGAGAGACCTTATGGAGGAGGGCCGGCAGCAGGAGCTGTTTTTTCCCTCTGCCCTGACGGCTGCAGCGGTCATCAGCATGGAAAAGAATTCCCCCGTGGTAAGGCCCAGTACGGCCACGCTGATGGAGGGTGCCTTCCCCATCGACAGCACATAACCGGATACGATGTATACGCATCCCACACGGGTGATTTGCTCCAGGAGCTGGGCGCCGGCGGGTATTCCTGCTTTTTTTATACCATAAAAATAGCCGTTGATGCAGGAATGCACAGCGGATAAGGGCACGGAAAAGGACAGGATGCGCAGCATGGAGGCAGTGCGCGGTTCCTGCAGAAGATGAAGGGCTATGGGCTCCGCGGAAAAGAAGAGTACTGCATTGCAGAGGAGGGAAAGGGGCAGGGAGATGCCAAGTCCCATCCAGAGAGGCGCCAGAGCAGGGCTTTTCCGGGTGGCTGCCTGCTCCGCCACAAGCTTGGAGATGGCAGTCTGGTATCCCGCTGCGGTCAGGGAGAAGGACAGGGAGAGAACCGGGCTTAGAAGCTGGTAGATTCCCATGCCTTCTTCGCCGAACAGGCGGGAGAGATAGATGCGGTATAAAAAGCCGATGAGCCTGGTGAGGATGCCGGCGGCGGTGAGGATAAAGGTGCCCACAATCAGGGGATGCTGCTGTTTTGTTTTCATATATCAGGGAGACCTTTGTTTTTCCCTATTATATTCTTTGGGGAAGGTTGACAGAACTATTTGCGGATGATATACTTTTGAGAAATTCCTAGTTATAAGGTATGGATTGGCGGCCGTAAGGCGCGCCGCGTGTGCAGGCAACAGAACGCTGCAAAGCTGCCGGAATCCGGTATGCTGCCGGATGGCATACTGCACAATCCGGACACCGCACCGAGAGGAAACCCGGGGCGGTGTGCCGTTTGCCCGTGGAATGCAAAATCGCCGTTTTCAGAACGCCGGTTGATATATTAGGAAGGGGTTGAAAGGAGAGCATACAATGATATATTTGGATAACGCAGCGACTACAAAGACCGCGCCGGAGGTGGTAGAGTCCATGCTCCCGTATTTCGGGGAAGCCTACGGCAATCCCAGCGCCATATACGCCCTTGGAGCTGCCGGAAAAAAGGCCGTAAATGAAGCCAGGAGGGCCATAGCATCGGTGATCAATGCCAGGCAGGAGGAAATTTACTTTACGGCAGGGGGAACGGAGGCGGACAACTGGGCTTTGAAGGCCGTGGCAGAGAGCTGTCAGGAGAAGGGCAGGCATATTATCACCACAAAGATAGAACACCATGCCGTCCTCCATACCTGCCGGTATCTTGAGAAAAAAGGCTTTGAGGTGACTTATCTGGATGTGGACAGGGACGGGCTGGTAGATGTGGAGGAACTGAGGGCCGCAATCCGGCCGGACACGATTCTGATCAGCGTTATTTTTGCCAACAATGAGATTGGCACCATAGAACCCGTCGGGGAGATCGGCGCCATTGCCAGGGAGAGAGGGATTCTGTTTCATACGGATGCGGTCCAGGCCTTCGGACAGATTCCCATAGACGTGGAGGAGCTGAAGGTGGATATGCTGAGCGCCAGTGCCCACAAGCTGAACGGACCCAAGGGCGTGGGCATGCTGTACATCCGCACGGGGCTGAAGCTTCGTTCTTTTATCCACGGCGGGGCGCAGGAGAGGAACAGAAGAGCCGGTACGGAGAACGTGCCGGGTATCGTTGGCTTTGGGTCCGCTGCCGAGCGGGCGGCCAGGCTGATGGAGGAGAAGGGAAGAAAGGAAAGGGAACTGCGGGATTATCTGATACGGTGTATTGAAACACAGGTTCCCTACTGCCGGTTAAACGGGCACAGACAGAAGCGGCTGCCGGGAAACGTGAATTTCTCCTTTCGATTTATAGAGGGGGAGTCCCTTCTGATTATGCTGGACATGAAGGGAATCTGCGCTTCCAGCGGTTCCGCCTGTACATCTGGCTCCCTGGATCCTTCCCATGTGCTGTTGGCAATCGGGCTGGCCCATGAGGAGGCACACGGTTCGCTGCGGATGAGCCTGTCGGAGGAGAACACGAAGGAGGAACTGGACCAGGTGACGGAAGCCCTGAAGGAAATTGTGGGCAGGCTCAGGGATATGTCGCCCTTGTATGAAGATTTTATGAAATCGCGGAAATCCTGAAAAGATTTCTGCCCGGAAGAGGCGGGAATATTGAATAAGGACGGTTTGGGAAAGGAAACAGGTATGTACAGCGAAAAAGTAATGGATCATTTTCAGAATCCCAGGAATATGGGAGAAATAGAGGATGCCAGCGGCGTGGGTACCGTGGGCAACGCCAAGTGCGGGGATATCATGAGGATGTACCTGGATATCGATGAAAACGGCATCATTCAGGAGGCGAAATTTAAGACCTTCGGCTGCGGGGCGGCTGTGGCTACCAGTTCCATGGCTACGGAACTGGTAAAGGGTAAAACCATACAGGAAGCCCTGGAGGTGACCAACAGGGCGGTTATGGAGGCGCTGGACGGCCTGCCGCCTGTGAAGGTTCACTGTTCCCTGCTTGCCGAGGAGGCAATCCATGCGGCGCTCTGGGACTATGCGGAGAAGGCGGGAATTGTGATTGAAGGATTGAAGAAGCCGAAGGCGGATATTCATGACGAGGAGGAAGAGCAGTACTGAGGGCTGGCGTTAAAATAGGATGTAAATCCGCATCCGGGAGGAAATGCACAATGAACAACGGGTTTGGCGGCGAGGGGAAATACAGCCTGCTGGTGGTGGAGGACGATGCCGTGATAGCAGGCGAGATGAAACTTCATCTGGAAAAATGGGGATATGAGGTGCATTGTGCGGAGGATTTCGGCAATGTGCTGGCAGAATTCGTCTTACTGTCGCCCCAGCTGGTGCTGATGGATATCGGGCTTCCCTTTTATAACGGCTATTACTGGTGCGCCCAGATACGGCAGGTTTCTCAGGTGCCCATTATCTTTGTCTCCTCCGCCGGTGACAACATGAATATCGTTATGGCGGTGAATATGGGAGGAGACGACTTTGTAGTAAAACCCTTCGATCCGGAGGTACTCTCCGCCAAGGTACAGGCCATGCTCCGGCGGACTTATGCCTTTCGCGGACAGACCAATGTAATGGAATGCAGAGGCCTGCTTCTGGATCTGACGGATGCCTCGCTGCTGGCGGAGGGGAAGAAGCTGGAGCTGACAAAGAACGAATTCCGCATTCTGCAGCTTTTATTTGAAAATGCCGGGAAGACGGTTTCCAGGGAGGCTATTATGAAGCGGCTGTGGGACAATGACTGTTTTGTGGACGACAATACCCTGACCGTCAATATGACCAGGCTGCGGAAGAAGCTGGAAGCCGCCGGAGCCGGGCAGGTCATCCATACGAAAAAGGGGCTGGGGTACATAATCGGAGAGTCGTGATTGGAGAGTGATAATGAGGCTGTGGATTCGCTATTTACAGGAAAAGAAGCTCACACTTACGCTGTATTTCCTGACGACAGGGCTGTTTCTCGCCGTGGGAAGCCTGTATCATATTGAAAATTTGGGAAAGCTCTGCTATGCCGCGGTACTTACGCTGGCGGTGTGGACAGGGGCGGGCGTCCTGGACGGTATCAAATATGTACGGCGCAGCAGGCAGCTGGAAGCAGTTTTCCGGCATTATGAGCAGTCCGGCGAAATGATATTGGGGGAGGCGGAGAAAGGGCTGAAATCTCTGGCCGATTCCATGGAGGCCGCAGAAAGCTATGGGGATGCCCAGGCATATTTCCTCAGAGCCATGTATGAGCGGCAGAGAAAGGAACGGCTGCACCGGGAGGAGAGGCTGGCGGAATCCGGAGACTATTATCTGATGTGGACGCATCAGATCAAGACGCCCATCGCGGCCCTGAAGCTTCTTTTAGAGCGCCTGGAACTTTCGGACAGGAACGGGTTCCTGATGAAGGAGGAATGTTTTAAGATTGAGCAGTATGTGGAAATGGTGCTGGCCTTTCAGCGGCTTGAGAGCATTTCCGATGATATGGTGGTGCAGCGGTGCAGGCTGGATTCCCTGGTCAGGCAGGCGGTAAAGAAATTCTCCGTCCTGTTTATCAATAAGGGGCTGAAGCCTGAGTTGGGAGAGCTGGGCTTTCAGATCGTGACGGACGAAAAATGGTTTGTCTTCTGCCTGGAACAGATTTTGTCCAACAGCATCAAGTATACGCCCAGGGGCAGTATTTCTCTTCGGGCGGAAGAGGAGGGGAAACGTGTATTGCTGTTCCTGGAAGATACCGGTATCGGCATCCGGGCGGAGGATCTGCCGCGCATTTTCGAGCGGGGCTTTACCGGGTATAACGGCAGGATGGATAAGCGCGCTACGGGAATCGGATTGTATCTGTGCCGCAGGATTTACGGGAAGCTTGGGATTACCGTGCAGGTGTACAGCGAGGAAGGGCGGGGGACCAAAGTGGTTCTGGGGATACCCTGCGCGGAGAGGGGGATAACAATCCATAAAAATCCCGGGCCTGCACTGACGCGAAGCCCGGGATCTTATTAAGGGGAGGATAGAGGCAGCCGCATGAAAGGTCATACACACCAGATATAAATTATACCTGGCTACCGGATATCCTGTATCCTGTATAGAATTTCTTAATGCGGCAGCCCCAAGTATTACTCTTTTTTCTTCCGTATCATCAAAGGAGGGGGTTCCTTGACATTTAATATTGTTGCACAAAACGAGCAGATTATACTGCAAAATAAATTTTTTTTGAAAAAAATTTTTGTTGTGTTCGGAGTTAATCTGTTATATACTGGTAGAAGCGGATTCCATTTATACAGGCAATAAGGCTGGAGTACGGAGAAAGGTTTTTTGCCGCCCGGCGGGCGACGGGTTCTCCAGGGCTTCTGCAGACACTGAGGCGGGGTATTGCGCTTCGGCGGGCGGGGCGTATGCCCGTAGGAGGTATCGCGGAAAATAAAACCGGCAGCAGAGGGCCGGCAGGATTTGAAAAGGTGGTAGATATGGCGTTATTGGAAAAATGGAGAGAAATGGCATACGATGATGCAGCGGACAAGGACAGGCTGCAGGCGCTCTGGGCGGCATATTTTAAGGAAGAGAAAGATATTTATGCCCAGCTTCTGAAGAATCCGGACGAGGTGGTATGCGGTACGGTCAGAGAACTGGCCGATAAGTACCAGGTGTCCCTTATGACGATGACGGGATTCCTGGACGGGATCAACGACAGCCTGAAGGAGTCCAATCCCATTGAGGAGATGGAAGAGGATACTCAGGTAAATCTGGGATTTGAGAAGGCGCTTCTGTACAAGAACATGGTGGCAGCGGAGGCGGACTGGCTGTACAATCTGGAAGAATGGAACAATATTTTTGACGAGGACACCAGGAAGGCTTTGTATAAGGAGCAGAAGGCATCCACTACAATTGTGAAGGAGGCGAAGATCTATCCCAATGATCCGTGCCCCTGCGGAAGTGGAAAGAAATACAAAAAGTGCTGCGGTAAAAAGTAATTGACAGTTACTGTCTACAGGCAGTGAAGGGGCTGTCGCATTAAGAAATTCTACACCGGATACAGGATGCCCGGTAATCAGGCATGCCTGTATCCGGTGTCCATGACCCTTAATGCGACAGCCCCTTTTGTAAAAACAAAATCTCCTGCATCGGGAGGGAGAATCAGGAGGAAGATAAAGATGAGGAAGCTGTTGAAACAGATTAAGTGGGAGACAATGCTGACTTCATTGTTTTATATCATACTTGGGGTGGTGGCGGTGGCGCTTCCGGAGACTATGGTAAGGAGCCTTGGGTATCTGGTGGGCATACTGTTTATTCTGGTGGGGGCCGTCTCCATGATATGTTATCTTCTGCGGGATGCCGGACGAAATTATGACCGCAATGATTTTGGATACGGGCTGGTGGGAATCGCAGTGGGCGTGCTGTTTCTCTACAAGGTGGAGTGGATAACCTCGCTGGTTCCTGTGATTCTGGGGATCCTGGTTCTGGCCAGCGGCTGCGTGAAGCTGCAGCATGTGATAGATATGAAACGGCTGGAATGCGGTAACTGGATCGGCGTGCTGATTCTGGCCGTGATCAATGTGATATTCGGCGCGGTGCTGATTGCGAATCCTTTTGAGACGGTTATACGGCTGTTCCAGGTGGTAGGAATCGGCCTTATTTTCAGCGGTGTCACTGACTGCATTACGGTTATTTATGTGGCAGGCAGGATAAGGAGTTATCTGGACGGTATACAGCCGGTGGATTCCACCTTTACGGAGGTTGTGGATGTGGAGGAAGGGACCAAAGCCGGGAGAAGGCGTCAGGGCGGAGAGGAATCGGCAGCGCAGACAGAGAAGGACGGCCAGGAAGCGCCGGAAAATAAGGGTGAAGGAGCGTAAACAGTGAACATTGCATCGTTTTTACTGCCCAAGGCTGAGGTTGCGTATCTCAGGGATGACATGACACTGCGGCAGGGGCTTGAGAAGCTGCGGAGGAGCGGTTTTACGGCCATACCTGTCATTGATGTGGAGGACAGGTATGTGGGGGTTATCAGCGTGGGGGATTTTCTCTGGAATATCCTTGCGTACAATGAGACGTTGGAGGATATCACACTGAAAAATCTGGAGCATATGACGGTACGGGATTTTCTGCAGAACGGGAAGGTGAAGCCGGCCTGTATCGACACGGCCATGGAAAATCTGCTGGAGTGTGCAAAAAACCAGAATTTTGTACCTGTTATAGATGACAGAAGTGTGTTTATAGGAATCGTCACCAGAGGCGATATCATAAAGTATTTTGTGGACAGGAAGAAGAAATGACGGAATGAAGAGGTGCGGCGCTGTGGCGGATGGCTTTGGCCAGGCAGGGGCGCAGGCCGGAATTCTATGGATACACAGGAGGATATTGTGATGAAGAAACTGGAAGAATACGTGGTAAGCATACCTGATTTCCCGGAGCCGGGTATTATTTTCAGAGATGTCACCAGTGTGCTGCAGGATGCGGAAGGGCTGCGGCTTGCCATTGACACCATGCAGGAGAAGGTCAGGGACCTGGAGTATGATGTGGTGGCGGGACCGGAATCCAGAGGATTTATATTTGGAACACCCATTGCCTATAATAATAAAAAGTCCTTTGTGCTGATCCGCAAGGCCGGCAAGCTTCCCAGGGAGACGGTTTCCGTTTCCTATGAGCTGGAGTATGGCAGCGCGGTTATTGAGATGCATAAGGACAGCATCCGCCCGGGGCAGAGAGTACTGATTGTGGATGATCTTATCGCTACCGGCGGAACCACCGAGGCTATGGTGAAGCTGATTGAGAGCCTGGGAGGCGTGGTAGTGGGTATTGTGGTTCTGATGGAACTGGCAGGCCTAAAGGGACGGGAGAAGCTTTCCGGCTACCGGCTGGAGTCGGCAATCTGTTATGAGGGAAAGTAGACAAGTCCGACTGCCGGCGGGGTAAATCTCCGTGACGGTCTCCATGCGGGAGGTAAGGACAGATTCATTCGGGGAAAAGGGGTTTCGAGGATAAGTTCAGGGCAAGGATAACGGATGCAGAAAGTGTGGATGGTTATGGCAGAAGAAAAGATTGAGGAAATTTTTGATGATGGAAAGATGAGTGAGTACCATGAATTTGTGGATCCTGACAGCCTGTATCAGGAGCTGATTCATCGTGTGCAGAAATACCATCCCAGTGATGACATATCGCTGATTGAAAAGGCGTATAAGGTGGCGGAGGAGGCGCATAAGAACCAGCTGCGCAAATCGGGAGAACCGTATATCATCCATCCGTTGAACGTGGCAATCATTTTGGCGGATCTTGAACTGGATAAGGAGACTATCGTTGCGGGGATTCTCCATGATGTGGTAGAGGATACGATCATGACGGAGGAGGACCTGAAACAGGAGTTCGGGGATGATGTGGCCCTGCTGGTGGACGGTGTCACAAAGCTGGAAAAGATACCGCTGTCTGCAGGCGGGGACCAGCCTGACGAGAAGCTGGAGATGCAGGCGGAGAATCTGCGAAAGATGTTTCTTGCCATGGCGAAGGACATCCGTGTGATACTGATTAAGCTGGCGGACCGTCTCCACAATATGCGTACACTGCAGTATAAGAAGCCGGAGAGCCGGCAGCGCATAGCGAAAGAGACCCTGGAGATCTACTGCCCCATCGCACAGAGGCTGGGCATCAGCAAGGTGAAGATTGAATTAGATGATTTATCGTTAAAGTATCTGGAATCTGACGTTTATTATGATCTGGTAGACAAGATTTCCGTCCGCAAGAGCGTGCGGGAAAAGTATATTCAGAGCATTGTGGACGAGGTCAGCGAGCATATCAGGCATGCTGGAATCAAGGCCAAGGTTGACGGGCGTGTAAAGCATTTTTTCAGTATTTATAAAAAGATGAAAAATCAGGACAAGACGCTGGACCAGATTTACGATCTGTTTGCGGTGCGTATTATTGTGGACAGCGTGCGGGACTGTTATGCGGCGCTTGGGGTAATTCATGAGATGTATAAGCCCATTCCGGGGCGTTTTAAAGATTACATTGCCATGCCCAAGGCAAATATGTACCAGTCACTGCATACCACGCTGATCGGCAGTTCGGGGCAGCCCTTCGAGATACAGATCCGTACCTTTGAGATGCATAAGGCGGCGGAGTACGGGATTGCCGCTCACTGGAAGTACAAGGAAGCCTCGGACGGCAAAAAGGTGGCGGCCCAGGAGGAGGAGAAGCTGGTATGGCTGCGGCAGATCCTGGAATGGCAGCGGGACATGTCGGACAACCGGGAATTTATGAAGCTTCTGAAAAACGACCTGGATTTGTTTTCGGACAACGTGTACTGCTTCACGCCCACCGGCGAGGTAAAAAACCTGCCTGCCGGCTCTACCACCATCGATTTTGCGTACAGCATCCATTCGGCGGTCGGCAACCGCATGGTGGGGGCCAGAGTGAATGATAAGCTTGTGACCATCGATTATGAGATCAAAAACGGCGACAGAGTGGAGATTATCACATCTCAGAATTCCAAGGGACCAAGCCGTGACTGGCTGAATGTAGTCAAGAGTACACAGGCAAAGAACAAGATTAACCAGTGGTTCAAGAACGAGCTGAAGGAAGACAATATCGTCAAGGGCAGGGAACTGCTGGCGAATTATTGCAGGACGAAATCAATTATCCTTTCCGACCTGCTGAAGCAGGATTATATGAATGCCGTCATGCGCAAATACGGATTCCGGGACTGGGAATCCGTGCTGGCGGCAATTGGCCACGGCGCCCTGAAAGAGGGGCAGGTGGTCAACAAGATGCAGGACCTTTACGACAGAGAGCACAAGCGGGCGATGACAAACGAGGAAGTTCTGGCAAGCATTGCGGAAGCAGGGGCGGTTTCCATCAACAAGCCTGCTGCCATGAAGACAAAAAGCGGCATCGTGGTGCGCGGAATTGCAGATTTATCTGTTCGGTTTTCCAAATGCTGTTCTCCGGTTCCCGGAGATGAGATTGTGGGATTTGTCACCCGGGGCCGTGGGATTTCCATTCACCGGACAGACTGCGTGAACATGATGAACCTGCCGGAAATTGAGCGGGCGCGGATCATTGACGCAGAATGGCAGGCGCCGGAGGATACAACCGAAAAATATGTGGCTGAGATCGACATCTATGCAAATAACAGGAACGGCCTGCTGGCAGATATTACCAAGGCGCTGACGGAGCGGAATATCAGTATTCTGTCTCTGAATACCAGGGTCAGCAGGCAGGGGCTTGCGACGCTGCAGACCTCCTTTGAGGTTGAGGGGAAAGAGGAACTGAACCGTGTAATTGACAAAATACGGGGTATAGAGAGCGTGGTGGATATCGAACGCGCTACGGGCTGAGCCTGGGGGTCGCAGCCGGGCCGCGGGGGATTGTGTACACCGATTTGAGGAATGGGTACAGCGTGTTTCGAAGCCCGCAGGCGCGGGGGCGGAGAAAGGCTGCGGCAGGGATTTTAACAGGAGAAATCAGATGGCAGAGATAAAAATAGGACGTATGGTGTTGGGCGTATGCCAGACCAATTGCTACTTTTTGTACCGGGACGGAGAACACGAAGCAATCGTGGTGGACCCGGCGGACAGGGGGGCGAACATTTACGGAGCTTTGCAGAAGAACGGTTTCCGGGTGGCGGGGATTTTGCTGACACACGGGCATTTTGACCATATCTGGGGGCTGGACGGACTGAGAGACGCGGCGAATGCGGCGGCAGAGGCGGAGGGGCTGGAACCCGTGAAGGCTTACGCCTGCGCGGCGGAGCGGGAACTGCTGAAAAGCGCCCGGATGAATGTGTCTGAACAGGCAGGACGCGCCTGTGAGACTTATGCGGATGTATATGTAAAGGACGGAGAGGAGATTACCGTCGGGAATATGACATGCAGGGTGATTGCCACGCCGGGGCATACGGCGGGGGGCTGCTGTTATTATTTTGAGGAGGCAGGTATCCTGGTGTCGGGAGACACGTTGTTTGCGGAGTCCGTGGGAAGGACGGATTTTCCGACGGGAAGCATGGGGACTTTGGTTCGTTCTGTCAAAGAAAAGCTTTTTGTGCTGCCGGATGAGACAAAGGTGTATCCGGGGCATGGAGAGCGTACTGAAATCGGGTATGAGAAGAAAAACAACCCGTTCTGTGTGTAAATCTGCGTAAGGGCATGGTGGCGCTGACAGAACTTATCATACCGGGAGGGAGCCTGGCGTGGAAGCGTTGAGAAATAGGCCTTATTTGGTCATGGATGAGGTAAAGAAAGTAATAATGGGCAAGGATGACTGCATAGAGAAGGTAATGGCAGCCATTCTTGCAAGAGGGAATGTACTGTTGGAGGACGTGCCCGGAGTGGGTAAGACAGAGATGGCAATTGCCTTTTCAAAAGCCTGCGGGCTGAAGTCCAACCGGGTACAGTTTACGCCGGATGTGATGCCGGCGGATATTACGGGATTTTCCATGTATCGGAAGGAGACGGAGAGTTTCGTGTATCGTCCGGGAGCCGTCATGTGCAATTTGCTGCTGGCGGACGAGATTAACAGAACCTCCCCGAAGACCCAGTCGGCCCTTCTGGAGGTCATGGAGGAAGGAAATGTGACGGTAGACGGTGTTACCAGACAGGTGCCCCGTCCTTTTATCGTACTGGCAACCCAGAATCCGGTGGGCTCGTTCGGTACTCAGAGGCTGCCGGAGGCCCAGATGGACAGATTTCTGATCTGTGTCAGCATGGGTTACCCGGAACCGGAGGATGAGATTGCCATGCTGAAGAGCCGTCACAGGGGCCGGCCTCTGGATGGAATCATGCCGGTAATCAGCGGCGAGGAGCTTCTCGCCATGCAGGACGAGACGGAAGCCGTCTTTATTCACGATGCGCTTTACAAATATATGACAATGCTGTCGGTTGCTACCAGGGAGCATGAAATGCTGGAGCTGGGAATGAGTCCCCGGGGAACGCTGGCGCTTGGGAAGATGGCAAGGGCGTATGCCTATATATGCGGAAGGAACTACTGTGTGCCGAAAGATGTGAAAAAGGCGCTTTCCGATGTGGGAGTTCACCGGATTCGGCTGAGCCAGAAGGCCGGGATCGGCGGGAAGCGGCCGGTGGATATCCTGGAAGAGGTGCTGGAGCGGGTGAAGGAACCCAGGCTGGGCGAGAAAGTATGATTAGGAGAAGATTTTGTTACCTGCTGCTTTTGGCGGCAGGCAGTTATTTTATTATGCTCTATGATTTTCAGGGACTTCGTTTTCTGTTTGGCTGCGTTATCTGTATTCCCCTTGTCTCCTTTCTGTTTTTGATTCCTGTCTGTTTCGGCTGCAGCGTCCGGCTGGAAGCGGGGGAAGAGGTCGTGCTGCGCGGTGAAACTCTGAAGACAAGGGTGACGGTGACAAATAAGGGACTGCTTCCCGTGCCCGGGGTATTCGTGGAACTGTGCTGGAAGATGCCCGGGGACAGGGAAGTGAGAGTGAGGGAACGGCTTTGCGGCATGGGCATGAGGGAGAGCGAGGAATTCATCCCGGAGGTGCAGGCCATGCACTGCGGGGTGGCATCGCTGGTGCTGGCCAGGGTGAGCGTATATGACTATCTGGGTATTTTCCGGCTTCCTGCAGGGAGAAAGCAAAGCGCCCGAGTCTGTATTATGCCGGTGGTTTCTCCGGTTTCCTCCGCAGTGGAGACAGCATATTCACAGGTTCTTCAGGGAAGCGGCGGGGAGCGGGAAGGCGATATGCTGCTGCGGGATTTTCAACCCGGAGACAGTCTGCATCGTGTCTACTGGAAGCTGATGGCAAAGGGCGGGGAGCTGCAGGTCAGGGATTTTGAGCGGAGCAGTTCCGTAAGCCTGTTTTTAAATTTTTCCGACGAATTGGGAGCGGAGGCGGAGAGACAGGACAGATTCCTGGACAAAGCGGCATCCCTTCTCTATTTTTTTGCCGAGGAATGCCGGATGTCCACGGGGGTATCTGCGGAAGTAATATGGCGTCAGGGAACTGCCTTTTTCAGATGTCCCCTGCAGGACGGCGGGGCTGTACAGGCATGGATTTGTGCATTTCTGCGAGGGGAGTCCTGTGGGACGGCGCTTTTGGAGGAGGAAGCGCCCCTTCCGGAACAGGGATGGCATCTGGACGAGGACTGCAGGCTGTATTTCGGAGGGCAAAGTGTGTGAAGAACTTTCAGGGCGGCCAGGAGGGGAAGCCAGCCCCCTTCACAGGTTTGCGGAGAAGTTCCGAGCGGCACACGGTTCTGCGCCGACTGTCCGTCGGGAACGGTGCCGGCATGAGGAATGTGCGTATGAAGAGTGAAAAAAAGCGTATTGAGGGGGCTTTTACTCCGGCAGGATATCTGTCCGACATTGTGCTGCTGTTTGTGAACAGTGTGGGTTTTGCGGGGGCACTGACGGAGATTCTGGAGATACCCTGGAAGGAAATCGGAAGGAAAGATGCCTTACCCGGTCTGCAGCCCGTTCTGTTTTGGGGGGTGCTGCTGCTGATTTGTGCGGCTGCGGTGCTGATCAGGAGCGGGAGCAGCGGGAAAAAAGTAATGGTACGTGCGGCGGTGTGTGCCGTGCTGTATATTTTACTGGGAGCAGTCTTTCGGGAAGCGCTGTTCAGGGGACTTTCCATGGCACTGACGGACGCTGTGGAGAATCTGAACGAGTATTATCAGTTTCATATTGCATGGTCGGATTTGTGGCTGCGGAAGGGAACCGGATGGAGTGTGGGAATGCGCACGCTGGCAATGACATGCGGCGTGCTGTATGTGCTGTTTCCGCTGGAAGTGCTGGCAGGCATTTTCGGACGATATGACAGGGGATTCTGCCTGATTGTGGGAAATGCAATGTGGTTTACACTCGCCTGCGCCTGCAACCGGTTCCCGGGATTCTTCTTTCTCGCGCTCTGCGTGGCGGGGGCGGTAGCAACTTTGGTGCAGAAGGATTTCAGGAAGCACCCCGGGAGGGGATTTGCAGTGGCGGTGTGTGCCGCTGCGCTGACCGGATTGCCCATGGCGGCGGTATATCATTTTTTCCTGCCCGCATTGGACAGGCAGTATGAGGAAATGCTGGAGCGCAGGGCGGAATTCTACAGGCTTGTCAATGAGGAGTGGATTCCGGAGATAAAAAGCATCCTCCCTGCAGGCGGATTCGGAACGGGTGTGGATGTGACAGGAGAACTGGGACGAAAACATTTGTTCACATATACGTCGGCGGATATGTACCGCGTGACGGTGGATGAGAAGCCCCAGGGGGCAATGTACCTGAAAGGTTTCGCAGGCGGAGAATATGGGGAAAAGGAATGGCTGGCGCAGGAAGACAGGGAACTGGAGGACTATTACAGGGCACAGGGGATGGAGCTGCCCGGAAATTACGGAGAACTGGCAAATATCAGCTATGAGGCGGCCAAAGTGCTGCAGCATCATGCGGAACCGGCACATATACGGATTGAAGAACTGGGAGGGCGGGGAAGCTATTGCATTTACCCTTACGGCGCATTGCTGACGGAAGATTTTCAAGTCCATGGCGACGGGAGGGTGGTGCGAAAAGACAGTATATATGAATTTGCGTATTATTTTCTGTCCGGTTTCGGCGGCCGGAGTGTACTGGACGGAAACCTGGCTGAAGAGGAGCAGAATTACCGGCAGTATGCCTATGATCATTTTCTTGCATATCCGGAGGAAGCGCTGCCCCGGCTGACGGCATGGCTGAAGGAGGCGGATATCCGCACGGACAATGTCTATGTATGCGCCATGGACCTGATTCAGCTTCTTGACAGACAGGCAGTGTATAATCTGGATGCGGGGAACAATCCTTCGGGAACCGATTTTGTGGAGTACTTCCTGTTTGACAGCCGGGAGGGATACTGTATGCACTTTGCGTCGGCAGGGGTGCTTGCGCTGCGGTATTTCGGAATACCGGCCCGATATGTCACCGGCTATACGGTTTCCCCTTCCGATTTTGTCCGGGATGCCGGCGGGGATTTTACCGCGGTGCTCACAGGGAGGCAGGCACATGCCTGGGCGGAGGTTTACCTGGATGCCATCGGCTGGGTGCCTGTGGAGATGACGCCGGGTGCTGTGGCGTTTCCGGAGGACAACCGGTTGGAGCAATTGGGTCAGGTGGGGCGCCTGGCGGGGCAGGGATTAATGCTGTCGGAAAACGAAGAACTGTGGCAGCAGGATAAGCTGACTTGGCAGAACGACGCGTCTGATACAGGGGAAGACGGGGAAGTGACAACGCCGGAAGGCAGCCTGGCGGATATTCAGGTGGCGGAAAACGGAAATCAACATGTGTTGGGGGAAGGGACGGAGCAGGTGGCGGATAAAACGGAGGATATACCGGATGCAGATGCGGATGCCGGTATGCAGCAGATGTCTGGGGCTGCAGGAAAAACCCTGCCGCTTGTAAGTGGAACGGGATTTCGTATATTTATGGGTGTGCTGGCGATTTTTATGCTGCTGGGCGCCCTGGTATGTCTGGAAAAATGGGACGAAAGCCGGCGCAGGGATCTGTTTAGCCGGGCAGACAGGAGGGAACGTATATTTCTGCTTTACCGGAATTTCAGGAACATATTCCAGCTTGCGGGGTACGGACGGGAAATGGATGTGGACGGGACAGAATTCCGGCAGATACTCCTGGATTTATACGGGGTAAGCGATGCGGAATATGCTGCGTTCTGCCGTATCCTGGAGAAGAACAGCTTCGGAAAGGAAGAACCTTCGGAAGAAGAACTCCGGGAAGTGCGTTTCCTGTATGACAGACTGACAAAAGAAGCATACGGACGGGCGGCATTTTACATAAAACCGCTGATCAGAAGATATCAAAGCTGTGTGTGAAGGAGCCGCGCAGATAGGGATATATCCGGGTGATATTGCCCTTTCGGGTTGCCGGAACCAAATATAGGAGAAAAGAGATGCTGGCTGTAGAGTTGAACAGAGCGAATTATGAATATGATGTGCATTCCCTTGTGAAGGCTTTCTATCCGGAGGAACAGGTCAGCGTGCTGACGTCTGAGATGGGGGAAGCGAAGAGAGAAAGCCTGAAAGCGGATATCCGTATCCGGATTCTGCTGGAAGAATGCGGGGCGTCCGTCAGGGTGGACGGGGCAGATTACCATTGGGATTTCACAGAGAATCAGGAATTCAAATACGGATTTAAATGCTTTCTGTACCGTGTGCTGAGTCAGGCAACAGGAAGGAAGCTTCCCTGGGGAAATCTCACGGGAATTCGCCCTACAAAGATTGCCTATCAGCTGTTGGAAGAAGGAAAAAGCGGGCAGGAAATTGTGGAATATTACAGGGAAAAGTATTATGTCAGTGCGGAAAAAGCAGAACTTTCCGTGGATATTGCCCGGAGGGAAAGGGCGCTTTTAAGGACGGTCAGCCACCACAGAAAGGGGGGAGAGGACAACGGATACAGTCTCTATATTGGAATTCCTTTCTGCCCCACAACCTGCCTGTACTGCTCCTTTACCTCCTTTCCTGTCAGCGGCTATCGAAAGCTTGTAGATGCCTATGTTGACTGTCTGATTCGGGAGCTGGAATATGCGGCAGAATGCTGCAGGGGGAAGATTCTGGATACTGTCTATGTCGGCGGCGGTACGCCTACCACCCTGGAGCCGGAGCAGATGGACAGGCTTCTGGCAAGGCTGAAGGCCCTGTTTGATTTTTCTGCGGTGAAGGAATTTACCGTGGAAGCCGGGCGGGCTGACAGCATTACGGAGGCTAAGCTGCAAGTGCTTAGAAAGCATGGGGTCAGCCGGATTTCCATCAATCCCCAGACGATGAACCAGGAGACGCTGGATTACATAGGCAGAAGGGCCTCTGTGGAACAGGTGCAGCAGGCATATGGGCTGGCAAGGGAAATGGGGTTCGACAATATCAATATGGACCTGATCCTGGGGCTTCCGGGGGAGGGAGAGAAGGAAGTACAGCATACTTTGGACATGGTGGAAGAGATGGCGCCGGACAGCCTTACAGTGCATTCCCTGGCCGTTAAAAGGGCATCCCGCCTGAACCAGATGGTGCAGGAAACCGGGACTCATATGCTGCGCAATACGGATGAAACAATGAGGATAGCCGAGGAGGGAGCGAGGCGCCTGGGGCTGGTTCCCTACTATCTCTACCGTCAGAAAAACATGTCGGGAAATTTCGAAAATGTGGGGTATGCGAAGGAGGGAAAACTGGGAATTTATAACATTCTGATCATGGAGGAGAAACAGACCATAGTTGCCTGCGGTGCCGGTTCGATCAGCAAGAGAGTTTATCCTGACGGACGGATCGAGAGAAGTGAGAATGTGAAGGATGTAACTTCTTTTATAGAAAGAATCGACGAAATGATTGATAGAAAACGGAAACTTCTTGAGGAATAAAAAGAGTTAAAAGATGGGCGCTCAATATGGATATGTGCGTGTAAGTACAAATGAACAGAATGAAGACAGACAGATAATAGCGTTGAATACGGCGCAGGTGCCGGAGGGGAACATTTATATGGACAAGCAGTCCGGCAAGGATTTTCGGCGGCCCATGTACAGGCGCATGCTGAAGCGCCTGAAGCAGGATGATGTGCTGTATATCAAGAGCATTGACCGTCTGGGAAGAAATTACGAGGAAGTGCTGGAGCAGTGGAGAGTGCTGACCAAAGAGAAAAAGGTGGACATCGTGGTGCTGGACATGCCGCTGCTGGATACCAGGAGGGGTAAGGATCTGATGGGAACATTCTTAAGCGACATCGTACTGCAGGTGCTGTCCTTTGCGGCAGAAAACGAGCGAAAGAACATCAGGGAACGGCAGATGGAAGGCATAGAGGCGGCAAAGCGGCGCGGTGTCCGCTTCGGCAGGCCCCCCAAACCCACACCTGAAAATTTTGAGCAGGCCTGCGGGAAATGGGAGGCAGGGGAAATCACGGGGAGGGAGGCCGCTGTGGAATGCAGTATGTCCACGTCTTCTTTCTATAGAAAGGCGGGAAGCAGGGAGAAGAGGTAATTCGTCTGCGCCGGTGGCCGGGCAGGTTATCCTTCGCCTTCCTCTTCGCTTTCAGGAACGGCCCTTACCGTAATGCCGTTTACGGATACACTGCCGTCCAGGGCGATTACAAGGCATTCTCTGCCGTCAATGTTGCGTGTCTCAATCAGATCCGTGCGGTCCGGACTCACCTTGATGACCACATCCGGCGTCTTGACCTCGAAGCTTCTGGTGTTCATGACATTGCTCATGAGCAGGGAAGTGTTTTCACCGGCGGTCTCGTCATAGCATCGGTCAAATTCTGACAGCTTGTCGTTGGAAACACCGCTGTCGGCAAGGATGGTCTTGACTTCATTTTTATCCAGGATCACGGGTTCCGGCGCTTCTTTGTGTTCTTCTGCCAGCTCCGTGAATCTGTCATGGATATTTTTCACCACTTCTATGCCGCAGTCTTCTCCCAGCGTATCCTCAATCAGCGCCTGGAAGGTCTCTTTCTGGCTGTCCGCGGACATCGGAAGTGGGCAGCCCAGGAGCTGTTCCACGAACGTCTCCCGCAGTTCTTCCGGATTTTTGGAATAGTAGAGGACACTGTGGATGTCTGAACTCCTGTCATTGAAGGCAGGGAACAGGAAGCCGCTCTCCGGAAGCGAGACCACCCAGTCGCGGTTGCGGTTGTGGAAGGTGTTCTCCTCCGCGTCATAACTCAAACCCGGTTTTGACAATTCTACAGGGCAGATGCAGGATAATATGTACTCATATATATCGTCGGAAGCGTCGTCCATATCAATGCCGTCCGTAGTCCGTCCCGGCACGTCATAGACATCATGCACGATCAGGATCAGGTAATTGCCTACATACTCGTAGTTTTCGATGATTTTATCGTAGTACTGCTCCAGCAGGGCTTCGTCCTTCAGCTTGCTGTCCTTCAGGGCCATCAGAAACGCATGTGCATTGGGAATGCCGTCTGGAAGCGGGTCGTCGGGAAGAACGGCGCGCGGAAGGCTGTGGGCAGAGTCCGTATCCTCAGAAAGAGTATCCTCCGATGCGGCAGTACCCGACAGGGTGTCCCCACCCACGTCGCCGGCCCCTGCCATGCCGGCCATCTCCAGTGCCAGAGGAAAGTCCAGTGTCAGCAGGTTTTTTCCCAGAGAGCCGGACAGGACTTTTCTCAGGATTTCAAAATACTTGAACATCTCCTCCTCGGGAAGTGCCAGAAATGCCTGTTTCAGCTCCGCCTTCTTATTTTTTTCCCCGTCCACATAACAGCCGCAGATGCGGGTAATGGAGCAGTTTCTCGGTGTGAAAAGCTTCTTGATTTCGGATATGTCTTGTTTTGTCATGGCTACCTCATATTTCATTCCCGCGGACAACGGCCGGGCCGCTGCAGGGCCGGCGGACGATGCCGCTGGATATTATATTTACTCACGACTAAGTATATACTAAAATTTATGGAAGGGCAAGTCCACAAATGGCTTGTAGTAAGAGAATTCTTGTGCTACTATTAGGTATGGCAACAAAGAGCTGCAGGTGAGAGGCAGAAGAATACTGCGTCTGAGAAAGGAAAGGCCTGTAGAGAGAGCCATATGGAACGGAAGGAAGACGGGTTTGTGGTAAAACGGGAAGCCGTTCGGGCCGGCAGAAGAAAAGCGGAGGGATTATGAGCAAGGGAAAAGGTTTTATTGCGGAATTTAAGAAATTTATCACTCGGGGCAATGTACTGGACATGGCGGTAGGCGTCATTGTGGGCGGTGCGTTTACGTCCATCGTTACATCGCTGAACCAGGACATCCTCACTCCCGTTCTGGGGATTTTCGGAGGTACGGATTTTAGCTATCTCACGGTGACGCTGGGAAGCGGCGAGAATGCACCGGTGCTGAATTACGGTAATTTTATTACGGCAGTTATCAATTTCCTGATTACGGCATTGGTTATTTTCTGCCTGATCAAGGGCATTAATGCCGTCGGGGACAGGATGAAGAAAAAGGAGGAGGCGCCTGCACCCACCACGAAGAAATGTCCTTATTGCCTGAGTGAGATTCCCCTGGAGGCTACAAGGTGTGCCCACTGTACTTCTCATTTGGAGGAAGCGTGAAGGGAAAACTCAAACCTTTCCTGAGAAGCGGTACTGGCGGGAGAGTCCGGCAGATACGGATTTGACGGAAATAACTCGGGGACTGAGGACAGAAAGAACAGGGAACATTATGCGGAGTGTGAAAATGTGGAGATGCCTTCTGGCAGGGGCGGTGCTTGTCCTGGGCCTGACGGGCTGCGGGGGGGAAGGCGAGCGTACCCTGGGTGCCATACAGCTGATACAGAACCTGGATTACCGCGGGGCGCTGGAGCAGCTGGACCTGGCGGAGGAAGGCGGAGAAAATGACAGGCTGGTGAACCGCGCCAGGGGAATTGCCTGTATGGGGCTGACGGATTATGAACAGGCGGCGGCTTATTTTGAAGCAGCGCTTGCCGGCAGTAACGGCGTGGTGCAGAACGTGGATTTTGACCTGAATTTTTATCTGGCGGCGGCCTATACCAAGAGCAGCCGTTACAGTGAGGCGGAAAGCATCTATGACGCCATACTGGCCCTGCGTCCCAATGAGGAGGATGCCTATTTCCTGCGGGGGAATGTGCGGTTGGCTCTTGGCAGCCATGAAGGGGCAAAGGAGGATTTCGACAAGGTGATTTCCATGGATGCCCACAATTATGACAGGCTGATTGAAATCTATGAGGTCCTTGACTATTACGGCCGCGGTGCGGAAGGACAGGAGTATCTGCGTGCCGCGCTGGCGTCCGGGGACAAGGAGATGGATAAATATGCCAGCGGCCGGATTTACTACTACCTGGGAGAGTACCAGAATGCCTGTCTTGACCTGGAGGAAGCCAGGGAAAAGGGCGGGGTGGAGAGTTATCTGTATCTGGGCAGGGCATATGAGGCTACAGGGGATTATAATTATGCTGCCAATGTCTATAATAGCTATCTGGAGAAAGGCGAGGGTAATGCCGAGATGTACAATCAGCTGGGTCTCTGCGAGATGACAAGGGGAGAGTACAGAAAGGCCCTGGAGGCGTTTCAGGCGGGCATGCAGCTGGAAAATACGACTATGATGCAGACATTGGCTTTCAATGAGATCGTGGCATATGAAAGGCTTGGAGAGTATTCTCAGGCTTATATTTTGATGGGAAACTACCTGAACAACTATCCGGATGACAGGCAGGCGAAAAGGGAATATGAATTTCTGTCTACGAGATAGGAGGGAAAGGCAGAAGGACTCTTCCATATAATAAAAAGATTACCGCAAAAGGCATCGGTCCTTACCGATGCCTTTGTGTGTCAGAAGCGATTTAAGCTACAACCGTAACATTGGTAGCACGGATTTTGCTGCTGTTCTGAGGATCGCACTCGGTATCGAAGGTAACCTTCTGGCCTTCCTCAAGAGACTTGAAACCATCTGCGTTGATGGCAGAGAAATGTACAAAAACTTCCTCCCCTGTTGCATCGTTGGTGATGAAACCGTAACCCTTCTGTGCATTAAACCATTTTACTGTACCGTTGTTCATTTTGGTACCTCCTTTATATAATTTGTAAGGTTAATAGGATTCTAAATCACGGGCAAAAAAATACACATTCCTGTAAACCAACATTAAAAGTAACTGTGACTTACAAAAACATGTGAGTTCAATGACTTTCATTTAGAATACGGTTGCAGTATAACACTTATGTGTGAGATATGTCAACCCCTATTT
>CAJULV010000017.1 GCA_910587555.1 uncultured Acetatifactor sp.
CATCCGCTTCCTGTAACTTATCTGTATCTGAAATCCCCTGGCCAAAAACATCCTTCTCCTTCTGCAGGGCATCGCCTCCGGATACATCCTTCCCTGATTTCGGTACGGCTTCCGTTCCTGCCGTACCGAACAATTCTGCAGCGTTTACAGTTACTGACCCGAAATTGCCAAACAATTCCAGGACGAGAGCCGCACTGAGAAAAAGTGCTGCTGCTCGTTTTGTTCGAAGTCTTCTCATTTTCTCCTTACCTCCTTCGCTGGGTTTTACATACTCAGGAAACATTCACTTGCAGCTTCCTACAGTTAATGCGCCGCAGAAGGCGCCTTCTGTTCGGAAGTGAAAAACATACTGCCGATAAGACATACTACCATATACAATAAGGTTAAAAACAGTATAAAAAGAAGCGCTGACTCTCAAGTATAAAGTTTATACAATCGAGTAAGCGCTTTAAAAAAATTTCGGAGGTACGTTTTTCTTTTTCTGCTATGCTGCCCGGACTTAATGCTCCAGCATATTTTCGATAAATATCCCATACCCTTTCCTGGAGTCCTGCACCAGCACATGGGTCACGGCGCCGATGAACTTTCCGTTCTGGATGATGGGGCTGCCGCTCATGCCCTGGACAATGCCGCCGGTCACCGCCAGCAGGTCAGGGTCTGTCACCGTCAGCTCGATGCCCCGGTTTACATTGTCGTGGTCCAGATGGACCGCTGTAATTTCCACATCATAATACCTCGTGTAGCCGTCCACGGTACAGAGTATCTGTGCGGTCCCCTTTTCAATCTCCTGCTTCAGCCCGATGGGGAGAGGCTCTCTGGCGCCCATCTCCAGCGCTTTCTGATTGCAGATGCCGAAAATCCCCCGGACGCTGTTGTCTGTAATTTCTCCCAGTATACGATCATTGGAATAGATAATCATTCCGGTCATCTCACCCGGATTCCCCGCACTTCCCTTCTGGATATCCACAATATCTGTCTGGTAGAGCGTCCCGCCTTCCATGTGCATCAGGGTACTGGTATCCACATCCGTAATCCCATGCCCCAGCGCACCGAAATTACCGCGGGAGTCAATGTAAGTCATGGTACCCACACCTTGGGCATTGTCCCTCACCCAGACTCCGATTTTATACTCCCCGGCGCTATTTTTAACAGGCGTTATTTCCACATTCATCCGTTCCCCGTCCCGCTCCACTTCCAGGACGATTTCTTCGCCGCCGCTTTCCTCTACCAGGCGGATGAACTCATCCTTCTGGTTTACGGGAGTCCCGTTGACTTTCCGAACATAATCTCCGGATTTCAGTATATATCTACCCGGTGAATAGGTAACGCCGTCCCCGCCCTGAAACTCTCCGGTACCTACCACCAACACGCCGTCGGTCTTTACATAGATACCGATGGGCGCTCCCACAGGAATCAGCTGCTGGTCCTCAATTACCCGGATATTCACATCCTTGAAGTTGAGAAATCCGAAAAGTTTCACCTTCATCCGGTAGCTGGATTCCATAGCAGCCTTCAAGGTAACTGTCCTGCTTAAGTCAATGTCTACTGCCCCCTGGGGAATGTTGCTGACTCCACGGTCTGTGACGCTGACAATCTCCCCGGTTGCAGGCAGCCCCAGATGAAAGGAGTCCTCCTCCCCGGCACGGACGTTGATGACGGACGGAATACTGCTGTCCACATAATAATAGAGAGCTGCCATCAGCGACATACAGCCGGCGGCCAGCGCTATTCCCAATAAACCTCGATATATTTTATAGCGCCTGACTCTTTTCTTCCAGTTCTGGAGCAGGATTACCATATCGCCGCCTGCCTGCTGCTTTACGGTATCCGCTGCTTCCGGAACGAACGACCGGACGGACGGACTGTGTCCCCGGTTCCTGTCTTCTAAGTGCAGCTTCTCTTCAGAATGTACGTTTTGTCCGATTTTTCTTTTCCATTTTCCTGGCCATCCCATATTCACATACTCCCCTTAGGGCGTGTAAAAATGCATTCCTGCCGTCTGCCGCGGCATATCGCGTCCCCACATCCGGCAGAAAGCAATTTCGAACACGCTCCGGTGCCGATACAGCTATCGCATAATTTTCTCTCATAGTAGTATGTGAATTTATTCGGTTTTCATTCCGGGATTTTTGAATTTTGTAAAACCGATTTTATTTTATCGTTTTTTCAATCGTTCAACATTCCGCTACCTATTCTTATGTGCGGCCGCCTGGACACGCATCTCTCTGGCATTGGAGAGCGCCGCGTCCGTCAGCGAATCGCTGCCCAGGAGCCTTGCCAATTCGCCCAGGCTCTCTTCCTCCTCCAGAACACGGATATTGGTTATGGTACTGTCCTGACTGCTGCTTTTCTCAATCACCAAATGCCTGTCCGCCATGGCTGCAATCTGCGGCAGATGGGTGATGCAGAGTACCTGATGGGCATGGGCTACGGTGTCAAGCTGCTCGGAAACCCTCCACGCCGTCCTGCCGCTGATGCCGGTGTCTATCTCGTCAAAAATCAGGGTGTCGATGGCGTCCCGCCCTGCCAGCACTGTCTTAATGGCAAGCATGACACGGGAAAGCTCACCCCCGCTTGCCACCTGTCCCAGAGGCTTCAGCGCCTCCCCCGGATTGGTGGAAATCAGGAATTCCACATCATCATAGCCCTTGGCCGTAACGTTGGAAGCACGGCGCACCGCAATCTCGAATTCCACTGTCAGGAAATTCAGATGTACCAGCGCCTCCTTCAGCTGCCCGGTGAGTACTTCCGCATTTTTCTTACGGATATCGGAAAGCACGGCGCATGCCGCTCCCAGCTTCTTTTTGGCTGCCGACAACCTTTCCTCCAGCTGCTGCATATAGGCATCGTAATCGCTGATTTTCTCCAGGAGGCGGGCGCGTTCCTCCCCGTAAGCAATCACTTCCTCTATGGTCCGGCCGTATTTATCCTTCAGGTGGTTCAGCTGATTCAGCCTTTCCTCCACCGCCGTGAAATCCTCGCCGTCAAATTCCATATCAGCCATATACTCCGCCAAATCACGGTTGTAGTCGGCCAGCAGGCTGTCGATCTCGGCAAGCTGTCCCTCCAGCTCTCCCAGGCGTTCATCCAGGGAAGATACGCCGCCCAGTGCCCGAAGCGCCCTGCTCAGAGACACGCCTGCGCCGCCCTCGGAATCATTGCCTGTATATTGATAACTTTCTGTTAAATTTTCAATTATTTTCTTACCATTTACCATCAGGCGATAACTTTTTTCCAGTTCTTCGTCCTCTCCCGGCACCGGCTTTGCCTCCTCGATTTCCTTCAGTTCGAACTCCGCCAGCGTCTGTTCCCGCTTCTTGGTCTCCTCGTCCATCGCCTCTTCTTCCATGGCCCTGCCGATCTCTCTGCACTCCTTAAAGGCAGCCTCCACCGCCTCCGCCGCCTTCAGAAACTCCTCGCCGCAGTAGGCATCCAGGATTTCCATATGCTTCTTCTTATTCAGAAGGGATTGGTGTTCATGCTGGCCGTGAATATCGATAAGAAGCTCCGCCAGTTCTTTTACCTGCCTGGCAGTTACCGTCTCTCCGTTTATCTTGTATACACTTTTGCCCACCTGCATCTTCCGGCTTATGATGACACTTCCGTCTTCCTCCGGTTCCAGTTCCAGCTGGAGCAGCTTTCTGCGCACTCTGTCATCCCCGCAGCGAAAGACCAGTTCCACCAAAGCACTGTCCTTCCCCTTGCGAAGCATATCCCTCTCGAATTTGCCGCCCAGTGCCAGAGTGACGCTCCCTATCAGCAGGGACTTTCCCGCACCGGTCTCCCCGGTGAGAATATTCAATCCTTCCCCGAATTCCACCTCTGTCTCTTCCATCAAAGCAAGATTTTTCACATGTAAACTCTGCAGCATTTTTTCTCTCCTTCCCGGCCTCCGCCAGAATGTACCTTCTCCGTCCTGCTGCCCTGCTGCCCGCACGATTACCCACTCATGCATGGCAGCCTGTCTTCCCTTTACCCGTTTTCCTGCCCCAAGGCTATGCCCTTCGGGAAACCGGAAAGTTCCTTACACACTCCTCTGTGCCAGCCCTATTACCTATTCATGCATGGCAGCCTGTCTTCCCTTTACCCGTTTTCCTGCCCCAAGGCTATGCCCTTCGGGAAACCGGAAAGTTCCTTACACACTCCTCTGTGCCAGCTCTATCGCCTCTTCCTGGGCAATGGTCAGACGTATCTTCTCCGCCAGCGCTTCTGCCTCCTCCCTGGTATGCGCCGCCACGAAAATCGTGTCATCCCCCGCGATACAGCCCACAATCTCGGGGAATTTCAGGGCATCCAGGGCTGCTGCCACCGCCATGGCCATGCCGGACATGGTTCTGACCACCAGAATATTCTGTGCCGCCTCTGCAGCCGCAAAGGCTTCCCGCAGCACATGGACATATTTATTCTCCATCCTGCTGCCCTGTTCCAGAAAGACATACTTCTGTCCGCCGTTCTCCGTGGGCATCTTGGAAAGCTTCATCTCCCGGATGTCTCTGGAGACAGTCGCCTGTGTAACGGCAAAGCCTTCCTCCTTCAGCCGTTCCGCCAGTTCCTCCTGGGTCCCCACATCACATCTCTGGATTATCTCAATAATCTTGCCCTGTCTTCTCTTCTTCACAATCGTCACCATGCCTTTTTGTTACTTATTTCCGTTCCGGTAGGCGCTTAACAGCAAAATCAAACCCATTCTGAAATTTTCGTTCCTTTACAAGCTGTCCTGCATCTTCCTGTGCAGCACTTCCAGAAAGCTTACCTGGTTCAGCCTGATAAATTCCGTCACCTTCCCGGACCTGACAATCCGTATCTTATCCCCCGTCTGCAGCGGAATCATATGGCTTCCGTCAAAATTAACCTCAACGGTCTGCATCCTTCCCTCACCGCACTCCGGTATCTCAATTTCAATGATATCCTCCGGGGAAAGGATGATACTCCGCTGGTTCAGGGAATGGGGGCAGATGGGGGTCAGCATAATCAGCTGCGCACCCGGCTCCACCAGCGGGCCTCCCGCAGACAGATTATAGCCCGTTGAACCGGTAGGTGTGGTGACAATCATTCCGTCCGCCTTATAATGGTTCAGGAACTGCCCGTTTACATAGATATTGAACCGGATAATCTGCAGCGGTCCCCTGCGGGAAAGCGCAATTTCGTTCAATGCCCGGTCCTCCCTGACACTGCCGTCCGAAAGATATGCTTTCCCGTCCAGCATCATACGGCTCTCCTGAATATAATCTTCCGTAATCAGCCGCTCCAGCGCCTCCTCCAGCCCGGAAGGCTCTATCTCCGTCATGTAGCCCAGAGTCCCCAAATTCACGCCGATAATCGGAATCTGCAGCACTTTTGCCTCCCTGGCCGCCTGCAGCACCGTACCGTCGCCTCCGAGAACTATAATGCAGCATATATCCGCCGGGATGGGCGAGGAAGCTTCCTCCCCGCCGTTCCCCACAGTCTTCAGCGTCACATGCTGTCCTTTCAGCCTCAGAAAATCACAGATGCGCCTGGCCGTCAGCAGCTTTTCATCTTTATACCGATTGACATACACCAGAAAATGCTTCATAAATCCTCCCGCCCATCGGGATGCCCCTCAAAACCCGGAAACATACCTCCCGTGAAATCGCCAGCCAACCCTGAAATGCAGCGCCGCAGCCCGGTACCTGGGGTTCTACTTTGCCGAAAGCGCCGCCTCCGCCGTTATCCCGAAAATCAGGTCCGCCCACTGGGGCGAACAGGACAGTCCTGTCCGCTCCTCAATCAGCCCTTTCAGAGCCGTCTCCGCCTCATGTTCCGTGAGCGCACATACCTCCTCGGAAACCCCTTCCCGCTTCTCCAGATGCAGCAGATATTCGATATTCCCCTCCGGACCCCGAATCGGCGAATATTCCAGATGCAGCACAGAATATCCAATCATATCTGCATAGTCCGCAACCTTTGCGATAACCTCCCTGTGGGTTGACACTTCCCTGACCACGCCCTTTTTTCCCACCTTATCCCTGCCGGCCTCAAACTGGGGCTTAATCAGGCACACCATCTGCCCGCCGGGCTTCAGAAGGTTCCGCGCCGGAATCAATATTTTCGTCAGAGAAATAAAGGACACATCCACACTTGCAAAATCCAGTTCCTCCCCGATGTCTTCCCTTTGCACATACCGAAAATTTGTCTGCTCCATGCAGACAACCCTGTCGTCATTTCGCAGCTTCCAGGCCAGCTGCCCATGCCCCACGTCCACTGCATACACCTTCGCCGCACCGTTCTGGAGCATACAGTCCGTAAAGCCGCCGGTGGAAGCCCCGATGTCCATACAGACCTTCCCCTCCAGGGAAATGGGCCATATGTTCAACGCCTTTTCCAGCTTCAGCCCGCCCCGGCTCACATATTTCAGGGCATTGCCTCCCCGTACCTCAATCATCCGCCTGTCCGGGTCAAACAAAGTACCCGCCTTGTCCTCCCGCTGTCCGTCCACATAGACATTGCCGGACATGATAATTGCCTTTGCCTTCTCCCTGGACTCTGCAAGCCCGAGAGCCGTCAGGATTACATCCAGCCTCTCTTTCATTCTTCGTCCAAAACCTCACAAATCCGCTTCACAATACTTCCGGCATCGATGCCGATTTCCTGTTTCAGCATTTCTACATTTCCGTGCTCCACATAGGCGTCCGGAATCGCAATGTTCACCAGGCGGTTCCGGCATCCGCTGCGGTTCATATAATCCAGCACCTTTTCTCCGTAACCGCCGCAGGCCACATTCTCTTCCATCGTGACAATAAGCCTGTGCCCTTCACATGCTTCCCTCACGGACTCTTCATCTATGGGCTTCACAAAACGCGCATTCACCAGGCTGACGCCCATGCCCTTTTCCTTCAGTATATTCCGCACTTCTTCCGCTGTCTTTACCATGCTGCCCACTGCCAGAAGGGCAATTTCCCGCTCCCGGTAAATCCATTCCGCCTTTCCCAGTTCCACGGGTGAACGATACTCCTTCAGTCCTGCATAGGCCGTCCCCCGTGGATAGCGCACCGCTATGGGCCGTCCCAGCCCTACCGCGAATTTCATCATATCCGACAGCTCCCATTTGTTCTTGGGGGCGCAGACATGCATATTGGGAATCCCGGACAGGTATGTATAATCAAAAATCCCCTGGTGGGTTTCCCCGTCGCTGCCCACCAGCCCTGCCCTGTCTATGGCAAATACCACAGGCAGGTTCTGTATGCACACATCATGCAGGATCTGGTCATATGCCCTCTGCAGAAAAGAAGAATACACCGCCACAATCGGCTTCATGCCCCCGGCGGCCAGACCCGCAGCAAAGGTCACTGCATGCTCCTCCGCAATCCCCACGTCAAAGAAGCGTTCCGGGTACATGTTATGGAAACGCTTCAGCCCCGTACCGTCCGGCATAGCGGCGGTAATTGCCACGATTTTCTCATCCCGCTGCCCCAGCTTGCACATCACTGTGGAAAAAATATCCGTATAATTGGCCACCGTCCTGGGATGGGACGGAATCCCTGTCTCGATATCAAAGGGCTCCGCCCCGTGAAACCTTGCCGGATGCCGCTCCGCCGGCTTATATCCCCTCCCCTTCTGGGTCAGGACATGGATCATCACCGGTCCCTCCACCCTTTTCGCATCATTGATGACAGATACCATGGAGGAAATGTCATGCCCGTCCACAGGTCCCAGATACGTGATCCCCATGTCCTCAAACAGCATACCGGGAATCACCAGCTGTTTAAAGCTGCTCTTCGCCCTGCGGATACGGCTGATGGTGCTGTCCCCCCTCTTTGTACGCTGAAGGGCATTGTAGATTCCCTTTTTCAGATCCAGGTAACCGGAGGCGGTGCGTATATTGTTCAGATATTTCGATACGCCTCCCACATTTTCAGAGATGGACATCTTATTGTCATTCAGAATAATGATAAAATTGGTCTCCTGCTTTGCCGCATTGTTCAAAGCCTCATAGGCCATGCCGCCTGTGAGGGAGCCGTCCCCGATGACGGAAACTATCGTATGCTTCCCGCCCGTGATATCCCTGGCCATCACCAGCCCCAGGCCCGCAGAAACGGAAGTGGAGCTATGGCCCGTGTCAAAGACATCACAATCGCTTTCTTTACGCTTTGGAAAACCGCTGAGTCCATGAAACTGGCGCAGAGATTCGAAACCGTCCTTCCGTCCGGTGAGAATTTTGTGTGTGTAGGACTGATGCCCCACGTCCCAGATAATCTTATCTTCCGGCAGGTTCAATGCCAAATGCAGCGCCATTGTCAATTCCACCGCCCCCAGATTGGAACCCAGATGCCCCCCTGTAACACTGATCGTCCGAATCAGAAAATCACGAATTTCCTGTGCAAGGATATTCAGATCTTCTTTCCTTATCTTCTTGATATCATTTGCATGTTCTATGGTTTCAAGCAGCATACCCTACCGTATCCTTTCCCCCGCCGCCACATCATTTGCGTCTATATATCAGATTCAAAATCAAAGCTTTCAGGAATTCATGTTCCCCCTCGAATTCATCCAGAATGTCAGCCGCTTCACGGGACAGGGCCTCCACATCCGTTTTGGCCTGCTCCATGCCTCTCAATGTCACATATGTCTGTTTATGGTTCAGGGCGTCGCTGCCCGTGGGCTTCCCAAGCTCTTTACTGTCACCCACCACATCCAGGATATCGTCCTGTATCTGGAAAGCAATGCCCACATTATAAGCACATTTCTCTATTTTGCGGATCTGTTCTTCCGAGGCGCCGGCAAGAATCGCTCCCACTGTCATAGCCGCTTGAATCAGCGCCGCCGTCTTGTGTTCATGGATAAACATAAGCTGTTCCAGGTTCTCCCCAGAAGCCGCATCCGGGCAGTGCGCCTTATCCGCAGCAGTCCTCCCCGCAGCTTCGTCCCGTCCTTCCGCCATAATGTCCGCTGCCTGTCCGCCTATCATGCCGTGGATGCCCGCCTTCCCGGCCAGAACGGAAAGCGCACGCCACACGCGCTCCGTCTGCCGGAGTTTATCCGCATCCGAAACGCACGTATTTGTAATATCGTTATCTTTTATACAATATTCCATCGCTTTCAATGCCGTCTCAAAAGCAAAATTCAGCAGCCCGTCTCCTGCCAGAATCCCCATGGCATCACCGTACACATACCATGTGGTCTCCCGCCCCCTGCGGTATCTGTCATTATCCATGGCCGGCAGGTCGTCGTGAACAAGCGAATAGGTGTGAATCATTTCGATTGCCGCCATAAAACAGCCTACGATCTCTTCCCCGGTACCGCCGCACATCCGGAAAGCCTCCCACATCAGCACCGGACGCAGCCGCTTTCCGCCTGCAGTCAGGCTGTAATTCATGGCCTCGATGACCTGCCTCTGCAGTCCTTCCTCCTCCGGCAGGCGGCATTTTAAAATCCGCTCCGCCATTGCCGTCACATCTTCCAGTTCCCTGTTAAACGCCTTCGTCTCCATACGCAAATTCCTCCAGCTGCCCGTCTGCACTGAGTTTCAGCACCTGTTTTTCCACCCTGTCAATCTGACTGTTGCACCGCTCCAGCAGGAGCATTCCCTCACTGTAAGTCTGAAATGCCTTCTCCAGCGGAAGGTCTTCATCCTCCAGCTGCAATATGATTTCCTCCAACCTGGCAAAATTCTCCTCCAGCGTCGGTTCCTTCTTTCCATCACCCATGACCTGTCCCTCTTTCCGTGCTGTTGCCGCAGTTCCCCGTCTCCCTGCCGCCGGCCTGCAAATGCCATTCCGCACCTGTCCTCCGCTCCGCGATCCCAGGGCTTTCACCCTGGCGGAAACCTGCAGATAAACTGCCCTCAGTCCTCCCTGGCCCTAAAATCCGAATTCGGTTTCATTTCCAGAGCCTCATATGCCGTCACTCTGGCGTCAATCACGCCGTCAGAGACCATTATATGAATCTCCTGCCCCGCCTGAACCTGCCGGACAGAACGGATGTTTTTCCCTTCCGCATCCTCTATATAAGAATAGCCGCTGCACAGACGATCCAACGGAGAAAGCCCCCGCAGCCGCTCCACATAAATTTCCAGTGAATGGCGGCGCTTCTCCACCAGGCGCCGCATGCCTTCCCGCAGGCGTTCCTCTGCCGAAATCGCGTCCATTTTTTTCCGGCCTATCCGGTATCCGGGACTCACAATCTTCATGCGCAGATCCAACTGCCGCAGCTGCCCCTGTCTCTCCTCTATTTTCCGCCGCAGCTGCCGCCAGAGCGCATCCCTGTACGCAGAAACCGCTCCCAATATCTCGTGGACATCCGTCACCGCCAGTTCCGCGGCGGCAGAAGGCGTCGGCGCCCGCAAATCCGCCACATAATCAATAATTGTGGTATCCGTTTCATGCCCCACCGCCGAAATAATAGGTATGGAGCAGTCAAACACCGCCTGGGCTACCTCCCGTTCATTAAAGGCCCAGAGATCCTCTATGGAACCGCCGCCCCTGCCTACAATCATCACGTCCACCTTCAGGGCTTCCAGCGCGCGGATGCCGCTCACGATGCTTCCCACCGCCGCTTCCCCCTGTACGATGGCCGGATACAGTATAATCCGGACATAGGGATTCCTCCTGCCGGCTATCTGAATGATATCCCTCACCGCGGCTCCCGTGTCCGCCGTCACCACCCCAAGCGTCCGAATATACTTTGGTACAGGCCGTTTATATTCCTGGGCAAACATGCCCGATTCCCACAGTTCCCGCTTCAGCTGCTCATACCTTTCGTACAGAAGCCCGTTCCCTGCCAGCGTAATCTCTTTTGCATAGAACTGGTACTTTCCGTCCCTCTCGTACACATCCACAGTCCCGCCCACTATCACCTGCTGCCCTTCGGACATACGAAAAGAAAGACCCCCGCGGTTGCCTGCAAACATGACGCAGCCTATGGTCCCTTTCGGATCCTTCAACGTAAAATAAATATGCCCTGAGGAATGATATTTGCAGTTGCTCACCTCTCCCTTAACGTAAAGGCTCCGCATCAGATAATCCTGCCGGAACATATTTTTAATATAGGAATTCAGTTGTGCTACCGTATAAATATTGCGAATATCAATCACCCTGTGTTTTCAATTTTGCTATCTTGCCGAGAATGGCATTCACGAACCCCCCTGAATTCTCCTGTCCGTACTGTTTCGCGATTTCCACAGCCTCGTCAATCGCCACGCCCTCAGGAATGTCCTGGTCGTAACGCATCTCATAAACGGCCAGGCGAAGTACAGCCAGCTCCACCTTTCCCATACGCGCCGTCTGCCAGCCTACAGTGTTGTCGTCAATAAGCCTGTCTATCTCCGGTATCTTCTCCCGAATACTCTGACAGCGCGTCTCAATATAATCGGCGTCTTTCTGGGAGCCTATTTCCTCATTGTCCTCCAGAAACAGCCTCATCTGTCTCGGCATTTCTTCCGGCATATGAAATTCTGTCTGAAATAAGAGCCGGAAAACCTGTTCTCTCTGTTCGTGTCGTCCCATTGTATGTTTTTACCTGACCTTTACTCCTGCAATTCGGATGTTCACATCACTGCAGTCCAAACCTGTCATATTCTCGATGGCAGCCTTTACCTTGGCCTGAACCTGATGGCAGGTGGCGGGAATGCTGTAGCCGTATTCCACCGTCAGCGCCAGGTCAACCTTTACCTTACGGTCCTCCACTGCCACCCGCACGGACCTGGCAAGCTTCTTCACCCCGATCCGGCTGATCAGCTCGTTGGTAATATTCCCCGCCATACAGCTTACGCCTTCCGCCTCCGTGGCTGCCAGCGCCGCAATCATCGCCACCACGTCATCCGCAATCTGAACCACGCCCACCTTGTCCACTTCCCTCAGCACCGTGCTGCTGCCTGTTTCCTTCTCCATAAGATAACCTCCTTAAAGTCGCTGTGCCATATGGTTCTTAGTATACCACATTTTCTATTCATTTGTCACCCAAAATGTCAAAGAGTGCTGTTTTTCGTTCTGCGCGTAGGCAATACGATTTTCCTCATCTGACAAATAGTCGAATATTCCCTGTTCTTCAATCAATTCATTCAGAACTTCTGCATAGCAGGCCGCATCGGCGCATTTTATGGTAATATCCTTCTGGCCGCTTTCAATGGCTTTGCGAAAAAGGGCTTCCATCTGTTCCCTGTCATAGGCGGTAAACAGCGCCCCCTCCCTGACATAGTAGTTGGCGGCCGTGGCCGTACACAGCGGCATCGGCACTTCCCCGCCGATGGTGTGGGTTCGCAGAAGCTCCTCCGTGGTCACGTTGAGGTAATCATAATTAATCTCCGGCATGGAAATCTCCCCGTCCGCTTCCAGGGATGCCTCCTCAGACACGGGCATGTCTTCCGTGCGGTAGGATACATCCCCCCAGGTAGTGTCAAGATAGTAATATTCCCCGTCCACCTTCACCAGATTCCAGGCATGTCCCTCCCCCGTCTCCACCGTCCCCAGCACCAGCGTACACTCCACCCCCAGGCGGTTGAGAAGATACTGAGTGGCCTTCGCATAGCCCTGGCACACGGAAAAATGCCGGACAAATACCGAGTAAATATTCTGGTTGTCCGGAGCGTCCAGATCGTAATCCGTATTTCGTATCAGCGTTTCGTATACATACTTCACCTTGTCATAATCCGATGCATCCGGCGCGATGCCTGCCAGGAGCGCTTCTGCAGCCGCTGCTATCTCCCCGCGCCTTACGACGGCATCCTCCAGCTCCACATTGTAGGTTCCCGAAAATTCTATGGCAGTAATCTTCTCTCCCCTGGCATACTTTGTATAGGAATAGCCTTCCACGTAGAAAAGCTCCGGATGGTCACTCAAGACACACTGGAATATCCTGTCAATGTCCGTATCGTCCAGCCCTCCCGCAAGCCCGGGCTGGCTCAGCCGCTCCTCCCCGCCAAAGCTTCCCAGGATCCGTTCAATATCATGATACCAGATCTGCTCCGTCTCACCGAGGCTCTCGTAAGCATAAGGAAAGGCTTCCTCCATCAGGAAGCACACCGCAGGAAGCACCTCTTCCTCCGGAACCGGCTCCGGCAATGCGGCAGCTTCGGAAGCCTCTTCCGCTTCCCCCTGCCCCGCTGTCAAATCTCTGGGGATTTCATCCAATAGTCCGTCTGTACACCCCGTGAGCCGGATGCATAAAAGCACCATCCACAGGGAGAACGTAAATTTCCGCACTCTTTTTTTCATTTCCGTTCCCTTTTACTCTATACTTTCAGACATGCGCTTCCGGCGTCAGTGCCTTCCGGCGACGTACTCTGGCCTTCTGCACACTCAGTTCCTGCCGAACTCCGTCAAAACCAGCCCTTTATTCCGGTCAAGCGTCATACCGATGCTCCATGGATTCACAAACAGCAGCAGCGGATTGCCCTTCATGTCCTTCACCTTCTTCATGTCCGAGGTTCCGATGAGCCTGGCAATATCCACCTCTTCCTTATTTTCAATCCAGCGGATATGCTCATAGGGCAGATTGTCAAGGCGTATCTCCACATTATATTCGTTTTCCAGCCGGTACTTCAGCACGTCAAACTGCAGTACGCCCACCACGCCCACGATAATCTCTTCCAGGCCCGTATTGAACTCCTGAAATATCTGGATGGCGCCTTCCTGGGCAATCTGCTCAATTCCCTTGACAAACTGCTTCCGCTTCATGGTATCCATCTGGCGCACTCTGGCGAAATGCTCCGGGGCAAAGGTAGGAATCCCCTCATAACAGAATTTCTCCCGGGGCGTACACAGCGTATCCCCGATGGAGAAAATCCCGGGGTCAAATACGCCGATGATATCTCCCGCATAGGCCTCGTTTAAGATTTTACGCTCATCCGCCATAATCTGCTGCGGCTGGGACAGCCTCATGACCCTGCCACCCTGCACATGGCGCACCTCCATCTGGGCGTCAAATTTCCCGGAGCATATGCGCATGAAAGCAATCCTGTCACGGTGGGCTTTGTTCATATTTGCCTGAATCTTAAACACAAAAGCGCTGAACTCCTTCTCCGCAGGCTCTATCACGCCGATATCAGACTTTCTTGGAAGGGGCGTTGTAGTCATATTCAGGAAATGTTTTAAAAAGATTTCCACGCCGAAGTTCGTCAGCGCAGAGCCGAAGCAGACCGGCGTCAGTTCCCCGGCGCGCACCGCTTCCAGGTCAAATTCAGCCCCGGCGCCGTCCAGAAGCTCCATTTCCCCCAACAGCTTGTCCAACGGCCCCTCGCCGATAGCCTCCCGCAGACGTGCCTCCTCCTGAATCGGGATCGCAGTGGCTGTGCCTTCCTTCGTTCCCTTCTCCGTGTCTGAGTAGGATATCACACACTTATTTTCCCTGTCATAGACCCCCTTGAACTCCTTTCCCGATCCAATGGGCCAGTTCAGGGGGCAGGTGGCTATCCCCAGTTCCTTCTCGATATCGTCCAGCAGGTCAAAGGTGTCATTGGCATCCCTGTCCAGTTTGTTGATAAAGGTGAAAATGGGAATCTTACGCATGACGCAGACCTTGAACAGCTTCCTGGTCTGGGCCTCCACGCCCTTGGACGCGTCGATTACCATCACGGCGGAATCCGCCGCCATCAGCGTGCGGTAGGTATCTTCTGAGAAGTCCTGATGTCCCGGCGTATCCAGGATATTGATACAGTAACCGCCATACTCGAACTGCAGCACGGAGGAGGTAACCGAGATACCTCTCTCCTTTTCTATCTCCATCCAGTCGGAAACCGCATGTCTTGCAGTTGCCTTTCCCTTAACGCTTCCCGCCAGATTGATTGCGCCGCCGTACAGCAGGAATTTCTCGGTAAGAGTGGTCTTTCCCGCGTCAGGATGCGAAATAATCGCAAACGTACGGCGGCGGTTAATTTCTTCTGTATAATCGTTCATTTATTTATGTTCCTCCGTTAATTATTTCATGCGCCGCCGGATGCACAGGTATTTTTGATAAAAATTCCGGCTACGCTGCAGGATATCGGAATAAAGCCTCGGCCCTCCTCCAGGGCGTATTTGGAAATTGCCTTCCGGCAGGTGGCGAAAATGAATTTTCACAACATACCCTACGGCGATGTCAGCCCGGACCCCGTCAGCATAGTATCTCCCTCAAAAGCCGGCGCAATACCAAAATAATGCAGAACCGTAGCCGCTATGTCCGCAAAAGTACTCCTGGTTCCCAGATTCACAGGCTTCACCTTTCTGCCGTACATCAGAAACGGCGTGTATTCCCTTGTGTGGTCGGTGGTAGCCAGATAACCCGGATCACAGCCATGGTCCGCCGTGATCATCAGTATGTCGTCCTCCCGCATTTTCCCGAAAATCTCCGGAAGCTTATCGTCAAAAACACTCAGGGCCTCCGCATATCCGTCCACATCCCTGCGATGCCCGTAGAGCATGTCGTAATCTACCAGGTTGATGAAGCACAGGCCTTCGAAATCTTTATCCAGATACTCCAGCGTCCGCTGGATTCCTTCCGCATTTCCTGAGGTATACACGGCTTCCGTAATTCCCTCCCCAGCGAAAATATCTTTTATTTTCCCCACCGCGATAACGTCCTTCCCCTTTTCCGACAGCTGGTCCAGCATGGTCACCGAAGGCGGCAGAATGGAAAAATCATGCCTGTGGGGCGTCCTGGTAAAGCTTCCTCCGCACGGTCCTACAAAGGGACGGGCAATGACTCTGCCCACGCCATGTTTTCCCTGAAGGATCTCCCTTGCCATACGGCAGTATTCATAGAGCTGTTCCAAAGGCACAACCTCCTCATGGGCCGCAATCTGAAAGACGCTGTCCGCGGAGGTATATACGATTAAATCTCCGGTCCTTACATGGGCGTCGCCGTAATCCTGGATGACCGCGGTACCCGAGTAAGGCAGATTGCAGAGTATGCCGCGCCCCGTCTTTTGGCGGAAAACGTCCAGTACCTCCTCCGGAAATCCTTCCGGATAAGTGGGCAGCGGGTTCGGTGAGCAGACGCCGGCTATCTCCCAATGGCCGATGGTGGTATCCTTTCCCCTGGAACGTTCTGTCATGCGGGCAACGGCCGCGGTGTGCTTTTCGGAAGCTTTGCGCACCAGGGCTTCTTCCACCCCGTCTATCCGAAACAGCCCCATCTCTTCCATATGGGGAATTCGAAAAAAAGTGCTGGAAGACACGGTTTTCAACGTATTTACATCTATGTCTCCGTAGGAAAACGAGTCCTCCATGGCTCCGATTCCGAAGCTGTCCAAAACAATCAAAAACACTCTTTTCATATTTCGTCCTGTCCTTTCCTCCGGAATTGTCGTAAGTGACCGGTCATGTTTCCGGATATTGCGGGCCGAAATCTGCCTGTTCCCAGTGGGAAACAGGGTCCGCTGAAACTGGGCTGGCAGCTGCCCGTCCTGCGTGGGAAACGTGAGCCAGGCAGTTGTTTCGCTCGATGAAAGCTTTCTCTGCTGCCGGGGCAGCATATACGGGCAGAGGGGGTGCAGCATTAAGGGTCATGGACACTGGATACAGTTACGCCTGATGATTGGGCATCTGTATCTTGTGTAGAATTTCTTAATGCGACAGCCCCTCGCTTCGCTCATCAAATGGCCGCATACTCATCTGCTCAAGCAAACCCGGCCTATGTGTATACGTCCATTTGACTGTGCCCTTTGCGGACATTATATCACAACTCCTATGTAAAACAAACAGATTTTTACGGAAAATCGAAACTGTGTTTTTCCGGATTATTGGACAACGGTGCTGATGATGATGTTTTCTGCCGGAATTTCGGTTTTCCGTTTTACGATATCTTCAATCTGTGCCCTCATGATATCGTCCAGTGCGGCGGCATTGACCACCACATCCACCGCGTCCCCGTTGATGCTCACCACCACGTCCCGGAAGCCTTTCGCCTCAAGAAGTATCTCTGCAGCGGCTTCCTTCTCGGCTATGGCGGTCATGGTCACCATGCTGTCTACCGCTTCCTGCTTCTGCTCATCGGTAAGTCCGGCGCTGTTGATTATCTCCAGCAGTGTCTCTTTGTTTTTCGCACGGGTCTGCTCTTTCAAAAGCTTCGCATCGGAAAGGATTGTTACGCCCGGGGTGGAGGTAAAGACGGCTTCTCCGGGAATCTCGCCTTCTTCCGGCGTATTATTTTCCATCTCCCCCTCTGCCGTACCCGATGTATCCAGGATTTCCATATCCGTATCCAGATAGTTATCCACGATTTCACCTGCATCGGAATCCAGGCTTTCAATGTCCGTCATCCCCGCCATCAGATCCTCATCCGACAAATCCATCAGTCCGTCATCCGCCGTGTAATTCTCCGTGATAATACCGCCGGAATCCACAGGGCTTGCATTTCCCACGTCTACATTGCTGTCGTCTGTTTGCACGATTTCCTCTTCCAGTCCGGTCCCCGCAAACTGCAGATAGCCTGCAATCGCAATCATGATTGCCAGAGCGGTTATCATTAGCTGATTTTTTTTGATTAGACTTTTCACATTCATTCCCCTCTTTGCGTTTTACTACTTCATTGTATGAGCCCCCACCGGGATATATGCTTGGAATATCCCGAAATTATGGGACTTCTTTCCTGGGTTCCGGCTCCATCTTCACCACTTTCACTTTATGGGCCTCCACGCCGAACAGAGCCTGCACAATCTCAACCACAGTCCTGTTGATACTGCCGCTCCCCGCCCCTTCCGCCACCACCAGTACTCCCTCAATCTCCGGAGACAGCGTTTTAATGACATAGGGTTCGCTTGCGCCCCCTTCTGTACGGTATACCGTATTTTCTTCGGAATCTACCTGGCTGACGGACCTGGTTCCCCCCTGGGAATCATTTTCATTGGTAGATGAACGGCTCACCGGCTGTTCCTTTTCAACCACCAGTTCACGGGAAGATTTCAGAGTGATCATTACCTCGACCCTGCCTACACCGTCCATCCTGGACAAAAGCTGAATCAGGCGTTCCTCCAGATATGCAGCATAGTTCTCTTCGCTGCTGCCCTCCCCGGACATATCGCTCCCCTCCTTCCCGCTGTCCGTAACCGTTCCGGGAAAAAGCTGAATATCACTTTTCCCTCCCTCTTCCCCTTTCTGCGCACCGTCATCGGTGGGAAGCGCTATGATCACCAGCAATATTCCCATCAGTATGACTACAATAAAGTTGTCCTTGCGAAACCATTTCTGTAATCCTCTGTCCGCAGCCCACTTTTTCCAGTCCCTGCCCATATTATCACATGCCTTTCCCGTGCCCGCTGTCCCGTTCCCTGTTTATTTCCCGCTGCCCCTTCTCCCCTTGTCTCTGCCTGTACACCTTTTGACCTTTTCGCCGGTCACTTCCCTGTCTGTTGTCTCCTTTGGTCTTTTCTCCGCTTCTGTTCCTGTGCCCGCTTCCCACCTTGTCCCTTTGATTGTCTTTCTATGATTTTCATGCCTGCTTTCCCTCGTGTCTTTTCCCATTTCCGTTTTCTGTACACTATCTTTTGCCGCACTTTCCCTTCCTATGAAATCGGTTCTATCAAAACCGGATCTATCTCCTCTATCCGGATGGTAATGCCGGCATTCCCCTCATCCGCAGCTTCCATATCCCGGACATTTTCCCCATGCCAATTTTCTCCGGTTTCCCAGTCACTTTTTCTGTCTCCATTCGTGTCATACTTCTGCTCTGCCGCCACTTCTTCCCCGGTTTCGCCTCTGCCTTCTTCCGCCCCCTGGCTGGTTCCGGCTTCCACGGTCCCGCTTTCCCGGCTGCTCTCGCCTCCTTCCGCTTCCCTTTCCTGACTGGTTCCGGCTTCCGCTGTATCGCTTCCCCACCCCGCCTCTCCGTCCCCGTCTGCCCGGTTTTCACTGTCCTGCGAATCCTCCAGATGCCTCTGCACTTCCTCTAGCGTCATCTGTTCCAGAAGGACATCCGCCGCTTCAGCGCTTTCTGCTGCTTCCTCCATCCCCCGCTCCAGTTCCCGTCTGAACTGCCGCAGTATTTCTGATGCTTCCTGCCCGCCTCTCCCCAAAATCAATTTTCCCACCGGTAGAAAAATCTGTATCATAATCATGATTCCCGCCAATAGACGCAGATATTTCTCATAAGCTTCATTTGGCCTGAAGTGAATGATAGCCCTGACACAGATCATGAAGATACCCAGTCGGCATATGGCCTGAAATAATGAATTTTGCATATGGATACTGCCTCCCTATACGACTGTAATTCTGCCGGACAACCGACTCACAGCCTATTTCAATCCTATTACGGCTATTGCAATCAAAAACAGAAGCATTGCCGTCCCTGCCGCCCTCAGTAAAAGCAGACAGGCATTTCCCGTCCTATCGGCACAGGCGGTAAGCCTTCTGTCACTGATAATCCCTATAAAAGCTGCCGCCAGCTTCAGGAGAAGTGCAATCACTGCAATCTTTACCAGCGGCAGCACACAGAGCAGGAGCAAAAGCAAAAGCAATACAACGCCTATACTGTTCCTAATCACCACCGCGGAACCGAGAACCAGTTCCATAACGCCCCCCACTGCGTCTCCCACCCCCGGGATAGCAGAAACAAGCTTCTGAAGAGATGAATTTCTGGCGGAATCCACCACCGGAGCAATCAGACGCTGAAAGACACCAAGTCCCGTTACAATCCCCAATGCCCCCTTCAGCCCCCAGCCAATCACTTTTCCAAGGAATGCAATCAAGAAGTCAAGTTTCTCCTCAATCCAGATGCCGTTCACGATTGACAACATACAAAAGCTGTAAATCAACGGCAGAATCAGCGCCGACAGGACAGATTCCACCCCATACACAGCCAGCAGCATCAGCTGCCTGGAAGCCCCGGCTGTCACAGCCCCTGAGGAAACGCCTATGGAAAGCAGATATACCGGAACCAGAAGCCTGGCAAACAGCACCACATTTTCCATCACATTTCCCGCCGTCTCTGCCGCCTGAGCAAAACATTTCAGGAGTACCGTAGTAAACAGCAGATATATGAAGTAAAAACTCATATCGGCAACCTGTTGCCGGTCAAAAATTTCCACGAAACGAGTCGTCAATGCAGAAACGATTCCAAGCACCAACAACCACACAAAAATATTCCTCATGCCGTTTAGCTGACCCTCAATATCCGCAATACCTCCTCGAAACAGACCGGCTATGGCACCCGGAATGTCACCCTCCATCACCTGTGCAAAGAGTCCTTCCAGATTCAGTGTCCGCTCCGGAAACAGGCGTGCAATCCCCTCTTCCAGCTTATCCAGCCCGTAATCCTGCCAAATGAGACTCAGATCCATCATTCATACTCCCCGCCTGTCCTGCCTGCATCCGCTCCTACGGATGTCCATTTAACGAACATTTGTTCCCAAGACATCCTGCCTTCGTATATCCGTCACCGCACTTCCCGTCTTCAAGCAATTTGCACCCTCACATCCGCTCTTCAAGCATTCGGCACACAAGCATCCCGCACCCTCACATCCGGGCAGTCGTTCCTGCCGCTTCTATTTGGCCGAGACAATTCTGTCCGCGATTACAAAAAGCTCTGTATCTGCTCGATGACTGCGAAAAGGATGGGCAGCCCCGCAAACATCACAGTCAGCTTCCCCAACACCTCAATCTGCCCAGCCACCGCGTGATACCCCGCATCTGCGCAGATTCCGGAACTAAACTCACATATATACGTAATTCCGACTACTTTTAACAAAATTGCAAGGTATGCATCTGCGCCGTCCAGATAGGATTTTATCTTTTCAAGCTGCACCATCACGGATTCCACCTGCCGTATGCAGAAGAAAAATATAATAATGCCCACTGCAAGACCGATATAAGTGGCGTATTCCGGCTTTGCTGCCCGAAACTGTATTGCCAGCAGTACCCCTGCAATTCCCAGAAATGCAACTTTTACAAGTTCCGTCATAATATATATGCCCCCCTGGCACTTACTCACGCCTCTGCAAGCCACGTTTTCCCTTCCCGTCATTTCAGCTGCCCCCTGACACTTGCTCACGCCTCTGCAGGCCACGCTCTCCCTTCCTGCCGTCACAGCGAAAACAATGTTTCGATAACCTGAAAGAGTTCATATATGTATGGCACTATCCAGGTTAGTACCAGAATCAACCCCGCCAGGCTGATCAGGAAAGCATGTTCCTCCCTGCCGCTGTGCTTCAGGATCTGACTCAGTATGGTTACCAATATTCCAACTGCCGCAATCTTAAATATCAGGCTTACTCCCATAACACCGTCCTCCCGAATCACATTTCTTCAGGGTCCTTCCCGAACCGTTCTCGTTAACACAATATCAGTATCAGCATCAGCCCGCCCATAGCGCCAAGCCCCACGGCCATTCTGGCCTTCTCCCCGTTTTCTTTCTCCAGCCGGCATTCTATGGCACCGAGTCTCTCCACCCCCTGCTCAATCATGCGCAGCTGCATCTGACTGTCCGCGAATCCTGCCTGCCGTGTAAAATCCAGAAAGCATTCCCTGTCTACACCCTTCAGAGGCAGTTCCTTTAAGATACTGTCCATTTCCTCCCGGAATATTTCTCCAAAGGAAAATCCGGTATTTTCCTCCATCCTGCCGCCGATTTTCCGGAATGCCCCGTCATAGGGAGGGGACAGGTACCTGGCAATATGGCCGCAGCATTCCGGCAGCGTATCCCTTCCATACCGCACCTCTCCTGCCAAAAGCTCCAGGATATTCCGCAGGCTGCGCAAGGCTCTCAGGCGTCCGTTCATCTGGTTGCGGTACCACATTCCCATCCCCAGGCATCCGCTGAAAATCATACAGCAGCCCAAAACCTTCACCATCTCCCGTCTCCCCTTTCCGATATCTGCCTCACCAGGCATTTCCCGTTTTCTTTTCCAAGGACAATAAATAAATCGAACAGTTTCTCCCAGTAATCCGGCTGAAGTCCGAACCTGCGTTCCACATCCCGTCGATCTTCCCCGTGTGCCGTGGCAAGAATTCTGCAGCCGCAGGCAGCTGCCTGTCCCAGCGCCCGGAGTTCTCCGTCGCTGCCCAGCTCGTCAATGGCAATGACTTCCGGAGACATGGAGCGGAGTAAAAGCAGCATCCCTGTCTCCTTGGGACAGCCGTCCAGCACATCCGTACGCATACCCAGGTCATTCTGCACCCTTCCCAAATAAGAACCCGCCAACTCGGAACGTTCATCCACCACGCCCACAGCCGCTCCCCTGCCGTAGGCATTTCCGTCCGATACCTGGCGTATCAGATCCCGCAGCAACGTAGTCTTACCACACCCCGGAGGCGAGATGAGCAGCGCGTTTTTCAGGCTGCCCTTCCGATACATAACAGGCAGAATACCGTCTGCCGCGCCTTTCATCTGATGGGAAACTCTGATGTTCAGAAAGGAAATATTTTTCAGGGTTCTGATACTCCCGTCCGCTTCCAGAACGGCTTGTCCCGCCACCCCCACACGGTGTCCCCCCGCTACGGTAACAAATCCCCTTCGTATTTCCTCCTCAAAAGCATAGGGAGAATAGTGGCAGATATGCTCCAGAATCTCCCGCAGCATCTTCTCCTCCATAACATAAGCATTCGAATACAAATCCGTTAGTTCCCCTTTTTCGTCGAGGTAGGCTTCCCTGCCCTTCCGATGCAGTATCACAGGCCTCCCCGCCCGCAGGCGGATTTCCTGTATGTGTTCCTGTTCCTCCGCCGTCCGCCGCCAGAATGCCCGGTACTGCTGCGGAAACAGCTGTATGATCCCGTTATCCATCTACCTGTCCTCCTTTCTCAAATATATGAACAAACAGGCAGGATATTCCTGGCAAAATAAAAAAGCCGGAGAGAAGTGCCCTCCTGGGGCAGCTCCCCTCTGACTTTTCCTGTCAGCCGCTGTCTCACTTGCCGAAAACATCGGACAGCTTTTATCATTCGGCTCAATTTCCAGGCAGCAGCAAATGTCTCAGACATCAGCTCCAAGCCGTCAATATGTATATACATAATGATATAACCTGCAGTATCCTCCGTCCAGATTCTCTACTTCCAGGTTAATCATAAAGGAATCCACGCCCAACGCCTTCAACGCGCCATCCACATATCCCTTCCAGTAGTCTCCGTTGGTGTATGCCTGCTCCACGGAATCCCACAATCCTTTCGGAATCACATTTATAAATTGACGGCTTCCCGTTCCCGCCTCCTTAAGCTGCTTTTCGCAGTCCTCATAATATTCCTTCATGGTATCCCGGACATCATCCTCCGTGATGCCGGCTCTCTCCAACGCCTCCTGCTTCTTTTCGGACTCCGTGGACGCTGTGTCCAGATCTGCTCCCGTCCTGCTCTGCCATGTCAGCGGCTCCGCAGGCGTGGGATTAATCAATACCGGAGTACTTTCCTCCGCGCCCTCTCCCTCCTGTTCACCACTGTCGGACACCCGGCCGGTACCGTCTTCCGGATTTTCGTTTTCCTCCGTTCCGGAAGTACCGCCGCCTTCCGGATTCACCGATGCTTCACCGCCGGACACACATGCCGGCAGATAGACCGCAAGCCCCGCCCGTACATGGCTTGTTCCGAATTCCCGGTCGCTTTTGTTGAAGTAATCATAAGTAGGCGTATCGGTATCGTCCCACGTCACATCCACATTGTAATAATTCGAATCCAATTTTACGATATTCCATGCATGGTCTTCCCCCGCATAGCCGGTACAATAATAGCACGGTATCCCCATCTGCTGCATCAGATACTGAAAAGCCCTGGCATAGCCGGCACACACGCTCCTGCCCTGCACCAGTGCACTGTAGGCACTCTGGTTCATGGGTGCGTCCATGACATATTCCACCGACTGCATCAGGCTGTCATGGACAAAACGCTCCTTCTCCAGGCTGCTTCCCTGAGCTGCGGATAGAATCCGCCCTGCACGGTCTTCGAACTCCCGTTTTGCCTCCTCCAGGTTCTCTGCAGCCGCGTTAAATTTCAAGGTGATCTCCACACAGTTTCCGTTTCTCAGATATTTGCAGGAGTATCCTGTCTCCAGCCAGAACAATTCCGGATGATCGTTGTATACCGCCTCAAACACAGTCTTCAGCTGATTCACATTCACCTCTGTCACCGGCGCGAAACTCTGCACCATATCTACGGCATTCGCATAAATCTGTCCGTACAGCCGGCGCATATCCGACTCCAGCATAGCATAATAAGGGTAAAATTCCGCGTCAAAGTCCAGCTCGCTGCCCGTGTTCCCCACAGGCGCGTTTTCCGTCAGGTTCTCTGCCTCCTCCGGAAGTATCTGCTCCGATTCCTCCTGCACGGGTTCATAGCCGCTTCTGCCGCTGACAGGTACTTCCGCCGGCTGGCTTTCGGGCAGCTCGTACTCCGCCTGATTTCCGTCCCGTATCCAGTCGGCGTTGACTCCCGGCTGCACTTCCCCCAGCTGCCCAATCAGGTTATCCGCATCCGAATCATTCCTGCCCGGGACGCTTCCGGACGGACCCTCTTCTTCCGCTCCGATACCCGGGAGTATCCCCTCCGGGATGCTTCCCTCCCCCGAAACCGAATCCTCCGGACTCCCTTCCGTTTCCACTGCCCCCGCAGACGTCAGGTTTTCCACCTTCTCCGCCAGCATTTTCGTCAGAGACGGGGACATGGCGCACGCCAGAACGCCGATACACAGCAGCATGATCAATGACATTATGAAGAAAAAAATTCCTTTTATCGCTTTCAAATTTACACCCATTCTGCCGATTATCCCGGCCATTGTATTTTCTGTTTCGTTTTTATTTTTCTAAACTGATTATACCAAAAACTCCAAAACCTGTAAATCGTTCTCTTCAATTTCATGTCAAATATAAAAATATATAAATAAAAACACCCTGCGGCTTTTCCATCAGGCCCCAGGGCATTTCCTCTATTTCTCCTATCTGTTCTCCAACGGTATGTATTCTTCCTGCTTCTGCATGACGCTCTTGTAGGCAGGGCGGATGATCTTGTCCATGTTAATCAGCTCCTCGATTCTATGGGCGCTCCAGCCCACGATCCTGGCAATGGCGAAAATAGGAGTAAACATTTCCAACGGAATCTCCAGCATGCTGTACACAAATCCGCTGTAAAAGTCTACATTGGCGCTTACGCCCTTGTAGATACGCGCCTTTTCCGCGATAACCTGAGGCGCCATGCGCTCAATCATGGAATACAGGGCAAAATCCTTCTGCCTGCCCTTGGCGGATGCCAGCATTTCCACAAAGCCCTTGAACACCTGCGCTCTGGGGTCTGAAAGCGAATACACCGCATGGCCCATGCCGTAGATCAGCCCCTTCCTGTCAAAGGCTTCCCTGTTCAGGATTTTCTTCAGATACGCCCGGACAGCATCCTCATCCGCCCAGTCGGACACATTGCTCTCAATATCCCGCATCATCTCCACTACCTTGATGTTGGCGCCGCCATGCTTGGGTCCCTTCAGGGAGGACAGTGCCGCCGCAATCACAGAATAAGTATCGGAACCTGAGGACGTGACCACACGTGTGGTAAAGGTAGAGTTGTTACCGCCGCCGTGCTCCATATGCAGAACCAGGGCGATATCCAGTACTTTGGCCTCCAGCTCCGTGTATTCCTTGTCGGGCCGCAGCATCATCAGCAGATTCTCTGCCGTGGACAGCTTCTTGGAAGGACGGTGTATGTACATGCTCTCGTCATTCTGATAATGATTATACGCATGGTAGGCATAGACAGCCAACATGGGGAATACCCCGATGAGGCTCATGCACTGCCGCAGCACATTCTCAATTGTAGTGTCACTGCAGTTTCTGTCATAGGAAGCCAGCGTCAGCACGCTTCTGGTCAGGGAATTCATGATATCGTTGCTGGGGGCCTTCATAATGACATCCCTGGTAAAATTGGTGGGCAGCGTCCTGTTGGCTGCCAGAATTTCACGGAACTGCTTCAACTCCTTTGCGTCCGGCAGCTTTCCGAATAACAGCAGATAGGATATCTCCTCGAATCCGAATCCTGTCTCCCGGAACCCCTTCACCAGCTCAATGCAGTCATAACCCCGGTACCACAATTTACCCTCACAGGGTGTCTTCACGCCGTCCACCATCTGAAAAGCGTCTATTCTGGAAATATTGGTCAGTCCCGTGACCACGCCGTTTCCGTTCTTGTCACGCAGTCCTCTCTGGACCTCATATTTGTCGAACATCTCCGGCTCCAAATGGTCAGCCTCTCTGCATAACTGTGCATAATCATTCAAAAACAACTCTTTTTTTTTCAATAAACAGTCCTCCTAACTTCCTCAAACCATTTCCTACAGATACCTCTTTGTCAAGTCCAAATTAGCCTTACCTCTATTTTATCGTCTTTCCCTGCTTCCTGTCAATAAAAACTGTATAAATCTTTTCCTTTACTTCCTGCAAATTTGTAGAATTGCACCAAAACGCCTCTTTTGACAGCCAAATTGCAACTCGGCAGTACCAGGAAATGCATGCCTGTATGACACACTTTCGAATACTCTGTATAAAAAAATGAAACTGCCCCTTTCGGATCCTTTACCCCTTTTTACCTCACCTTTATCCTCTATCCTCAATCAGCATCTTCATTGTCGTTTCCTTCCTTAAATGCTGCCAAAGATACCCTAATGCAAATCATTCCCCCGCTACTATCCACATCTAAATCCCCTCTATAGGCATCTACAACCTTACGTATACTTCTCATTCCATAACCATGTCCCCTTCCGTCCTTTTCTATGCCTTCCAGAATACTCATGCCCTTTCTGGCCGCTAATCGTTACAATCAACATATTCTCTCTTCTTCTACATTATTTCCAACATTTGGGCTACATCCTCTGCAAACCGAACATGATCTTCCACGATTACAATCTGCATATTGAATTCCTTATCCTTTTATGTTTTTTACAAATTTAACTTTCTTAATGTTCCTCTCTCCCGAAAACGGATCTGCTTTCGTGTATTTTTACCCTAATTTTCTATGTTCCTACGCACGTGGAATCAGAAATTGACACGACGCACTCATATGTCAATACTACATTAAAATATAGCATAAATCACGCAATTTAACAATTTAATATTCATTTTTTATACAAAAACAGCCGGAAACGGAACTGCTGTTTATGCTGTCCCGCCTCCGGCGTCCTCAAAACATTTGATTCACTCCATCATTCCCCCAGCAGCAGGTTCGCCCGGTTCTGAATCCGCTCCGCTGCCTCCTGCGAGCTGATATTCCCGTCAAAAAATGCCGCCGCCTCCTCGTTTATTATCTGAAACAGGCTCTTATTTTCATAGAAATACAGATGTTCCGTTATTTCACGCAGCAGTCCCGTTTCCTCCGGCGTTACAGACGCAATCTCCTGCCATCCTTCAAAATTTTCGTCATAGTCATTGCGCCATATAAAATAGGATCCCGATTTGTCATAACGGATCTGCTGTTCAAACTTGTCTTTCAGCACCACAAACCGGTCTGCCACATTGTCGGATCGGTTTGTATAGGACAGGCAGAACGCAATAAAGCTCCAGGCTTCCTCCTTATGCTCCGAAGCGCTGTTTATCCCCATCCAGTCATAGAGCTTCGCCGGATACCGAAGCTCCCCGGCGCTGTTTGGAAATCCGGCGATCCTTCCTTTGCCGGAAAAGGCAGATCTGATACAGAAATAGTCGTCCAGGCAATTCACTTCTTCTGTCACTGCCAGAAGCTGTCCTGCGTGAAACAGCTCCGCCCGCTCTCCTCTTTTGCTGATTCTCCTCAAATCCCCCAGTTTATCCAGACTCTCCAACAGACTGACAAATTCTTCCCCCGCAAAAGAGCTGCTCCTGCCGTTTTCGTCCACATAATGGTCCATCTCCGCTCCCGAGAGAACCTGCAGCAAAAATGCTTCCGGCGAAACCAGGTAGTCAATACGGGTGTCCTCACCCTGTGCCATATATTCCGCCATTTCCCGGGGCGTCAAAACTTCCTGGGGCATGTCCTCGGGAAGAATCATGACATCCACAGCAAAGCTCAAGGGAATCCGTGGTATTTTTCCGTTCTTTGTAATCAGGTCCAGAATACCCGGAAGAATATCTTCGGCGGACACATCTTCCGCAGCTGCAAGATAAGGCATCAAATCCTCCACCGCCCCCTTGGCGGACAGATCGTTCATATCAAAAAAGGATTGGCGCTCCAGGAGAATGTCAGGCCCCTCCCCTTTCAGGAGTTCCAGTTGGAAATCCGAAACCACTTTTTCCTCATATTCCTTCACCGTAATATGACATTCCGAGTGAATCCGGTTGTAGGACAAAACCACCTGGTCAATCTTTGACGCCAGGGAATCGTTATACCAACTGGTGCCTGCCACTCCCAATACCAGTTCCTTTTTCTCCGGAATCTGGGAAGCCGGCACCGGTTCCAGGGCCACCCAATAGTTTTCCTGTTCCAGAGTGTCAAAAATATACAGCAGGAAACCGCCGTCCTCCTGCCGCCTGACAGCCTGCAGATATCCGGCCTTTATATGAATGTTCTCCCATTGGAAAAGCGTCTCCAGTGAACCGTCTGCCATATCTTATCTATCTGCCACATCCTGTTCTGGTCCGCCATATAAAGCCCGTCCGAATAGCCGCTGTATATATGCATGTCACCGGCCGCCGCCACCGTTTCCTCTGCAGATGCATAATTCACCCGCAGCGGCTCTGCCTGCTCCAACTCCGCTTCGCTCATTTTCTGCAGCCTGTTCAGCTCATAAAGGTGGATATTGTTTTCTACCCCTTCTTTGCCTCCCCAAAAGGCATAAATGCCCGCCTCACCCCCATTGGCAAGTCCAAAGCATATCCTCTCCTGCCCATTGGCGGTTGTTCCGTCCACTGGCAGACCGAAGCGTCCCTGGAACGCCCCATTTTCATCCCAACACAGCACAATGCCCCTGAGCGTCAGGCCGTACAGCTTTCCGTCGGACGCAGCGGCCATATCATAGACAGCGCCCAGTCCCTCCATGCCCTCTGTGGCATCTACGGAATAGATTTCCTCCATCTGGCTGCCGCGTTTCTCCAATGTACAGGCTTCAAATCCGTTTTCAGTCTCATTTTCTCCCCACAGAAAATACAGGCTTCCGTCTTCTCCCGCTGTCATTGCCAGCAGATTCTTCCCTTTCCCGAAATGCAGCAGCTGCCTGGCTTCCCGGCCTTTTTCCTGGACATGGATATCCCTCACATGGGATTCCTCCTCCGAATCATAATCATTGGTAAAATAATATATGGAACTGCCTGCCATACAGGCATTGTGCATTCCTGCCTCGCCTCCGGCATCCTCAAAACGGGCGGACAGCACATACCCTTCCGGCAGTTCCCGGCTTCCCTCCCCCGTCTGGCTGCCGGAAGACGCAGTTTCGTCTCCCTCCCCTGCGGACGGAACCTCCGATTCAGCGGACTCTTTACCACAGCCCCACAGAAAAACCGTCAGCATTGCGAAAAACATTGCCGCAAGAAAATGTTTTTTCATATATTTTCCTCCGTTTTTAAACCCAACAGTTCTCCATCCTGCCTACCTTTTATGAACGGTAAAGAGAACTGATAAAAACTGCCCCGGATAAAATTACAAAAGATATACCGGAAGCTGCTGACCTATCCCGTAAGCCTCATAAGCGCCGGTATTTTCCGCCGCTTTGCCGGATGCTTTCATTTCCGGAGCCTCCTTTTTGGCAGACTTCGCCTTTCTGCCCGCTGTATGTGCTTTTGCACTTGACTGTGCTTTTGTATCTGTCTGTGCTTTTGCGTTTGACTGCACTTTTGCATCTGCCTGTGCTTTTGTATCTGTCTGCGCCTTCGCATCTGACTGTGTTTTTGCGTCTGACTGCGCTGCCGTCTCGCTCCCGGCTTCCGGCTCCGCCTTTACGGAACCGTTCTCCTCTGCCTTGGGAAGCGCCGTCTTATTTTCCTTCTTCCCGGCCGTCCTTGCCGCTCTCTTAATGCTGCCTGCTCCTACGGACATATTTCTCTACCTCCTTTGCCAGTTCCCTGTATTCTCCGGCGCTTCTGGCCGATTTCTTATATGCCCCGACGGGCCTGGAATTGTCCTGTGCCCATTCGATCTCGCTGTCCACCCGGATAATGGTATCAAAAACCCTTACTTCCTGAAACTCCTGCAGAACTCCCAATGTCTGCCTGCCGTAATTTTTCCTGGCATCCATCTTGGTGATCACCACCCCCAGAAGGGTCAGGGCAGGCGCCTGTTCCTTCATGTCTTCCAGAAAATCAAACATATTCGCCACACCGAAGAGTCCCCAGGGGCTTGCCTCCACGGGTATCACACAGAAGTCCGACGCGCAGAGAATGTTCATCACCCAACCTCCCAGGGTGGGCGGCGCATCTATCAGAATATAGTCATATTCTGCACTGTTTTTCAAATTTTCCAGACATTTTGTAAGAATCTGTTCCCGCTGAAGACGTGCGTAAAGCTCGTATTCCACTCCGCTCATCAGCATGGAGGAAGGTACCAGGTCCAGGTTTTCATAGGCGGTAGATACTACATAGTCCGTCAGGTCCGCCTCCTGCCGAAGGGCTGTATATATGTTTTTGTCTCCGGAAGCAAAATCCAGAACCTTGTCTTCCGCAAAATATGAAAGGGTCAGGTTCATCTGCATATCGCCGTCCAGAAGCAATACCTTTCTGCCAAGACAGGAAAGGGAATAGCCCACGTTGGCACAGGTAGTTGTCTTACCGCTGCCGCCCTTGTTGTTCACAAAAGCGATGGTTTTTGTCTGTTTTTCAGATTTCTTCCCTGCCATAGAGACACTCTATCCCCTTTTCTTCAAAATAATCCAACCATTCCCGGCCGGGCCGCACATCCGTCACCACCATGTCCACCGCATACAGTTCACAGATCCGGGAAAAAGCCACATTTCCGAATTTGGTATGGTCCGCTGCAACAATCCGCTGCTTGGCAGACCGCAGCATTGCCTGCTTCACCTGGGAAAGCGCCTCGTTGGCGTCGGTTACTCCCTTATTCAGGTCAATGCCCTTGCAGGATATAATGGCCTTGTCCGCATAGAAGGAGCTGATCATATCCGCCGCCCGGGAACCCACCAGAGTCAGGTAATTTTCCCGAAGCACGCCTCCGGTGCAGATGATATCCCATCCGCTGACATCCGAAAGCTCGATCAGTACTTCAATGGAACTGGTGATCACCGTCAGCTTTTTCCTGGTTTTCAGGGCTTTCACAATGGCCACCGCCGTGGTACTGGGATCTACGATGATATGTTCGTCTTCCTTCACCAGGCTGCCGATGAGGTCCGCAATCTCCTGCTTCCCCTTGATATTGCGGTTTTTGCGGACATTAAAGGGCATGTCCAGGGCCGAATTCTCGTTCAGCACAGCCCCGCCGTAGCTCTTGATTGCCAGGCCCTGCCGGTCCAGTTTATCCAGGTCCCGGCGGATCGTTTCCTCTGACACGTCAAAAAGGGCGCTCAACTCGCTGACCACCACCTTGCGCTCATCCTGCAATTTTTCCAAAATCATATTTCTGCGCTCTACTGCCAGCATACCTGTCTCACTCCCCGCCTCTTTTCTCTTCAGCAATCCGTTTTAATAATTAAAATCCAGGTCCTTCCGTTTGCCGTCCACGCGTCCCGTCACCTATGCATGTACTCTTCCCTACAAAATCGACTTGCAGATCTGGGGATCCGGATGGGCTATCACCGTGGAATCAAGGAACATGCCGCTTTCGGACACACTGGCTCTCGCTTTCGAAATGGCAGCCTCCACAGCGGACACCTCGCCGCACAGGAACACATAGGATTTTCCGCACATGCCCTTGGCGATCCGCAGCTCGATCAGCTCCACATCCGCCGTCTTGGCCGCCACATCCGCCGCAACGATGATAGCCGCAGCGTCAAAGGTCTCCAAAATCCCCAGGGAACTGATATGCTCCACATGGGTGGTTCCGTAGATTGCGGGGAAAATGCCCTCGTGGGGGTTTCCCAGAACAAAGCTGTCAATCAGGTTCTCCCCATATCGTACCTTTGCCGTCTCCACGGCGGCATCCACCGCGCTCAAATCTCCGGTGATCAGAGCGATGTATTTGCCGGGGCATACGGTCTGGGCTTCCACCAGTTCCACAGCCGCCGTTTTTACCATGGCATCCGCCGCCGTCACTCCGGCAGATACCGTCTTAAATTCTATCATGCCCAAAGCCTTGCCCATGGGTGTACCTCCTATTCCAGTTCCGCATAAATTCCCTTCCGTACCTACAACTATGCTGTTATTCCAGTTCCGCAGGTGTTACGGCCCTGCATGCGTTTCCTTACTTCCTTTTCGGAAAGATGTTCCTACTGCATCATCCGTTGTTTTCTATCTATATACAGCTTATAAAAAGTACAAATTATGTTGATAGTCAAACATATTCCCAACATGACTGCTTCGATTATCATGTTATCCGGATTCATATGTCCATGCACTTCAAATCCTAACAAAACCACAACAAATAATTCAACGATAAGCACAAGAATTTGAATCCATAAGACAGCTTTTTTCATTTCTTACCTCCAAAATTTGTGCATTACGTGGCATCATTCCAGAAACATCATTCTGAAAAGGGATTTTTCCTACCAATTTCACCAGGGAATCCTCAAACATAATATATCATCCGTATATCCTACGGATATGTGCGGGGACTCATGCCGTATTCCAGTTCCGCAGGTGTTACGGCCCTGCATGCGTTTCCTTACTTAAACGTATATACAGAAAGAATTCAAAAAAGCGTCCGTCTACTGCCGCACAATCGTAATATATTTCTCCGTCACTTCCTGTACAATGCCGTCCACGGAGGCATGAATGCCTACGCTCAATCCTTCCGCCGGCCGGGCAATGCAGTCTCCCTTTCTGACTTCTGCCCCCTTTTCCACCACAGGAACCGCCGGGGCGCCGATATGCTGACTTAGAAGCAGTTTCACTTTATGAATCAGATTTTCTTTTTCCCAGTAACCGTCCTCCTGCAGGGGCGCGTCCACATTGTATTTGGAGAGTCCTAGCCGTGCCTCCAGTCTCTCCTCCGGAGCCTTGCGGTAATCCCTGCCCTTGTTCACGGGAGCAGGCTTTACGTCCTGCGGCACCTTTACCCCTGCCTTGCGCAGTCCCAGTTTGTAATCGGCGATCAGGCTTCTGGGCGCCAGTCCCTGGGGACAGGAGAAATTCTCGCACAAACCGCAGGAGCTGCAGAAAAAGGTGTTCAAAAATACATTGGTATCCTGAAAATCTTTGTTGGCCGCGCTGCGCATAAATTTATGGGGTTCGATGGGGTGCCCCAGGGCATGGCGGGGGCAGAGACTGGTGCAGGTCTCGCACTGGCAGCAGGCGGAGGCCGCACGTTTCAGGTCAATGGCCGCGTTCCTGTTTTTGCGCTGAATCAGGCTGTGGCTTTTGTCCAGGACAATCACCGCATTGGTGGTCTTGGTCACCACGTCAATCTCCTCCTGCAGGTTTCCCATCATGGGACCGCCCACAAGGTAGGCCGGATTTTTCACCAGGATCTCTCCTGCATGAGCCGCCACATCCCGAATGGAGGCGCCGATTGGCACCCGCACCGTTACGGGATGGGATACTTCCCCTACCACGCTCACCAGTTTGTCTGCCACAGGAATCTGTTTTTCCAGGGCACGGCAGACATTATAGACCGTCTCCACATTGAAAACGGCTACCCCTTCCTCTATGGGAAGCCCGCCGGGCCGGATAACCCTTCCCGTGGCTTCGTAGATCAGCACCACTTCATCTCCCATGGGATAGGCGCTGTCCAACAGCTGCACCCGCATATGGGGGTATCTGTCTATGTATCGTTCAATCGCCTTTACGGCGGACTTGTATTCTCTCTTAATGCCGATGACGGCTTCCCCTGCTCCCACAGCCCGGGCCATTCCGTCAAAGGTTCTCAAAATCTCTTCCGCGCACTGTTCCATCAGCTGCCGGTGAAGCTTCAGCAGCGGTTCGCACTCTGCGCAGTTCATCAATATAACTTCCGCTCTCTCATCCAGTTTCGCATAAGTGGGAAAGCCTGCGCCTCCCGCGCCGACTATGCCGCTTTCCCGCAAAACCTGCTTCAATGCCTGCATCTCCATATCATATTCTCCAAAATGATCATTACGGCAGCCGCTCTGTCCATTGATACTGCCGGGCAGCTGTCCCGATTGGCAGCCCAGAATTACCTTTCTGTCGTATAATAAGGGCCGGAATGCCGTCTATACCCTCACTCGTCAACAATTCCCACAATGGCTGCGTCCACAGGCGCCTTTTCCATCCCAACCCGGGCGGCGCTTCCCGTAGCCACCAGAACAGTCTCGCCGATTCCCGCGCCGATATTGTCAATAGCAACAAAACGGGCGCCTCCGGCGGACATTTCTTCCAGGGGTTCAATAATCATAAATTTATTTCCAACCAGATTCTCGCATTTGCGGGTGGAAACGATGCTTCCCACTACTTTTCCCACAATCATGGTATGTATCTCCTATCAGTGTACTGCCTCTCTTTAAACTCCAGGCCTCCCGGAAACTGCCGCAGGCTAAGCCTGTGCGCCGGGCACGCCCCCGGTATTTTGAGACAGATCGGCGGGCAGTCCAAAGCTGTCTGCCCATGATGTCAAATTTCCGCCCGCCGTCCGCCCCGGAACCGCCGCAAATATGCCGGATTCAGCGCTTACCCTGTTTTACAGGGCTTTGCGGACAGCTCCTATTGCAATGTTTTATCGTTGCAATCCGATTCAGCTGCAGCCTGATTCTGCAGATATGCTTATTCCTCTGCGGACCTTTTTGCCTGACGTCCGCAAAGCTATTTGATAATCGTCACCCTGTCGCCTGTCTTGATCTTACCGGCATTGGCTTCGTCGGTATCAATATGCATCTCCAGGGTAAAGCTCTCGTCTACACGGATTTTCACCTGATCATACACGGTTCCCCGCTCGTTATCCACTTTCACGGACACAATATCGCCGTCCCTGACTCCCGCCGCATTTGCATCCGCCGGGGACATATGAATATGGCGCATGGCCACAATGCAGCCTTCCTCCAGATAGATAACGCCCTTGGGTCCTGCCACTGCGATGGGGGCGCTGCCTTTTACATTGCCGGATTCCCGAATGGGAGCCGCTACGCCCAGTTTCATGGCATCCGTTGCGGATATCTCCAGTTGGGAAGCCTTCCGCACCGGTCCCAGAACCCTTACGTTTTCGATGGCCCGAAGTTTCAGGCCCACAATGGTCACCGTCTCGTTGCAGGCATACTGACCGCCCATGAGATCTTTTTTCTTCGTCAGATGATAGCCGGTTCCGAACAGGATTTCCACATGCTCCTGTGTCAGGTGGATATGTCTTGCGGATACCCCTACCGGTACCTGAAATCCGCCGGCCTTCTCCTCCGTTCCGCGAATGGCCTGAAGCACCATCCGGGTAATCATTTCCACTGTCTGTTGTTCCATGTTCTTCCTCCATTGCCGCTTCCCGCCCCGGGCGGAAAACGAGCCTCCGCTCTTCCGGACCGTGAAGTTCCTTCCCTGCACCGCTTATCGCCCTGTCCTTCTCCCTGCGCCTGTACCCAGGGAAGCGGGTTTGGCGCACTGCTGTCTTGCCGAATAAGCAAGGGAGCTTATTCGGACTGCGCGTTTTCCGCAAGGCAAACAGCAGGACTTTCACAGTAACTACGCCTTTACTGCGGGAAGAATCATCTCAACATCGCTGTGAGGCCTGGGAATTACATGGGTAGCTACCAGTTCTCCCAGTTTGGATGCGCTGGATGCGCCGGCTTCCACAGAGGACTTCACTGCGCCTACATCGCCGCGTACCATTACGGTTACCAGTCCGGAACCGATTTTCTCCGTGCCTACCAGGCTGACATTCGCAGCCTTACACATAGCGTCCGCAGCTTCGATCGCCGCAACCAGACCTCTTGTTTCCACCATTCCTAATGCTTCCTGTGCCATTTTATTCTCCTCCTGTTAATCGTTCCATAACCCTCTTCCGCCGTTTGGAATACCGGGAATCCCGGCACGGCCAGGGGGTGCTGTCTCTGTTCCGGTTACCCTTTTCTACACTTCCTGGATGGTTCTTTCGTCCAGGCCGGGCTGCGTGTCTTTATTCATGAAACGGCTTGCGCTTAAGTTCACCAGTCTCACGATCTCTTCGTGGGGGTTCGCCAGGACGCCTTTTGCCACAGGCTTTTTGATGGCCTTTGCAGCGGCGGTCTCCACGGCTTCCGTGACAGACGCCACGTCACCCTTTACCACAATGGTTACAAGCCTTCCCCCCAGTTTTCTCTCCCAGGTGGCCAGCTCCACGCCGGATGTCTTGCACATAATGTCCAGGGCATCCACGGCGGCAACCACACCTGTAATTTCGATAAAGCCCAATGATGTATTGCTCATTTGCCGGCTCCTTTACTGATATTGCAATCTCTTCCCTGTCTGCAGCAGTTTGTCAGGAGGCGGTCAGCCGTCCCGCCGCTCCCCGCTGTCCTGTCAGATCTTCGGGAGAATCTTCTCCACGTCGGAATGGGGTCTGGGAATCACATGGGCCGCCACCAGTTCGCCAAGCCTGCCAGCGGCTGCGGAACCGCTTTCCACGGCTGCCTTTACGGCGCCTACATCTCCCCGCACCATTACGGTTACCAGTCCGGAACCGATTTTCTCGGTGCCCACCAGAGATACTTCCGCGGACTTGGTCATTGCATCCGCTGCCTCAATGGCTGCCGTAAGACCTCTTGTTTCTACCATTCCCAATGCTTCCTGTGCCATAGTGCTCTCCTTTCCTGCCTATACGCTCTTTCTGATTTCTTTCGTTACCGTTCACGGCTTCCCACGGCTCTGCCGCTCCTACCGGCGCCTGCAGTCCCGGGCCTGTTGGTGCAGAGTGCCCACGAAAACATCCGGAGGAACTGCCTGTAAACCGCAACGTTCTTACTCCCTATCAATTTTTGTCAAATGCGCTGATTTTCAGCATTTTGCCGGTATCCCCGGTAGGTCTGGGGATAATGTGCCTCTGGACTACGCCGGTGAGGGATTTTGCCACCGCCTCTCCCGCTTCCATGGCCGCTTCCACAGCCGCCACGCTTCCCCTGAATTTCACCGTCACCAGTAAGGGGACCGGCAGCGCGTCCGCATTTGCCGGTTTGTTTTTATCAAAAGTCTCCAGTGTGACATCTGCGGCCTTACAGCCTGCGTCGGCCGCAAGGAACGCGCAGGTCAGTCCGAATACCTCCAACAATCCCACCGCTTCTTCCGCGGAATTTGTTCCTTCCTTCTTTTCTTCCATAGACTTACTCTCTTCCATTGATTTCTTTTCTTCCATAGACTTTTTTCTCTCTTGGAAAGCTGTCTTCCTTGAAAAGAGTTGATTCCCGCATCTTTATCTTATTTATTGATAATCGCAATCTTCAGTCCTGTCATGGCCAGATTGGTCTTCAGCGCCTCATTGATTTCCTCCAGGGGATATGTATGGGTAATCAGCTTATCCATGGGAAGGCCCATTTTCTTGGCGCTCTTGAGGAAATCAAAGGTGGTGGCATAATCCCGCAGGGTATAAACCCAGGACCCCACCGTGGTAATCTCCTTGGAGCAGATATCAAAGTGCGGATTGATGGTGGCGTCGCCGCCGTTGATGAAGAATCCCAGTTCGCAAAGTCCGCCGCCGTTGCGGATGAACTTATAGATATTGGAATGTCCTGCAGGAGAGCCTGTGCACTGGAAGGCGAAATCCGCCAGATGTCCTTCGCATTTCTCCTCCACGGCCGCTGTCAGGGCCTCAATCCCCTTGTGTTCCTTAAAGTTCACGGAATCGGAAGCTCCCAGTTCCTTTGCGAAATCCAGACGCTTCTGTTCTCCGTCCACAGCCACAATCCTGTTGATGCCCATGGTGCGCAAGATGGCAATGCAGATCAGCCCGATGGGTCCGCAGCCCTGTACCACCACTCTGCTGTTGAACCGCAGTATTCCCGTACTCTTGGCCCGCTCCACAGCATGGATCAGCACCGCGCAGGGTTCAATGAGTACTCTGGAATACAGGTCCAGATCGCTTACGTTAAACACGGTGGAACCTTTCCGTATCAGGATATAATCGGAAAACCATCCGTTCAGGTGAATATCGTCGTCCGGAAGCAGGCCGTACACATCGGCGCCGCCCACATTCTGCTTATTCAGGTCAAACATGGTGATATCCGGGTTATCCTTGAAAATCATGCAGGTAACCACTTTGTCGCCAAGCTTTAAATCCTTGCCCGCGCTGTCCTTCTTTACATTTTTCCCCATCTTCACGATCTCGCCGGTTCCCTCGTGTCCCAGGGCCACGGGAATCAGGCCGAAGGGGTCTCTCTTGAATTCATGGGCGTCCGTACCGCAGACGCCGCAGCCTTCCACCTTTACCAGAATGTCGTCGTCGCCCACTTCCGGCATGGGAAATTCCTTTACGTCAAAATGCTCCAGACCGGTGAGCATTGCCACATGGGCCGTCCCCGGAATCTCTGCGCCTGCCGCCCCGCTGCCTGTAGCGGAAGCCGCGGCTGCGGTTCCCGAAATACTGGCCAGCACCTGTTTCACAATCTCTTCTATCTGTGCCGTATCTGCCATTCTATAATCTCCTTTCTGTTTGTCGCTTCTGCCTTCCGCACTGCTGCCGCGCATTACCGGATGCAGAGGCTGTCGGACATGACGCAGCGCCTGCTCTTGGTGAAGGACCGGGTACTGGTCAGGCCCTCGCCTGTGCGGCTGGCTATGGTAAAGGTGCAGTAGCCTTCTCCGCCGAAGCCAAGCGCCGCATAGGAAGGCGCGTTTTTCACCAGGATGGCCGTATCAATGGCTCTCGCGTACTTTGTAATATTGTCTATATTCTTGGAGTGAATATGAGCGGAGTGACGGTTGCCATGCTCAAGCCACACGGCCTGCTCTATGGCGTCGTCGATATCCTTCGCCCGGACCATGCCCAAAATAGGCATCATCAGCTCCTCGGCAATCAGAGGATGCTCCTTGGGTCCTTCAAAAACAATGCAGCGGATATTGTCGGGCACCGTCACCCCAATCATCCCAAGCAGGGTTTTGGCATCCCGGCCCACACAGTTGCGGTTCAGCCCCTTGGGGGTGAGCACCGTTGCCGTAAGCCTTTCCTGCTCCTCCCTGGAAATCAGGTAACAGCCCTGTTCGGCTATCATGTAGTGCATCAATTCGTCCGCAATGGATTCCACTGCCACGATCTCCTTCTCCGCGATGCAGGGAAGGTTGTTGTCAAAGGTACAGCCGTTGACGATATCCGCTGCTGCCTTTCTCACATCCGCCGTCTCGTCCACCACTGCGGGGGGATTGCCCGCCCCTGCGCCGATGCCCCTCTTTCCCGAGGAAAGCACTGCCGTCACCACACCCGGCCCTCCGGTGGCCACCAGAAGCGGGATATCCTTGTGCTTCATCATCACATTACTGGTGTCCAGAGTGGGCTGTTCCACGGTGCAGGCCACATTGTCCGGCCCTCCTGCCTCCAGGGAAGCCTCATTGATCATGTTGATGGCAAAGATGGTGGTCCTCACCGCCTGGGGATGGGGATTGAACACCACCGTATTTCCTGCGGCAATCATGCCGATGGAATTGCAGATGACGGTCTCGCTTGGATTGGTGCAGGGGGTGATGGCTCCGATAACCCCGAAGGGTCCCATTTCAATCAATGTCAGTCCCCTGTCTCCGGACCACGCCGTCGTCTTCAAGTCTTCCGTGCCGGGGGTTTTGTCCGCCACCAGCCGATGCTTTAATATCTTATGTCCCACATTGCCCATTCCTGTCTCGTTTACGCCCATTCTGGCAATGAGTTCCGCATTTTCATGGGTTCGTCTGCGGATATTTCCGATGATCTGCTCTCTCTGGTCAAGGGACATTCTGCGGACTTTCTCCTGGGATGCCTTTGCGGCCGCAATGGCTTCGTTCATGTCCTTAAAAATGCCGTGCTTGCCGCCTGGAGATTCCGCAATCTGCATCTTCGCCACGACTTCCTGTACAATGTCCTGTACCAGATTCTCATTTATAAGCACTTTGCTACCTCCTATTTTAGTCGCTGCGCGACGGCTCTTTTAGGCAAAGTATTCTCGGCGTTCTCTCATGAGACAAAGTTTCATTCGATAGATCCCTCATGAAACTTTCTCTCCTACGCCTTCAATACTTTGCTTTTGTCGCTGCGCGACGGCTCTTTTAGGCAAAGTATTCTCGGCGTTCTCTCCCACGCCTTCAATACTTTGCTTTTGCCGCTGCGCGACGGCTCTTAATTGGAAAGTCCCTCTAAATTTTCAAAAACTGATTTTCCGTAAGCAGCCAACGCTGTGTCCTGTTCGGCGCTGCCGCCGCTGACACCCAGGGCGCCCACAATCGCATCGCCCCGCTTCAGCACCTCCCCGCCTCCAAAAATAACGATTCTGCCCTCATTGGTAAACTGTATGCCGTACAGGCTCTCCCCCGGCCGGCTTAAAGTCCCCAACTGCGCAGTGGACATCTGAAAGGCAATGGATGTATATGTCTTGTTCAGCGCCACGTCAAAGCTTCCTATGTAGGCTCCGTCCATACAGTGAACGGCCACTGGCCTGGCGGACGCATCGGAGACGGCGGTAACCACCCGCATGCCCCATTCCGCAGCCTTTGCCTCAATGCTCTCGATGAGCTTCACCGCAAGGGCCAGGGGCATGGTCACGGGAACCAGACCGCCGTTTGCCGCCGCAAGGTTTCCGGACCCGGGAATTACCTTCCTGCTCCCTGTCCAGGCGGCTGTCCCCGAAATCTCCCCGGCTTCGGCAGATGTTTTCTGTTCTGTCGGGAATGTCTCCCCTGGCTGACGGAATACCGCCCCGTTTCCGCCCTCTGCTGCTTTCAGGACCTCACGGACGATTGCTTCTATCTCTCTGTTTTCCATGGAATGCCCTTCTTCCATATGATACGATGACTCTCCTGAAATGCCTGTCCTATAGACATTTCCTCAATGGGAGATCCGGAATCCTTATTTTCCTAACTGCTCCAACACCTTCCTGGTGATCTCCGCCACCATGTCGGCAGAAACGGCTCCGCTCTCCTTGCCGCTGTGGCATCCGCCTCCGCAGGTATGGCAGCTGGGCTTGCCTTCCTTTGCGTTAGGGCAGAGATTGGCGGGATGACGTCCCTTCATGCCGAACTGTCTTCTGATTTCGTACAGATCTTCCACCTGCTGCGGGGTAAATTCCTTGGGTCCGCCCAGTACTCTGGACTGGTACAGGAGCTGCGCGTAGAATTCCACGGATTCCATCTTCAGGTATGCCGCAAGCAGGGAATCGGAATAGGTCAGCGCGCCGTGGTTCTCCAACAGCACGGCGTCAAAATGCTGCACATACTCGGAAACCGCATCGGGAATCTCCATGGTGGAAGGTCTGCCGTATTTTGCAATGGGAACGCAGCCCAGTGCAATAACCGCCTCGGGCATGATGGGCTGGGTCAGGGGAATGCCTGCAATGGCAAAACTGGTGGCATATACGGGATGAGCATGTACCACGCTCTTTACGTCAGGTCTCTCCTGATACACTCTCATATGCATCTTGATCTCGGATGAAGGCCGGAAATTGCCGTTGGCCTGAATGACATTGCCCTGGGCGTCCACTTTACAGATGTATTCGGGGGTCATGAAGCCCTTGGACACGCCGGTAGGGGTACACAGAAATTCGTTGTCGCTGATCTTCACGGAAATATTGCCGTCGTTTGCCGCAACCATGTTCCTGTTGTAAATTCTCCTGCCAATGTCACAAATCTCTTTTTTTACTTCGTACTCGTTCTGCATTTTGCTTCCTCCTGATTCGTTTTTGGTTTCTATGGAAATGCTTTTCCTTCATTATAAGCCTATCCACCATACAAGTCAACAAATAATTGTTGGATTGTGTCGTTTTTGTTTTATTTTTGTGGTTTCTATATCCGTCTTTTCCGGCATGGGGCGGAAACAGACCAATCTTTGGACAACTCCGGTTCAGCGTAGTCTCCCCGCTTCCCCACAGACCATGCCGGAAGCCGCTACTCCCGGAAGGCCCGGAGCATGTTCTCTATCCGCTCTAAATCCCGGGCTTCCTCCGCGGAATCATAGGTATAATTTTCCGGCACGGAGGAAAACAGTTCAACACGGCTCATTTCGCTCTCCGGCAGCTCCCCCATGGAATGAACCTCTGCATAGAAGACTCTGCCGTTATTCTTTCCCACGCCATCCTCCCACTTCTGTTCATAATCCCACAGCGGCGTCAGATGACAGTCCGTAATCCCCGATTCCTCGTACAGCTCCCGTCTCGCCGCCTGCAGGGGCGTCTCTCCCCGCTCCACATGACCGCCCGGATGCTCAAAGCTTCCCCGGCGCTTATGCAGACAGTAAACCCATTTCCCCTGGTAATTTGCAAAAATCACCACAAAGCTGATGTCAGACAGCCATCCCGGCGGATAATTTGTCTTTTGTATGGGAGGCTGCTGCGGAAAGGCCCGGAGAAAGACAGTATTTCCATCCGGGTCATAAAAGCTCATATTCACTGCTCCCCAGGGACGCGCTGCAGGCGGTTCTATGATTTTGACCCCCAGTTCCCTGACCCTGTCATATTCCCGCTGAATATCCTCCACGGTAAATGCCAGGCAAATATTCTGATTCCGGTTATTTTTCTCTGTGCCGTCATGATATATGGTCAGCATGGTTTCTTCCGCGATCAGGGTCTGGTGTACCCTGTCATTGCTTCCGTTATCGATCTGCAGCAGCTTTTTATAAAAGTCCGCCAGTCTTATCACATCATTGGTCAGCAATCCGACTTCGCCTATTTTCATGCCGCTTCCTCCCATATTTTGTTATGCCTCCACAGCCCCCACGCTTCTATAGGCGCCTTACTCCACCCTTTCGATCACGCAGCTGTGCATTTTCTCACTGCTGTCCTTATCATAATTCACGCCCACCAACAGAATCTCGCCGGAATACCCCTCCAGAGCCCGGGTATACTGTCGTTCCCTGATCTGCGCAAGAGCTGCCGACGCGGATTTATCAAATTTTAATTCCACCACAATAGCCGGTTTCCTGCGGCCGGGCAGGGGCAGGAATACCACATCGGCAAACCCCCGGCCGGTGGGAAACTCCCGTATCATTCGATAATCCCTTCTGGCACTGTAATATGCCAGGCTGACGGCCGCCCCCAGGCAGCTCTCGTCATTGTAGGTCAGAATGGAAGCCACCTCCCTGTGGGCCCTGTCCAAACCTTCCGCAACTCGTTTTTCATCCCCCCGAAGGGTATCCTCCAACAGCCGTTCCGATGCCCTCAACACATTCATGACTTCCGCCCAACCGCCCACACTCATGGCGTTCTCAAATTCCTCGCTGATTTCCTTATTGGGAATAAAAGCCTCTCTCTCCACGGAGTCATATCCCAGATATCCCAGGTGAATCAGCAGGGTCAGTACATCATCCTTTGTCCGGAAGGTACACATGTCATTCTGGAAGCTTCTGGTGTTTACCCGGACGCGCTCCCCGCCCAACATCCCAATGACATCTGCCCGCAGTCCGTCGAAATCCATATCCATGTATATCTTCAGTGCATCATAGGTCTCTGTGGACGTCCAATAGTTTGAAAATCTCCGGCGAAGCATAGACTCCACAACGGATTTGGGATTGTATACATGCTTGAATTCCGTCAATTGATATCCGTCATACCAGGCCTTTGTCTCCTCATAATTCATGGAAAACCGCTGACACAGCCCCCTGACCTCCTCTTCCGTAAATCCGGTATATTCCTCCAGGAAAGCCTGATCCGTCATGGAATATTCCCAGAACATATTCAGCGCTGAATGTTGACCGTATTTTTTTACCGGGAGAATTCCTGTCATGTAGGCAAGCGCCACATAAGCCTGGTCCTTCAGCAGATTCCTCAAAAAATCAAGATACTCCTTCTGCAGCGCCTCCGAATCCTGCCGCTCTCTCATTACACAGTCCCATTCGTCAATCAGGAAAACAAACTGCTTTCCGGTTTTGGCGTAAATTCTTTCAAGCGCCTCCGCCAAAACAATTGTATCCTGCGGAAGCAAATCTCCATATATTTCCCGAATATCCTCAAGCACCACCCGCTCCAGATATTCTATCATCCCAGAATCCCTAGCGCGTATCACAAACTGCTGCATATTCAGCAGAATCACGTCAAACCGGTTCAGATATTCGGAATAGGATTTGCTTTCTTCTATCTTCAGCCCTGCAAACAGCTCTTTGGAATCACAACTGCTGCTGTAATAAGCCGCAAGCATCTTAAGCGCCATAGACTTTCCGAAGCGCCTGGGCCTGCTGACGCAGAAATATTTCTGTTCCGTATTCAAATACCGGTTCGTACAGGCAAGCAGTCCTGTCTTGTCCACATAGATCTCCGAGCGAACTGCTGTCCAAAAGCCTTCATTTGTCGGATTTAAATAAATACCCATATGGAGTCTCCTTTCTGTCCACATTGTTTCCACCTGCGGCTCCCGCTTAAATTGTTCTGTATCTTTCCCAACCTTTCCCACAATTAACTCATCATTGACTTCCCAGACCGTTTACAGACAGGGCCTGCATATGATATAATGCAAAAGGAAATCATTCTGTATGCTTCTTCCAACCTCATATGCCTGCCACAGGTATACGACAGATTTTCCACCAGTTCCTATGCAGTTCCGCGGCTGACACACTACGATTAACAGCACCTTAATAACTGAATAAAAGCTTTACATCTTTTCTCAAATCCGCTATACTGATTCTATCAGAAAGGCGGTGATAGGATGGCTACAGATATGGGAATGACAAATAAACAGTTTCAGGGATTTATCCGGCTCGCTTTGGAATTTATCAATAACGCTCTAATGAAAACACCCGATAACGAGGATTTACAAAAGTTAAAAGATATCTTTCAATCAATGTTGGAAGACGGCAATTAACCATACATAAATCGTAACTCATAACAGGAGGTGTAAAGTCTTTATTGAATGATTAAGGCTTTACACTTTTCTTTTTACATTCTGCCACTCCGGCGTAAGCTCCGGAGTAAACTGTGTCCCCAGACGTTTCAATTCCCCCAGGACCTTCTCCTGCCCCCGTTTTGTCCGATACCATTTTTCCCTGGTCACATCCACATAAACCGGCGCAATGAGAAATTCCGTTTCGGGAAAATTCAACTGGTAATACATCAGGCACCTTCTGGAATGGTATCCCTTACAGCAGAGAATGGCCTTTTTCGGGTGAATGCCTTTCCCGTCCAGGATTTTTCTGGAAAATCTGGCGTTTTCCGCGGTAAACTGTGCCTCCGCCTCCGGAAAAATGCCGTCCAGGGCGACTCCCTTGGACAGAAGTACATCCGTATAAAATTCGCATTCCGTAGCATAATCCTTTCCGTAGACATCCGCCTTTGACTTCGCGCCCGTGAATTTTCCCACTGTTACGGAATATCTGCCTGAAGGCACGATATAGGGCGCATATCCCGCTTTCCACAATTCCGCCGCCCGCTCCGGCAGTTCCGGATAAGAGCCGCCCGGAATGAAAATAACATCGGAGTGCTTTTCTTCCATTGAAATTCCATCCCCGGGAGGAATATCTTCCAGAAAAATAAAGTTGGTAATATCGTCTATCATCCTCATCCTTTTCTCTCCTATCCAGGCCCTGTCAGCTGTGCCGTCCACTCCTCTGCCCCGGAAACGCTTCCCCCTAAAGCATCCCGAAGTCAGGCTTCCCTTCTATAATAAAGCGAGATAAAGCAATCCTGTTTTGGCTTTCTTTTCCACAATTTCAGGGACATTATATCGTGCAGCACCTTTCGTTCGATTTTCCTTGCGAAAGCCCCTGTGCTGCCATCAAGCTTTGTCCTTTCCCAGTCTTACATCAAATCCACCCTTTTCTGAAAAAGAAAGATCAACCGCCTATATGGCACTTTAATTTGGTACAGTCCTCCACTTCCCTCTTCAGCTGCTCCATATGGGACTGCTCCGGCGGCAGGATATCCGGCAGTTCATAGGTCCGCCCAAGTCCCGCATACTTGTCCTGCCCAAGCCTGTGGTAAGGAAGCAGGTAGATCTCCTCCACCCCGGGCAGGGCATCCGCGAACCGTGCAATGGCTTTCACTTCCCCGCTTGTATCATTGAAGGTGGGAATAACGGGCACCCGTATGCTTAGATACGTCTGGCCGGAAGCTGCAATCTTCTTCGCATTCTCCAACATCAGCTCATTGCCCTTGCCCGTAAACTGTCTGTGTTTGCCGCTGTCCATATGCTTGATATCCATGAGATAATGATCAAGATATGGCAGAATCTCCCGGATAACCTCCCATTTGGCGCAGCCCATGCTCTCCATGGCCGTGTTAATTCCCACCGCCTTTGCCGCACGGAGCAAATCCCGGGCAAACTCCGGCTGACAGAGACTCTCCCCGCCGGAAAGGGTCAGTCCCCCGCCGGAACGGTTGTAATAGGGCCTGTCCTTCTCCACGGTCTCCATGACCTCCGCCACCGTCACGTCCCGGCCGATGGTTTTCGCCTTCCCCCGGACAATCATCTCCTGGATGGGGTACTCCTGGGATTCCGGGTTACAGCACCATTTGCACCGCAGTACGCAGCCTTTCAAAAAGCATATAGTACGGATTCCCGTTCCGTCATGTATGGAATAACGCTGTATATCAAAGATTCTTCCTTTTGTCTGTAAATAATCCGCTGCCATTTTCTACCACCTTCGCTCCGCTGCCGCAGGCCTTCCGATCACAAATTATCCCGGAACCGCCCCGGCCCTTATCGCCTTATCATGATCCCCTTCATATACTGTGTTTCATTATGCGCCTGATACACAACCATTTTTTCTTCTTCCACCGTTCCCTTTGGCCTGCGATTTCCGAAGCATGAACCAAAACATCCAACATCTCCCAGAATTCCTTGTCATAACGTTTCATCTGCATTCCTCCGGTATACACAGCCTCTCCTTTCTCACAGCATGCACAGAGCCTCCAGGGCAAGGGCAAACAGCCTCTCCCTGGCGGAAACATTATTGTTCCAGTCCCTGTCGTCATAGTCTTCCGCACCGCCGATGAGAATATCCCCGCTGTAAAGCAGCTGTCCGAAGGTCTTTCCCCGAAACTCCGCAATAGCCGCCATGGCTGCGCATTCCATCTCCACTACTTTGCAGCCCTCTTCCCTCCGGTAGGCCACCATCTCCCGGGTTTCCCGGTAAAAACCGTCAGTGGACCAGGTTGCGCACTCTATGTAGGGAATGTCATGTCTCTCCAGGACTTTCCGGAAGCTCTCTATGGGACCGGACTGCAGCTCGATAAACCGGGCAGGGGGCAGGTATTTATAGGAAGCCCCCTCGTCCCGCAGAGCACGCACCGGAATAATCACATCCCCCTCCGGAATATCATCCAGTACGCCGCAGCCCCCGCAGCAGACGATCACCTCCACCCCGCAGCCATAGAGCATATCCGTCATCATGGCAATGGAGCCGGAGGCCACCACCGCCTGTACGGCACAGATTTCCGTTCCGTTTACAGCAAAACGGTACACATGAAAATCCTTCATTTCGGACACATAAGTCCCTATCTTTTCGCCTCCATACCGCTCCACTGCCGCGGCAAGAACCTCCTCAAAAAATGTCACCAGGCAGAGCCTTGGAAACCGCCGGAATCCACCCTCCCCCTGTCCGTCCCTGTCCGGTTTGGATGCCTCTCTGTCCGGATTGATCACAGCGATTTTATCCGTACTGTACTCCAGAATCGGAAATTGGTTTTTTACGATCATCTACTATCCCTTTCTCGACTTTCCCATATAAAAAATGTGATATTCTCTTACGGTAATTCTCCAACCGATGAAATATCCCGACTACATTCACCTTATCTGCTGCAATATTGAAGACGACAGAGGACTGTTCCGGCATCCTATGTCTGTCCGTTTTCTATCTGCTGCTCTGTAAAAAGGCTTCCACCTCTTTATTGAATGCGGCATATTTCTTATTTGCAATAAAATGAGTGCCCTTCACGATTGCCAATTTAGCACCGGGTACATTTTCCGCAATCTTTTTTGTATGGGATTCCTTAATCATATCGCGGCTTCCGCAAATCACCAGTGTGGGAGCTGTTATTTTTGCCAATTCTTTCGGCTCAATATTCGGCTCATTCACCATCAGGCCGAGCATTTCGGCACTCCTTTTTGCACCCGGCGACTTGGAGGCAAATCGTTTTGCTATTTTATATCCTATTTCAATCGGAATCTGTGTCGTCCTTTTCACACCATCCGGATTCAGGTTTCCTCCGTTTAAGATCAATGCCTTTACCTTATCCGGATGCTTTATTGCAAACTGCATGGCGATATTTGCCCCGTCTGAAAATCCCAAAATGACTGCGGCAGGAATTTCCAAATCTGTCATAAAATCATACAAATCCCGGGAAAACTGCGCAATCGTAAAAGGAGCCGTACCCCTTGGCGACTTACCATGCCCTCGTGTGTCTAAGGCAATCACTCTGTATCTGCGGCTAAAATATTCTATTTGGTGCCTGAAATAAGTGCCGTCCTCTCCGTTCCCATGCAACAGGATAAAGGGTTCCTGATTTCCTTTTTCCTGATAGTATAAAGCGATATCCATAAAGCTTCCTCACAAACCAGAATGCTTCCCTCATCGGGTATAATCCTTCAATTCCTCCAGAAATTCCTGATATTCATCATCAGACCAGTAAAATGTCAGCTCTTCTTCCGTAAAATCTTCCGGCTTGTAACGCATGAAATGATCTCCGATATCATATGCAAACCTTCGCAGAACAGCTTCCGCAAATTCCCGGAAAAACATCCCGATACCCGTTATCACATTTCCGTCTTCCACGACTCCCTTGTGCAGGAAGTTTTGCTTTTCCACAAAATCAAAAACGTCCGCCATCTGCATAAAATAACCCGAAGTAAATTTCCTGCCGCCAAGAATTCCCGCTTTGGACAGCAAAATCGGAGCGGAAGAAATCGCCGCAAAGACAACATCCGAATGCATTCCGCTTCTGATAAAGTCAATCAATGCATCATCGAACAGCGCAGGCAATGGATGGATTGTTCCCGGCAATATCACGCAGCTGTAATCGGTTATCTTTGCTTCTGCCGTTGTCTTTGTGGGAAGGATACGGAAGCCTTCCTCGCTCACATATTCTCTGTTTTCACCGGCAATAAAATCAATCTTCTCACCAAACCAGACTGTGAGCGCAGATGTAAGACAGGTGATCTCCTGCAAAGAAAAGTCCGGATATAATAAGACCGCAAACTTCCTCATACCTTTTACCTCCCTATATTTTCCTCCCTGATTTATACTCGTGAACGCATTTAATTGCCGCTTTCAGCTCTGGATTGCCGATGCGTTCACTCGTTATACTGTGCAGACGGCAATTAATTTCGTTTGTGGGTATAAATCGCTGCGCCATGGCACGAAAGGGTAAAGTCAAGGCCATTCTTAAACCGGGGATTCCGCTACGCCAGTTCCTCAATTAAAAAGTCCTTGTAGTCCGTTCCCGACTGCACACCTTTCAGTTCAATGGCAACCGAACACCAGACATTCGCTCTGTCAGCCACTGTAAAATGAAAGTCTTTTTGCAGCCAGGTATCATTCACCACATCCTCCAGAAAATCTTCTTCCCCATCATATTCCAGAAACATTTCCACCTCAAATAAGCTGTCTGTTTCCGTAATAAAATCATCTAAGATTTCGTCAGGTACAGCAATGCCTTCCCCGCAGATGAGTCCGTCATAACCATGCAGCGCAAAATCGTACAGCAGATAATCTGTCCCGCAATCCCCGCAAACTGCACGTACCGCCTGTGCATATTTGTTCTCATATTCATGGACTGACATTTTGTACCTGCCATAAAACTCGCCAAAGCACCGTATTTTAAATGCTTTGCATCCGCACTGGCAAATAATCCTGCCCTCATATCCTTCTTCATCTGTAGGATGGTATATTTTTTCAAGATGCTTCGGCTTGATCATCCTATTCTTTCCCCTCCGGCTCCTGTTCTCTCCATAACCGAAGAAAATCAGCCCTGCAGAAATCCGCAGGCCCCTTCTCCCCAGACTATCTAAACTCCCTTTTCGAAAAAGTGTTTTTCGACAACTTAACAGTTCTATAAACTGGAAATTACTTATCTTCCTTCAAGGCTTTGGCTGCGACAACTATTCCTATAACGGCGAGAACATAGAAAAAAAGAATAATATAACATTCAATGCCACCAAAATCAAATACATTTAAAACTGTTGACCACGCTCCTTCCTGAATGACAGATGCGCTTGCGATCAGCCAACCAGTTCCGCCAATAATTCCACATAGCATTAAGGCACAACCAAAAATCAGCTTTTTCATGCAGTCACACTCCTTTATGAAATTCCAGTTTATATAGTTAATTATAAAATCTTTATCTTCCATTTACAATGTATATTAATAAGTCATTTTCCAATGGGTACACAATTCCGAAAAGGAAGTATCTAAATACCCTTCTTGTTTCCGCATGGAAAGCCCTCTGCCATACCGCCAACCGCTGCTTTTCTCCTGATACCTTACACCTGGGAAGCACCGCTTATCCTGATGCCTTACGCATGGAAGCCCCGCTTCTCCGGCGGCCGCAAAACAGGCAGGGCAGACCGCGGCGGCTTTGCGAAAACACTGGGCGCGTTGTGGAGAGGAGACTTTCGGCGATGCGCGTCCTATGGCGCGCATTGCCGATGCCAAGGCTCCTCGGAACGCCCTTAGCGCCGATGAGCAAAGCCGCCGCGGGCTGCCCGCCGTCCCCCGACGCCCCGATATGGCAGCTTCCCCCATCCTTAGAACCCCTGCTCCGTCCTGCGGATAATATCATCCTGCAGCGACTTGGACAACGTGGTAAACAGCGCGCTGTACCCTGCCACACGCACCACCAGATGGGCATATTTCTCCGGATGGGCCTGGGCATCCAACAATGTCTGCCTGTCCACCACATTGAACTGCATATGACTGCCCTTCTGGTCAAAATAGGAACGGATTAACGCCACAAAATTCTCCAGTCCCTTCTCCCCGCTTAGAGCAGTGGGATGAAATTTCTGATTAAACAAAGTGCCGTTGGAAGCGATTCCATGGTCTAACTTGGACACGGAATTTGCCGCAGCAGTGGGCCCCAACACATCCTTGCCCGCGGAAGGCGAAACCCCATCCGCCACAGGCGTATGGGCCAGCCTGCCGTCAGGAGTCGCCCCGGTCTGGGCGCCCAGAGGCACATTGGCGGATACGGGATATAGTCCAGCCTGGAACTGGCCCCCTCTGGGATTGCGGTATTTCAGCAATGGCCTGGTATAGGTATACGCTACATCCCGTGCAAACATGTCCACTTCTTCGTTATCGTTTCCGAACTTGGGCACCTCATCGATCATGGCCCGCAGCTCCTCATAGCGCTTCTTCTCTTCCGGCGAAACCTCCGTATTCATCACCGCCGCAATCATGCCCGCCACCTGGTCCTCGTCCACGGACATGCCGTTCTTCCCCATCACCTTGCTCATCTCAAGGAGATTCGCTCTGCTCATCTCCCTAAGGATTTCCGTAACAATCTCCCCTGCGCTGACAGCGTCAAAGCCCTGTCCGTAATTCATGGCAAGGGCACGCTTGTACTCCGCCAGAGTCACCTTTTTCTCGTCAAATACCAGTTTCTTAATGGCATACAGCGAGTCCGCCATATTTGCAATGCCGAAGCCCTGTGGCCCGGTGAAATTGTAGACCGCGCCGCCCTCCTGAACGGTTTTGCCCCTCTTAATGCAGTCCTCCACCATGCAGGACAGGAATGGCAGGGGACATCTGACGGCATGGGCCACGTCAATGGCATTGTCCGCATTTACCAACAGAGATATATTGTATTCCATCTGCTTTTTATAAGCATCGTAAAATTCTTCAAACGTGGACATATTTTCCACGTCCCCGGTCTCTATGCTGATCTTCTCCCCCTTATCCCATCCGTTGGAAAATACCAGTTCCAGAGGACGGCACATATTGTAGAAGGCCGCGTCATGCCACCCTTCCGTCTTGCCTGCCTTCTGTGGCTCCACACAGCCGATGATATTGTACTCCCTGGCGTCCTCCAAAGTCAGGCCCCGGCTCAACAGGGAGGGGATAATCACCTCGTCATTATAATAGGCAGGAAGCCCGATTCCCGTGCGGGTCAGGTCCGCCGCCTTCATCAGCAGATCATGGGGAGACTTGTTCCACACCCGAATGGACAGAGATGGCTGCGGCAGAAACACATGCTTGGAGGCGCTGATACACATAAAGGACAGATCGTTGGTCACGTCTAACCCTTCCTTGTCCTGCCCCCCTACGATCAGGTTCTGGAACAGGCTGTAGCCCGCAAAGCCCTCTGCACTGGCAGCGTCACGGCATTTGTTCAAATCGTTTAATTTTACCCAGATACAGTCGATAAGCTCCTGGGCGAACTCCCTGGACAGCTTTCCCGCCTCCAGATCCTTCTTATAATAAGGATACATATATTGGTCAAAACGTCCCGGCGAAATCGAATGCCCACTGGACTCCAGCTGAATCAGCTGCTGCACAAACCAGAAGCTCTGGCAGGCTTCGTGGAACGTGGAAGCCCCGTATTCCGGCACCCGGGCGCAGTTGGCCGCTATCTGCAGCAGCTCCTGCTTCCTGGCCGAATCCCTGCAGGCCGCCCCCTCTTTCTCCGCCAGTTCCGCATACCTGCGGGCATACCGGATCACGGCCTCACAGCTCAAGATGGCCGCCTTCAAAAACTGGCTCTTGGTACAGTAGTCCGCATCCCCCGGATTGCACTTGTCCAGTTCCGCCTCCATCTCCTGAATCAGTCCCCTGTAGCCAATGGCCAGGACCTTGTCATATTGCACGGTCACATGCCCCACGCCGTTATAAAAATAATTGCCCGGAGTGAAAATATTGTGCTCCATGGCCTTCTTCGTCTCCTCGGTCATGAGGGCGGTGGCCAGTTCACTGGTGGTTTTCCCTTTCCAGTAGGCGTCCGCCTCCAGAAGGTCTTTCTTGGTCTGCTCCGCTATGTAGAAAGGGTCCGCTTTCCGCGTGGCCACGGTGTCGAACTCCGCCTCCAGCCATTGATAGGAAAATTCCGGATAGGTCTGGCAGCCCCGGGGTGCAATGGTACTGCTGCCCACCACCAGTTCGTCCTCCCTGATAATAATGGGAATGTTGTCAAGTATATGGGCAAAAGCCAGAGCGCGCCGCATGACAATGGGCCTGTCCTCCGTCGCTTTATAAGATTCCGTGATCAGCTTCGCCCTGGCGGACTCGATCTCCGGCATTTTGGCGTAAAGATGAGCTACCAGTTTGGGGATTCGCTCCGTTTTGGGAATTTCTTCTGTGTAATACTTTGCCATTGCTGCTCCTTTCCATATCCAGTACTGTGTGCTGCTTTTCCTTTATCTGCGTTATCTCTTTATATTATGATGTTGGGATCAGACTAAATGATCTCCACCAGTTCCCTGCACAGCATAACCAAATCATGCCGGATTCCCTCCCGGGTGTTCCATCCTCTTCCGGACCATTCTTCTCCGGAAACATCATCCCCGCCATAGATCAGCGCGCCATAGGCAAAGTTCCGAAACCGGGCAACGGCAATGCACCCGGCCTGTTCCATTTCCACAATCTTCGCGCCTTCCTCTTTTCTCCTGCTGATTCTCTGGGCTGTCTCCCGGAAAAGAGCGTCCGTGGTCCAGGTCAGACCATTCAGATAAGGTATGCTGCGGCCGTTGAGGTAATTTTTGATTTTACCGGTAACCTCCGGATCTGTATATATCACTCTTGAGGGCGCTATGTACTGATAGGAGAAGCCCTCGTCCCTGATGGCTCCGTCTACCACCAGAATCTCACCCACCGCAATGTTCCGGTCCAGAACGCCCCCGCCGCCGCAGAACATGACTTTCTCAATTCCCATTGCATGAAATTCGTCCAGATTTCCCCCGCAGGCGGGACAGCCCACCTGTCCCAACGTCAGCAGCACGTCAGGATGTTCTGTAAAATGATAAATCATAAATGGGTTTTCGCCCGCCATAAGCCGCTCTTCCCTGATCTGTCCCTGCGCCGCCAGTTTGTTCACCACTTCCGGAAAAAAGGTAATTACCATCTTGTCCGTCCCGAACTTCTCATGCCCAAAACTGCCGGGATTTAATTTCGCTGTGGGATTGTCATCAAATTCCAATACCGGAAAGTCATTTCTGCTAAGCATACTGCGCTCCTCCTCTACAGAATCCGGCCTGTCTCTCCTGCCGGATTTTCAAAGTTGTCCATATTGTTCAGTATATGCTTATATGAAAGGGATGTCAATAAATCTGGCACTATTTTTATTGATATTTTTGTGGATTTATTTTGTTTTATGTTGTTTCTTAAACATCGCAGCAAATTTCCCGCAAAGCTTTCTGTGTCGTTCGCGCCCCATCCCGCTATGACTGCCCGGAAGCCTCTCGTTTCGGAATCGTCTTTACGCCAAGCATAAAATAAAAGACATGGAACACCCACACGCAGGCAAGGACAATCCTCCCCACGGGAACCTGATCCATCATGATAAATCCCACTGACATCAAAAGCGTAACCGTCACCATAATCTTAACTTTCGTTTTCCGCGTCATGCCCCTGCCTTTCACGTAGCTTTCCAGATTGTTTTTATACAGCTTTGTCCCGGTAAACCAGTGATTCAGCCTTTCCGAACTTCTGGCAAAGCAGAACGCCGCCAGCAGAAGAAACGGGAAAGAAGGCAGAAGCGGAAGAACCGCGCCTGTTCACCCGCTCCAAAACCTCCCACAGCTCCGGGTCAGAGGCGTCCGGCTTCCCCATCCGAAGATTCTCTCTCACCGTGCCCTTGAACAGGTAACTCTGGTGGCTGACATAAGTAATGTTTTTCATCAGTTCCGATTCCCTTATGTCTGCCAGTGCCCTGCCTCCGATTTCCACCGAACCGCCAAAGCCCCTGTTTCTCCCCATTAAAACTGCCGCCACAGTGGACTTTCCGCAGCCGCTCTCCCCCACAATGGAAACAAATCTCCCTTTCGGAAACTCCATGTCAATTCCGCACAGAATTTCCCTTCCTCCATTGTCAAAACCGCCCCCGCCGGAAGAATTGCCGTCATAGGAAAACCGCAGTCCGGTACAGACAATGTCGCAGTCCGGCGGAAAGCATCCTGTCTTCTCTTCTGTTTCAGGCAGATCCAGCAGGCGGAAAATCTTGTCGCCTGCCGCCATGCCGTTCATCGCCACATGGAAGAAACTGCCAAGCTGCCGCATGGGGATAAAGAAATCCGCCGAAAGAAGGATAAGCAAAAGACATCCCGAAAGCGTCACATTCCCTGCACGGAACTGCGTTGCCGCCATAATCACCCCTAATGCCGCGCCCCCATAGGCAATCAGGTCCATGATGGTAATCGAATTAAGCTGCATTGTCAGAACTTTCATGGTTATTCTACGGAATTTTTCCGCCTCGCGATTCATCTCCTCATTCTTAAAACCGTCCGCCTGGTAGATTTTAAGTGTGGTAAGTCCCTGCAGGTTTTCCAGAAAGGTATCTCCCAAAGCCGTGTACTGCCCCCAGTATTTAGACAGCAGCTTTTTCGCCCATGTCTGCACCGCCGCTATGGAAACGGGTATCAGGGGCACACATACAAGCAGGACAACCGCGGAGGGCACATTGACAAAGCACAAACAGGCAAACAATGTAAGCGGGGCAAGCATCGCATAGAAGAACTGCGGAAGATATGACCCGAAGTAGGTTTCAAGCTGCTCCACCCCCTCTACCGCCACCTGCACCACTTCCGATGTCTTCACCTGCCCATTGTAAGAAGCGCCCAGCCGCAGAAGTTTTTCATATATTTTTTCACGCAGTACTTTTTTTACCGTTTTTGATGAGAGATATCCCATACGGCTTGAAAGGAGTGTACAGACAAAACGGACCGTAACCGCTGCCCCTGCTGCCGCAGCCGTAAAGAACCCGCTGTTTTTATCTGCCGTTTTATGGAAAAGAGAAGCAAGCAGACCTGTTAATGCCGTCATCAGGGCTATATTCGCCGCAAGGGAACACCACTGGGCCGCCACGTTGCCCGCTATATATTTTTTACTCTCGCTGACAGTCCCGATCAGCCTTTTATTGATCATCATAAATTTACCTCCTATTTATACTGCAGACCGCCAGGATTTACAGTAATGCCTACGGGAAAATACCTGGCTGGCGGTCTGCAGTCGGGTTGTACTGCAAATTCAACCGGTGTGCAGTATAAATCGCTGCGGATGCAGCCCTATTTGGTTAGTAAAAACTAACCCATGTCCTTAAAAAATGCGGCCATTTTGTGTTAGTGGCCGCTAACTTCTTTAAGTATACATCTTATTTCCTGTTTTTGTCAATAGGGAAAATTCTGTTCGTCTGCCAGTACCGCCTGCCCTTCCTCCGGCAGAAACTCCGCGAGCATATCGTTTTTGAAGGTCCGTCCCGGCAGGAAGCAGGCCACATGGGCAGTCTCCCTGTTCACCGCAAACTGGGCGCCGTGGAGAATCATGGGGTCCAGCCTCACAAAGGTCCCCTGGGGTACATAAAAGGCTTCCACCGTATCCACGCTGAATTTTCTGCCCGGCAGGGGCGTGCCCACAAAAATGACAACATCGTCATCTAATGGCAGCAGCCTGAACCGGTTCAGACATAATACCTTGCCTGGGCATTCCACATCTGCGTATACCGGCCTCCCGCGGCATAGAGTTCCTCATGGCTGCCCCGCTCCACGATTTCCCCCTCATGGAATACGATAATTTCGTCACAGAACCGGCAGCTGCTCATTCTGTGGGAAATGTAGATACTGGTTCTGCCCTCCACCATTTCGTTAAACCGGGCGTAAATCTGCGCCTCCGCCTTAGCGTCCAGGGCAGCCGTTGGTTCATCCAGTATGACTACAGGCGCATCTTTGTACAGGGCCCTTGCCAACGCCAGTTTCTGGGCCTCCCCTCCGCTGACGGCCACCCCGTCCCGAAGATCCTTGTACAGATAGGTGTCCAGCTGCTTCTCCATATCCCTGACAAAGCCGTCCGCTTCCGCCTGGCGCAGAGCATCCCAGAGCTTCTCCTCCTGCCATTCATAGCCTGCGGCGACATTTTCCCCCACAGAGAAAGAAAACAGTTTGAAATCCTGGAACACCACGCTGAAGAGGCCCCGGTACTCCTCCTGGCTGTATTTGCGGATATCCACGCCGTTTAAGGTGATTCTCCCCTCAGTTGGGTCATAAAGGCGGCAGAGCAGCTTGATAAATGTGGTTTTTCCGGCGCCGTTGCGTCCCACCACCGCCATTTTCCCCCGGATATTGATTCTGCAGTTCACATTTTTCAATACGGGAATCTCACTGCCCGGATACCGGAAGCTCACGTTCTCAAAGGCCAGCTCATACTCCCCGTCATCCCGTTTCTCCACCGGGATACTGCCCTTCCCATGAACATTCTCCGTGTCCAGAAACTTCAGAAATTCGTCTGTATAGATGCAGATTTTCTGCAGTTCTCCATGCTTTGCAATCACGGAAAAGCAGGCTCCGCCAAACTGGTTCAGCGCCCCCGCATAGCGGGTGAAAGCGCCTACGGTAACGGCTCCCGTCACCGTCTTCAGCGCCACCAGGAAATAGGTGACAACCGTAAAAAAAGCATTTACCAGTCGGTTGGCATTGGCCTCCGCCCTTCCCACGTCGCAGCTGGCGGAAAAATAGGCCCGGGCCCTTTTGCCGAATTCCGCGGAATTGTGCAGAATCATCTCCTCCATACCGTAAATGCGGATGATCTTCCCCACCTTTGCCTCCCCGAATATCTGCTGATTCAGATACATCAGCTTGTGCTCCTCCCACGTATGGGCCTGGAAAATCTCCATCTGCCTGCGGGCAAATTTTCCGAATCCCCTAAAGGCGCAGAAAGCCATTCCCCCAAGCGTTCCCGCGAACAGCAGAAACGAGGGCAGCGGCCGGGCCAGTATCCCCAACAGGCCAAACTCCCCCCGGGGTCCGGAAGCGCACAGACAGCCCACCAGAAAAACCGACAGGAATATATTGAGAATCGCCTGTAAAATATCGGTATAATGGCACAAAAGGACGCCAAGACCGCCGTACATATCCGATGTCCTCTCGGAAAAAAGAAGCTTTTCCGCAGCTTCCGGGTTCTCCATGGTCTCGTAGTCCATGGAAAAGGCTTTTTCCCGCAGCCAGACATAGAAGATCAGCCATATCTTCGTCAGCCTGCCTTTGAACTGCCGCCGGAGCAGCTGCTCCGTAAGTCCCAGGAGCAGGCCAAGTCCCAGCAGCAGAAGCGCCAGACCCGCCGCCTTCCTGTATTCCTCAAGGAGCAGGGCGTCGATCATCTCCGCGGTCACAAAGAGTCCTGCATAGGTCTGCGTCAGGGAAAGCGCCACCTTGAGCAGATGCAGCGGAATAATAAGGGAATCCTCCCTGTGGATCATCTTCATGATCCGAAAGCCTGTTCTGTGAATGGATTTTAATTTCTGCATGTCAATTCTCCTGTTTCAGATTCATCTGTATCACTTTTTTGCCTTTTGGTAATACCTTGCCTGCAGGGCAAAAAGCTCCGCATAGGCCCCTCCCTGTTTCATCAGGCTCTCGTGGCTTCCCTCCTGGAGAATGCGTCCCTGTTCCATAAAAAGGATACGATCGCAAAACCGTGTGGAACTTAACCTGTGGGAGATAAATACGGCTGTCTTACCCCGGATCATTCCGTCATATTTTTCGTACATTTCACTCTCTGCAATGGGATCCAGAGCCGCGGTGGGCTCGTCCAGAATCACCACCGGCGCGTCCTTGTACAGCGCCCTGGCCAGCATCATCTTCTGCAGTTCCCCTCCGGAAAGCGTCACCCCTTCCTTATCCATATCCTGATTCATGCTGGTTCCCGCCTTCTTCGGAAGCGCCTGTACACGCTCCCACAACCCTGCTTTTTCCAGACAGCGCCGCAGCCTCTCTCCGTCCTCGGTTCCCGCCTGCGCACAGGACACATTCTCCGACAGCGGGAACGAAAAGGCGAACACCTCCTGGAATACCACGGCAAATTCCCGGAAAATCTCCCTCTGGGACAGGGTCTGCATATCCTGGCCATCCAGATAAATCTTACCGGAGGAAGGACGGTACAGTCCGCACAGCAGCTTGATCAGCGTAGTCTTCCCGGCGCCGTTCCTGCCCACCAGAGCCAGCTTCTCCCCGGCCCGGATGGTCAGGCTCAGATCCTGTATGGTGTCCTCCCTGCTGCCCTCATAGCGGAATGTCACATGCTCCAGACGAATCTCGTGCGGTTTTCCCTGTTTCCCGGGTGCGGGCTTCCCCTCCTCCACAATCCCGTAATCCATGAAATCCCGATAGGATTTCATGATTTTTTCATTACTGAAAATATTGATAACCGCTTCCAGAAATCCCCTTACCCAGGCCTCAAAACCGGCCACAATGCCCACATACAGCAGAAAGGCCGGAAGTCCCAGGCTGCCCAGAAGCATCTCCCTGATCAGCCATCCGTAAACCACTGCGCTCCTGGCAAAGGTAAGCAGACGATTGCCCATCCCGGCAGCCATGTATCCGTTTTCCTCCCGGTCAATCAGGGCGCATATCTTTCTGATGCTCTCCCTCATGGCTTCCGGAAACCACCTGTCCATCCGATACAGACGGATATCCTTTCCGTTGCCCGGAAGAATGGATTCCCTCCTTAAATACCGGAACTCCTTCCAGATATCCTCGATCTCCTCCTCCATCCCGTAAGTCCGTCTGGCAGCCAGAAGATGAAAACCTGTCACAATAAAAGTCTGCAGAACCAGAAATGCCAGAAGGAATCCGCTTTCCCTGCCCACAATCACCCCGTAGACCGCCAGACCGCCCAGGTTGGCCAGCATATCCCAGTAGCTTTTGGCATAGGCCTCTATCCCGGCTCCGTTTCCCATGTAGAGATTGCGCTGCGCAGCCTCCCATTTCTTCCTTCCCCCGGCGCTTTCCAGGCTCTGTATGTCCATTTCCAGTGTCTTGCGTTCAAATTCCCTTGTGATATCGATGCGGAACAGGAAAAACAGCTTATTCCGCAATTCCTTCAGATTTCCCTGAAGAAAACGGGCTCCCTGGAGCAGAAGAATGTACCCTGCCACCATCAGCAGCCTCACCCAGGGCGCTTTTCCGCTTACCAGGCAGGCGGCTGCAGCTCCCGCCATGGCAGCCTCCAGAAAAGGCAGCAGCACACTGCACAGAGTATCCCCCACGCAGACCGCAAAGGCTCTTGTCCCCTCCTCTCGTCTCAGCGCCCTGAAGGTGTAAAGACAATTGCTCCAGATGGGATATTTTTTTAACTCTTTCATTTCCGCTTTTTTCATTTCCTTTTTTCCTTCTTTTCTTCCCGGATTTTGCCCCCCGGTCTTCTCTGCTGCAAAAACCCTGCCCGGTTCTTCCGCCTCAGCAGCCCTCTTTATTTACGTAATATTTCGCCTGGGCATGCCACATCTTCGCATAATGCCCCTGTTTTTCCAGAAGCTCCTCATGGCTTCCCCGCTCCACAATCTCTCCGTCCCGGAATACCACAATATCGTCGCAGAACCTGCAGCTGCTCATGCGGTGGGAGATGTAGATACTGGTCTTGTCTCTCACCATCTCATGGAACCCTGCGTACACCTGGGCCTCGCTGATGGGGTCTAAGGCGGCTGTGGGTTCGTCCAGTACCACAAAGGGCGCGTCCTTGTACAGCGCTCTGGCCAGGGCCAGCTTCTGGGCCTCCCCGCCGCTGATGTCCACGCCGCCCTCCCTGTCCTTAAACAGCAGCGTGTCCATTCCCTCCGGAAGCTTCTCCGCAAAACCCGCAGCCCCTGCCCGCTCCAGACAGTCTCTGATCCGGGCATCGTCCCGCTCATAAGAGGTGACAAGATTCTGCCACATCGGAAAGGCAAACAGCTTGAAATCCTGAAAAACCACACCGAACAGCTCTCTGTATTCCTCCTCCCGGTATTTCCGGATGTCTATGCCGTTCAGGGTAATGACGCCCTCGGTAGGTTCATACAGCCTGCAGAGAAGCTTTACAAAAGTAGTCTTTCCCGCGCCGTTTTCTCCCACCAGCGCCAGCTTGTCTTTCATTTTAATCTTACAGTTCACATGCTTTAGAATCATCTCCTCACTGCCCGGATAGCGGAAGCTCACATCCTGAAATGCAATCTCATACTCTCCGTCCAGACGCTTCTCCACGGGAATGCTTCCTGCGACATGACCGTTCTCCATCTTCATCAGCTCCAGGAAATCCGTCATATAATTGCTTAACCGTGCGTTGATCCCCATAGAAATTCACTGCCATAATCACTCCCGAAGAACCGAACAGCAGCAAAAGCACCCAGAAATTAATTCTGCCCATGAGCACCGAATATACGATAAGTCCGGCCAGAGCAATGGCCGCATTCTCGAACTCTCCTAAAAAAGCTTCGATTCCCGTATCATTGCCATAATAAATATTTCCTCTGGCTCCTTCCATCTTCTGCTGGCCCCTTGAGCTCTCAAATTTCTCAAACTCCGCGCTCAGCGCAGTCTCAAACAGCTCCGCTCCCAGACCTATACGAAATACGAATCTCCCCTTCCGGCTCATATTCCCCAGATAATCTCCCGCTGTGCCCAGGATCTGCAGCGCCAGCACATATCCTGCCAGGGCCAGAAAGATGATCTCCGGCTGCCAGCCGCTTTCCAGCAGATATACCACTGCGCTGGGCAGAGCCATGGCCGCAAAGGGACGCAGCACGGATATCCCTATTTTCCCGCCGACAACCGCCAGATACCGGGCTCCCATGGCCTTTCTGAACTTGGAGAAGGCTGCTCTGTAATTGTCCCACAGGAGATAACGCCTGTAATCCTCTTCTTCTTTTGCTCTTTTTGTCTTCTTCCCCTGCCTCTCCTTCATCTGCACTTCCTTTTCCTGATTTTTCTTTCCCAATGTTTCGGTTCCTCCCTTCTCACTTCCGCTCATACGCCGTATAATGTTAGCATAATATAAAAATCCCCCAAACGGGGGATTTCCTCACAAAATGTTCAATTTTCAGCACGAAATGTTCCCGGCAGATTCCTCACAGAGGAAGAGTCACCTCCGCCGCAAAGATACCCGGTTCATTGGCCAGGGTAAGATACCCCTCATATTTGTCCGCCAAGGCTTTCACCCGCTTCATACCCAGTCCATGATTGCCCCGCTTTGTGGAGATATAATTCCTCTCGTTAAAATCCAGTTCCTCCCTGGCGGAATTCTGAACGGACATGTAAAGCTGCGATCTGTTCACTACCATGTAAATACGCAGAAACCGCTGTTCCTCCGGAATCTTCTCACAGGCCTCCAGAGCATTGTCCAGCAGATTGCCCAGCAGCACGCACAAATCCACATCCTCCACGGACAGCGAGGCCGGCAGTACGGCCTTGCAGTTCACCCGGATCCCCTTCTGCCCGGCAATGGACAGTTTGCTGTTCAATATGGCATCCGCCATGAGATTCCCTGATTTCACATAAGTATCCACCTGCTCCAGATTCTGCTCCAGATCGTCCAGATAGCTCTTCATCTCCTCCAGCTGTCCCTGGGCAATCTGTACCTTCATCACCTGCAGATGGTTGTGGTAATCATGCCGCCATCCCCTCATATTCAGGTATATTTCCTTCACTTCCTCATACTGATGGCTCATGATCTCTCTCTGGAAAAGCTCCGTCCGCGCCTCGAATCCTCTGTGCCAGGAAGAAAGCGTCCCCTCAAGGGAGAGAAACAGCAGCAGCTCCAGGGCCAGAAAACAGAGCAGCTGGACAGTCCCTGCCTGATTTCTGATATTCCATAAATATATGCACAGTATACCATATACAGAGAAATTCACCAGGGCGTTTCCCATCCGGAAATATCCCTTTGCAAAGGAGAGCATCCACAGGAAAAAAGGCAGCACTGCCCCGTTCAGCAGCACGGCCCAAACAGGCCCGTCCTTCAGGGCGCACAGAGCCAGCAGCGCCCCCGGAGCCAGCGCCTTCCACCACTGCTGCCCTAAAGGCTCCCGGTCATAAAACAGCACATACAGAAACAGGACCAGCGCCGTGAAAAGCCAGCCCCCCAAAATCACCAGGTCAGCAGCTAAGGCCCCGGAAACCAGTCCTGCCCTGACCACAGCCTCCGTGGCCAGCAGCGCCGTTCCTGTCATTCCCCACACGATAATCCTCTTTCCCCGGCCTTTTTCCAGATCACAGATCTGCTCTATATAATACTGATACAAGACCAGCCATATAAGCCGGATCCCCAACTGCAGCATAGCGCCTGTTCCCTCCGTTTTTTGTCAAATCCCTTTCCCGCCGGATGCTGTCTCAAAAGCTCTGCCTGCGGAAATATTCCATATACGCCCGGTTCAGCTCCTCCCATTTTCCCCTGGCCAGGGGAACCGACATCCCGTTGTCCATGCAGATTTCCTTCTTTCCGATTCTTTCCACATGCTCCAGATTCACAAAGTAGGATCTGTGCGGCTTAAAAAAGGAATCCGTACATTCCTGCAGTTCCTGTTCCATCTGCTGAATGCCTGTCTTGCACACAAGCTCCCGGCCTTCTTTTTTCCACAGGATACAGTCATGCCCGCGGCTTTCCAGACAGCAGATATCTGCCGCAAACACCTTTTCCACTTCCCCGGCTGACAGGCAGGCCAGAATCGCTGCCCTGTCCCTGACCCGCTCCCCGGCCCTGCCAAGCGCCGCCCACAGACGGTCTTTTTTCACCGGCTTCACCAGATAAGACACCGCCTCCAGGTCATAGCCCTCCAGCGCGAAGTCCGGATTTCCCGTCACAAAGATAATGTTCACCGGATTGCCCAGCTGCCGCAGCCGTCTCGCCAGCTCCATGCCGTCCGTCCCCGGCATCTCAATGTCCAGGAGCAGAATATCCGTATCCTTCCGTTCTTCCCACGCAAACAAAAAGGCATCCGCAGAAGCATACCTTTCCACACTGCAGGCCCTTCCTTCCGCTTCCGCCCAGTTCCCGGCTTCCCCTGCCAGATACTCCAGGGTTCTCATGTCATCGTCACATACAGCCAAATGTAACATCTCCGGCTTCCCTTCCGGCCAAAACACAGTCGCCAGGCCTCATTGCTCATTCTCCGGAAACAGCAGCCGTAACTGCAGCCGGGTCCGTCAGCTGGGGGCCTTCCCCCATCACTTCCCCGTTTTCCGCTGCCTCCCGGGGATCATCGTATACCTTCTTCCCCTCGTCACCCCAGAGGGAATCGTATTTCTCCTTCTTCTGCCGCTGTACCATGGCGCCTATATTCTTCGCTGTCTGGTACATTTCTTCACTGTATTTCATTAATTTCCGCTCGTCTGACGCAGGAACAATGGCTCCCCTCATGATACGGCGGGCCACCTCCATAATTTTGGCCATATCCACCGCATACTCTTCCGCTGCGTCCGCCTGCTGTTCCCCCACCGTGGCATTCCAGTAGGCGCAGTACTGCTCTGCCAGATCGCTTAAATAATCCTGATACTCTTCCTGCTTCTCTTTCAGGGTCTCCAATGTCAGCTCCAGGGTGGCAGCCTCGGACTCATACTGCTCCTTTTCATCCGGATGCGCCTCCATCCGGCGGCGGAGGTTCTGAAGCTGCTTTGACACCGATGCCCTCTCCTTCTGATATGCCCTGACCTGTTCCCTGTAGATCCCCTGCGCTTCTCCAATCTTCATTCCGCTTCCCTCCCGGTGTTCCCTGTTCCGGCTTTTCCATCCGATACGGCCCTCTGAATCTCCCTGTCACGAGTCCAGAAGTTCAAACAGCCTGGCCCCATGGGCAGGCACAAGATCCGTCAGCACCCCTCCGGCAGGCGCAATATCCCTGCCGCTCCAGAGTTCCACAGCCCTGGAGATTCCTGATGTTCTTCCCGCAAACTGCTCTACTTCCTCCAGGCTGCAGGAAACCTGCCTGGCCTCCTCCATAAAATTGAAAAACGCCAGATACCGTTCGCCTTCCTTACGGCAGCTCCAGATGGCATACTCCTCATTTTTCTCAAACTGTCTTCCCACATATTCATTTGAGACCAGTTTCAGGATCTCCTTCCTGGTCAGCAGCCACAGGGTCCACTCATCCAGCTTCGTCAGCTCCGCCCCTGCCATAAGCGGCGAACCAAATACTGACCATAATGTCATCATTGTGATCTGTTCGTCCCTGGTAAAACGGGTATCCCGCTCTCCGTTCCCGAATCCGCCGCCCAGTTTCCCAAGCGGCAGCATGTCACAGTCAGGATAAGAACCGGGAGCCACATGATTCTGCCACAATTCACATCTGTCAAACATATTCCGCAGCAGATCCCACTGATCCCAGAAATCATCGGTAATCCGCCACATATTTGCGTATTTTTCGTAATGCCACGCTTTCTCAATAACCGCCGGTCCCGGTGAAAGGGAAAGTATGATATCCCTGCCCGTTTTTTCGATGGCAGCATGCAGCATCTCCACCTCATGGGCGGCTGAATAGGGATTGTGGGGATACAGATTTGTATTGCAGATATCGTCGCATTTTATATAATCCACACCCCATTGCGCATACATGCCGATAATGGAGTCATAGTAAGCCTGGCTGCCCTCTGCGTTTTTCCGCAGACCGTACATATCCGGGTTCCATCCGCAGATGGAGGAGGGATCCGCAGCCTGGTCTGCCCTTGCATCGCTCCCGAGAATGGGCAGATGCCTGTGGGCGGCAAGCCTCGGAATTCCCCGCATGATATGGATGCCGAACTTCAGCCCCAGTCCGTGCACATATTCCGCCAGCGGGCCGAAACCCTTTCCTCCCGCCGAGGAGGGAAAGCGCTTTACATCCGGCTGCAGCCGTCCGTATTCGTCCATCTCCGCTTCGCCGAAGGGAATGTACTGGTATCTGTCCCGCATGGTACCGGCATCCCCGGCATACCACTGAATATCCACTACCACATACTCCCAACCTGCATCCTTCAAATGCGCAGCCATATAGTCTGCATTGGCCCTGACTCTCTCCTCGCTGACAGTTGTGTCATAATAGTCATAGCTGTTCCACCCCATGGGTGCTTTGTACACTTGCATTCTGCCCATCCTCTCTGCAGACAGAAGCAGGCAGGCCCCTTCCCGCCTCTGCCTTCCGCTCTGTTATAAATCCCAGGCCTGATAATATACGGCCCCGTTGGTTATACTCGTGAACGCATTTAATTGCCGCTTTCAGCTCTGGATTGCCGATGCGTTCACTCGTTATACTGTGCAGACGGCAATTAATTTCGTTTGTGGGTATAAATGGAAAAATACAGCCGTCCGTTCTTCCCAAGGGCCAGAACCGTAGGAGAAAAGGTAATCCCATACCCCTGAAGCCTGCCGGGGTCCATGGTCAGATTTCTGGGTGCCAGGGCATGGATTTCCGTATCTCCTCTCAGGCGGGCCGTGTCCCATCCAAGGGCGCGGAACAGCTCCACTACCGTTTCATAGGTATTTCTGTCATTGGGGGAACCGAAATTATAGACTCCCCCCTTCAGTTGAAATGCCTGCTCCAGATTGCGCACCACCTCATTCACGTCCGTAATTCCCCGCCTGTCGTGAACCGGATATTTCAGCTCCTCCGAATTCTTCAGATTTGCCGCCAGTATCCGGAAGAAATCCCCATGCTCCCCCTCCCTGATCACGCCTGCGTCATACATCCATGACAGACGCAGCAGGATGCATTCCGGGTTTACCTTCAGGCATTCCTCCTCGGCTCTCAGCTTCTCCCTGCCGTACACATTCCCGGGGCGCAGTTCCTCGTCCTCCCTGTGCGGCTCTGTCCCTACGCTCCCGAAATATACCTGGTCGGAACTGGCAGCCAGGCATTTCGCATGATGGAATGCTGACATCTGCGCAATATTCCGGCTCCCATCCACATTGATCTTCCAGGAGCTCTCCGGCTCCCTCTCACAGGCCCCCACATCCGAAACCGCTGCGCAATGTACCACCACATGGGGACAGAGCCTGTCAAATACACGCTTCACACTCTCCAGGTCCGCAATATCCATCTCCCCATGTGACGGGACGCAGACCTCATACCTGTCCCGGTAAAATGATGCGATTCTGCTTCCCAGGAACCCGGATGCCCCCGTTACCAGCATCTTTTTTCTGCCCTCTGCCATTTTCCAACCTCCTCCGACTTATGCTTCGAACCCTGTCCTTCCGTCTCCTTCCAGGCTCCCATGCAGAGAAAGCTTTCCCTGACACGGGAAGTATTTATAATTATAATATGGCACATGGTATCGGGAAAACAATGGGACACTCCCATTAGACGGATACAAAAAAATGGAAGCAAAGGGGCTCGAACCCTTGGCCTCCCGCTAGTCAGGCGAGCGCTCATCCCAGCTGAGCTATGCTTCCATGTCCTTAAGTATAACACAGATATCTCAAAATGGGAAGCTGTTTTTTTAACTTTAATTACTTTTAAAGTCTCCCGTTCATGCGCTTTGCCTACCCGGAATCCTTTGTCCGGGAAACCACCGGTTTCAGCGCAAAATAGCCCTCTCCAACCGCCAGGGTCAGCAGGCACATTCCCGTTCCCACCAGCCAGGCTGCCAATACATACCCAAGCAACAGTCTGATTCGATTTACGGGTATGGCATAAAATGCCATAAGCCGCTTTCAGCTTCATCCTGTACCATGCTTCCGGTAACAGTCAAAGTAACAGTCACGGAATTTACCGCCAGGATTCCGGCAAGTGTCCAGAGCTGTATCAGATAAGCGGCATTCCTCTCATCGGCGGCCCTGTCCCGCCCGCCTCCAAGCTTCGAAAGCAGATTCACCAGGCTCTCGCTGTTTGTCGCCAAAACGGCAAAACAACGCAACCTCATATCCGATTTTGCAAAAGAGAAAATTGTTATCCTGTCCACGCACATCGTATCGGATGTTTCCTATATCGCCGACTACATTTTGATGATGAAAAGCGGACAATTCTTGCTTGGAGAACCCATGGAAACAGTTACAGACCATATCAAAGGGAAAGTCTGGGAAATCTTGATTGACAATCAGGAAGTCCCAAAATACAGCCGGGATTTTTCTGTTGTAAACCTGCACCACGAAGACAATATGGTCCGGCTGCGTATTGTGAGCGATACCGCACCATGAACACGGTGATCAGCGCAATGATGACCAGGAACCCGTAAATGAATACCGCTCCCGTATAATAGGAACTCTGGGATTCCGAATTTGACAGCCGTTTATCTGCAATGGAGCTATCCGCTGGAAAGAGGCTTCGTATCGCTGATACTGTCTCGTCACTGCCGCTGCCTGCAAGCTGTATATCCACAGCTGTGCAGCCTGCCATACCAATGCTCTCTGTAATCTTCATCACCGTAGTTTTCCCGGCCCCGTTCAGCCCGATCGGACCTGCCACTTCATGCTCCGCCAGCGAAAAAGAAACCCCCGCTGTGCTTCTCTTTTTTCCATGTCGCATAGGCGGAGTACAGGAATACACCTGCCAATACCAGATAAAGTCCCATCATCGGGAAGTCTTTGTGTTCTCTATGTATCCTGCCGCTGTCTCCATACACATGCTTCTTTCAGCAGGCATTCTATGCATTCCTGCTTGCCTTCCGTATAGCTTCTTCGGTCATCTGGAAATTGTAATGCCAGTTTTTTCTTACAGGCATCGTATCGCATGGCTTTATCAGGATTGCAATTCATGTAATCCCGAAAATTGATATAGTTCTTCCATTCTGTCCCATTCCATTTGACTGCATGGATATGATGTGTGCGCGTATCTTTTTCAAAATCACCCATTACAAACAGCATTTGCCCGGCAACATCTTCCCCGCGAAAAATAAAACCGTGTTCTTCCAACAGTTGCATATAAGGTGAAATATCATTCAAATCACGGAGGCCAATCACAATGTCAATAATTGGTTTTGCATAAATGGAAGCAATCGCAGTGCTTCCCACATGCTGGATGTCAACAGCGGCATTTCCGAAAAGCTGCTTCAATTCCAAAATTACATTTTCGGCATTTTTATCCCATTCCTCCTGATGGGATGAAAGCTCTACGCTTCCTCTTTTTAATCCTATCATTCTTCCCCCCAGGCAGCTTGCAGCTCTGCCGTATCCGTTGTACCAGTATGGCTATTCCGACAGGGCGATCCTGTAAATATCCGCCTGTTCTCCATCAATTTCAAAGCTGCGCTCATAGACTCCGCCATTCCGGATGATTGTTTTAACCGAAGGTTCATTCTTCCTTTCCACAGAAAGATACAGTTCGTTCATCCCCGCCTTTTTGGCAGTCTCCAATAACTGCCGCAGCATTTCCGCAGCGAAGCCTTTTCTTCTTTCTGACGGTCGGACGCTGTAACCGCAATGACCGAGATCCTTCAGAAAATCGTTCAGCGTATGCCATAAATCAATGATTCCCACAATTCTATCCTGATCATCAACGACAAAGAATGTGTCCGTTATAACCCAATTCGGATTCACCGTCTCCTCTTTCGTGTTTGCGTCTATGGATCTGCACCATTCTGTATAATCCTCTGTTTTATCAAACAACTCACTTCCGTTAATGACGGATTCTCCATGATCAAAAAATTCCTGTCTGAATTCGACTGCCTGTTCTTTCCGTTCTTCTGTTGGTCTTACTAATTGAATCATTTTTATCCCCATTTCTGCGCGGCCTTTTGCGCATGTCAAGTTTGTGGATGCCGCGCATATACCAATCAAAATTTGTAAGTTTGCTTTCAAACTTCCAGACATGCCGCTTCAGCGGCACAAACAATGGATGAAGAACGCCGCTCTTGCGTTCTTCCGTGTGAGATAGGCGCTCTTTTGCGCCGTAGAAGTTCTTAGCGTACGCATTTTGAACGCTTAGAACTTCTTCTCACACTTCACACTCCTTTATCTGCTAAGATTTTATCAAATTTCTTTTCCGACAGGATTTCATGGGTCACGAGCTGCCCGTCATGGAAAAGGGAAAAGGTTGTAAAGGGCGAAGGGGCATTCTGCGCATCCTCTCTGGTCTGGATATGTACGGACTGAAACACTGCATTCCTGACCTTTGCCATCTCCTCCAGTATCGGTACATACTTCGCCGTAAAGGGGCATTGGTTTGTGTAATACAGCACAAATCCTTCCGGCATATCTTCATGCCTGCCCACGCTGTCCCGGAAGCGGGGAAGATGTGCGCCCTCCTCAAATGGCAGGTACATCAGCTCAAAATAAGGCTCTGCCGTATCCGCTGTCTGAAAGCCCTTATAGCCCATATATTTCGGGTCAGAGAGGAATCCCATCTTTTTCCTGGAGGACAGGATCACAAGCCCCTTTTTTCCTTTCTCTTTACTGTCCTTGATGCACGTTTCCAGCAGCAGGTTCGAGTATCCATGCCCCTTGAACTGCCCGGATACCCACAGGCAGTCAATGTACATATAGCCTTCTGCTTCAATAGGCGCCCATGCGTATTCCGCAGGGATATACTCAATGAAGCATTTTCCCCGGACATTGCCTTTTAGGAATACAAGCCCCTCGTCCAGCCTGTCTTTCAGCCAGTTCTTTTTGGACATGACCTGGATATCCTTGTTATTGGAGATTGCACAGCAGATGTGCTCCTTTTCGATATTTTCGTGTGTCAGTTTTACAAGTTCCATATTCTATTGCCTCCTTTGATCTGTATTTCGATATAATGTCGACCCGGAAAGGCACCATGTCAACTTCTGATTCCATGTGCGCTGTAGCGCACACAATTATAGTATGATAAAAGAATCAGCCCAATCAACACCAATGTAACAGCCGCCGCTATGGTGGAGCTGACACGCATAACGGGGAACTGCTCATATTTCAATATGTAAGTAACAAAAGCATTCGGCAGGTTCACAAAGAAGGATACCATCAGGTTATTACCAGATAGCTTGTATGCAGCCGCAAATCCAACCCCTACTGCAAACAGCAGAAGAATGTCCTCCCAGGTGCGGAATCCCGGATAGCCCAAATGGTAAAGGGAGAACATTGCCCCGGAAACCAAAATTGCCGGTACCCACCCAAATTGCCGGTCGATCTGGCTCTGCACAAATCCCCGGAATAAAAATTCCTCAAAAAACGTGGTCATAATCAGCGGCACAATTCCCATAGGCAGCAAGCGCCAGGGGATCTGCTCGCCGACAGCCATCTTTGGGATAAGCTGCCCTCCAACGGAAAATACCACAAAGGCAGCCAAAACACCCCATTGCCGTATGCCCGGCTTTTTGAAACCGACTTCTGCTAATACTCTGCCAGAAACCGGTACTCCATTTTCCTTATACAAACAGTACAGCGGAATCAAAAGGCTGAATACCAGCCCATACAGGAGATTGTAAAAAATAAAATATAGTATGGGCGTTGGATTGAGATTCGCTGCCGTAATGCAGATAATCAGCATGATTTCTATGCCGGCTGAAATCAGGAGCGTTTTTCCTTTTCCCCTGTTTGCTGTTTCCTTCATCCTAACCACCCCTGATAAAACGCAACTGCTCCAAAAATTGCACCTACAACCATCGCCGCTAATGTTACAACAATTATGACAGGATGCTCTTTCATCAGTTTCCCTAATTCTTTTAAATCGTTCATTGAATTTCTCCTCCTTTATTCTACAATGGGAATTTCACGCTTCTTTTTTTAGTTCAAAGTCAAAATTGCTATATAAATAGTGTCTGCTGATTAAGTTCAGTTAAGTCACGTGAAAACTCAATATAGTA